>NZ_LZJC01000083.1 GCF_001666755.1 Mycobacterium sp. E1214 | reverse complement strand
CGCGGCTGGATCATGGACACCTATTTGCTCAGACCGGCAGACTGAAGAGCGTGCCCGAACTGCCCGAGGTCGAAGCCCTGGCCGACCACCTGCGCCGCCACGCCGTGGGCCTGCCCGTCGGTCGCGTCGACGTCGTCGCCCTGTCGGTGCTCAAGACCTTCGACCCCCCGGTCAGCGCGCTGCAGGGCCAGGCGGTGGTGGGCGCCGAGCGCTGGGGCAAGTACCTGGGCCTGCGGACCGAGACGCTGTCGCTGATCACGCACCTGTCCCGGGCGGGCTGGCTGCGGTGGTCCGAGAAGTTGGCCGCGGCGCCGTTGCGGCCGGGGAAGGGCCCGATCGCGTTGCGGGTCCACCTCGGCACTCCCGGCGCGGCGCCCGGCTTCGACCTGACGGAGGCGGGAACGCAGAAGCGGCTGGCGGTCTGGCTGGTCGAGCGCCCCGAGCAGGTGCCCGGCATCGCGGCGCTGGGCCCCGACGCGCTGGGATTGACCGTCGACGACCTGTCCGCCGTGCTGGCCGGCCAGACCGGCCGCATCAAGACCGTGCTGACCGATCAGAAGGTGATCGCCGGGATCGGCAACGCCTACAGCGACGAAATCCTGCACGTCGCCAAGCTGTCGCCGTTCGCGACGGCGGGGAAGCTGTCCGACGAGCAGTTGCTGACCCTGCACGACGCGATGATCACCGTGCTGCGCGACGCCGTGACCCGCTCCGTGGGGCAGGGGGCGGCCACGCTCAAAGGCGAGAAGCGCTCCGGATTGCGGGTGCACGCCCGCACCGGGCTGCCCTGCCCGGTGTGCGGGGACACCGTGCGCGAGATTGCGTTCGCGGACAAGTCTTTTCAGTACTGTCCGACGTGCCAGACCGGCGGCAAGATCCTCGCGGACCGGCGGATGTCGCGGTTGCTGAAGTAGTCTCCCCCCGGGGAGTTGACGCCTGTCGATATGCTGCGCGGATGACTCGTCAGAAGATCCTCATCACGGGTGCCAGTTCGGGCCTGGGCGCCGGGATGGCCCGCGCGTTCGCCGCCAAGGGCCGCGACCTGGCGTTGTGCGCCCGGCGTACCGAACGTCTGGACGAGCTCAAAGCCGAACTGACGCAACGGTATCCGGGCATCACCGTCGCGGTCGCCGCGCTGGATGTCAACGATCATGAGCAGGTGCCGAAGGTGTTCGCCGAACTGGGTGACGAGCTGGGCGGCATCGACCGCGTCATCGTCAACGCCGGAATCGGCAAGGGCGCCAAGCTGGGATCGGGCAAGCTGTGGGCGAACAAGGCGACCCTCGAGACCAATCTGGTGGCCGCGCTGGTGCAGATCGAGACGGCCCTGGAGATGTTCACCAAGAGCGGTTCGGGCCACCTGGTGTTGATCTCGTCGGTGCTCGGCAACAAGGGGGTGCCCGGCGTCAAGGCGGCCTACGCCGCCAGTAAGGCCGGGCTGAGCTCGCTGGGGGAGTCGCTGCGCGCCGAGTACGCCAAGGGGCCCATCAGGGTGACGGTCATCGAGCCGGGCTACATCGAGTCGGAGATGACCGCCAAGTCGAACAGCACAATGCTGATGGTGGACAACGAAACCGGCGTCAACGCGCTCGTCGCCGCCATGGAGCGCGAGACCGGCCGCGCCGCCGTTCCGTGGTGGCCGTGGGCGCCGCTGGTGCAGTTGATGCGGGTGCTGCCACCCCCGCTGACCAAGTACTTCGCCTGACGGTCAGCCGGCGCGGCCGCGTTCGGTCCGGTACCGGCGCACCAGGGCGTCCGTCGAGCTGTCCGACTGGGGTTCGGGCGGGGAGTCGGAGGTGAGCACCGGGAGCAGCGCCTTGGCCTGCGTCTTGCCCAGCTCGACCCCCCACTGGTCGAACGAGTCGATGCCCCAGATGACTCCCTCGGTGAAGACCTGGTGCTCGTACAGGGCGATCAGCTGGCCCAGCACCGACGGGGTCAGCCGGTTGGCCAGGATCGAGGTGGACGGCCGGTTGCCGGGCATCACCTTGTGCGGGACCACCTCGGCGGGCGTGCCCTCGGCGGCGATCTCCTCGGCGGTCTTACCGAACGCCAGCACCTGCGTCTGGGCGAAGAAATTGCTCATCAACAGGTCGTGCATGCTGCCGTCACCGTCGGCGGTGGGAAGGTCGTCGGTGGGCTGGCTGAAGCCGATGAAGTCGGCGGGGATCAACCGGGTGCCCTGGTGCAGCAGTTGGTAGAAGGCGTGCTGGCCGTTGGTTCCCGGCTCGCCCCAATAGATTTCGCCGGTGTCGGTGGTGACCGGGCTGCCGTCGGCGCGCGTCGACTTGCCGTTGGATTCCATGGTCAGCTGTTGCAGGTAGGCGGCGAAGCGCGCCAAGTCGTTGGAGTAAGGCAGCACGACGCGGGACTGGGCGCCCAGGAAGTTGTTGTACCACAGGCCGATCAGGCCAAGCAGCACAGGCGCGTTCGATTCCAGCGGCGAGGTCTTGAAGTGCCGGTCGACGATATGGAAGCCGGACAGGAAGTCGGCGAACGCCTCCTTGCCGATGGCGGCCATCACCGACAGTCCGATCGCCGAGTCCACCGAGTAGCGGCCACCCACCCAGTCCCAGAAGCCGAACATGTTGTCGGTGTTGATGCCGAAGTCGTCGACGAGGCGCTTGTTGGTCGACACGGCGACGAAGTGTTGCGACACGGCGGCGTCGCCGAGGGCGGCGGTCAGCCACCGGCGCGCGGCGGTCGCATTGGTCAGGGTCTCCAGTGTGGAGAACGTCTTCGACGCGACGACGAAAAGTGTTGTCGCGGGGTCCAAGTCGGCCAGGGTGGCGACGAGGTCGGCCGGGTCGACGTTGGAGACGAAACGGGCGGAGATCCCCGCGTCCGCGTAGTGGCGCAACGCCTGGTAGACCATCACCGGCCCGAGGTCGGACCCGCCGATGCCGATGTTGACCACCGTGCTGATCTTTTTCCCGGTGGCCCCTGTCCATTCACCGCTGCGCAACCGGTCGGTAAAGTCGCCCATCCGGTCGAGGACCTCGTGCACGTCGGCGACGACGTTTCGGCCGTCGACCACCAGCTCGGCGTCGCGGGGCAACCGCAGCGCGGTATGCAACACCGCGCGATCCTCCGAGGTGTTGATGTGCACACCGGAGAACATCTGGTCGCGCCGCTCTTCGAGGTTAGCCGTGCGCGCCAAATCCACCAGAAGCTGCAACGTTTCCCGGGTGACGCGATGTTTGCTGTAGTCGATGTACAGGTCGCCGACGGAGGCGGTGAGTTCGCGCCCGCGGTCGGGGTCGTCGTCGAAGAACTGGCGCAGGTGGGTCTCGCCGATCTGGTCGTGGTGCCTGCGCAGGGCGTCCCACGCCGGCGTCGCGGTGATGTCGGGCAGGGTTCGCACGGAGGTCATGCTTCGACCCTAATGCGACCGGAGGCGCGACAGCCAGGCGTGCGCCGCGGGCCCGCGGGCTTTAGTGACCGAGCCGGCCCCTGCCCAGCCGCAGCAGCAGGATGGCCAGATCCTTGCCTTCCGGGCCGAGCGTGCTGTAGCGCTGGATCACCTTCATCTCGCGGCTGTGCACCAGCCGGGTCCCGCCGGAGGCCATCCGGGCCTTCCCGATCGCCTGCGACACCTCGGTGCGCCGCTGCACGGCGGCGAGGATCTCCGCGTCCAGCCGGTCGATCTCGTGGCGCAGGTCGTCGATGTTGGTGGCGTCGGGCGCGTCAACCGTCTCTGCGTTCATTTCTGCTAACTCCGCGTCTTCGTGTGGTGGGGTTTCTGGTCTCATGCAGTCTCGGGCCTCACAGAAGACGAGCCCCGATGCCGGATGCGGACCACGGGGCTCTGCGGAAGCAGTTAGGCCACGGGCACCGCGAACCGGTACCCGTAGGGAAATCGACGGCGCCACCCCACAGCCGAGGAGCGACGGCGACACTGCACGTTGAGCACAAATCGAGTGTGCCACTAACCGCGGCGGGCACGCAAAAAAGCCCAGCTGAGCTGCGCATTCTACGGCCACGAGCGGCGACCCGACGGTAACGAGGGCCCTCGCGGGGGCCGCTGGCCGACACGCGGATGCCGAGTGCTCAGACCGGCGCCGCGCGGGCCGGCGGAGCCGCTAGCCTGTCTGATGCCTGGGGTTTTCGTCGGTGGGCAGCGGTAAGTTTGGACTGACATGAGTGTGCACGCAACAGATGCCAGAGTGGCCTCCGAAGCAGACCAACTGCTCGAGGGGCTGAACCCCCAACAGCGCCAGGCGGTGGTGCACGAGGGCCCACCGCTGCTGATCGTGGCGGGGGCGGGCTCCGGCAAGACGGCGGTGTTGACGCGTCGCATCGCCTACCTGATCGCGGCCCGCGGCGTCGGGGTCGGGCAGGTGCTGGCCATCACCTTCACCAACAAGGCCGCCGCCGAGATGCGCGACCGGGTGGTGCGACTGGTCGGCAACCGGGCCCGCGCCATGTGGGTGTCCACCTTCCACTCCACCTGTGTGCGCATCCTGCGCAACCAGGCCTCGCTGATCGAGGGCCTGAACTCCAACTTCTCCATCTATGACGCCGACGACTCCCGGCGGCTCTTGCAGATGATCGCCCGCGACATGGGCCTCGACGTCAAGCGCTACTCGCCGCGCCTGCTGGCCAACGCCATCTCGAACCTGAAGAACGAGCTCATCGACCCGGCCGAGGCGGTCAGCCGCCTCAACGAGGGTTCCGACGAGCTGTCCCAGACGGTGGCCAGCGTCTATGGCGAATACCAGCGGCGGCTGCGGGCGGCCAACGCGTTGGACTTCGACGACCTGATCGGGGAGACGGTCGCGGTGCTGCGGGCCTTCCCGCAGATCGCCCAGCACTACCGCCGGCGGTTCCGGCACGTCCTGGTCGACGAGTATCAGGACACCAATCATGCGCAGTACGTGCTGGTGCGCGAGCTGGTGGGCCGCGGCGGTTCAGCGCATGAGGCGGGCGGTTCAGCGCGGCCCGACACCGCCGAGGCGTCGCCCGACGACGTGCCGCCCGCCGAGCTGTGCGTGGTCGGTGACGCCGACCAGTCGATCTACGCGTTCCGCGGCGCGACCATTCGCAACATCGAGGACTTCGAGCGCGACTACCCGGACGCGACGACCATCCTGCTGGAACAGAACTATCGGTCGACGCAGAACATCCTGTCGGCGGCCAACTCGGTGATCGCCCGCAACACCGGGCGCCGGGACAAGCGGCTGTGGACCGACGCCGGCGCCGGCGAGTTGATCGTGGGCTACGTCGCCGACAACGAGCACGACGAGGCCCGGTTCGTCGCCGAGGAGATCGACGCGCTGGCGGAGAAGGGCGAGATCACCTACAACGACGTCGCCGTCTTCTACCGGACCAACAACTCGTCGCGGTCCTTCGAAGAGGTGTTCATCCGTGCCGGAATCCCCTACAAGGTCGTCGGTGGCGTGCGCTTCTATGAGCGCAAGGAGATCCGCGACATCGTCGCCTACCTGCGGGTGCTGGACAACCCCGGCGACGCCGTCAGCATGCGGCGCATCCTCAACACCCCACGCCGCGGCATCGGCGACCGCGCCGAGGCGTGCGTGTCGGTGTACGCCGAGAACACCGGCACCAGTTTCGCCGACGCGCTGGTGGCGGCGGCCGAGGGCAAGGTGCCGATGCTCAACTCGCGGGCGGAGAAGGCGATCGCGGGGTTCGTCGAGCTGCTCGACGAGCTGAGGGGCCGTCTGGACGACGACCTCGGCGACCTGGTCGAGTCCGTGCTCGAGCGGACCGGCTATCGCCGCGAGCTGGAATCCTCGACCGACCCCCAGGAGCTGGCACGCCTGGACAACCTCAACGAACTCGTCAGCGTGGCACACGAATTCAGCACCGACCGGGCCAACGCCGCGGCGTTGGGCGAGTCGCTGCAGACCCCGCAGGACGAGGACGTGCCCGACACCGGCGTGCTGGCCGAGTTCCTGGAGCGGGTGTCGCTGGTCTCCGACACCGACGACATCCCCGAAGACGGCGCCGGCATGGTCACGTTGATGACGCTGCACACCGCGAAGGGCCTGGAGTTCCCCGTGGTGTTCGTGACGGGCTGGGAAGACGGGATGTTCCCGCACATGCGGTCCCTGGACGACCCGGTCGAGCTGTGCGAGGAACGCCGGCTGGCCTACGTCGGGATCACCCGGGCCCGCCAACGGCTCTACCTGAGCCGGGCCATCGTCCGGTCCTCCTGGGGCCAGCCCATGCTCAACCCGGAATCCCGGTTCCTGCGGGAGGTCCCGCAGGAACTCATCGAGTGGCGCCGCACGGCGCCGACGCCGTCGTTCAGCGCGCCGGTGAGCGGCGCCGGCCGGTTCGGCACGCCGCGGGCGGCGCCCACCCGCTCGGGGTCCGCCAAGCGACCGCTACTGGTGCTCGAGCCCGGCGACCGGGTCAGCCACGACAAGTACGGGCTGGGTCGCGTCGAGGAGGTGTCCGGCGCCGGCGAATCGGCCATGTCACTCATCGATTTCGGCAGCTCGGGGCGCGTCAAACTGATGCACAACCACGCCCCGATCAGCAAGCTCTGACGAGCCGGTTCAGCCGCCCAGCCAGCGCTTGGTGCGCGGATGCAGCGCCAGCACCACGCTGGCGATCGGCAACAACGGCAGCGCGTGCACGATCCAGGCCACCCGGGCGCCGGCGATGAACACCCCGCCGTAGGTCAGCACCGCCACGACCGCGCCGGCCACGATAAGCTGACGCCCGAACGGGCGGCGCTGCAGCACCATGATCACGCCCGACACCGTCGTCGCCGCGAACACCAGCGCCAAGAACGCGATGGCGATGCAGAACAGTCGGTCGGTGCGCCACCACCCGGCGATCAGATCGGTCGCCACCACCGACGTCGCCCACCCGCTGATGATGCTGACGGCGCAGGCGGCCACGGCCGTCCGGTCGCTGGGCTCGAGCGCTGTCGCCGCGCCGTAACGCGGCCGGCCGGGTCGGGGCGCACTCGAGGCCGGCGCCGGCGTCGTCGGGCGCGGGATGTGAGTGGTCGGCGAGTCCGGTGTCGTGGGTATCGGCCCCGTGGGGGCTCGACGGATGATCCGGGTCCGTGAGTCGGATGGTGGGTCGGGCTCGGTCGGGCGCGGACCGGGAGGCTGTTGGTTCGGCGCGGTCACCTCAGCCAGCGTAGTTGCCGACGCTGAGACCACGCTTAGCCAGCCACGGCACGGGGTCGATGCGCTCGGTACCGCCCTGCAGCACCTCAAAGTGCAGGTGAGGGCCCGTGGAGTTGCCGCGGTTACCCATGGTGGCGATCTGGTCGCCGGCCATCACGCGCTCGCCGACGCTGACCGTGGCGGTGTTGATGTGCCCGTAGAGCGTGACGGTGCCGTCGGCGTGCCGCAGCTTGACCAGCATGCCGTAGCCGGAGGCCGGGCCGGCCTCGATGACGACGCCGTCGGAGACCGCGAGGATCGGCGTGCCGATCGCGTTGGCCAGGTCGATGCCGGCGTGCAGCACGCCCCAGCGGTAACCGAAGTTCGAGGTGAAGATGCCCTTCGTCGGCATCACATAGAGCGGCTGCTGCAGCCGCGCCTCGCGCTGCGCGCGGTCGTTGGCGAAGGCGACGCCCTTGGCAAGCTCCTGGTTGTGCAGCGCGGCCGTCGCCGCCGGCTCGATCGCGATCACCTGCGCGCCGCGGATGGTGGCCCCACCCGCGCCGCCGGTGAGCGCGGACGCGTTGGCCGTCAACACCGGCTCGGTCTTCGGGGTGTCGGCGTGGCTGGTGGCCGTGTGGGCCGCCGCGGCGGCCGCGCCGGCGGCCATCGCGGAGATCAGGAGGCGACCGCGGGCCGCGCTGGTCGGCTGCTTGCGGTGCTGACCGCCGCGCCGCGCCACTGCGACGACGTCGCTGCTGCGGGGGCGATCGAGGCGCCGCTCGGTGCGCGGTGAGATGACGATCCGCGGCAGCACCTCGGTCACCGGCGCGGCCAGCCAGGCCGGCGTCAGGTCGTCGGTGTCGTCGAGGTCGTCGAGTTCGGGGGCCAGCAGCACCTCGGCGGCGTTGTTGAACGTCGAGTCGTTGCTGAAGTCCAGGTCGCCGAGATCGCCGGCGTCGTCGGCGAATTCGAAGTCGTCGAAGTTGAAGCCGTCGAGCGGTAGGATCTCGGTGACCTCGTTGCGGTGCGGTTCGGCCCACCGGCCGCCGCCCGCCGAACGACCAACCCTCACCACACCTGCGTCTACGGCGGATGAACGAGCGAAACGGTGCTGGGACAAGCTGAAATGTCCTCGTATCGTGACCATAACGTTATCTGGGACCCTAGGAAGGTATCCGCTTACTCGCGCGGGTGGCAACCTCGTCGCGCGATCCAAACCATTTTGTGACTTGGATCACCCAAGCGACTTCGGTGCGCCGTGAGCTGTGCCACATCGGTGGATGCGCCCGTAGCTGCGATTTTTCCAGTGGATACAGTGCGTGCGAGCGGGTAGCCGGGTGCGGCGCCGCCCATCACAAGGCCTAGTTGTCGAGTCGAGCGAAGACAGAGAGTCCATGGACCTTTTCGAATATCAAGCCAAAGAGCTGTTCGTTAAGCACAACGTACCCACGACGCCCGGTCGTGTGACCGACACCGCGGAGGGTGCGAAGGAAATCGCCACCGAGGTCGGCGCGCCCGTCATGGTCAAGGCGCAGGTCAAGGTCGGCGGCCGCGGGAAGGCCGGTGGCGTCAAGTACGCAGCCACCCCGGACGACGCCTACGAACACGCCAACAACATTCTCGGCCTGGACATCAAGGGCCACGTCGTCAAGAAGCTGCTGGTCGCCGAGGCCAGCGACATCGCCGAGGAGTACTACATCTCCTTTTTGCTCGACCGCGCCAACCGCACCTACCTGGCCATGTGCTCGGTGGAGGGCGGCATGGAGATCGAGGAGGTGGCCGCCACCAAGCCCGACCGGTTGGCCCGCATCCCCGTCGACGCCAGCAAGGGTGTGGACGAGGCCTTCGCCCGCGAGATCGCCGAGAAGGGGCACCTGCCCGCCGAGGTGCTCGACAAGGCGGCCATCACCATCGCCAAGCTCTGGGAGGTCTTCATCAAGGAAGACGCGACCCTGGTCGAGGTGAACCCCCTGGTGCGCACGCCCGACGACCAGATCCTGGCGCTGGACGGCAAGGTCACCCTGGACGCCAACGCCGACTTCCGCCACCCCGAACACGCCGAGTTCGAGGACCGCGACGCGACGGACCCGCTGGAGCTCAAGGCCAAGGAACACGACCTCAACTACGTCAAGCTCGACGGGGCCGTCGGCATCATCGGCAACGGCGCGGGCCTGGTGATGTCGACGCTGGACGTCGTCGCGTACGCCGGTGAAAAGCACGGCGGCGTCAAGCCCGCCAACTTCCTCGACATCGGTGGCGGTGCCTCGGCCGAGGTGATGGCTGCGGGGCTCGACGTCATCCTCAACGACAAGCAGGTCAAGAGCGTCTTCGTGAACGTCTTCGGTGGCATCACGTCGTGCGACGCGGTCGCCAACGGCATCGTCACCGCCCTGAACATGCTCGGCGACGAGGCCAACAAGCCGCTGGTGGTCCGGCTGGACGGCAACAACGTCGACGAGGGCCGCCGCATCCTGGCCCAAGCCAACCACCCGCTGGTCATCCAGGCCGAGACCATGGACGCCGGCGCCGACAAAGCCGCCGAGCTGGCGAACAAGTAAGGGAGTCAAGAAATGTCTATCTTCCTGAACAAGGACTCCAAGGTCATCGTCCAGGGCATCACCGGCGGCGAGGGCACCAAGCACACCGCGTTGATGCTCAAGGCCGGCACCAAGGTCGTCGGTGGCGTGAACGCCCGCAAGGCGGGAACTACCGTCTCGCACGTGGACCCGGTTGGTAAGGACGTCGAGCTTCCGGTGTTCGGCAGCGTCGCGGAAGCGATCAAGGAAACCGGCGCCAACGTGTCGGTGGTGTTCGTGCCGCCGAAGTTCGCCAAGGACGCGATCATCGAGGCCATCGACGCCGAGATCCCGCTGCTGGTCGTCATCACCGAGGGAATCCCGGTGCAGGACAGCGCCTATGCGTGGGCCTACAACGTCGACAAGGGGCAGAAGACGCGCATCATCGGGCCCAACTGTCCCGGCATCATCACCCCGGGTGAGGCGTTGGCCGGCATCACCCCGGCCAACATCAGCGGGCCCGGCCCCGTCGGGCTGGTGTCCAAGTCGGGCACCCTGACCTATCAGATGATGTACGAGCTGCGCGATTTCGGCTTCTCGACCTCGATCGGCATCGGCGGTGACCCGGTGATCGGCACCACCCACATCGACGCCATCGAGGCCTTCGAGAAGGACCCGGACACCAAGATCATCGTGATGATCGGTGAGATCGGCGGGGACGCCGAGGAGCGCGCCGCCGACTACATCAAGGCCAACGTGTCCAAGCCGGTCGTCGGCTACGTCGCGGGCTTCACGGCGCCGGAGGGCAAGACGATGGGCCATGCGGGCGCCATCGTGTCCGGCTCGTCGGGCACCGCGGCGGCCAAGAAGGAAGCGCTCGAGGCGGCCGGCGTCAAGGTCGGCAAGACCCCGTCGGAGACCGCGGCGCTGGCCCGGGAGATCCTGCAGGGTCTTTAGACCCGTCGCCACCCCCGCTGCGGCGCGTACGGGCCCACGGTAGATAGTGGGTCTATGAATCTCGACCCGAACACCCCTGTCGTCGTCGGCGTCGGTCAGGCCGCCGAGCGCATCGACGACGCGGACTACCGCGGGTTGTCGCCCGTCGAACTCGCGGCGGCGGCCGCCCGCGCGGCCCTGGTGGACTGCGGCGCCGACTACGACGCGGTGGCGGCGGCCGTGGACACGGTGGCCGGTGTCCGGCAGTTCGAGATCTCCGGCGTCATCAAGGCGCCGCTGGGGCGGTCGAACAACTACCCGCGGTCGGTCGCGAACCGCCTCGGCGCCCGCCCGGCCCGCGCGATCCTGGAGGTCGTCGGCGGGCAGGGGCCGCAGCACCTGATCAGCGAGCTGGCCGGGCAGATCGCCGCCGGGCGCTGCAACGCCGCGCTGATCTTCGGCTCGGACGCGACGTCGACGCTGCGGCACTTCGCGAAGGCCGACACCAAGCCGGATTTCAGCGAGACCGTCGACGGCGACCTGGAAGACCGCGGCCAGGGCATCGAGAAGCTGGTCTCGCGGTACACCGTGGTGCACGGGCTGACCAGCGCGCCGATTCAGTACGCGCTGCTGGAGAACGCGCGGCGGGCTCAGACCGGCTTGGCGCCGGCGGACTACCGGCGCGCGATGGCCGAGTTGTTCGCGCCGTTCACCAAGATCGCCGCCAGCAACCCGTTCGCTGCCGCGCCGGTGGAACGCAGCGTCGACGAGCTGGCCACCGTCACCGAGCGCAACCGGATGATCGCCGAGCCCTATCCGCGGCTGATGGTGGCCCGCGACCAGGTGAACCAGGGCGCGGCCGCGCTGCTCATGTCGGTCGGCGAGGCGCGTCGCCTCGGCGTGCCGGAGGGCAACTGGGTGTATCTGCACGGCCACGCCGACGCCGAGGAGCAGTCGCTGCTGGAGCGGCCCCACCTGGGGCGCGCGCCGTCGGCCGTCCTGGCCGTCCGCGAGGCGCTGGCCATGGCCGGCGTCGGAGTCGACGACGTCGCCACGTTCGACCTGTACAGCTGCTTTGCCGTCCCGGTGTTCAACGTCTGCGACGGCGTGGGCATCGCGACCGACGACCCCCGTGGCCTGACCGTCACCGGCGGCCTGCCGTTCTTCGGTGGGGCCGGCAACAATTACTCGATGCACGCCGTCGCCGAGACCGTCGCCCAGCTGCGCGCCGCGCCCGGCGAGTTCGGCCTGGTCGGCGCGAACGGCGGCATCCTCAGCAAGTACTCCGTCGGCGTCTACTCCACCACCCCGGTCGGCTGGACGCCGGACCGCAACGCGCAGCTGCAGGCCCGCATCGACGGATCGCCGAGGGTGGCCGTCGTCGAGAACGCCGACGGCACCGGCACTGTCGAGACCTACACCGTGCGCCGCGACGACGGGCGCCCCACCGGGATCATCGTCGGCCGGCTCGACGACGGCAGCCGTTTCCTGTCCACTACCGAGGACGACGAGCTGATCGCCCTGTTGGTCGACGGCGACCCGCTGGGCCGCGCCGTGCGGGTGCGCTCCTTCGACTACGGCAACCGCTGCACGCTGGCCTGAGGGCCGCCGTGGTGGCGCCGCCCGCTCAGACCAGGGCGGCCAATTTGCCGGCGAGCCGCTCGACGTAGGCGGCGACCTCGTCCTCGGAGCGGTCCGGCAGCCCGAACAGCACTTCGGTCACGCCCAGCTCCGCCCACTTGGCCAGCTTCTCCGGGATCGGCTTGAAGTCCAGCGCCACGATCTGCGGGGCGCCGTCGCGCCCGGCGGCCGCCCAGGTGTCCTGCAGCAGTTTCACCGGCGCGTCGATGTCGAAGTCGCGCGGCGTGGTGATCCAGCCGTCGGCGCTGCGGGCGATCCACTTGAAGTTCTTCTCGGTGCCCGCGGCGCCCACCAGCACCGGGATGTGCGACTGCACGGGCTTGGGCCAGGCCCAGCTGGGCCCGAATTTCACGAACTCGCCGTCGTACTCGGCTTCCTCCTGCGTCCACAGCGCCCGCATCGCCTCGAGGTATTCGCGCAGCATGGTGCGGCGGCGGCCGGGCGGCACGTTGTGGTCGGCGAGTTCGTCGGTGTTCCAACCGAACCCGACGCCCAGGCTGACCCGCCCGCCCGACAGGTGATCCAGGGTGGCAATGCTTTTCGCCAGCGTGATCGGGTCGTGTTCGACGGGCAGGGCGACCGCCGTGGACAACCGGACGCGCGACGTCACGGCGCTCGCGGCGCCCAGGCTGACCCACGGGTCTAGTGTCCGCATGTAGCGGTCGTCGGGCAGCGACGCGTCGCCGGTCGTCGGGTGCGCCGCCTCCCGTTTGATCGGGATGTGGGTGTGTTCTGGCACGTAGAACGTCGTAAACCCGTGGTCGTCGGCCAGCTTCGCGGCCGTCGCCGGGGCGATGCCGCGGTCGCTGGTGAAAAGGACAAGCCCGTAATCCATGCAGAGAATTAGAACGTGTTCTACCTCCGCTGGGCAAGCCGCGTTGCCGGCGGGCCCGTCGGTCGGCGGGCCCGGCGCGGTGTGAGACCGGCGCCGTGTCGAAGCCGGTCGCCACGGCGCGCCCGCTGGCGGGTGCGCTAGCGTGGTTGATCGACCGCGTCGCCAACGCAACCGCCGATTCGAGAGGTTGTGCGGGCGGGGCGCCCGGAAGCACAGCGCGCGCCGCGACCGCGGCGCCCGATCGCACTCGATGGCAGCTGGAAGCAACAGGAGGAGCCATGACCTACTCTCCCGGTGGCCCCGGATACCCGCCCGCGCAGTCCGGCGGCTCCTATTCGGGCGGCACCCCGTCCTTCGCCAAGGACGACGACGGCAAGAGCAAGCTGCCGCTGTACCTGACCGCCGCGGTCGTGGCGCTCGGCCTCCTCTCTTACTTCCTGAACTTCGGCCCCACCTTCACCCTCAGCGCCGACCTCGGCCCGGGCATCGGCGGCCGCGCGGGCGACGCCGGCACGGCCGTCATCGTCGCGGTGCTGGCCTCGCTGCTCGCCGCGCTGAGCCTGCTGCCCAAGGCCAAGAACTACACCGGCGTCGTCGCCGCGATCGCGGTTCTCGGTGCTTTGCTGGCGATCACCGAGACCATCAACCTGCCGACCGGCGTCGGGATCGGTTGGGCGCTGTGGCCGCTGCTCGCGTCGAACGTGCTGCAGGCGATCGCCGCGGTGGTCGTGGTCCTGCTGGAGTCGGGGGTCATCACGGCGCCGACCCCGCGGCCCAAGTACGACCCCTACGCCCAGCAGTACGGGCAGTACGGCGGCCAGTACGGGCAGCAATACGGTCAGCAGCCTTATTACGGTCAGCAGAGCGGGCAGCCCGGCGGCCAGCAGCACACCGGCCAGCAGCCCGCGGTTCAGCAGCACGGCGGTTACGGCTCGCAGTACGGTGGCTACCAGCCCAGCCAGGCGCCGACCCAGAGCGGCGCGCCGTCGGGCGGTTTCGGCGCCCAGCCGCAGTCCGGCCAGCAGCCGGCGGCGCAGCAGCACGGCACCTCCACCCCGCCGACCGGCTTCCCCAGCTTCAGCCCGCCGCCGTCGTCCGGCGCCAGCGGCGGGGGCGACTCGAACTCGGCCACCGCGAACTACTCCAACCCGACGGGCGGCCAGGCCTACGGTCAAGAGCAGCCGCCGTCGGCGCCCGCTGGTCCCGCCCCGTCCTAATCGCGCGTTCTCCCGCCGAATAGGGGACATTCGCCAAGAGTGACAAGGGTGGAGGGCAACCAGGCAGCGGGCGCTCGCCAGGCGCGTGACCTTGTCAGGGTCGCATTCGGCCCGGCGGTGGTGGCTCTGGTTGTCATCGCCGCGGTCACGCTGCTCCAGTTGCTGATCGCCAACAGCGACATGACCGGCGCGCTGGGCGCGATCGCCAGCATGTGGCTCGGCGTGCACCAGGTGCCGATTTCGATCGGCGGCCGCGAGCTGGGCGTGCTGCCGCTGCTGCCGGTCCTGCTGATGGTATGGGCGGTCGCGCGCAGCACGGCCCGCGCGACGTCCCCGTATTCCTCCTGGCTCGTGGTCCGCTGGGTCGTCGCGTCGGCGTTGGGCGGCCCGCTGTTGCTGGCCGCGATCGCGCTGGCGGTCATCCACGACGCGTCGTCGGTGATCACCGAGTTGCAGACGCCCAGCGCGCTGCGCGCCTTCGCCAGCGTGCTCGCGGTGCACGCGCTCGGCGCCGCGATCGGTGTGTGGCCGCGGGTGGGGCCGCGGGCGGTGGCGGCGACGCCGTTGCCGTTCTGGCTGGACGACGCCCTGCGCGCCGCGGCGGCCGGCGTGCTCGCGTTGGTCGGGCTCTCCGGCGTGGTGACGGCCGGGTCGCTAGTGGTGCACTGGGCGACGATGCAGGATCTGTACGGCATCACCGACTCGATCTTCGGCGAGTTCAGCCTCACCGTGCTGTCGATCCTCTACGCGCCCAACGTGATCGTGGGCACCGCCGCGGTGGCCGTCGGTTCCAGCGCCCACATCGGCTTCGCGACGTTTAGCTCCTTCACCGTGTTCGGCGGCGACATTCCCGCGTTGCCCGTGCTGGCCGCGGTGCCCCGCCCCCCGCTGGGCCCGGTATGGGTTGCGCTGCTGATCATCGGCGCGTCGTCGGGCGTGGCGCTCGGGCAGCAGTGCGCCCGACGCCCGCTGCCGTTGCTCGCCGCGGCGGGCAAGCTTCTGGTCGCCGCCGTCACCGCGGCGGCGGCCATGTCGCTGCTCGCCTACGCCGGAAGTGGTCAGCTGGGCAACTTCGGGCACGTCGGCGTGGACCAGGGCGCGATGTTCGTCGGTGCGTTGTTCTGGTTCGCGGTGATCGGCGCCGTCACGGTGGTCATGACCGGCGGGATCCGGCGACGCCGCCGGCCGCGACGGCCCAAACCCCGGCCGCGGGAGGAGCCCGCGGATTTCGGTGAGCTGTTCGACGACGAGCCGGGCGGCGCGCCGTTTGAGGGGCCGTTTGACGCTGAGCCCGGCGATGGGGCGGTTGACTCCGAGGGCCTTCCCGGCGATGACGCCCTTTCCGGCGATGGCGGCCCTTCCGGCGCTGGCGGCCTTTCCGGCGATGGCGGCCCGTCCGGCGATGCCGACGCGCCCGGCAAGGCCGGCCCGACAAGCCACGAGCGGGAGCAGCTTCCGGAACCGGAGCGCTTCAGGGAGCCGGAGTCCGGGGACTAGGGTTTGTGCCTGCCTCACAGCGACAACCGGACGCGGCCGCGTGGCGCGCACCGGCGGCCGGCTGAGGTCTGCGCAGCGGGTGTGCGGCTGGCGGCGATTGTCGCTATGAGGCGGGCACTTCGGCAATGCCCCGCCGCGGCCGCGGCCGCGAGCGTCAGGCGGCCGCGAGCGTCAGGCGGCCGCGAGACCCCGGCCGCCGCACACCGCTCCAACCGCGCACCTCGCGTCGCTGCGCGGCGCGTGCCGGCGTCCCGCTAGGCTCCCCGATGTGGTCGAACCGCTCCATGTGCCCCCGAGCGCGCCGGCGCGACTGGTGGTGTTGGCGTCGGGCACCGGTTCGCTGCTGAACGCGTTGATCGGCGCCGCCGTCGGCGACTACCCGGCGCGGGTCGTTGCCGTCGGCGTCGACCGCGACTGCCCGGCCACCGACGTCGCCGCGGCCGCGGACGTGCCCACCTTCACCGTCCGGCTCGGCGACCACCCGGACCGCGGCGCCTGGGACGCCGCCGTCACCGAGGCGACCGCCGCCCACTCGCCGGACCTCATCGTCTCCGCCGGCTTCATGAAAATCCTTGGCCAGCAATTCCTTTCGCGGTTCTACGGCCGCATCATCAACACCCACCCGGCGCTGCTGCCGGCGTTCGCCGGCGCCCACGGGGTGGCCGACGCACTGGCCTACGGCGTGAAGGTCACCGGCACTACGGTGCACCTGGTGGACGCCGGGATGGACACCGGGCCGATACTGGCCCAGCAAGCCGTTCCCGTGCTCGACGGCGACAGCGAGGACAGCCTGCACGAGCGCATCAAGGTCATCGAACGGCAGCTACTGGTGGACGTCGTGGCCGCGATCGCGGTCGGCGGCCTCACGCTGGTCGGAAGAACAGCGACGATCGGACGAAAGGCGACGCACAGATGAGCACCGACGACGGGCGGGAGACGGGCAAAAGGCCGATTCGCCGCGCGCTGATCAGCGTGTACGACAAGACGGGTCTCGTCGACCTCGCCCAGGGTCTCGCCGAGGCGGGCGTCGAGATCGTCTCGACCGGGTCGACCGCGAAGGTGATCGCCGACAAAGGGATCCCGGTGACGCGCGTGGAGGAACTGACCGGGTTCCCCGAGGTGCTCGACGGGCGCGTCAAGACCCTGCACCCGCGGGTGCATGCCGGGTTGCTCGCCGATCTGCGTAAACCCGAACACGCCGCCGCGCTCGAGGAACTCGGGGTCGCGGCGTTCGAACTCGTCGTCGTCAACCTCTACCCGTTCAGCGAGACCGTCGAATCCGGCGCGAGCATCGACGAATGCGTCGAGCAGATCGACATCGGCGGCCCGTCGATGGTCAGGGCGGCGGCCAAGAACCATCCCAGCGTCGCCGTGATCACCGACCCGCTCGGCTACGACGGCGTGCTCGCCGCCGTGCGGCAGGGGGGCTTTAGCCTCGCCGAGCGAAAAAGGTTGGCGTCCTTGGCATTTCGGCACACCGCGGAGTACGACATCGCCGTCGCCACCTGGATGGAGTCCACCCTGGCGCCCGAGCACCCGCCCACCGGCTTCCCGCAGTGGCTCGGCCGCAGCTGGCGTCGTTCGGCGACGCTGCGCTACGGCGAGAACCCGCACCAGCAGGCGGCGCTCTACAGCGACCCCGGCGCGTGGCCCGGCCTGGCGCAGGCCGAGCAGCTGCACGGAAAAGAGATGTCCTACAACAACTTCACCGACGCGGACGCGGCCTGGCGGGCCGCCTTCGATCACGAGGAGATCTGCGTCGCCATCATCAAACACGCCAACCCGTGCGGGATCGCGATCTCCTCGGAATCCGTCGCCGACGCCCACCGCAAGGCCCACGAGTGCGACCCGCTGAGCGCCTTCGGCGGGGTGATCGCGGCCAACACCGAGGTGAGCGTCGAGATGGCGGAGTTCGTGAGCACCATCTTCACCGAGGTGATCATCGCGCCCGCCTACGCGCCCGGCGCCGTCGACGTGCTGACCCGCAAGAAGAACATCCGGGTGCTGGTGGGCTCGGAGCCGCTCACCGGCGGCCACGAGCTGCGCCCGATCAGCGGCGGGCTGCTGGTGCAGCAGCGCGACGAGCTGGACGCGCACGGCGACAATCCCGCGAACTGGACGCTGGCGACCGGGTCGCCCGCCGACCCCGCGACGCTGGCCGACCTGGTGTTCGCCTGGCGGGTCTGCCGCGCGGTCAAGTCCAACGCGATCGTGATCGCCGGCGGCGGCGCCACCATCGGCGTCGGGATGGGCCAGGTGAACCGGGTCGACGCGGCCCGGCTGGCCGTCGAACGGGGCGGGGACCGGGTTCGCGGGGCGGTCGCGGCGTCGGACGCGTTCTTCCCGTTCCCCGACGGGCTCGAGACCCTGACCGCCGCGGGGGTCAAGGCGATCGTGCATCCGGGCGGCTCCGTGCGCGACGACGAGGTGACGGCGGCGGCCGCCGCGGCCGGCGTCACCGTCTACCTCACGGGGGCGCGGCACTTCGCCCACTGACCCGCCGCCACGCCATTACGCCGCACGTGAACGGCATCCGCATGACGCATCTCCGTAACGCGTCGTAGCGTGGAGTGGTGACATCACCGAGCAACCTGCCCCGCACCGTCGGCGAACTGCGCGCCAGCGGTCACCGCGAGCGGACCGTCAAACAGGAAATCCGCGAGAATCTGCTGACCGCGTTGGCCGAGGGCGACGACGTCTGGCCCGGCATCCTCGGTTTCGAGGACACCGTCCTGCCGCAGCTGGAGCGGGCGCTCATCGCGGGCCACGACTTCGTCCTGCTCGGCGAACGCGGCCAGGGCAAGACCCGGCTGCTGCGCGCGCTGACCGGCCTGCTCGACGAGTGGACGCCGGTGATCTCCGGGGCCGAACTGGGCGAGCACCCGTTCTCCCCGATCACGCCCGAGTCGATCCGCAAGGCCGCCACCCTGGGCGACGACCTGCCCATCGAGTGGCGGCACCGCAGCGAGCGCTACACCGAGAAGCTGGCGACCCCCGACACCAGCGTCGCGGACCTGGTCGGTGACATCGACCCGATCAAGGTCGCCGAGGGCCGCAGCCTCGGAGACCCGGAGACCATCGCCTACGGCCTGATCCCGCGGGCGCACCGCGGCATCGTCGCGGTCAACGAACTTCCCGACCTCGCCGAGCGCATCCAGGTCTCGATGCTCAACGTCATGGAGGAGCGCGACATCCAGGTCCGCGGCTACACGCTGCGGCTGCCGCTGGACGTGTTGGTGGTCGCCAGCGCCAACCCCGAGGATTACACCAACCGCGGGCGCATCATCACCCCGCTCAAGGACCGCTTCGGCGCGGAGATCCGCACCCACTACCCGCTCGAGCTGGACGCCGAGGTCGGCGTCATCGTCCAGGAGGCGCACCTGTCGGCGCAGGTGCCCGATTACCTGATGCAGGTGATCGCCCGGTTCGCCCGTTACCTGCGCGAGTCCAACTCGGTCGACCAGCGCTCCGGGGTGTCGGCGCGGTTCGCGATCGCCGCGGCGGAGACCGTCGCGGCCTCGGCCCGGCATCGCGGCGCCGTGTTGGGGGAGACCGATCCGGTCGCCCGCGTGGTCGACCTCGGCACGGTGATCGACGTCCTGCGCGGCAAGCTGGAATTCGAGTCCGGCGAGGAGGGCCGCGAGCAGGCGGTGCTGGAACACCTGCTGCGCCGGGCGACCGCGGACACGGCGTCGCGCGTGCTGGGCGGCATCGACGTGGCGTCGCTGGTGAATGCGGTCGAGGGCGGTTCGGCGGTGACCACGGGCGAGCGCATCTCGGCCAAGGACGTGCTGGCCGCGGTCTCCGGCCTGCCGGTGGTGGACAAGATCTCGGCCAAGCTGCACGCGCAGTCCGAGGGCGAACGCGCCGCCGCGCTCGAAATGGCGCTCGAGGCACTGTATTTGGCGAAGCGGATCGACAAGGTCTCCGGAGAAGGTCAAACGGTCTATGGCTAAACCCTCCGCGAAAGGGCACTCGTCGCGCTACTCCGCCTACACCGGCGGGCCGGACCCCCTGGCCCCGCCGGTGGACCTACGCGAGGCGCTGGAACAGATCGGCGAAGACGTCATGGCCGGCACCTCGCCGCGCCGGGCGTTGTCGGAGCTGCTGCGCCGCGGCACCCGCAACATGCCGGGCGCCGACCGGCTGGCCGCCGAGGCCAACCGGCGACGCCGAGAGCTGTTGCGGCGCAACAACCTTGACGGCACGCTTCAGGACATCAAGAAGCTGCTCGACGAGGCGGTGCTGGCCGAGCGCAAGGAGCTGGCGCGGGCCCTCGACGACGACGCCCGCTTCGGCGAACTGCAGCTGGACGCGCTGCCCGCGTCGCCGGCCAAGGCCGTCCAGGAGCTCTCCGAGTACAACTGGCGCAGCGGCGAGGCCCGCCAGAAGTACGAGCAGATCAAGGATCTGCTGGGACGCGAAATGCTGGACCAGCGCTTCGCCGGCATGAAGCAGGCGCTGCAAGGCGCCACCGACGAGGACCGGCAGCGTGTCACCGACATGCTCGACGACTTGAATCAGCTGCTGGACAAGCACTCCCGCGGCGAGGACACCCAGGAAGACTTCGACAACTTCATGGACTCGCACGGCGAGTTCTTCCCGGAAAACCCCCGCAACGTCGACGAGCTGCTGGACTCGCTGGCCAAGCGCGCGGCGGCCGCGCAGCGCTTCCGCAACAGCCTGAGCGCCGAGCAGCGCGCCGAGCTGGACGCGCTGGCGCAGCAGGCGTTCGGCTCCCCGTCGCTGATGCAGGCGCTGAACCGGCTGGACGCCCACCTGCAGGCCGCCCGCCCCGGCGAGGACTGGACGGGCTCCGAGGAGTTCTCCGGGGACAACCCGTTCGGCATGGGCGAGGGCACCCAGGCGCTGGCCGACGTCGCCGAGCTGGAGCAGCTGGCCGAGCAGCTCTCGCAGAGCTACCCCGGCGCCACGATGGACGACGTCGACCTCGACGCGCTGGCCCGCCAGCTCGGCGACCAGGCCGCGGTCGACGCGCGCACGCTGGCCGAACTCGAGCGGGCGCTGGTCAACCAGGGCTTCCTGGATCGCGGCTCGGACGGCCAGTGGCGGCTCTCGCCCAAGGCCATGCGTCGCCTCGGTGAGACGGCGTTGCGCGATGTGGTGCAACAACTTTCGGGACGTCGCGGCGACCGCGACCATCGGCGGGCGGGAGCGGCCGGCGAGCTCACCGGCGCCACCCGGCCCTGGCAATTCGGCGACACCGAGCCGTGGAACATCTCGCGCACCCTGACGAACGCGGTGCTGCGGCAGGCGGGCACCGCCACCCTTGACGGCGCGAGCGGGCGGCTCGACATCACCGTGGAGGACGTCGAGGTGTCCGAGACCGAGACCCGCACCCAGGCCGCGGTGGCGCTGCTGGTGGACACCTCGTTTTCGATGGTGATGGAGAACCGGTGGCTGCCGATGAAGCAGACGGCGCTGGCGCTCAACCACCTGGTGTGCACCCGGTTCCGTTCGGATGCGTTGCAGATCATCGCCTTTGGGCGCTACGCCCGGACGGTGAGCGCCGCCGAGCTCACCGGCCTCGAGGGCGTCTACGAGCAGGGCACCAACCTGCACCACGCGCTGGCGCTGGCGGGACGGCACCTGCGTCGGCACCCGAACGCGCAGCCCGTCGTGCTGGTGGTCACCGACGGTGAGCCGACCGCGCACCTGGAGGATTTCGACGGGGACGGCACGACGGTGTTCTTCGACTACCCGCCGCACCCGCGGACCATCGCCCACACCGTGCGCGGTTTCGACGACATGGCACGCCTGGGCGCGCAGATCACCATCTTCCGGTTGGGCAGCGACCCGGGCCTGGCGCGCTTCATCGACCAGGTCGCCCGCCGGGTCGAGGGTCGCGTCGTGGTGCCCGACCTCGACGGCTTGGGCGCCGCCGTGGTCGGCGACTACCTGCGGTCCCGGCGCCGCCGCTGACCGAGGCGGTGCGGCCCGGCCGACTTGGAGCCGAAGGCTCCGGCCTGCGACCCAACGCGTCGCGGGCCGACGGGGATAGGGCGTTGCCGCATCGGGTACAGGGACCAAGGACAACGAAGGAGAAAGCATGAGCACTGTTCCCGCGATCGAGATCGCCGAGGGCGTCAGCATCCCCCAGCTCGGTTTCGGCGTGTATCAGATCGAACCGGACCAGACCGCCGAGGCGGTGCGGACCGCCCTCGACATCGGCTACCGGCACATCGACACCGCCGAGATGTACGGCAACGAGAAGGGCGTCGGGCAGGGCATCCGGGACGCCGGCCTCGACCGGGGCGAGGTGTTCGTCACCAGCAAGCTCAACAACGGCTTTCACAAGCCCGACGACGCGCGGCGCGCTTTCGACAAGACGCTGCAGGAGCTGGGCTTCGACTACGTCGATTTGTTCCTGATCCATTGGCCGTTGCCCACCCTGTACGACGGTGACTTCGTCTCCACCTGGAAGGTGCTCGAGGAGTTCGCCGCCGACGGGCGGGCCCGCAGCATCGGTGTCTCGAATTTCCAACCCGCACACCTGGATCGGCTGGCTAAGGAGACCGACACCGTCCCGGCCGTCAACCAGATCGAGGTGCACCCCTACTTCCCGAACGAGACGGTGCGCAGCTACGGCCGGGAACACGGCATCGCCACCGAGGCCTGGTCGCCCATCGCCCAGGGCGACGTGCTGGGCGACCCGGTGGTCAACAGCGTGGCCGAGGCCCTCGGGAAATCCCCCGCGCAGGTGGTGCTGCGCTGGCACATCCAGCGCGGCGACATCGTGTTCCCCAAGTCGGTGTCCCCGGACCGGATCAAGTCCAACTTCGAGATCTTCGACTTCGAGCTGGGCGACGCGAACCTCGACGCCATCTCGGGACTCGATCAGGGTGAGTCGGGCCGTCGCGGACCCAACCCCGACACCTTCGACTACGTGCCCGGCTGACGTCCCGCAGGGGCGGCGCCGCTACGGACGCGACCGGCGGGCCTTGCGGATGATGCCGACGCCGCCCCACAGGGAGAAGCCGTGGATGCGCACCGTCGGCGCGCCGGGGGTGCCCTGGCCGAGGACGCTGCGGTCGAAGTTGCCCATGACGCCGCGGCCGTCGATCTCCACGTTCACTTCGGGCGGCAGCAAAATCCGCGTGGCGCCCATGATCGACATCGCGTGGATGTCGACCTCGGTCGAGGTGAAGTCGGCGTAGCGCAGATCGACCACGCCGTTGCCCCACAGGGCGAAGGTGGTCAGCTTCTTGGGAACGTTCCACCGGCCGCGCCGTTCGAAGCCGCTCAACAGGGCCAGCAGTAGCGTGGACGGCGCCGGGTTGGGCTTGCCGCCCCGGCGCAGGTTAACCGGCGACCCCGGCAGGTCGGCCCGCAGCCGATCCAGTTCTTCGTACGTTTGCGCAGCGTAGGCCCGGGTCAGGCGGTCCTCGTAGTCGTTGAGCTGCAGGCGTCCCTGCTCGGCGGCAAACGCCAGCAACTGCGCGATCTGGATGCGATCGGTGTCGGCCGCGCGTGACGGTTCGTCGCGGGCGTCCTTCGCATCGCGCTGCGCGGAGTTGCTCATCACCCACGAGCCTACGACGTCCAGCTTTGGCTGCAAGAGGATTGGCTAAACTGCAACCTTGCCGCGGGTGGGGTCGCCGCGCGGGCCGACGGGCCGGCGCGGTTGTTCGACACCTGGCTAACTCGCCCAGCTGGGCGGGCGCTTCTGCAGGAACGCGAGCATGCCCTCCCGGGCCTCGTCCGAGACAAACAGCCGGGCCGATTCCTGGGCGAGCCGTTCGGCGTCCCGGTCGAACCCGTCGAGCACCGCGGCGGTGGTCAACGCCTTCGACGCGGCGAGCCCCTGCGGCGACCCGCGGCCGATGTCGGCGACCAGTGCCGCCAGCGCGGCGTCGACGTCGTCGGTGGCCATCGTGATCAGCCCGATGGCGGCGGCGGTGGCCGCGTCGAAGGTCTCGCCCGTCAGGTAGTAGCGGGCGGCCGCGCGGGCGGACAACTTCGGCAGCAGCGTCAGCGAGATGATCGCCGGCGCGACGCCGATGCGGGCCTCGGTGAGCGCGAACGTGCTGCGCGGGCCGGCCACCGCGAGATCGCACGCGGCGACCAGACCCATGCCGCCGGCGCGCACGTGACCGTCCACGGCGCCGATCACCGGCAGCGGCGCCTCGACGATGGCCCGCAGCAGCGCCGCCATCTCGTGGGACCGCTGGACGGTCGCCTCGGCGGGATCCGTGCTGGCGGCTCCCTGCGACAGGTCGGCGCCCGCGCAGAACGTATTGCCGGTGTGCCCGAGAACGACCACCCGCACTCCCGGGTCGGCCGCCGCGTCCTGCAGGCCCTGGTGCAGCTGGTTCACCAGCGTCGTCGACAGCGCGTTGCGGTTGTGCGGCGAGTCGAGCGTCAGCCGCGCGGTGTGCCCGTCTACCGCGTAGCCGACCAGCCTGTCCATCAGTAGCTGCGCGGCAGGCCGAGGGAGGTCTGCGCGACGAAGTTGAGCACCATCTCGCGACTGACCGGGGCGATCCGGCCCAGCCGCGCCGAGGCCAGCATGGCCGCCACGCCGTACTCCTTGGTCAGGCCGTTGCCGCCCATCGACTGCACCGCCTGGTCCACCGAGCGCGTCGCGGCCTCGGCCGCGGCGTACTTGGCCATGTTCGCGGCCTCGGCGGCGCCGCCGTCGTCGCCGGCGTCATACAGCGTCGCCGCCTTCTGCATCATCAGCTTGGCCAGCTCGACCTCGATGTGGCACTGCGCCAACGGGTGCGACAGACCCTGGTGCGAGCCGATCGGGGTGCCCCACACCTGCCGCGTCTTGACGTAGTCGGCCGCCCGGCTGAGCGCGAATCGGCCCATGCCCACCGAGCTGGCGGCGCCCATGATGCGCTCCGGGTTCAGGCCGGCGAACAGTTGGGCGATGGCGGCGTCCTCCGCGCCGACCAGGGCGTCGCTGGGGAGCCGGACGTCGTCGAGGAAGACCTGGAACTGGCGCTCCGGGCTGATCAGCTCCATCTCGATGGGCGTGTAGGTGAACCCCGGCGAATCGGTGGGCACCACGAACAGCGCCGGGCGCAGCTTGCCGGTCTTGGCCTCCTCGGTGCGCGCCACCACCAACACCGCCTGCGCCTGGTCGACGCCGGAGATGTACACCTTCTGGCCCTTGAAGATCCAGTCGCTGCCGTCGCGGCGCGCGGTGGTGGTGATCCGGTGTGAGTTGGACCCGGCGTCGGGCTCGGTGATGGCGAACGCCATCGTCAGCGTGCCGTCGGCGATGCCGGGCAGCCACCGCCTCTTCTGCTCGTCGGTGCCGAACTTGCTGATGATGGTGCCGTTGATGGCGGGGGAGACCACCATCAGCAGCAGCGCGCTACCGGCGGCCGCCATCTCCTCCATGACCAGCGACAGCTCGTACATGCCGGCGCCGCCGCCCCCGTACTCCTCGGGCAGGTTGACCCCGAGGAAGCCCAATTTGCCGGCCTCCGACCACAATTCGTCGGTGTGCTGGTGCGCGCGGGCCTTCTGTAGGTAATAGTCGGCGCCGTAGTTGGCCGCCCACTCGGCGACCGCCTTGCGCAGCGCTCGGCGGTCCTCGTTCTCGATGAAGCTGCTTTCGGTCACTGGGAATCTCCTTCTGCTTGCGGCGCATCCACCCTCGCCAGGACGGCACCGACTTCGACTTGTTGACCGGTCGTCACGCTGAGTTCGGCGAGCACGCCGTCCGACGGCGCGGTGATGGTGTGCTCCATCTTCATCGCCTCCAGCCAGATCAGCGGCTGGCCTGTGGTGACGGTGTCACCGACCGCCGCACCGAGCCGGATCACGTTGCCGGGCATGGGCGCCACCAACGAACCCTTCTCCACGGCCGAGCCGGGCTCGGGGAATCGGGGCAGCGCGACCAGGCGCACCGGTCCCAGCGCGGAATCGACGTAAACCTCGGCACCGTAGCGCCGCACCGAAAAGCGGTGCTCGACATGGTCCTCGCCGAGCACGACCGCGCCGGGCGCGGCCGACACGACGTCGACCGACTCGTCGTCGGGCAGCGCCACCGCGCCGCGGGTCCAGCGGTATGCGACCCGGTGCTCGCCGTCCTCGTCGTCGCGGTAGCTCTTGACCTGGAAACCGGAGGCGAGGTTGCGCCACCCGCTGGGCAGCGAACCCAGCACGCCGGCCGTCGCGCGATTGTGGGCGGCGTCGGCGAGCGCGGCGGCGATCGCGGACAACCGCACGGCGGTCGCGTCGGCCAGGGGCGCCGCCAGCCTCGCCAGCCCGTGGGTGTCGAAGAACGCGGTGTCGGTGGCGCCGTCGAGAAACGCCGGGTGCCGCAGCACGTTGACCAACAGCTCACGGTTGGTGCGCAACCCGTGCAGGCGGGCGCGGGCCAGCGCGTCGGCGAGCACCAGCGCCGCCTGGCGGCGCGTCGGGGCGTACGAGATGACCTTGGCCAGCATCGGGTCGTAGTGGATGGACACCACCGAGCCGTCGACGATCCCGGAGTCCAGCCGGATCCCGGTACGGTGCCCCAGCGAGCCGAATTCGGTGCGTACGCCGGGCACACCGATCGCGTGCACCGGCCCGGCCTGCGGCTGCCAGCCGCGCGCCGGGTCCTCGGCGTAGAGCCGGGCCTCGATCGAATGCCCCTGCGCCGCCGGCGGATTAGCGTCGAGCCGGGCGCCGTCGGCCACCGCGAGCTGCAGCTCGACCAGGTCCAGGCCGCTGGTCTCCTCGGTGACCGGGTGCTCGACCTGCAGGCGGGTGTTCATCTCCAGGAAGTAGAACTCGCCGTGCTCGTCGGCGAGGAACTCCACGGTGCCGGCACCGGTGTAGCCGATGGCGCTCGCGGCCAACCGGGCCGCGTCGAACAGCCGGTCCCGCATGCCAGGCGCCCGCTCGACCAGGGGGGCGGGGGCCTCCTCGATGATTTTCTGATGGCGGCGCTGGATCGAGCACTCCCGCTCCCCGACCGCCCAGACGGTGCCGTGCGCGTCGGCCAGCACCTGTACTTCGATGTGGTGCCCGGTGGGCAGGTACCGCTCGCAGAAGACCGTCGGGTCACCGAACGCGGACTGCGCCTCGCGGCGCGCCGCCTCGACTTCCCCGGCCAACGCGGACAATTCGTGCACCACCCGCATGCCGCGGCCGCCGCCACCGGCGGAGGCCTTGACCAACACCGGCAGCTGCGCCTGCGTGACCGTGTCGGGATCCAGCTCGTCGAGCACCGGGACCCCGGCCGCCGCCATCATCTTCTTGGACTCGATCTTGGAGCCCATGGCGCGCACCGCGTCTACCGGCGGCCCGATCCAGATCAGGCCGGCGTCCTGCACGGCGGCCGCGAATTGCGCGTTCTCCGAGAGAAACCCGTAGCCGGGATGGATCGCGTCGGCGCCGGCCGACCGCGCCGCGGCGATCAGGGCGTCGGCGTTGAGGTAGTCGTTGGTGTTGGGCAGCCGCACCCGCGCGTCGGCCTCGGCGACGTGTGGGGCGGCGGCGTCGGGGTCGGTGTAGACGGCGACGGTGCCCACGCCGAGCCGTCGGCAGGACGCGAACACCCGCCGCGCGATCTCGCCGCGGTTGGCGACCAGCACTCGAGTGACCATGGTGCTCACATTCGGAAGACGCCGAAGTTCGACGTCCCCTTGATCGGGCCATTGGCGATGGCGGACAGGCACATTCCCAGCACGGTGCGGGTATCTCGGGGGTCGATCACCCCGTCGTCGTAGAGCATCCCGGACAGCACCAGCGGCAGCGACTCGGCCTCGATCTGACCCTCGACGGCGGCGCGCATGGCGGCGTCGGCGTCCTCATCGACCTGCTGCCCGCGGGCCTGGGCCGCGGCGCGGGCGACGATCGACAGCACCCCCGACAGCTGCGCGCCGCCCATCACGGCGGCTTTGGCGCTGGGCCAGGCGAACAGGAAGCGCGGGTCGTAGGCGCGCCCGCACATGCCGTAGTGGCCGGCGCCGTAGGAGGCGCCGATCAGCAGCGAGATGTGCGGGACCGTCGAGTTGGACACGGCGTTGATCATCATCGACCCGTGCTTGATCATCCCGCCCTCCTCGTAGTCCTTGCCCACCATGTAGCCGGTGGTGTTGTGCAGGAACAACAGTGGGGTGTTCGAGCGGTTGGCCAGCTGGATGAACTGGGTGGCCTTCTGCGACTCCTCGCTGAACAACACCCCGCGGGCGTTGGCCAGGATGCCCAGCGGGTAGCCGTGCAGCCGGGCCCAGCCGGTGACCAGCGACGAGCCGTAGAGCGCCTTGAACTCGTCGAAGTCCGACCCGTCGACGATGCGGGCGATCACCTCGCGCGGGTCGAACGGGATGCGCAGGTCGGCGGGCACGATGCCGAGGAGTTCCTCGGTGTCGAACAGCGGCTCGAGCACCGGCGCGGGCGCCGGGCCCTGTTTGACCCAGTTGAGGCGCGCGACGATGCGGCGCCCGATGCGGATGGCGTCCAGCTCGTCGATCGCGAAGTAGTCACCCAGACCCGAGACGCGGGAATGCATTTCGGCTCCGCCGAGCGACTCGTCGTCGGACTCCTCGCCGGTGGCCATCTTGACCAGCGGGGGACCGGCGAGGAACACCTTGGAGCGCTCCTTGATCATCACCACGTGGTCGGACATGCCGGGCACGTAGGCGCCGCCCGCGGTGGAGTTGCCGAACACCAGCGCGACCGTGGGGATGCCCGCCGCGGAGAGCCGGGTGAGGTCGCGGAACATCCGCCCGCCCGGGATGAACACTTCCTTCTGGGTGGGCAGATCCGCCCCGCCGGATTCCACCAGCGAGATCACCGGCAGCCGGTTCTCGAAGGCGATCTGGTTGGCCCGCAGGATCTTCCGCAGCGTCCAGGGATTGCTGGTGCCGCCCTTGACGGTGGGGTCGTTGGCGACGATCATGCACTCCACGCCCGACACCACGCCGATGCCGGTGACCACGCTGGCCCCGACCTGGAAGGCGCTGCCGTAGGCCGCCAGGGGGCACAGCTCCAGGAACGGCGCATCCGCGTCGAGGAGCAGCTCGATGCGTTCCCGGGCGGTCAGCTTGCCCCGGCTGTGGTGTCGCTCGACGTATTTGGGGCCGCCGCCGGACAGCGCCTTGGCCAGCTCCCCGCCGATCTCCTCGAGGCGCGCGATGGCGGTGGCGGCGGCGTCGGCGTAGCCGGCCGCGCGCGGGTCGAGGGTGGAGGTCAGCGCGGTCACGATTGGTAGCCAAGGGTTTTGGCGGCCAGCGAGCTGAGGATTTCGGTGGTGCCGCCGCCGATGCCCAGGATCCGCATGTCGCGGTACTGGCGTTCGACCTCCGATTCGGCCATGTAGCCCATCCCTCCGAAAAGCTGTACCGCCTGGTTGGCCACCCATTCGCCGGCTTCGACGGCGGTGTTCTTGGCGAAGCACACCGGCGCGATGAGGTTGGTCTCGCCGGCCAGTTGCCGCTCGACCACGTTGCGCGAGTAGACCCGCGCGACGTCGATGCGGCGGGCCATCTCGGCCAGCGTGTTCTGCACCGACTGCCGCGAGATCAGCGGCCGGCCGAAGGTCTCCCGGTCGCGGCACCACTGCACCGTGAGGTCCAGGCAGCGCTGCGCGCTCGAATATGCTTGTGCCGCAAGCCCGATACGCTCGGCGACGAACGCCTGCGCGATCTGCAGGAATCCGCTGTTCTCAATGCCCACGAGGTTCGCCGCGGGCACGCGAGCGTCGACGTAGGACAGTTCCGCGGTGTCCGAGGACCGCCAGCCCATCTTGTCCAGCTTGCGGCTGACCTCGAAACCCGGCGTGCCCTTCTCGACGACCAGCAGGGACACCCCGGCGGCGCCGGGACCGCCGGTGCGCACCGCGGTGACCACGTAGTCGGCGCGCACCCCGGAGGTGATGTAGGTCTTGGCGCCGTTGACCACGTAGTGGTCGCCGTCCCGAACCGCCGCGGTGCGCAGGTGCCCGACGTCCGAACCGCCGCCCGGTTCGGTGATGGCCAGCGCGCCGATCTTCTCGCCGGCCAGCGTCGGCCGCACGAACTCCTCGATCAGCCGCTCGTCGCCGGAGGCGATCATGTGGGGGACCGCGATGCCGCAGGTGAACAACGACGCGAACACCCCGCCCGGCGCGCCGGCCTGGTGCACCTCCTCGCAGATGACGACCGCGTCGGCGCCGTCGCCGCCGCCCCCGCCGACCGCCTCGGGGAAGCCCGCGCCCAGCAGGCCGGCGGCGCCGGCCCGCCGGTGCAGGTCACGCGGCAACTCCCCGACGCGCTCCCATTCGGCGGCGTGCGGCAGGATCTCGCGTTCGGTGAAGGAGCGCACCGTCTTGCGCAGCTGTTCGCGCTCCGCCGTCGTCCAAAGATTCACAGCAACCCCTCCGGGATGTCGACGTGCCGGGCGCGTAACCACTCGCCCAAGCCCTTGGCCTGCGGGTCGAACCGCGCCTGGTAGGCGACACCCTGGCCCAGGATGCCGTCGATGACGAAGTTGACCGCGCGCAGGTTCGGCAGCAGGTGCCGGGTGACCGCGAAGTCGACGGCCTCGGGCAGCAACTCCTTGAGGAGGTCGACGGTCAGGGCATGCGCCAGCCAGCGCCACTGCTCGTCGGTGCGCACCCACACCCCGACGTTGGCCGAGCCGCCCTTGTCGCCGCTGCGGGCACCGGCGATGCGGCCCAGCGGCACGCGGCGCACCGGGCCCTCGGGCAGCGGCTCGGGCAGCGGCGGCGCGTCGACCGGTGCCAACGCCAACGTCTCGGCGGCGCAGGGGATTTCGGTGCGGCTACCGTCGGCGCGCACGGCGACGTGCGGCACCTGCGCGGCGTCGACGTATCCGGCGTGGAACACCCCGTAGACCTGACCGTCGCCGGGCGGCGCGGTGACATGGAACCCGGGGTAACTGGCCAACGCCAATTCCACTGCGGCGGAGGAGAATTGCCGACCCACGTTGGCGGCATCGGGGTCGCGGACCACGCAGTGCAGCAGGGCGCTGGCCGCTTCCTCGGTGTCCGCGTCGACGTGATCGGTGCGGGCCAGCGACCACTCGAGCTCGGCGGCCTTGACCGTCAACGAGCTTTCCAGCTGCCGGCGTACCAGCTCGGCCTTGGCGTCGATGTCCAGGCCGGTGAGCACGAACGTCATCGCGTTGCGGAAGCCGCCGATGCTGTTCAGCGACACCTTGTAGGTGGGCGGCGGCGGCTCGCCGCGCACCCCGCTGATCCGCACCCGGTCGGCGCCGTCCGCGGACAGCTCGACGGTGTCGATGCGCGCGGTCACGTCGGGGTTGGCGTAGCGCGCCCCGGTGATCTCGTAGAGCAGCTGCGCGGTGACGGTGTCGACGCTCACCCGCCCGCCCGTGCCCGGATGTTTGGTGATGACGGCCGAGCCGTCGGCGCTGACCTCGGCCAGCGGGAAACCGGCGTGCAGCAGGTCGGGCACCTCGGTGAAGAACGCGTAATTGCCGCCGGTGGCCTGCACCCCGCACTCGATGACGTGACCGGCGACCACGGCGCCGGCGAGCCGGTCGTAGTCGGCGCGGCCCCACCCGAAGTGCGTGGCCGCCGCCCCCACGATCACCGAGGCGTCGGTGACCCTGCCGGTGACCACCACATCGGCGCCGTCGGCCAGGCAGTCGACGATGCCCCAGGCGCCCAGGTAGGCGTTGGCGGTCAGCGGCGTGCCCAGCCCGAGCTCGGCGGCGCGCGCCGAGAGGTCGTCGCCTTCGACATGCGCGATTCGGGCGTCGACGCCCAGGCGTTCGGCCAGGGCGCGGATCGCGTCGGCCAGGCCGGCCGGGTTGAGACCGCCGGCGTTGGCGACGATGCGCACCCCGCGGTCGCGCGCCTCGCCCAGGCAGTCCTCCAGCTGGGTCAGAAACGTCTTGGCGTAGCCGCGGTCCGGGTGCTTCATCCGGTCGCGCCCCAGGATCAGCATGGTGAGTTCGGCCAGGTAGTCGCCGGTGAGGTAGTCGACCTCGCCCCCGGTGAGCATCTCGCGCATGGCCGACAACCGGTCGCCGTAGAACCCGGAACAGTTGGCGATGCGGACGGGGCCGCCGTCGCCGGAGGCGCCGAAAGCAGGGGCCATGCCCGTCCTCCATCCAGGGATTCACCGGTGAATGCCGAACCAACCAACCGGTAGGTTAGCGGGTACCGCCGGTGTCACGTCAAGGATCCCATCCCGCCGCGCGTCGCCGGGCCGGCCGACGCGTTTTGGCGACCGGCAACCATGCGACTATCCTGGACAGCGATCGTCGCCCGTCGGCCTTGCGGCCACGCCGCGCGACTGCCGTCCCCGAAGCAACATGAGGAGTTAGGCCCGACCATGGCCGTACCCAAGCGCAGAATGTCGCGCTCGAACACCCGTAGCCGGCGCGCGCAGTGGAAGGCCGAGAAGACCGAGCTCGTCGGCGTGACCGTGGCCGGTCAGCGGCACAAGGTGCCCCGCCGGCTGCTCAAGGCGGCCCGGCTGGGCCTGATCGACCTCGACCGGCGCTAAGTCAACTACCGGCGCGCCTCTCAGGCCGCTCTCAGGCGCTGGGACGAAACTAGGGTCTGTGCGAATACTGGTCGTTGATGACGATCGCGCGGTGCGCGAGTCGCTGCGCAGGTCGTTGTCCTTCAACGGCTACTCGGTCGAGCTGGCCAACGACGGGCTCGAGGCCCTCGACAGGATCGCCAGCGACCGGCCCGACGCGCTCGTCCTGGACGTGATGATGCCGCGGCTCGACGGCCTCGAGGTGTGCCGCCAGCTGCGCAGCACCGGCGACGACCTGCCGATCCTGGTGTTGACCGCCCGCGACTCGGTGTCCGAGCGGGTCGCCGGCCTGGACGCGGGCGCCGACGACTATCTGCCCAAGCCGTTCGCGCTGGAAGAGCTGTTGGCCCGAATGCGGGCGCTGTTGCGCCGCACCAAGCCCGACGACGACGCCGAGTCGGTCGCGATGAAGTTCTCCGACCTGACCCTGGACCCGGTGACCCGGGAGGTCACCCGGGGACAACGCCGGATCAGCCTGACGCGCACCGAATTCTCGCTGTTGGAGATGCTGATCGCCAACCCGCGCCGGGTGCTCACCCGCAGCCGCATCCTCGAAGAGGTGTGGGGATTCGACTTTCCGACGTCGGGCAACGCGCTCGAGGTCTACGTCGGTTACCTGCGCCGCAAGACCGAGGCCGACGGCGAGCCCCGGTTGATCCACACGGTGCGCGGGGTGGGCTACGTGCTGCGGGAGACGCCCCCGTGAGGACGCAGCCGCGGCGATGATCCGTTTCCCCTGGCACCAGCGGGCGCCGCTGCGCGCCACCAGTTCGCTGTCGCTGCGCTGGCGGGTCATGCTGCTGGCGATGTCGATGGTCGCCATGGTCGTCGTGCTGATGGCATTCGCGGTCTACGCCGTGATCTCGGCCGCGCTCTACAGCGACATCGACAGCCAGCTGCAGAGCCGGGCGCAGCTGCTGATCGCCAGCGGTTCGCTGGCGGCCGACCCCGGCAAAGCCATCGAGGGCACGGCGTATTCCGACGTCAACGCCATGCTGGTCAATCCGGGGCATTCGATCTACACCGCGCAGCAACCCGGTCAGACGTTGCCGGTCGGCCCCCCGGAGAAGGCGGTGATCCACGGCGACCTGTTCATGTCCCGGCGCACGGCCGGCGATCAGCGCATCCTGGCCATCCACCTACCCAACGGCACGTCGCTGCTGATCTCCAAGAGCCTCAAGCCCACCGAGGCGGTGATGACCCGGCTGCGCTGGGTGTTGCTGATCGTCGGCGGGATCGGCGTCGCGGTCGCGGCGGTGGCCGGCGGCATGGTCACCCGCGCCGGCCTGCGACCGGTGGGCCGGCTCACGGAGGCGGCCGAGCGGGTGGCCCGCACCGACGACCTGCGGCCCATCCCGGTGTTCGGTAGCGACGAGTTGGCAAGGCTCACCGAGGCTTTCAACCTGATGCTGCGCGCACTGGCCGAGTCGCGGGAGCGCCAGGCCCGCCTGGTCACCGACGCCGGGCACGAGCTGCGCACGCCGCTGACGTCGCTGCGCACCAACGTCGAGCTGCTGATGGCCTCGATGGAGCCCGGCGCGCCGCGGCTGCCCGAGCAGGAGATGGTGGACCTGCGCGCCGACGTGCTCGCCCAGATCGAGGAACTGTCGACGCTGGTCGGCGATCTGGTGGACCTCACCCGCGACGATGCCGGACAAGTGATCCACGAGCCCGTCGACATGTCCGAGGTGGTCGACCGCAGTCTCGAGCGAGTCCGGCGGCGCCGCAACGACATTCACTTCGACGTCGACGTGACGCCCTGGCAGATGTACGGCGACGCGGCCGGGTTGTCGCGCGCCGTGCTGAACCTGTTGGACAACGCCGCCAAATGGAGCCCCGCGGGCGGGCGCGTCGGGGTGACCATGCGCCAGCTCGACGACTCCCACGCCGAGCTGGTGGTGGCCGACCACGGCCCGGGCATCCCGCCCCACGAGCGGCGCCTGGTCTTCGAACGCTTCTACCGCTCGACGACGGCGCGCGCCATGCCGGGCTCCGGCCTCGGGCTGGCCATCGTGAAAAAGGTGGTGCTCAACCACGGCGGGCTGCTGCGCGTCGAGGACACCGTGCCGGGCGGCCAACCTCCGGGCACGTCGTTCTACGTGCTGCTTCCGGGCCGTCCCCTGCCGGCGCAGCCCTATTCGCCGGCCGACGCCGCCGAGGCACCGGGCGAGACCGACGCAGGCGTCGGATCGGATGGCCGATCAGCGAACTCTCGGCAATCGGCGAACGTTATCTCAGTGGACTCTCAGTCCGCGCGAGCAAGGTAGGTCTGCAGCTACTGTTGAACCGAGCCAAGTCGAGCCTGAACCGAGGCGAGTCGAGCCGGATCACCGAAATAGAGGAAAGAGCGACTTAGCGACATGACGAATGACCCGAGGTATTCGCCACCGCCGCAGCAGGGCTACCCCCCGGCGCAAAACCCGCCGGCATCGGCGGGTGGCCCGACCGGCCCGGTGCCCTACGGCCAAGGGCCGCAGGCGCCGTACAACCAGCAGTTCGACTGGCGCTATCGGTCGCAGCCGTCGTCGCAGACCTCCCAGTTCCGGCAGCCCTACGAGCCGTTCAGCAGCACCGGGCCGGGCCGCATCCCCGGCGGTACCGGGGTGGGCCCCATTCCCGGTGGCACCGGCGCGGGCCCGATCCCCGGCATGATGCCCCCCATCCCCGGCCCGCCGGCACCCCAAAAGCGGCCCCGCGCAGGGCTGTTGGCGGTCGGCGCGCTGGCCATCGCGGTGGTCTCGGCCGGCATCGGCGGTGCCGCCGCGACGGCCGTCGAACTCGGCACCCACCCGACGGGCAACGGCGGTGGACGCGCCATCGGCGCGGCGCCCAGCGTCCCCGCCGCGAACATGCCGCCGGGCAGCGTCGAAGGCGTGGCCGCCAAGGTGGTGCCCAGCGTCGTGATGCTCGAGACCGACTTGGGCCGGCAGTCCGAGGAGGGCTCCGGCATCATCCTGTCGGCCGACGGGCTGATCCTGACCAACAACCACGTCATCGCCACCGCCGCGGGGCCTCCGCAGAAGGCGCCCGGCACCCCGGGCGGTCCCGGCGGGCCCGGTGGGCCGGGCGGCCCCGGCGGCCCGGGGGGCCCCGGCGGACCGGGCGGACCCGGCGGCCCCGGAGGTCCGGGCGGAGCGCCCAAGACCACGGTGACGTTCTCCGACGGTCGCACCGCGCCGTTCACGGTGGTGGGCGCCGACCCGACCAGTGACATCGCGGTCATCCGCGTGCAGGGCATGTCCGGGCTGACGCCGATCTCGCTGGGCTCCTCGTCGGACCTGCGGGTCGGGCAGCCGGTCGTAGCGATCGGGTCGCCGCTCGGCCTGTCCGGCACGGTGACCACGGGCATCGTCAGCTCGCTGAACCGGCCGGTGTCCACGACCGGCGAGTCCGGCAACCAGAACACCGTCCTGGACGCCATCCAGACCGACGCCGCCATCAACCCGGGTAACTCCGGCGGCGCCCTGGTCAACATGAACGGCCAGCTGGTCGGCGTCAACTCCGCCATCGCCACCCTGGGCGGCGATTCGCCCGACGCCCAGAGCGGTTCGATCGGCCTGGGCTTCGCGATCCCGGTCGACCAGGCCAAGCGCATCGCCGACGAGCTGATCGCCACCGGCAAGGCCCAGCACGCCTCGCTCGGGGTGCAGGTCACCAACGACAAGGGCACGCCCGGCGCGAAGGTCGTCGACGTCGTGACGGGCGGGGCGGCCGCGACCGCCGGGGTGCCCAAGAACGTGGTGGTCACCAAGGTCGACGACCGCCCCATCAACAGCGCGGACGCGCTGGTCGCGGCCGTGCGCTCGAAGGCGCCCGGCGACAAGATCTCGCTGACCTACCAGGATCCCGCTGGTGGCAGCCGAACCGTTCCGGTCACCCTGGGGAAGGCGGATCAGTAAGTGAGAGTCGAAGAGCCACTGAGTGAATCGCTGTCGGGGCTCGGATATACGGTGGCACCCATGGATACGGGTGCTGAGTTGGTGGTCGGCCGGGCGCTGGTCGTGGTGGTCGACGATCGCACCGCCCACGGGGACGAGGACCACAGCGGGCCGTTGGTGACCGAGCTGTTGACGGAGGCGGGGTTCGTCGTCGACGGCGTGGTGGCCGTGGCGGCCGACGAGGTCGAGATCCGCAACGCCCTCAACACGGCGGTGATCGGCGGTGTGGACCTGGTGGTGTCGGTCGGCGGGACGGGCGTCACGCCGCGCGACGTCACCCCGGAGGCCACCCGCGACATCCTCGACCGCGAGATCCTCGGCATCGCCGAGGCGGTGCGCGCGTCAGGGCTGTCCGCCGGCATCATCGACGCCGGGTTGTCGCGCGGCCTCGCCGGGGTCTCGGGCAGCACGCTGGTGGTCAACCTGGCCGGGTCGCGCTACGCCGTCCGTGACGGCATGGCGACGCTGAACCCGTTGGCCGCCCAGATCATCGGCCAGCTGTCCAGCCTCGAGATCTGACCGCGGCCGGTAGCGATCACTGAGATTCCGCGTCCGCGCGGGGTCCGTGCTCGGGCGTCGGCGCGGTCGTCGCCACGGTGCCGTGCTTGCCGGCCGAATCGCCGTTGGTCTGCGCGAGCAGGTCGCGGATCTCCTTGAGCAACACGATCTGTGCGTCGTCGGCCTGCTCGACCTGGCCGCGCTTGCGCAGCGTCGTGTACGGCAGCACGACCAGGAAGTACACCACCGCGGCGATGATGACGAAGTTGATCGCCGCCGACACGACGTTGTTGAAGTCGATGGTCTGACCGCCGCCGATGCTGATCCGCAGGATGCCGAGATTCGACTTGCCGTTGACGCCGACGCGGTTGACCAAGGGCTTGATGATGCTGTCGGTGAACTGCGTGACCAGCGCGGTGAACGCGGTACCGATGACGACCGCGGTGGACAGGTCGACGATGTTGCCCCGGGAGAGAAACTCCTTGAATCCCTTGAGCATGGGGACGTCCTTTCTGGGCCTGGACAGAGTTTGCTACCGGTCGGGTGCCACACCGGGGCCGTGTGCTCAATGCAGAGTCAGGGTCACCGTCTGGCCCAGCGCCGAGCCTGCCACGGTGTTCGCCACACGGGCCGGCAGCGCAACCAACACTACGCGGTCGCCGTCGGCGGACTGAACCCTTTCCTTGGTCGACACCAGCACCACCACCGCGTCGGTCGCCACCACCTTGGGCGGGGCGGGCGTGGGGTCGGAAGAACCGGACGCCGGTGCGGCCAGGACGTCGACGACGTCGCCGGGACGCACCAGATCGATCAGGGCGGCGTCGGCCAGGTGCAGCGGCACGATGCGCGCACCGGCGCCCGCCTGCGAGCCGATCGCGGCCTCGGCCAACCTGCTGCCCAGCACGCGCACGTCGGTCAGTACCTCGCCGCGCCTCGTCGGGCTGGCCAGCGTCGCGCCCAGCACCACCCCCATATCCGTCCTCGCGCCGTCGGGAATGGTTGTCAGCAAGCGCTTTTCGAGTCGAACGTCGGCGTCGGTGAGGGCCGCTCCCGGGCGCAGGTCATGGTCGGCGACCACCACCTCGGCGTAATCCCCGGCGGGGTCGGAGCGCAGCGTTGCGGCCGCGGCGAGCACCACCAACCCGCCCGCTGCGGCGCGGCGCGCCAGCACGGTTCTGGTCCATTCCGGCCGCGCCCAGAGGACCAGCCGGCTGAAAAAGGTTGCATTGAGCGGGGACTCGCGCACCCCGCAACGGTAGGCGGGCCGGGCCCTCGAGGATGCCGCCGACAAGCGGCGCTGTGGATAACCCGCTAGCTGCTGGCAGCCGCGGTCGAGGCGGTGGAGCTGCTGCTGCTCGACTTGTCGCTCGAGCCGGACTTCTCGGCAGAGCCGGACTTTTCGCTCGATTTTTCCGTCGAGCTGGAACTCGACTCACCGCTCGACGAGGAGCCGTTGGTGGCGCCCGACTTCTTGCCCGATTCGCGGCTGTCGGTCCGGTAGAAACCGCTGCCCTTGAACACCACGCCCACGGAGTTGAAGCGCTTGCGCAACCGCCCGGAGCAGCGTTTGCACGTCGTCAGCGCGTCATCGGTGAATGCCTGCACGATGTCGAAGCGGTCGCCGCATTCGGTGCACTGGTAGCTGTAAGTCGGCACAAAAACCTCCGGATGATTTGTGACCTGATTAGCACTCTAGCGTCTCAAGTGCTAGAACCGCCACGTGACATGACTCATTCCCGATGTGTCACGGGGTACCCACTGCGACCAGTCCCGCCCCCGGGGTTAGCGCGTGGGTCATCGGCACGTCGTGCGGTTCGGACGGCAGCGCGTCGAGGAGCTCGGCGTCGCGGACCACCGCGACCAGCGGCGCCGCGCCGCGGCGCGCGTGCAGCGACCGGTCGTAGAACCCGCGGCCGCGGCCCAGCCGCACCCCCGCGCGGTCGACGGCCAGCGCCGGCAGCAGCACCAGGTCCGCCTCGCCCAACGCGGTGTCCGGCAGCCAGGGCGCGGGCGGTTCGAGCAGCCCCCAGCGGCCGGCCACCAGCGCCCCGGGACGGTAGTCGCCCCACCGCAGAGGCCGCGGCGCACCGTCGGGACCCGTCCGCGCGACCGGCAGCAGCACCCGCCCCGCGAGCGCCAGCAACCTGTCCAGAAGGTCGATGGACCCGGGCTCGGTGCCCACCGGAACGTAGGCGCACACGGTGTCGCGGCCGCGCACAAAGGCTTTCAGGGTGTCCACGTGCTCGCCCAGCAGCCGGGCCTCGGCGGCCCGCACATCGTCGGCAACGCGCCCGCGCGCCGCGAGGAGCTGCTCGCGCAGCACCGCCTTGCTCGTCGTCGCCATCTGTTAACCATGACAGCCAGCGAATTCGACGTGCCACATCGGTTTGGCTGACCGGAAGCGGGTTATCGTGTGAACGATGTCTTCCCCACGTGTGGTGGTTCCGCGCACGGCGATCGTGCCCGCCGCCGGCCTCGGGACCCGCTTTCTGCCGGCGACGAAAACGGTGCCGAAAGAGTTGCTGCCGGTCGTCGATACTCCCGGCATCGAGCTGGTCGCCGCCGAGGCGGCCGAGGCCGGCGCCGAACGCCTGGTCATCATCACCTCCGAGGGCAAGGACGGGGTGGTCGCGCACTTCGTCGAGGACCTGGTGCTGGAGAGCACGCTGGAGGAGCGCGGCAAGAAGGCCATGCTCGACAAGGTGCGGCGGGCGCCGCGGCTGATCAAGGTCGAGTCGGTGGTGCAGAGCGAACCGCTGGGCCTGGGCCACGCCATCGGGTGCGTCGAGTCCCGGCTGGCCGCCGACGAGGACGCGGTCGCGGTGTTGCTGCCCGACGACCTGGTGCTGCCCACCGGCGTGCTCGACACGATGTCTAAGGTGCGGGCGCACCACGGCGGCACCGTGCTGTGCGCCATCGAGGTCTCTCGCGAGGAGATCAGCGCCTACGGCGTGTTCGACGTCGAGCCGGTCCCCGGCGACGACAACCCGGACGTGCTGCGGGTCAACGGCATGGTGGAGAAGCCTCGCGCCGCGGACGCCCCGTCGTTGTTCGCCGCCGCCGGCCGCTACATCCTGGATCGCGCCGTCTTCGACGCGCTGCGCCGCATCGAGCGTGGCGCCGGCGGCGAGGTGCAGCTGACCGACGCCGTCGCGCTGCTGATCGCCGAGGGACACCCGGTGCATGTCGTGGTGCACCACGGATCTCGACACGACTTGGGAAATCCTGGCGGCTACCTCAAGGCTGCGGTTGACTTTGCATTGGATCGTGACGACTACGGCCCGGAGCTACGGCGATGGCTGGTGGCGCGGTTGGGCCTGGCGGAGCAGTAGCCAGGCGGTGACGCCCGGCCCGTCATGGGCGTTCGAAGGGCGATGCCCGCCAGGGCATTTTGGGCAGAGAGGCTCGCTGTGCGTTCGGTGGAGGAGCAGCAGACCCGGATAACGGCGGCCGCCGTCGCTCCGCGGCCCATTCGTGTGGCGATCGCCGAGGCGCAGGGCCTGCTGTGTGCCGAGGAAGTGGTGACCGAGCGGCCGATGCCCGGCTTCGACCAGGCCGCGATCGACGGCTACGCGGTCCGCAGCGTCGACGTGCTGGGCGTCGGAGAGGTGGGTGAGGACGCCGGCTTCGGCGAGGTCACCGAGGACGGCCCCGGCCTCGACGGGGGCGACGGCCTGACGCTGCCGGTGATGGGCACGATCGAGGCCGGCGCGCGCACCCCCAGCCGCCTGCAGCCCCGCCAGGCCGTGCGGGTGCGCACGGGCGCGCCGCTGCCCACGCTCGCCGACGCGGTGCTGCCCCTGCAGTGGACGGACGGCGGGACGTCGCGCGTGCGAATCTTCCGCGGGGCGCCGTCGGGCGCCTACGTCCGGCGTGCCGGCGACGACGTCCAGCCCGGCGACGTCGCGGTGCGCGCCGGCACCGTGATCGGCGCGGCCCAGGTCGGGCTGCTGGCGGCCGTCGGCCGCGAGCGGGTGCTGGTGCATCCGCGCCCGCGGGTGGCGATCATGGCGGTCGGCGGGGAACTGGTCGACATCTCCCGCACGCCGGGCAACGGGCAGGTCTACGACGTCAACTCCTACGCGCTGGCGGCCGCGGCACGCGACGCCGGCGCCGAGGTCAACCGCATCGGCATCGTCAGCGAGGACCCCAAGGAGCTGCGCGACATCGTCGAGGGTCAGATCAATCGGGCCGAGATTGTGGTGATCGCCGGCGCCGTCGGTGGCGCGGCGGCCGAGGCAGTGCGCTCGGTGCTCGCGGACCTGGGGGAGATGGAGGTGGTCCGCGTCGCCATGCACCCCGGTTCGATCCAGGGCTTCGGCCAGCTCGGCCGCGAGGGCGTGCCCACCTTCCTGCTGCCGGCGAACCCGGTCAGCGCCCTGGTGGTATTCGAGGTGATGGTCCGGCCGCTGATCCGGCTGTCGCTGGGCAAGCGGCAGCCGATGCGCCGCATCGTGCAGGCGCGCACGCTCGCGCCGATCGCGTCGGTGGCGGGCCGCAAGGGCTTCCTGCGCGGCCAGCTGATGCGCGACCAGGAAAGCGGGGAGTACCTGGTGCAGGCGCTCGGTGGCGCGCCCGGCGCGTCGTCGCACCTGCTCGCCACGCTTGCCGAGGCGAACTGCCTGGTGGTGGTGCCCAGCGGCGCCGAGCAGATTCGCACCGGTGAAATCGTCGACGTCGCCTTCCTCGCCCAGCGCGGCTGAGCCGAACCGACTGCGTCCGACCGTGAACCTGTTGCGCAACACTTCCCGTCATCCGGGGTGGCCGTCGAGCGTCGGGCCGCTGCGCGTCCCCGCGGGCGTCGTGCGGCTGCGCGCGGTGCGGATGCGCGACGGCGCCCAGTGGAGCCGCATCCGGCTGGCCGACCGCGCCCATCTCGAGCCGTGGGAGCCCAGCGCGGACAGCGATTGGACCGTCCGGCACACCGTGGCCGCCTGGCCGGCCCTGTGTTCCGGCCTGCGCGCCGAGGCCCGCCAGGGGCGCATGTTGCCTTATGTCATCGAGCTCAACGGGCACTTCTGCGGCCAGCTCACCATCGGCAACGTCACTCACGGCGCGCTGCGCTCGGCATGGATCGGGTACTGGGTGCCCCGGGTGGCCACCGGCGGCGGCGTGGCCACCGCGGCGCTGGCGCTCGGCCTGGATCACTGCTTCGGGCCGGTGATGCTGCACCGGGTGGAGGCCACCGTGCGCCCGGAGAACGTCGCCAGCCGCGCGGTGCTGGGCAAGGTCGGGTTTCGGCAGGAAGGCCTGCTGCAGCGCTACCTCGAGGTCGACCGGGCCTGGCGCGACCACCTCTTGATGGCCATCACGGCCGAGGAGGTCAGCGGGTCGGTCGCTTCGGCGCTGGTCCGGTCGGGTCACGCCGCCTGGGCCTAAACCGGCCGCTTCCCTGGTCGGGCCGCCGACGCCGGCGGCGACACGCCTGCGCACCTGCGGTTGTGGCTAGCGCGACACGAGTGGCTTGTGGTGCTTGTGAGAGCGAAATTACAGGTGTGTAATTGATCTGGTCGTTACGACCCGGCCGCGCTGGCCACCAACCGGCCTCGCGGGGAGCGGAACCGAAGAGAGCAGGTCGTTATGCCAAGCATCCCGCAGTCACTGTTGTGGATCTCGCTCGTGGTGCTGTGGCTGTTCGTGTTGGTGCCCATGCTGGTCAGCAAGCGCGACGCCGTGCGGCGCACCAGCGACGTGGCGCTGGCCACCCGGGTGCTCAACGGCGGGGCGAATTCCCGGCTGATCAAGCGCAGCGGACCGGCCGCGGGGCACCGCAGCGACCCGCACTGGCAACCGCCGGTCGAGACCGACGCCGAAGACCACGAGGACCGCGAGGCCGCCGACGGGGACGACGACGCCGACACCGACGACCTGCGCCGCCGGCGCCCCGTCGTGATGCGCATGGCGGTGCCCGAGCAGGCCGAACCGGACTATCTCGACGTCGACGTCGTCGAGGACTCCCAGGCTTTGCCCGCCGGGGTCAGCGCCGTCCAGGACGCCGACGAGCACGCCGACGACGCCGACGACGACGAGGCCGACACCGACGAAGTCGCCCGCACCGCTGACGAGACCGACGACACCTACGAATACATCGAGGACTCGTCCGGGCTGGAGCCCGAGGCCGACGGCGACGAGGCCGACGAGGAGGCGCCGGCGCCGATTCCGCGCAACGCCTCGCGGCGCCGCCGGTTCGACACCAAGACCGCCGCCGCGGTGAGCGCCCGCAAGTACGCCTTCCGCAAGAAGGTGCTGATGGCGATGGCCGTCGTGCTGGTCGGTTCGGCCACCGCGGCGTTCAAGGTGTCCCCGGCCGCATGGTGGCTGTGCGGCACCGCCACCGTCGTCACGCTGCTCTACCTGGGCTACCTGCGGCGGCAGACCCGCATCGAGGAAAAGGTGCGGCGCCGCCGCGCGCAGCGGGTGGCCCGCGCGCGGCTCGGCGTGCACAACGCGCACGACCGCGACTACGACGTGGTCCCGTCGCGGCTGCGACGCCCGGGCGCGGTGGTGCTGGAGATCGACGACGAAGACCCCGTCTTCGAGCACCTGGAGTACGCCATGGCGATGCGCAACTACGGCTGGCCGCGGGACCTGCCCCGCGCCGTCGGCGAATAGGGCTCGGGTTTCGGCGCTGGGCGGCTCGACTGGTAGCCTGCTAGCGATCAGGGGCTATGGCGCAGTTGGTAGCGCGACTCGTTCGCATCGAGTAGGTCAGGGGTTCGAATCCCCTTAGCTCCACACAGTTTGACCAGGTCAGGGCTCAGTTGAGCTACACGGAAGCTGCGCGGTCCGCAAGAGGTTCGATCGCCGCATCCAAGCCGGTCCGCAGCCGAACACGTGGACTAACTGTTGTGCGGTGGGGTCGGATCCGGCGGGAGTGCCGTTTCCGACTACCGCTGCCGCCCGTTCGCGCCTTAGCGCCCTGACTTCGGATCCATCGTGTTGGGTCCCATTGCTCCTGGGTTCATCTCACCCGGTTTCATGTCGGCACAGCAGTCCTTCGCTGCGTGAGCCGCAGGCATACGCCCCATTCCCATCTGCATATGCGCGTGCTCGCTCCAATCGAGGAAGAAGCCCGAGAGAAAGATCGCGGCGACGATGAACAATCCGCCAGCGACGACGCCGACCCACGCCACGGCCCGGTTCAGGCGGCTCGACTGGTAATTGGGCTTGGCTGATGGTGGGGTGACCGAGTCGTCGGTTGGTTGCGCGACATCCGTCGTATCTGCCATGACTAAGGCCTCTCGTATCGGGATAAGACGCGGCCATGCTACCCCACCGGGGGTGGGGTGGGGTAGCGTAGGCGATGGCTTACCGCGATGCCGGGGCGGCTGGGAGGCCGCTGGAAGGAGACGATGATGTCGGAGGAGTTGACCGCCAAGAAGCAGGCTGCACTGGGTCGGCTCAAAACTGCGCGGGGCCATCTCGACGGGATCATCAGGATGCTGGAATCCGACGCGTACTGCGTGGACGTGATGAAGCAGATTTCCGCGGTGCAGTCAGCATTGGAGCGCACCAACAGGGTGATGTTGCACAACCACCTGGAAACCTGCTTCTCGGAAGCTGTCGTAACTGGTCAGGGCCAGCAGGCGATCGCAGAGCTGGTCGATGCGCTCAAGTTCAGTCCTGCCCTGACTGGGCCCGACGCGTGCATGAACCGCACGACGGCGGACGCTAGGGCTCGGACGTAGCTCCGTCGCGGCTAGCGACAGCAGTTCGGATCGAGCACGGTGCACAGCGCGACGAGTGCGTCGCGGCGGGGTCGGTGATACACATTCATCCCGCGACGTTCGGACTCGACCAAACCTGCACGGCGTAGTTGGGACAGGTGATGGCTCACTGTCGATTCGCTCAGTTCCACCGCCGATGCGAGATCGCAACTACAAACCTCACCCGCCTCCGAACTGAACAACAGCGACACCAACTTGACCCGCACCGGGTCTGCTAACGCCTTGAGGCGCAACGCAATCGCCAAGGCCGCTTCGTCGTCGACCGGACCGGCGGCGACCGGTGAACAGCACACGGGCGCGGACATATCCACCGCCGGCAACGTCTTGGGCATGTCGCCATCCTGCCACAAGGTTGACTTATATCGAAGAGGTGGCAGGATCGGCGTAGTCGGTAGTTCGACATAAGCCACAGAGGTAAGGGGAACCCGTCATGTCCCGCACCCAACTCGCACTCAACGTGGACGACCTTGACGAGGCCATCGCGTTCTACTCCAAGCTGTTCAATGCCGCCCCCGCCAAAATCAAACCGGGCTACGCGAACTTCGCGGTCACCGAACCGCCCTTGAAGCTCGTCCTCATCGAAAACCCTGGCCACGGTGGGAGTCTCAACCATCTCGGCATCGAGGTGGAGTCCAGCGATGCCGTGCACTCCGAGATCGCCCGCCTGACCGACGAAGGCCTCTTCACCGAAGAGGAACTTGAAACAACCTGCTGCTTTGCCGCCCAGGACAAGGTATGGGTGACCGGACCCGCGGGCGAGAAGTGGGAGGTGTACACCGTCCTCACTGACTCCGAGTCGTTCGGCACTGACTCCACCGCACTTGCCAACGGGCCTGGCACCATCAGCGCCTGCTGCACCGCATTAACCAGCGACCACGCAACAGACGAATCGTGAGCCAGCGAACAGAACGAGAGACGCCGCCTGCGGTCGCGGAGAAGCTATCGCGGCTCGATCAACTCCTGCCGGTGTGGATTGGCCTTGCGATGGCTACCGGTCTACTGCTCGGAAGACTCATCCCAGGACTCAACACCGCCCTGAATCACGTTCAGATTGACGGTATCTCGCTGCCCATCGCCATCGGCCTATTGGTGATGATGTACCCGGTTCTCGCCAAGGTCCGTTACGGCAGGCTGAGCACCGTGACCGGCGACCGCAGACTGCTCGCAAGCTCACTCATCCTCAACTGGCTCGTCGGCCCCGCGCTGATGTTTACGTTGGCGTGGCTGCTGCTGCCAGATCTCCCGGACTACCGCACCGGTCTAATCATCGTGGGCTTGGCGCGCTGCATCGCGATGGTGATCATGTGGAACGACCTTGCCTGTGGCGACCGAGAAGCCGCCGCCGTGCTCGTCGCGCTGAATTCACTGTTCCAGGTCATCATGTTCGGCGTCCTCGGCTGGTTCTACCTCTCGGTGTTACCTGGCTGGCTTGGCCTGCCGCAAAGCACCATCAGCGCCTCGCCCTGGCAGGTCGCCAAATCCGCCCTCGTCTTCCTCGGCATCCCCCTATCGGCCGGATACCTCACTCGACGCTTCGGCGAGAACACCAAAGGACGCGACTGGTACGAGTCCTCGTTCCTCCTCAGAATCGGACCATGGGCGCTCTACGGGCTGCTGTTCACCATCGTCATTCTCTTTGCGTTGCAAGGACACCAGATCACCAGCCGGCCACTCGACGTACTTCGCATCGCGATCCCGTTGTTGGCCTACTTCGCCATCATGTGGGGTGGCGGGTACCTGCTGGGAGTAGCTATCGGCCTCGGATATCAACGCACCGCCACGTTGGCGTTCACGGCTGCGGGCAACAATTTCGAATTGGCCATCGCGGTATGCATCGCGACGTACGGGGCCACCTCGGGACAGGCGCTTGCCGGTGTCGTCGGCCCCCTTATCGAAGTCCCGGTCCTGGTAGCCCTGGTCTACGTTTCGCTGGCCTTGAGGGGGCGATTCTCCGCCACCCGTGACAGGGCCGCGTGATGCCGAACCCGCAGTGCCGCCCCTCCCGCGAACGGATACAACAGAAGCTAGCGTCCGCAGTAGCTTCCTCAGCGGTCTTTCGAACCCCCATGGCTCCCGCCGGGACCCGCGGTTGTCAAGCCTGCCTCGGGCGCTCATTCGGACTGCCGAACGGCGGCCAGGCATCAGACGGCTTGGCCGTCGGGCGTGGCCAGGTGGCGCATGATTCGTTCGTTGAGGGTGGCGATGGTGGCGAGCTCGGCCGGTGTGAACAGGTCGATGAAATGCCGGCGGACGTCCTCGACGTGCCGTGGTGCGGCCCTTTCGATGGCGGCGCGTCCGGCCGGCAGTAGCGCAACGACGGTGCTGCGGGCGTCGTCGGGATTAAGCTCCCGGCTGATCAGCCCGTCCTGTTGCATGCGCCGCAGCTGGTGCGACAGGCGGCTCTTCTCCCAATCCAGCGCGAGGGAAAGATCGCGGGCGCGCATGCGGTTCCCGGCCACCGCCGACAGCACGACGAGGACGTCGTAGTCGGGGCCGGACAGGCCCATCTCCTGCAGGCTCCGATTGAGGCGCGTGACGAGCTGTCGTTGCGCGAACACGAACGCACGCCACGCGCGGTCTTCGTCGGGATTCAGCCACTTCGGTTCCATCAGCGGTCACCTTACCGCGCTTGGTTGACGTCTCATCCAATGGTTATGGTTGAGACATCAACATACTGGGTTATCAACCAAAGGAGGACGCGTGAGCAGCATCAGCATCATCGGCACGGGCGACATGGCCCGCGCCTTGGCCGAACGCGCGGTTGCCGGCGGCAACGCCGTGGAGATCATCGGCCGCGACTCGACGAAGGCGAACAAGATGGCGGCCGGGCTCGACGGCGCCACCGTCGGCACCGCCGGAGCCGCCCCGGTAGGGGACATCGTCATCCTCGCCGTGCCTTATGCCAGCGCCGTCGACGTGATCGGCGAGTACGGGGATGCCCTGAGCGGCAAGGTCATCGTCGACATCACCAACCCCGTCTCTGCCGACATGACGGGCCTCGTCACCCCCGAGGGCAGTTCCGCCGCGCAGCAAATCGCGAAGGCCGCCCCCGCCGGCGCGCACGTCATCAAGGCCTTCAACACCGTATTCGGCAACGTTCTGACCGCTGGCATGGCCGACGGCCGCTCCCTGGACGTGTTCCTCGCAGGTGATGACGCGCAGGCGAAGACGAGGGTGTCGGCCTTCGTCGAAAGCCTTGGCCTGCGCCCGCTGGACGCCGGCCCGCTGCCCCTGGCGCGGGCGCTCGAGTACGCGGGCCTGCTGGAAATAAGTCTGTTGAATCACGCCCTGCGAGACAGCAGTTTTGCGCTGGGCGTCACCGTCCTCGACTGACCAACACACCAACCTCGAAAAGGGAAGTCTCATGCGCGTTTTCGTTACCGGCGGGACCGGCCATGCCGGCTCGCACATCATCCCCAGCTCTCCGATGCGGACCTGGTGGCTCGGATAATCGGCGATCCGCCCAATCCGCTTCTCGCTCGGCGCTTTTGGCCGCGAATCAGACGTGCCGTGACTCGGTGTGCAGCTTCTGAGCCGGTGCCGCCGACGCACAACCCCGAGCCCATAGTCGCCAAACCCAACAATTCCGGTGGACCCGTCGCCGAGCTCGACGGGCGCCACGAAGGTGGCCCAAGCACGGGCCGGCTCGGTCCTGGTGGCCAACAACCGTGATGACCACCTCGCCTTCGGCAAGGGCTCGAGTTTGCGTCGACAACGTCGACGGCATTGTGACCGGCGCTTTCTTCGACGGATCGCTGCGGACGGCCAACGACCCAGTGCGGACGGAACTGACTGTCGCCACAACTATTCCCGGCAGGCGCGGCTGGTGTCGGCTGGCGACCGCGCCGCGCTACGGTGGGTGCCATGGTGACCGTCGGCGCGGTGGACGTCGTCGACGACGTCGGCCCGGCGGCGTGGTTGACCGAAACGGTGCGCCGTTTCGCCTACAACGTCGAATCGCTGCTTCCTGACACGTTCGCCGCCTACGCGCGGGTCTTCCACCCGGCTCACCACGGCGCGAAACAGGTGCGTTGGGACCAGATCGCGCGCGTCAACGGCAAAGTTGCGCACCCGCTGATGCAATTCACTCGGCTGATCGGCTATGCCTCGCGTTACGAAAAGGCTTATTGCGCAACACAGCCGGGACTCTTCGACGAAGCGCCAGAGGTGGGCTCGCTGCCCGCGGGGACGGCCGCGATGTTGGCTGAAGTGCTGGCACGACACACCACGACCGCCGACCGGTGCTGGTTTGCGGTGTGGTGGGGTTTCGCCGACCTTGACCCCGCGTTCGATGAGCGGCCGATCTTCTCGCTGCCGCAGCGCGAATACTGGTTGGCTCGTGGTCCGCTCTCCGCGGCAGCCCAATCGTTGGGATTCTTAGGACACAGCCATCGGTCGGCCAACCTGTGGTGGCCCGACGACCACGCCTGGTGCGTGGCGACCGACATCGACCTGGACAGCACATATGTGGGCGCGTCGGCCGCGTGCGTCGAGGAGCTGTTGGCGAGCCGAGAGTTGGAGGTGGCGAGGCTGAACGTCACCGCCGGCGTCGCCGCCGACAGCGACCACCTCAATGCGGCACCGAGGGGTGGCCCGCCCGGCCGCGGCCGGACGGACACCGCGCCCGGATCCGCATGAAAGCCTGGCACGTTGAAGCGCTCTGCGGCGCAGCGACATCGCACCCGGGGCGGCCGCGCCCCGGTGCGCGAATGAGGTAGTGATCTCATCCGTTCGGCTGAGGCAACGCTCACGCCATGGTGCTTACCTTTCGAGTGTTGAAACCACAGCAAAGGAGTCGACCGTGACTATCGTCGCAACCACCATCATCCACCCGAATCAAGGTGTGGCGTGGGATGACATCCACAAGCAACTGAAGCGCGCCATGGACCTCGCCAAGAAGCACGGCGCGCAGAACGCCACGGCGCTGGTCAACGTGGTCGGCGGGCAAGGCACCAACTCACTCGGCCTGCTGAGCACGGCCGACGACTGGGCAAGCTATGGCCAGATTCAGCAGAGCCTCACCGCCGACCCGGACTACCAGGGTCTGCTGGTCGACGCCGGTCAGCTCGCGACATGGGAGAACTACGTCAGCCAGACGATCGACGTGTGAGCCAATTGACGGGAGCGGGCCGGCGCCGGGGCGTCCGGCCCGCTCCGCTCGGCGCCGCCGCAGCGGGCCGACGCTTCACCGCGTATACCGTTGCACAGCAAAACATTTCGCGATCATCGACATAGCCGGTGGTCGGCCACCAAACGAAGAGCTATGTCAGGAAGTGAACGGTGTGAGTCGCCGGCTACGGTTTGGGACGAGTGGGGGAGCACACTCGATGCCGGAGGGGCTGAACCGAGTCCTATAGGAACAACCCGAAGCCAGACCGTCACCGCTCAAGAAGAGGGTTGTTTCGCGAGGTTTCCGCTTTATCAGCCTCTCCCACGACAAGCCGCTAGCCGCCGACCGTCTCGTGAGGACGCCGAGACGGTTCCCGCCAGGCGCGCTCGCCCAGCAGCCGTAACCCGTTGAGCGCGACGAGGATTGTGGAGCCCTCGTGACCCGCCACGCCCAGGGGCAGCGGGAGGTGTCCGAGCAGGTCCCAGGCCACCAACGCGGTGACGAACGTCGTGGCGATGGCCAGGTTGGCGACGACGACGCGCCGCGCGCGCCGCGCCAACGTGATCACCGCGGGAATCGTCATCAGGTCGTCGCGCACGGTGACGGCGTCGGCCGTCTCCAGCGCCAGGTCGGCGCCGCCGCGACCCATGGCGATCGACGCGTGCGCGGCCGCCATCGCCGGGGCATCGTTGACGCCGTCACCGACCAGCAGCACCCGAAGGCCGCTAGCCTCGAACTCGCGGACCGCCGCGACCTTGCCGTCGGGCAACAGGTCGGCGCGGACGTCGTCGACCCCCAGATGCGCGGCCAGGCGCGCCGCGGCCCGGCGGTTGTCCCCCGTGAGCACGACCGGGGGAGCCGACGTCAGCGCGGCGACGGCCCGCACCACGTGCGCGGCGTCCGGCCGTACGGTGTCGTCGAGGCCGAGCACGCCCACCCGCCGGCCGTCGACGGTCACCACGACGGCGGTCGCCCCGGCCGCCTGCAACGCGTCGACGGCGGCGTCGTCAGCCAACCCTCGCGGGCTGATCACCTCGACCACGTGGCCGTCCACGCCGGCGCGCACCCCGCTGCCCGGCATCGCCACGAACTCGTCGGGTTGCGGCACCGCGAGGCCCCGCCGGCGGGCGGCCGCGCAGATGGCGTTGCCCAGCGGATGCTCGCTGAAATGCTCTGCGGCGGCGGCGATCCGCAGCACCTCGTCCTTGCCGGACCGGCCGTCGGCGGGCGCGACGCTGGTCAGCCGCGGCGTGCCGGTGGTGAGCGTGCCGGTCTTGTCGAAGGCGACCACGCCGACGTCGCCGAGGTGCTCCATGGCCACCGCCGATTTGATTAGCACGCCGTGGCGGCCGGCATTGGCGATCGCCGAGAGCAGCGGCGGCATGGTCGCCAGCACCACCGCGCACGGGGACGCGACGATCATGAAAGTCATGGCGCGCAGCAGCGTGGCCTGCAGGCCGGAGCCGCACAGCAGCGGCACCGCGAACAGCCCGAGGGTCGCCGCCACCACGCCCACCGAGTAACGCTGCTCGACCTTTTCGATAAACAGCTGGGTCCGCGCCTTCGTGGCGGACGCCTCGGCGACCAGGGCGACGATGCGCGCGACGACGGTCTGCGACGGATCCCGCGTGACGCGCACGCGCAGCATCCCCATTCCGTTCAGCGTGCCCGCGAAGACTTCCTCGCCCGCGGTCTTGCCGACGGGCAACGGCTCCCCGGTGACCGACGACTGGTCGACGTCCGAGGACCCGCCGGCGACGACGCCGTCGGCGGAGACCCGCTCCCCGGGACGGACGACGACGAGGTCGCCGACGCAAAGGCGTTCGGCGTCGACGACGGTCTCGGTGCCGTCGTCAGCGAGGCGGGTGGCCCGGTCGGGTGCAAGGTCGAGCAGTCCCCGCACCGAGTCCTCGGTGCGCCTGGTGGCCGCGTCCTCCAAGGCCCCGGAGGTGGCGAAGATGACGATCAGCAGAGCGCCGTCCATGACTTGCCCGATGGCGGCCGCGCCGATCGCGGCGACGACCATCAACAGGTCGACGTCGAGGGTGCGAAACCGCAACGCTCGCAGCCCTTCTGACGCAGGGGACCAGCCGCCGCTGGCATAGCACGCCAGGTACAGGGACCACCACAGCCACGGCGGCCCGCCGCACAGCTGGACCGCGATTCCGGCGAGGAACAACAGCAGCGCGGCAAACGCCCAGCGGGCCGACGGGACCGCCCACAGCGCCCGGGGGCGGGGCATCGGTGCGGTGGGTCTGCGCGTCGAGGGCGCGGCGGTGGCATCCATCGAAAGCATGTATACATGTAAAGGTCTTCATGTATCGTGCGCAATGGTGTGACGTGCTTCAATGGAGCGATGGGACACGGGGTGGACGGCCGGGTCACGCCGCCGGCAGCACTCGACGCGGCGTCGGCGGGCAAGATCGCCGAGACGCTGCAGGCCCTCGCCTCGCCCAACCGGCTGATGATCCTGACGCGGCTGCGCCAGTCGCCGTGTTCGGTCGGCGAATTGTCGACGGCGGTCGGAATGGAACAACCGGCGGTATCGCACCAGCTGCGGTTGCTGCGCGCGCTCGGCCTGGTCTCCGGTGACCGCAGCGGTCGCAACATCGTCTACCGCCTCTATGACAACCACGTCGCGCAATTGCTCGACGAGGCCGTCTATCACATCGAGCACCTGCGTCTGGGCGCCAGGGACACCACGGCCTAGCCGGATGTCGGCACGCGTCCGCCCCGCCGGCGGGGCGCCGACGGGGCGGAGCGTCTGTCGTCAGAACCGTCGTGGCGCAGCTCTATTCGTTCGCGGGAATCAGGATCGTCTTGCCGGGTAGCCGCCCGGCGTCGGCGTCGTCGTGCACGGACGCTGCCGCCGCGAGTGGCCGGCGCTCGGCGACGTGGATGCGCAACTGTCCGGCGTCGACGCGGCTGACCAGGCCGGCCAATTGCGTTGCGTCGCTGCGCACGAACACCCGCTCGGCGCGCACGCTGCGCCCGGGATCCGGCTGCCCGGCCGTCATGGTGCCGACGTGAATGCCGCCGTCGGCCACCGCCGCCACGAGGGCCGCCGTCTGCTCCGGCGTGGTGCTCACCACGTTGAGGATCACATCGAACGGTTGGCCGTCGATGGTGACCGGGGCGGCCGCGTAGTCGATGTAGCCGACGATGCGGTCGGCGCCGTAACCGCGAAGCCGCTCGGCGCTGTCCGGTTTCGCGGTCGCGGTGACGGTGGCGCCCGCCTGCTTCGCGAGCTGAACCGCGTAGCCACCGACCGCTCCGGCGGCACCGTTGATCAGGACGGTCTGTCCGGCCGTCAGTCCCGCGATGTCGAACAGCGCCTGCCATGCCGTCAAAGCGGCCGTGGGCAGCGCGGCCGCCTCGGCCAGGGGCGCCGTCCTGGGGGCCGCCGCCAGCGCGTCGGCCGGTGCGAGCACGTAGTCGGCGGCGGCGCCGTCGGACTCCATCGGCAGGAGGGCCACCACCGCGTCCCCGAGCTGCCAACCCCGCACGTCCTCGCCCAGCGCGGCGACCGTGCCGGCGACGTCGATGCCGGGGATGTGCGGCAACGTGATGGCGAACTCCTGGGCCAGGTAACCGCCGCGAATCCCGGCGTCCACCTGGTTGAACGACGTGCCGGCCACCTTGACCAACACCTGGCCCGGTCCCGGTGTCGGGCGCTCGACCTCCGCGTATTCCAAAACCTCGCTGCCGCCGTAGCGGTGGTAACGCACTGCCTTCATGATCGCCTCCCTGGTATGTGCTTCGAATTCGAAGCGGTTACCCTTGCTGCAACTGCTTCGAATTCGAAGCGATTCCGCGCCAGAGCGTGACGCTGGGCACAATGCTTCGACATCGAAGCTTTACGCTGAAGCTATGGCCGATGCGCTCGGGCCCGAGCAACTGCGCACCTACTTCGCCCTGACCGAGTCGGCGAGCCTGATCCAGTACGCCGTGCAGGGGCAGCTGCGCGCCGACGGCGACCTGAGCTACGTGCAGTTCGAAATCCTGGCCACCCTGGCCGACGCCGGGCGCTCGCTCACCATGACCGACCTCGCCGATCGCCTGGTCTACAGCCGCAGCGGCCTCACCCATCAGGCGGGGCTGCTGGAGCGGGCGGGCCTGATCACCCGCGCGGCGAGCCCGCACGATCAACGCGCGACGGCGGTCGACATCACCGATGCCGGGCGGCAGCGGGTCGCCAGGGTGCTGCCCGGCCACGTGCAGGTGATCCACGATCTGCTCTTCGCCGCGCTGTCGGACCGGGACGTGCGCGCGCTGGGCGACATCATGGGCCGCGTCCGCGAGCACCTGCGGGGCCGTCCGCCGCGTTCGGCCGCGGCGCGCAAACGCTCGGCCGGAAGCTAGCGGCGTCGCCGGCGGCGGATCTGGGTACTGGTCTGAAGTGTCGACCCGGCGCCACGACGGAAAGGACCCCATGACGAGCGGTGAGAGCGACGCCACCGACGGCCTGCTGCAGGAATTGCTGTTCGCCTACGGGCCCTGCGGGCAAGAGGACGCCGTGCGGGCGGTGTGCGCCCGCGAACTCCAACCGCTCGTCGACGACATGTGGACCGACGACGCCGGCAACCTGATCGGCTTCGTCGGCGCCGGCGGGGCGCCGCGCGACCACACCCACCGGCTCAAACACACCGCGGGCCCCGGCGCCGGGACGCGGGTGATGGCGCACATGGACGAGCTGTCGATGTTGGTCAAGCGCGTCGAGCCCGACGGCTCGCTGCATTTGACGCAACTGGGCACCATGTACCCCGGCAACTTCGGTCTCGGCCCCGTCGCCGTGCTGGGCCAGCACGAAACCCTCACGGCCGTACTCACTTTGGGGTCCGAGCACACCACGCAGGAGAGCCAGCGGATCTGGGAGACCAAACCCGACCAGGGCGACCGGTCGCTGGATTGGGATCACGTCTACGTCTTCACCGGCCGCAGCGTCGACGAGCTGACGGCCGCGGGAGTGCGGGCCGGGACGCGCGTGTGCGTCGACCGCAGCAAGCGAACGCTGGTCGACGTGGGGGATTACGTCGGGTGCTACTTCCTGGACGACCGCGCGGCGGTCACCGCCCTGCTGCGCGCCGCGCGGGAGTTGCACGACCGCGGCGCGCGGCCCGCCGAGGATGTCTACCTGGTCTGCACCACCAACGAGGAGATCGGCGGGGTGGGCGGCTCGTACGCCAGCGCGTCGCTGCCCGGCGCGCTGACCTTGGCGCTGGAGGTCGGGCCCACCGAACGCGAATACGCGACCAGCGTCGCCGGCGGCCCGATCGTCGGCTACAGCGACGCCCTGTGCATTTACGACAAGGACGTCGCCGACCGGCTGATGCAGATCGCCACCGACCGCGGCCTGTCACCACAGGCCGCCGCGCTCGGCGCCTTCGAGTCCGACGCCTCGCACTCCAAGGCCAACGGCCTGACCCCGCGGGCCGGCCTGCTGTGCCTGCCCACGCTGAGCACCCACGGTTATGAGGTGATCGCCCGCCACGCAATCGATGACATGGCCGGAATCGTCGTCGACTTCGTGCTGCAGGCCACTCGCGACGCGGTGTAGCCCACGGTCGTTTCGGCAAAACCGGCCGACGTCGCTGGTCACGCTGCTACGCTTCGCGGCGAGCGATGCTGGCCGCGCGGACATGACGGCCCCCGAAGCGATGCTGAGTCGGAAGGACCTTCATGGCCAGGCCACGAATCCGCGCCCGCGCGCCGTTGCGGATCTCGTTCGCCGGAGGCGGGACCGATGTGCCGCCCTTCCCGACCACCGAGGGTGGCTGCGTGCTGTCGGCGACCATCGACCGCTACGCCCAGGGGTCGCTCGTCCCGCGGACCGATCGCCGGGTCAGCATCGAGTCGGTGGACTTCAAGACCACGCACGAGATGACGCTTGACAGTGAAATCCTCTACGACGGCAGCCTCGATCTGATCAAGGCCGCCGTCCGCAGATTCGGCCGCGACGGCACCGACGGCTACGACCTGGTGCTGCGGTCCAGCGCGCCGCCGGGCTCGGGGTTGGGCTCGTCGTCGACGATGATGGTGGCGCTGACCGGCCTGCTCGCCGAGCACTACCGGGTGCCGATGGGGGAATACGAGACCGCGCAGCTGGCCTGCGCCATCGAACGCGAAGACCTCGGCATCGCCGGCGGCATGCAGGACATGTACGCCGCGACGTTCGGCGGGTTCAACTTCATCGAGTTCACCGACCGGGTGATCGTCAACCCGTTGCGCATTCGCGACGAGACCGCCTTCGAGCTCGAGCTGAGCCTGCTGCTCTGCTACACCGGCATCACCCGGGACTCCGCGCGCGTGATCGAGGACCAAACTCGGCGCGCCACAACGGGTTCCGGCGACACCCTGGCGGGTCTGCGGGCGCAGAAGGAACTGGCCGTCGCGATGAAGGCCGCGCTGCTCACCGGCCAGCTCAACGAATTCGGCGCGCTGCTCGGCGAGGCGTGGAACGAGAAGAAACGCATGTCGCCCTACATCACCAACGCGCGCATCGACGAGCTCTACGACGTGGCCACCCGAAACGGCGCGCTGGGCGGCAAGCTCACCGGGGCCGGCGGTGGCGGTTACATCCTGCTGTTCTGCGACTTCGCCAAGAAGCACCGCCTGATCGAGGCGTTGGAGTCCGCGGGGGCCACCATCACCGAATTCGCCTTCGAGAGCAAGGGATTGACCACATGGCAGGCGTGAGCATGTCCGACGTCGTCGCTCCGGACGCCGGGCTGGTCCGGCAGCGACTGGCGGAGACGATCGCCGTCAAACAGCAGATGCTCGACGGCGATTTCGCCGCGCGGACCGTCGAGGTCGCGCAACGGATGATCGACTGCCTGCGCGCGGGCGGCAAGGTGATCTTCCTCGGCAACGGCGGCTCCGCGCAGGACGCCGGACATCTGGCGGCGGAGTTGATGGGCCGCTTCGCGTTCGACCGCCCGGGCCTGGCCGCGTTCAGCCTGCCCGACGCCACCGCGGCGATGACCGCGATCGGCAACGACTACTGCTACGACGAGGTGTTCGCCCGCCAGGTGCTCGCCGCCGGCCGCCCCGGCGACGTGGTGGTGGGCCTGACCACCTCCGGCAACTCGGCGAACGTCGTGCGCGCGCTCGAGGCCGCGGACCGGGCCGGCATGTGCACCGTCGCGCTCACCGGAGCCCGCGGCGGCAAGGTGGCCGACGTGGCGCGGCTGTGCATTCGGGTGCCCAGCCACGACACCGGCCGCATCCAGGAGGCGTGCCTGCATCTGGGTCACTCGATCTGCGAGATGGTCGAAGCGGCGCTGTTTCCCAGACCATCCTGACGATGGGCCCGCGCAGCGTCCGCACCGTCTTCCTGGACCGCGACGGCACTATCAACGTCAAAGCCGACGAAGGCGAATACGTCACGCGCGCAACCGATTTGGTGCTATTGCCGGGCGCGGCCCGGGCGGTGGCGGCCCTGAACGCCGCCGGCCTGCGGACCGTGTTGGTGACCAACCAGCGGTGGCTGTCCGGGCCGTCGGCGGACCCGGCGGGCTTCGACGCCGTGCAGGAACGCCTGACGCAGCTGCTCGCCGAGGAGGGCGCGCACCTGGACGCCGCGTATCACTGCCCCCACGCGGCGGACAGCTGTGACTGCCGAAAGCCCCTGGCGGGCATGCTGTTTCGCGCCGCCCGCGAGCACGGCCTGGACTTGGCCGAGTCCGTCATGGTCGGGGACAGCCCCGCCGACGTGGCCGCCGGGCGCGCCGCCGGCGCGGGCACCATTCTGCTGCGCCCGGCCGGCGCGCCGGCCGCACCGGAAGCCGCGGATGCCGTGGTCGAGGACCTGGCCGCCGCCGTGCGACTCATCTTGGCCGGCAACGGGATCGGCGTCAGCGCCGGGTGAAGCGCCGGGCCACCGAGCGGGCCATCAGGGCGAGCGCGAACGGCAGGTCATCGCGCAGGTAGCGGCGCGCGAGCCGCCGCGGCTCGAGCGCCAGCCGGTGCAGCCACTCGAAACCCAGCCGCTGGATGACCGGCGCCGCCCGGCGGACCGCGCCGGCGGCCATCGCGATGCCGCCGCCGCAGGCCAAGAACCAGGCGTCGGGCAACTCGGCGCGCAGCGACTCGATGAGACGCTCCTGCCGGGGAAACCCGAGCCCGACGAACACCAGATCGGGGGCGGCGGCGGCCAGGGCCGCGACGGCCCGGCGGGTTCCCTCCGGAGTGCGGTCGAAGCCGAACTCGGGCGACAGCGTGCCGGCGATCCGCGTGCCGAATCGGGCCGCGAGCGCCGCGCCCGCGCGGTCCGGGATCCCGTCGGCGCCGCCGAACAGATAGACCGACTTCCCGTCGGCCGCCGCCGCCTCGCACAGCGCGAAGATCAGCGATGAGCCGGCGACCCGCTCGGGTAGCGGGTCGCCCTGGATGCGCGCGGCCCACACCAGCGGCATGCCGTCGGCGACCACCACCGACGCGCGGGCGATCAAATCGGCAAGGCCGGCGTCGCGGGCGGCCGTGCGGGCCACGTCGACGTTGACCGGGGTGATCGAGCCGCCCTGACCGGCGGCCCACTCCTTGCGCACCACGTCGACGACCTGCTGCTGAGTCAGCGCGTCGAATGAGACGTCGCCCACCCGGATCCGGGGACGATGAGCGGCGCTCACCCGCTCATCATGCCCGACGCCGCCGTCGGACACGACGCGCGGCGAAACCGTGTCACCTCGCATCCTTGCCGGGGCCGCGACCCTGCTCATAACCTGGGCAACATCCGAGCGCGTCCAGGAACGTCGGGCCTGGCGCAGAAGACGACGGCAACGCAGGCGGGCAGGTCATGACACAGCGGTCACTGCGACGCGCGGCTCGAGGCCGCGCTGCGGGGGCGGGCGGGTTGTCACAGTGGTCGGACTGACCGGCGCGCGGGCCGACGAGCTGGCCACGATGGACATCTTCAAGGGATGTCCCCTCGACGAGCTGGCCCCGCTGGCGGGGCGCCTGATGCCGCTGTTCGCCGCGGCGGGGCAGGTGCTGATGCGCCAGGGCGAGCAGGCGGTGTCGTTCCTGCTGATCGCCACGGGCAGCGCCGAGATCCACCACGTGGGGTCCGACGGCGTGGTGGCGGTCGGCGAGGCGACCGCGGGCACCATCATCGGCGAGATCGCCCTGCTGCGCGACATTCCCCGCATCGCGACGGTCACCACCGCCGAGCCGCTGACCGGCTGGATCGGCGATAACGATGCGTTCACCCGGCTGATCCACATCCCCGGCGTGCTGCCGCGGCTGCTGCGCACGGTGCGGCAACGCCTCGCCGGGTTCATCACCCCGATCCCGATCCGGGTGCGCGACGGCACCCGGCTGCTGTTGCGGCCGGTGTTGCCCGGCGACGACGAGCGGACGGTGCGCGGGCACATCCGGTTCTCCAACGAGACGCTGTACCGGCGCTTCATGACCGCCCGGCGGCCCAGCCCCGCGCTGATGCACTACCTGTCCGAGGTCGACTACGTCGACCACTTCGTGTGGGTGGTGACCGATGGGGACGACCCGGTGGCCGACGCCCGGTTCGTGCGCGACGAACACGACCCGACCGTCGCCGAGATCGCCTTCATGGTGGCCGACGCCTACCAGGGCCGCGGCATCGGCAGCTTCCTGATCGGTGCGCTGTCGATCGCCGCCAGCATCGACGGCGTCGAAAGGTTCTCGGCGCGAATGCTTTCCGATAACTTGCCGATGCGCGTCATCATGGACCGCTACGGCGCGGTGTGGCGCCGCGAGGACGTCGGGGTCATCACCACCGTCATCGACGTGCCGCGCCGGCGCGACCTCAAGCTCCGCCGCGACGTCGCCGATCAGATCCAGCGCGTCGCCCGGCAGGTGATCGAGGCGGTCGGCTGACGCCGGCGGCGTGGGCGGGCCGGCACCGCCCCGCCGCTGTGCTATGAACTCCGCATGCGGCCGTTCAGGTGGGGCCCGGCAGTGCTTCCCGCGCTCGCGGCGCTGCTGGCCGGCTGCGGGCACCCGCACCCGCCCCCGCCCTCGGCCAGCCCCACCAGATCGGCGCCGCCGGCCTCCGCCACGATCACCCCGGCCAACATCAAACGGGTGGTGCGCGACCTGCCGCCCGGATACGAGGTGACCACCGGGATCCCCAGCGGCGCCAACCCGCGGGTGATCTGGCACCTGGAGGCCGACGCCCGCGCCAAGCCGCTCGGCTGTGCGCGGCTGGCCGATCCGGGGGAGGGCGGCGACCAGTCGGCGCAGGGCCTGTCCGGGTCGGGCGGCGGCGGGATCGTCGACGCGGTGGTGGTCGCTTTGCCGGGACCCGTGGATTTTCCGCAAGACCTGCTGGCGACGTGCGCGCAGTGGAGCCTGGCCGACGAACACACCACCGCGGCGGTGCGCCACGCCGACGCGCCGCACATCGACGGGGCCGCGACATTGGGCATGGTCAGCGACATCCGCTCGTCGGTCGAGGCGGGCACCGAAATCGATTCGCGCACATACACGTTCATCGCCTACCTGGGCAACTACTACGCGTTCACCACGCTCACCACCGATCCCGGATCCGTGCAACCGGCGCTGCCGGCGCAATTCGCCGCCGACCTTCTGGTCAAAACCGTGTCCACGTTGCGCGGCTGAGCGACCCGCTTGGGTAGATTGAGGCCCGATGTCGAAGGTGTTGCTCACGGTGGCGGCTGTGTGCCTGCTCGCCGGTTGCTCATCGGGGAGCTCCGCCAGGGTCGACATCAACAAGGTCTCCGACGTCAAGGCCAGCTTCGGGCCCGAGTTCCATGTCACCGACATCAGCGAACGGGGCATCGACCCCAAGCTGCTGGCCGCCCGCAGGCTGCCCGACGGCCTGACCTTCGACCCCGCCAACTGCGCGAAAGTCGCGGCGGGACCCCAGCTGCCGGCCGACCTGCAGGGCAACATGGCCGCGGTGTCCGCCGAGGGCAAGGGCAACCGGTTCGTGGTCATCGCCCTCGAGACGTCGAAGGAGCTGCCGGTCGACGACCCCGGCAAGGACTGCGCGAAGGTGACTTTCACCGGGCCGCAGGTGCGCGGCGGCGTGCAGGTTGTCGACGCGCCGCACATCGAGGGCGCGCGGACGCTGGGCGTGCACCAGGTGCTGCAGGCCCTCGCGCCCGCCGGCCCGCCCCGCGCCGGCGAGCTCTACGACTTCTCCGCCCACTTCGGCGACTACCAGGTGGTCGTCATCGCCAACCCGCTGGTGATCCCCGGCCAGCCGGTGGCCCCGGTCGACACCCAACGGGCCCGTGACCTGCTCACCAGGGCCGTGGCCGCCATCCGGGGCTGAAACGCATCCGGTTGTCCGCCGCGTCGGACCGGCTCAGCGCACGCCGCGCGGCCGGAACTGGATGCTGACGCGCGGGCCGACCGGCAGCGCCGTCTTCGGCACGGCGTGCTCCCAGGTGCGCTGGCACGACCCGCCCATCACCAGCAGGTCCCCGTGCGCCTGCGGCAGCCGCAGCGCCCGCCCGCCGCCGCGGCGCCGCATGGCGAACGTGCGGGTGGCGCCCAGGCTGACGATCGCGACCATGGTGTCCTCGGAGCTGCTGCGCCCGATCGTGTCGCCATGCCACGCCACGCTGTCGGCCCCGTCGCGGTAACAGCACAGCCCCACGGTGGTGAACGGCTCGCCCAACTCACCGGCGTAGATGTCGTTGAGCCGGCGCCGCAACCGGGCCAACTCCGGGTGCGGGGCGTCCTGCACCGCGAGGTCGTGGAAGCTGATCAGCCGCGGGACGTCGACCACCCGGTCGTACATCTGGCGGCGCTCCTCCCGCCACGGCACCGTCGCGAGCAGCGCGTCGAGCAGCCCGTCGGCGTCGGTCAGCCAGCCCGCGCGGATCTCGATGAAGGCGCCGTCGCCGAGCTGCCGGCGCTCGGTGTGTTGAAACAGGGAGCCTTGAACCGCGATCTCCACGCATCCGAGTTTATCGCACACCCGTTCGATGACGGGTCGCACGCGGCGGGTGCGTGGCGCGCGCGGCGGCTACCGTTGACTGGTGGGTGTGGTTGAGCTGGGCACGAATTCCGAGGTGGGCGCGCTGCGGGTGGCGATCCTGCACCGACCCGGCGGCGAGTTGCGCCGGCTGAACCCGCGCAACGTCGACCAGCTGCTGTTCGACGGTCTGCCGTGGGTGGCGCGCGCGCAGGAGGAACACGACCAGTTCGCCGAGCTGCTGCGGTCGCGTGGGGTCGAGGTGTTGCTGCTGTCGGACCTGCTGACCGAGGCGCTGACGCACAGCGGCGCCGCCCGCATGCAGGGCGTCGCGGCCGCCGTCGACGCCCGCCGGCTCGGAGTGCCCCTGGCGCAAGCCCTTTCGGGCCACCTGCGCGGCCTGGCCCCCGGTCGGCTGGCCCAGGTGTTGATGGCGGGGCTGACGTTCAGCGAATTATCGCCAGAGACCCGCAGTGAGGGCTCGCTGGTGTGGCGCATGCACCAGGGCGGTGATTTCGTCATCGACCCGCTGCCGAACCTGGTGTTCACCCGCGACTCGTCGATCTGGATCGGCCCGCGGGTGGTGATCCCGACGCTGGCGTTGCGGGCCCGCGCCCGCGAGGCGTCGCTGACCGATCTGATCTACGCGCACCACCCGCGGTTCACCGGGGTGCGGCGCGCCTACGAATCGCGCACCGCACCCGTCGAGGGCGGTGACGTGCTGCTGCTCGCCCCCGGTGTGCTCGCAGTGGGGGTGGGGGAGCGGACCACCCCGGCGGGCGCGGAGGCGTTGGCGCGCAGCCTGTTCGACGACGGCCTGGCGCAGACGGTGCTGGCCGTGCCGATCGCCCAGCGGCGCGCGCAGATGCACCTGGATACGGTGTGCACGATGGTCGACACCGACACCGTGGTGATGTACGCCAACATCGTGGACTCGTTGACCGCCTTCCCGATCCGGCGCACGCCCGACGGCGTGGTGATCGGCGAGGAGGCGCCGTTTCTGGAGGCGGCCGCCGCGGCGATGGGAATCGACAAGCTGCGCGTCATCGACACCGGCCTGGACCCCGTCGTCGCCGAGCGCGAGCAGTGGGACGACGGCAACAACACGCTGGCGCTGGCGCCGGGCGTCGTCGTGGCCTACGAGCGCAACCTGCAGACGAACACCCGTTTGTCGGACGCCGGCATCGAGGTGCTCACCATCGCCGGATCGGAGCTGGGCACCGGCCGCGGCGGCCCCCGCTGCATGTCGTGCCCCGTCGCGCGGGAGTTGCTGTAGCGCTGTCCCGCTTTCGCCGAGATTGCCGTCATGGTCCCGATTTTCGGGACGGCGCGACCCTCACGGCAATCTCGGCGCGGTGCGACGGGCCAACGCCTCGCGGGTGCGGGCGATGACGGCCTGTGGGCGGTCCTCGTTGACTACTCGGATGACCAGCCAGCCCAAGCGGTTGACCATCTCGGCGCGCCGAATGTCCTTCACATACTGGTTGCGGTCCGTCCGATGCTGGTCGCCGTCGTACTCGAGGGCCACCATCGGCGCCTCCCAGCCCATGTCGAGATAGGCCACGACGGGGCCCTCGGTCACCCGGATCTGCGTCACCGGCCGCGGCAGGCCCGCATCGATGAGGACCAGCCGCAACCAGCTTTCCTTGGGCGATTGCGCGCCACCGTCCATGAGCGCCAGCGGGGCGCGACAGCTGCGGACGCCCCGGGCGCCCTTGTGACGCGCGATCAGCGGGGTGACGTCCGCAGCGGTGACGCCGGTGGCGGCGGACAGGGCGTCGAGGTGGGCGACCGCGGCACCGCGCGGCAGGTGCCTCGCCAGGTCGAACGCGGTGCGCGCCGGATTCGTGACGCGGAGCCCCCCGAACTCGACGAGGTCGGCGGCGTCGATGCGCTCGCGGCGGACGATCACCCCGGGCGGCGGATGGTGGAACGGCCCGACGATCTCGATGGGGGTCAACCGGTCGACCCATTTGGCGCCGTGCAGCGCGGCCGCGGCCCGCCCCGCGATGATGGCCTGGCGGCCCGACCACAACCACGCCGCTTGGATGTTGTCGGCCAGCGACCTGGCCCGGTCGCCGGGGAGGTACACGTTGCGGTGCACGCGTTGGTACTTGTGACGCAGCTGGCCTCGGGTCAGCCGACCGCGCTCGATCGCCTCGGTTCCGAGAAAGACGCCAGCCACCCGGTCATGATGCGCACCCGTCCTGACACATTCGCCGAGATTGCGCTCATGGTCGCGATTCGGGCGAAAACACGACCATGACGGCAATCTCGGCGCAGAGAAGAGGGGTGGGGCTAGCGCCAGCTGGGCAGCCAGATCTCCATGTCCCACGTCTGCTGGGAGATGGGCATGCCCGTCAGCACGGGGAACAGCCACGCGAAATTGGTCACCACCAGCGCGACGTAGCAACAGACCGCGATCAGCCCCAGCGTCCTGCGTTCGCTCGCGGCGGGTGGGCGGCCCGCCGAGTAGAGGACGTCACCGCACACCAACGCGATCCCCATCACCAGAAACGGCGCCATCGTCGAGGCGTAGAAGAAGTACATCTGCCGGTCGATGTCGGCGAACCACGGCAGCCAGCCGGCGCAATACCCGACCAGCACCGCCGCGTACCGCCAGTCGCGGCGCACCAGCGACCGCCACAACCCGTAGACCAGCACCGGAACCGCCAGCCACCACATGGCGGGCGTGCCGACCAGCATCTCGGCCTTGACGCACGACTGCGCCCCGCAGCCCGGCACGTTCTGCTGGTCGATGGCGTAGAGCACGGGGCGCAGCGACATCGGCCACGCCCACGGCTTGGACTCCCACGGGTGATAGTTGCCGGCCGCGTTGGTCAACCCGGCGTGGAACTGGAAGGCCTTCGCGGTGTAGTGCCACAGCGAGCGCACGGCGTCGGGCAGCGGCACGATCGAGCGGGGGCCGATCGTCAGGCCCACCTCGTGCCGGTCGATCGCGGTCTCCGAGGCGAACCACGGCGCGTAACTGGCCAGGTACACGCCCACCGGGATGATCGCCAGCGCGTACGCGGTGGGCAGCAGGTCCCGTCCCCAGGTGCCCACCCACGGGCGGGTGACCTGATACTGGCGGCGCGCTGCCACGTCGAAGGCCAGCGACATGGCCCCGAAGAACACCACGAAGTACAGGCCGGACCACTTTGTCGCGCAGGCCAATCCGAGCATCACCCCGGCCAAAAACCGCCACCACCGCACGCCCAGCCGCGGACCCCACAGCGTCGCGGCGGCGCGGCCCTCCAGCAGCGCGACGTGCAGGCGCCGGCGCACCTCGTCGCGGTCGACGATGAGCGCGCCGAACGCCGCGACCACGAAGAAGGTGAGCGTGCCGTCGAGCAGCGCCGTGCGGGCGGTGACGAAGCTGACGCCGTCGCAGATGACCAGCACGCCGGCGATGGCGCCGACCAGCGTCGAGCGGCTGATCCGCCGCACGGTCCGCATCACCAGCACCACGAGCACGACGCCGAGCAGGGCGCCGGTGAACCGCCACCCCACCCCGGTGTAGCCGAACAGCGCCTCGCCGGTGGCGATCAGCTGCTTACCCAGCGGCGGGTGCACCACCAGGCCGAAGCCGGGGTTGTCCTCGACGCCGTGGTTGTGCAGCACCTGCCAGGCCTGGGGCGCGTAATGCTTCTCGTCGAAGATCGGGGTGCCGGCGTCGGTGGGGGAGCCGAGGTTGAGAAACCGGGTGATGGTGGCCAGCAGGGCGACGACGCCGGTGACCACCCAGCCGCGGACGTGGTCGGTGGGCCCGAAATCGGCCACCGGGATCACCGGGCCCGGGCTGACCACGGGCACCTCGCGCTCCGGAACGGCGCGTCCCGCGGCGGCGGCGGTTTCGCGGGGCGGGGCGGTCATCTCGTCGATCGTAGGCTGTCCCTCATGACCCGTGGCCGTCTGTTGCTGGGCGCGACCCCGCTGGGGCAGCCGTCGGACGCCTCGCCCCGCCTCGTCGACGCGCTCGCCCGCGCCGACGTGGTGGCGGCCGAGGACACCCGGCGGGTGCGCGCGCTGGCGACGGCGCTCGAGGTGCGCATCGCGGGCCGGGTGGTCAGCATGTTCGACCGCAACGAGGCCGCCCGGGTGGATTCGCTGGTCGAGGCCATGCAGGCCGGGGCGACGGTGCTGGTGGTCAGCGACGCGGGGATGCCGGTGATCAGCGATCCCGGCTTCCGGCTGGTCGCCGCCTGCGTGCAGCACGGCCTGCCGGTGCACTGCCTGCCGGGGCCGTCGGCGGTGCTGACGGCGCTGGCCGTGTCCGGCCTGGCGTCGGACAGGTTCTGCTTCGAGGGGTTCGCGCCGCGCAAGAAGGCGGCCCGGCGGGCCTGGCTGGCGGCGCTGGCCGACGAGGCGCGCACCTGCGTGTTCTTCGAGTCCCCGCGGCGGCTGCCGGAATGTCTGGCCGACGCCGTCGACGAGCTCGGCCCCGATCGCCGGGCGGCGGTCTGCCGGGAGCTGACCAAGGTGCACGAGGAAGTCGTGCGCGGCTCGCTGGCCGAACTGGCGCAATGGGCGGCCGACGGCGTGCTGGGCGAGATCACCGTCGTGCTGGCCGGGGCGACCCCGCGCGCCGACCTGCCGTCGCTGGTCGCGCAGGTGGAGGACCTGGTCGCGGGCGGCAGCCGCGTCAAGGACGCCTGCGGCGAGGTGGCGTCGGCCCATCCGGGCGTGCGGTCGCGCCAGCTCTACGACGCGGTGTTGCAGGCCCGCCGCGACTGAGCGCCGCTCAGCCCGCCTGGGCGACGGGCGCCGGGCCCACGATCGGCGACGCCTTGTGCAGGCATTCGGCCCACTCGGCGTCCGGGTTGGAGTCGGCCGTGATGCCGCCGCCGACGCCGAGCACCGCGCCGCCGTCGGCGTCGAACTCCACGGTGCGGATGGCGACGTTCAGCTCGCACCCGGCGACGGGCGACGCCAAACCGACGGTGCCGCAGTAGATCCCGCGCCGGTTCGGTTCCCACTGCGAAAGCAGTTGGCGGGCACGGTGTTTGGGCGTGCCGGTGACCGACGCCGGCGGGAATGCGGCGTCCAGCAGCGCCGCGGTGGGCAGCTCGACCGGCACGCGCGCCGAGACCGTCGACACCAGGTGCCACACGCCCGGTGCGCGGCGCACCACCAGCAGCTCGGGCACGGTCACGCTGCCCACCACCGCGACGCGGCCGAGGTCGTTACGCACCAGGTCCACGATCATGATGTTCTCGGCCACCTCTTTGGGCGACGCCCGCAGCGCCGACGGCCACGCATCCAGTGGCAGGGTGCCCTTGATGGGGCTCGACATCACCAGTGTCCCGCGCCGGCGCAGGAACAGCTCGGGGGACAGCGACGCCACCGCGCCCCAGCCGCCGGCGACGAAGGCCGCCCGGGCGGGGGAGGTGCGGGCGACGCCCTCGACGAAGAAGTCCAGCGGCGCCCCGGCGGCCACGCCGGTGAACTGCGTGCACACGCACGCCTGGTACACCTCCCCGGCCCGGATGGCGTCCAGGCAGGCGAGCACCCCCTCGCGGTGCGCCGCCCGATCGGCGCCGCCCCAGTCGATGCGGCAGTCACGCGCCGCCGCCCCGGGCGTGGCCAGGGCGCCGGCCAGCCACGGGGGCAGCGGCGCCCCGGTCAGGCTCTCGTACCACCAGCGGCCGTCGCGGTCGCGACGCAGCACGCAGTCCGTCCAGCCCCCGGCGGCCTCGGGGATGCGGTGCCCGAGGCCGTCCGCCCCCGGATCGGGGTAGGACAGGAAGCCGATCCACCCGCCGCCGACCGCCGTCGCCCCCCGGGCCCGGGGGCCCCGGGGGGCCGCGCCCCCCCGCGCCGGCGGCCCCCCCCGCCCCCGACCCGGGGGGGGGGGCACCCC
>NZ_LZJC01000082.1 GCF_001666755.1 Mycobacterium sp. E1214 | reverse complement strand
TTCAAGGAGGAGATCCACGCCGGGCTCAAGACCGGGACGATCCGCTCGATGGGCGGCACCGGCGGAGTGGTTACCGCCGCGGGTCTGGTGTTCGCGTTCACCATGGCGTCCATGCTGGGCAGTGATCTGAAGGTGCTGGGCCAGTTCGGCTCGACCGTCTGCATCGGCCTGCTGCTGGACACGCTGGTGGTGCGCACCCTGTTGATGCCGTCGATCGCCACCCTGCTGGGCCGGTGGTTCTGGTGGCCGCAGGTGGTGCACCCGCGCGGGGACAACGCCCGCCGGCCGGCGTCGGCACCGGCGCCGACGCCGGTGGCCGCCCCGGTCTAACCCGGCGGCAGCTGCACGCACACCGCGACTGCGCCGGCGCCGACGTGCAATGCCAGCACCGGGCCCAGCGGCGTGATGATCGGCTGCGCGCAGGCCGGCAGGCGTCGGCGCAGCGCGGCGGCGACGGCGTGGGCGCCGTCGGGGTTGTTGACGTGATGCACCGCCAGCTCGGCCGCCCCGTCGCCCACCGCCTCGCACACTCGGTCGATCATCGTCTCGGTCGCGTGGCCGACGGTGCGGACCCGTTGCGCCAGAACGAGTTTGCCGTCGTCGATGCGCAGCAACGGCTTGAGCGCCAAGGCGGTGCCCAGCCACGCCGCGGCCCCGCCGATCCGCCCGCTGCGGCGCAGGTTGTCCAACCGGTGCACCACGATGAAGGCGTGGCCGCGCGTCACCGCCGCTTCGGCCGCCGCCGCGACGGCGGCCACGTCGGCCCCGGCCGCGGCGGCACGGGCGGCGGCGAGCGCGACGAAGCCGGTGCCCATGGCGGCCGAGCGCGAGTCGACGATCCGCACGCTGGGGTCCAGGTCCGCCGCGGTGCGTTCGGCGGCCCGGCAGGTGCCCGACAACGCTGACGAAATGTGCACGGCCACAACGCCGTCGCCGCCGCTGTCGGCGAGCGCACGCTGGTAGGCGTCGGCCAGTTCCGCGGGCGTGGCCGCCGCGGTGGTGGCTTCGAGCTGATAGATGTCGTCGGGGATGTCGTCCACGCCGTCGCGCAAATCCGCACCGTCGAGCAGGATGTGCAGCGGGACGACGCGGATCCCCCACTCGGCGGTCAGGTCGGCCGGCAGCCGCGCCGACGCGTCGGTCACCACGATGACGGGCATGGCGCTAGTGCGGCTTCTCGGTCGCCACGCCGTCTGCATTGCGCGGCTCCTCAGCATCGCGCTTCGCGCTCTGCATCGTCGCCACGCCGTCTGCATTGCGCGGCTCCTCAGCATCGCGCTTCGCGCTCTGCATCGTCGCCACGCCGGCTTCCGCGAGCGCCTTGAGCATCAGTTCCGCCACCGCCCGGTGCGCTTCGAAATTCCAATGGATGCCGTCGGGATTGCCGTGGCCGCTGAGGATCTGCTCGGCGACGGCGGCCTTCAAATCCACCAGCGGCACCCCCCGGGCACGAGCCCACTCGCTGATCGCGGCCGCGGTGGCGGCCCGGCCGTGGTGGGCCCTGCCGTAGGTGTCGGCGATGTGCACCGACGGCAGCGCCGCGACCACCGGGATGCCGGGCCGGTTGAAATCGATTGCGGCGCGGGTCTGTTCGAGGTAGTCGGCGCTCAGATGCGCCGGTAGGGCGGAGCGGGCCACCGGCGAGAGTCGGGGCTGCAGCCAGCCGTATCCGTCGCGCACCCACCGACGCAGCCACGGTGGCCGCACGTAGCGGATCAACTCGCGCAGCGCGGTGGGCAGCACCGAGGGCAGCGAATCCATGCCGCCGGTGGCGAAGACGACCGCGCCCGCCCGCGGCAGCGCCGCCCAGGCCCGCGGGTCCTGCGTCGCCGCCCACCAAACGTCGCGGCAGGTCCAGCCGATTCGACCGATCAGTTCGACATCCCAATCAAGTTGCGCGGCAACGATATTCGGCCAAATCCTGGGGTCGTCGGCGGGCAGGCCACCGGTCGGGCCGTAGTAGGCCAGCGAATCGGCGAAGATCAGCAACGTGGGCCGGCGCTCACAGGACATCGTTGGACACCTGAGCCGAGGCGTTCCACACGTCCAGGCGCCACCGGATGGCGGTCGGGTCAGCGCCGTCGCGGGAGTACCCCGACAGCTGCACCCAGCTGGCGTTGCCCATGCCGCCCAGCACCGGCCAGTTGTCGACGGGAAGCCGCAGCAGCGCGGCCGACAGCGCGGCGATCAAGCCGCCGTGCGCCACCAACACCACCGGCCGGTCGGCGTGCGTCGGGTCGCCCCATTCCGGTTCGGAGGCAATAAGTTCGGTGACCACGGGCAGGCTCCGGGCCGCGACGTCGACCCTGCTCTCACCGCCGTGCGGCGCCCAGGTCGCGTCGTCGCGCCAGGCCAGCCGGGCCCCCGGCGCCTGCGCGTCGACGTCGGTGTGGGTCAGGCCCTGCCAGTCGCCCAGGTGGGTTTCGCGCAGCCGTTCGTCGCGCAACACCGGCAGGCCGGTGCGCTCACCCAACCGGAGCGCGGTGTCGTAGGCGCGGTGCAGGTCCGAGGACACGATCCGCAGCGGGTGCAACTTTCCCAGGACCTCGGCGGCGGCGATCGCCTGCGCCCGGCCCAGCTCGCTGAGCTCGGTGTCCAGCTGCCCCTGCATGCGGTTGCCGGCGTTGTATTCGGTCTGCCCGTGCCGCAGCATGACCAGGCGACGGGTCGTCATTGCGGGTCCGCTGATTCGTCGGTGTCCCCGGGGTCGTCGATCAACTCCACCGGCACCACCGGGCAGTCGCTCCAAAGCCGGTCCAGCGCATAGAAATTGCGGTCTTCCTGATGCTGCACGTGCACGACGATGTCGCGGTAGTCCAGCAGCGTCCAGCGGCCCTCGCGGGCGCCCTCGCGGCGCGCCGGCTTGTATCCGGCCCGACGCATCTTCTCCTCGACCTCGTCGACGATGGCGTTGACCTGCCGCTCGTTGGAGGCCGAGGCGATGACGAAGCAGTCGGTGATGACCAGCTGGCCGGAGACGTCGATGACGACGACGTCGTCGGCCAGCTTCGACGCGGCCGCGCTGGCGGCCACGGTCGCCATGGCGATGGCCTCCTCGTTCGCGCTCACGACACCTCCCCCACGGGTTTGCGGTACAGCCGGCGCTTGGACACGTACTGCACCACGCCGTCGGGCATCAGGTACCACAGCGGCCGCCTCTCCTCGGCGCGGCGGCGGCAATCGGTCGACGAGATTGCCAGCGCCGGGATCTCGACGAGCGTCAGCGCACCGTCGGCCAGCTCGCCGAGCACGCCGGTGATGTGTTCGCGGCGCAGCTCGTAACCGGGCCGGCTCACCCCGATGAAGCGGGCCAAATCGAAGACCTCCTCAAAGCCTTGCCACGAGAGTATGGAAGCCAGGGCGTCGGCGCCGGTGATGAAGTAGAGCTCGGAGTCCGGGTTGGCGATGTGCAGGTCGCGCAGCGTGTCGCGGGTGTAGGTGGGCCCGGCGCGGTCGATGTCGACCCGGCTCACCGAGAAGCGGGGATTGGACGCGGTGGCGATCACGGTCATCAGGTAGCGGTCCTCGGCGGCGGAGACGTCGCGGTCCTTCTGCCAGGGTTGACCGCTGGGCACGAAGACGACTTCGTCGAGATCGAACAGGTCGGCGACCTCGCTGGCAGCCACCAAGTGGCCGTAATGGATCGGGTCGAACGTCCCGCCCATCACGCCCAGCCTGCGGAGCTGCTTTTGCACGATGTGCCAGCTTACTGGAGCCGCGCCGGTCCGCCGGTTTCGCTCGGGCGGACCCTCAGACCGGGAGCAGCTGGTCGATCACGCCGGCGAGTTGCTTGGCCGACCGGCACTCGTGCATCGCGATGACCTCCTGATACCGCGGGACCGCCGAGTCACCGCTGCCCCACAGGTGCTTGGGCTCCGGGTTCAACCAGTGCGCGTGCCGGCTGGAGGTCACCATGTGCGCCAGCAATCCGGTCTCGGGGTTGCGGTAGTTGGTGCGGCCGTCGCCGAGCACCAGCAGCGAGCTGCGGGGCGACAGCACGTTGGGGAACGCCTGCACGAACGACGCGAACGCGTTGCCGTAGTCGGAATGCCCGTCGCGGCTGTAGACGCCGGCCTCGCGGGTGATCCGTTGGATGGCCACGGCGAGGTCGGCGTCCGGCCCGAACATGTGGGTGACCTCGTCGGTGGTGTCGATGAACGCGAACACCCGCACGCGGGAGAACTGCTGGCGCAGCGCGTGCACCAGTAGCAAGGTGAAGTGGCTGAATCCCGCGACCGAGCCGGACACGTCGCAGAGCACCACCAGCTCGGGGCGCGCCGGGCGCGGCTTGGCCAGCACCACGTCGATCGGGACCCCGCCCGTGGACATCGACTTGCGCAGCGTCTTGCGCAGGTCGATGGTGCCGGACCGGGTGCGCCGCCGGCGCGCCGCCAGCCGGGTCGCCAGCGTCCGGGCCAGCGGCGCCACCACGCGCCGCATCTGGCGCAGCTGATCGCCCGAGGCGCGCAGGAATTCGACGTTCTCCGACAGCTGCGGGATGCCGTACATCTGGACGTGGTCGCGGCCCAACTGCTCGGCGGTACGCCGTTTGGTTTCGGCGTCGACCATCTTGCGCAGCTGCGAAATGCGTTGCGCGGCCATCGCTTTGGCAATCTGTTCCTGGCTGGGCGTCGGCTCGTCACCGTACGGCGCCAGCAGGCCCGCCAGCAGTTTGCCCTCCAACTCGTCGAGCGCCATCGCCTTGAGCGCCTGATACGACGAGAACGACGGCCCGCGGCTGGAGCTGTACTTGCCGTAGGCCTCGACGATCCGCGCGATCATGGCGACCAGCCGCTCGTCCATGTCGGCGAGGTCGGGGTTCTGGGTCAGCAGGTCCGCCAACATCTGGCGCATCGCTTCGACGTCGTCGGGTGGCAACGCGGTGTCGTCCGGCGTCGCGTCCGCCTCGTCGCCGAGCACCACCGCGCGCGTCCCCAGCGCGGCCGGGAACCATAGGTCGAACATGGCGTCATAGGTCTCGCGGTGGTCGGGGCGGCGCAGGACCGCGCAGGCGATGCCCTCGCGCAGCACCTCGCGGTCGCTCAAGCCGAGGGTGGCCATCACCCGACCGGCGTCCACGGTCTCCGATGGTCCCACCGAAATCCCAACCCCGCGAAGGGCTTCCACGAAACCCACCAGGTGGCCGGGCAGCCCGTGCGGGGCGAGCGGCCGCGCGGGTCGAATACGACGGGGGGCCATGGCTGCCTCCTAGTTCAACCGGAGCTCGCCGGTCGCGCGCTGCTGGTCGGATTGATGCTTAAGCACCACACCCAGCGTGGCGGCGACGACGGCGTCGTCGATGGTGTCCAGGCCCAAGGCGAGCAGTGTGCGGCCCCAGTCGATGGTCTCGGCGACCGACGGCACTTTCTTCAGCTGCATGCCGCGCAGGACGCCCACGATGCGCACCAGCTCCTGCGCCAGGTGCTCGGGCAGCTCCGGAACGCGGGAGAGCAGGATGCGCCGCTCCAGGTCGGGCGAGGGAAAGTCGATGTGCAGGAACAAGCATCGGCGCTTGAGCGCCTCGGAGAGCTCCCGAGTGGCGTTGGAGGTCAGCACGACGAACGGGGTGCGTTCGGCGGTGATGGTGCCCAATTCGGGCACGGTGACGGCGAAGTCGGACAGCACCTCGAGCAGCAGGCCCTCGATCTCGATGTCGGCCTTGTCCGTCTCGTCGATCAGCAACACGGTCGGCTCGGTGCGCCGGATCGCGGTCAGTAGCGGGCGCTGCAGCAGGAACTCCTCGCTGAAGACGTCGTCCTTGGTCGCGTCCCAGTCCTCCGATCCCGCCTGGATGCGCAGGATCTGCTTGGCGTGGTTCCACTCGTAGAGGGCGCGGGCCTCGTCGACGCCCTCGTAGCACTGCAGGCGGACCAGCCCGGAACCGGTGGCCTGGGCGACGGCGCGGGCCAGCTCGGTCTTGCCGACCCCGGCGGGGCCCTCGACAAGCAGCGGCTTGCCCAGCCGGTCGGCCAGGAACACCGCCGTCGCGGTGGCGGTGTCGGGCAGGTAACCGGTTTCGGCCAACCGCCGGGACACGTCGTCGATGTCGGCGAACAGCGGCTTGGACCGGGCGGGCAGGCTCACAGTGGCTTCTCCTAGGGCACGGGTGGGTCAGGCCGGACGAATTTGCCCGTCTCCCCAGGCAATCCATTTGGTCGAGGTCAGTTCGGGCAGCCCCATGGGGCCGCGGGCGTGCAGCTTCTGCGTCGAGATGCCGATTTCGGCGCCGAAACCGAATTGCTCGCCGTCGGTGAATGCCGTCGAGGCGTTCACCATGACCGCGGCGGCGTCCACGGCGTCGGTAAACCGTTGCGCCGCAGCCATATTGCTGGTCACGATGGCCTCGGTGTGCCCGGTGCCGTATTCGTTGATGTGGGCGATCGCGGCGTCGATGCCGTCGACTACCGCCACCGCGATGTCCATCGACAGGTACTCGCGGCGCAGATCGTCCTCGTCGGCGTCGCTGCGCGTCCCGCCGTGCACGGTCACGCCCGCGTCCTGAAGGGCCGTCACCAACCGCGGCAGCGCCGTATCGGCGATAGCGGCGTCCACCAGCAACGTCTCGGCGGCGTTGCAGACGCTGGGCCGGCGCGTCTTGGAGTTCAACAGGATGCGTTCGGCCACTTCCAGATCGGCGCCCTCGTGCACGTAGACGTGACAGTTGCCGACGCCGGTCTCGATGGTGGGCACCTGCGCGTCGCGCACCACCGCGTTGATCAGGCTCGCTCCCCCGCGCGGGATCACCACGTCGACCAGCCCACGGGCCTGAATCAGGTGCGTCACGGTGGACCGGTCGGCGACCGAGAGCAGCTGCACCGCGTCGGCCGGCAGGTCCTCGCTGACCAGTGAGGCCCGCAGCACCTGCACCAGCGCCTGGTTGGACCGCTCGGCCGAGGAACTGCCGCGCAACAGCACGGCATTGCCGGACTTGAGCGCCAAGCCGAACGCGTCGACCGTGACGTTGGGCCGGCCCTCGTAGATGATCCCGACCACGCCGAGCGGCACCCGCTGCTCCCGCAGGTGCAGGCCGTTCGGCAGAGTGTAGCCGCGCAGCACCTCCCCGACCGGGTCGGGCAGCCCGGCCACCTGGCGCAGGCCGGCGGCGATGCCCTCGACCCGCTTCGGGTTCAGCGCCAGCCGGTCGAGCATCGCCGCGGCGGTGCCCGCGGCGCGGGCGGCGTCCAGGTCCTCGGCGTTGGCCGACAGGATCAGGTCGGTGTGGGCCGAGACCGCATCGGCGGCGGAACGCAGCGCCTGGTCCTTAGCGACCGTCGGCAGTAGGGCCAGCACGCGGGACGCGACCCGGGCGCGGCGGGCGGCATTGTGCACCTCCTGACGTAAGTCAGGCAGCGGTGGTGCTTGCAGACTCATTGAACCAGGGTAACGGGCGGCGAGCCGCCGGGTGCGGCGGCCCGAACGGCGGCGATCGCCGCTCGCCCCATGGCGGCGACCCGCATCGCCCGGCTCCGCCGCCCTCGCGATCGCCGCTCGCCCCACGGCGGCGACCCGCATCGCCCGGCTCCGCCGCCCTCGCGATCGCTGCTAGCCCACCCGCTCGTCGCGGCGCGCGCTGCGCACCTTGCTGCGACGCTCCTCGATGATCTTGCCGAAGTTCTGCAACAGCACCGGCGCACGCGACACCAGGTGCTCGATGTGCTCGCGGTCGATCTCCAGCGCGGTGACCTCTTCCAAGGCGTAGGCGCTGGCCAGGTTGGGCTGCCGGGTCAGCGCGGTCAGGCCCAGGAACGACCCCTCGACCAGCGTGCTGATCGGCACCAACGTCCCGTCGTCGGCCGTCGTGGTCAGTTGCACGCGCCCGCGCACCAGAAACGTCATGGTCGCCGGCACCTGGCCGGCGTACTCGACGACTTCGTCGGCACCGTAGCGCACCATCCGCGCGGCCGACCGCAACGACCGCTGCTCCTCGGCCCCGATGCGCAACGCGGGCGCCACCACGGTGTGCAGCGCGTGCTCGACGCGCTCGGGCGTCGAGAAGTCGTCGTCGGCGTCGTCGAGGCGCAACCGTTCCCGCCGCGCGGCGTACCAGGTCCAGCGCAGAAACGTTGCCTTGGCCGCGCCCGCGTCACCCGGCGAGTCGAGTCCGATGGTGGTGCGGTACTCGCCGCCCCCCAGCGGCACCGACCGCGGGACGCTGCCCGGCTTGAGCTGCGGCAGCGCCTGCGCGACGCGGGTCAGCAGCGCGCAGACGCGGTCCGGCGGATCGACGCTGGAGAACGTCGTCGTCACCGCCAGCTTGTGCGCGCCGGGCGGGCGGCTCAGGTTGGTGAACGCGGTGCTGGCGAGCATCGAGTTCGGCATGACCCGGATGCCGCTGCCCGTGTCCAGGTGCACCGAGCGCCAATTCACCTCGACGACGCGCCCCCGCGCGGTCCCGGTGTCCAGCCACTCGTCGATCCGGAAGGGCTGCTCGAACAACATGAACAGGCCGGACACGATCTGGCCGACCGAGTTCTGCAGCATCAGGCCGATCACGACCGAGGTGATGCCCAGCGCGGTGAAGATGCCGCCGATCCGCACACCCCAGATGTACGACGACATGATCGCCAGGCCGACGCCAATCACGCCCAGCCGAGCGACATCCAGGAAGATCGTGGGAAGTCGCTTGCGCCAACTCTTTTCGGGCGCGCCCTCGAAGACCGTGGCATTCAGACCGGACAGCACCAGCACCAACACCAGCAGCCCGAACACGGTCGTCAGGACACGGACCGGCGCGTTGCCCGCGGGGACCTGCGAGGCCTGCACCAAGAGCAACAACAACGCGCCCAACGGCAGCAGGAAGTTGCGCAGCAGGCCGACCTGCCGGGCCAAGCTGCTGCCCCTGCGCAGCAGCGCGTCGTGCAGCTCGGTGAGCGCGATCATCCCGATCGGCAGGCCGATCGCGATGCCGATCGCCCAGTAGAACCACGAGGAGTTGAAAAGATTCATCAACGTTCCAGCAGTCGATAGATTGCCTGGTCGGTGCCGCCCACCGAGATGCTGCCCGCCGGAGTGAAGTGCCGGACATCGCGCAGCGCCTCGTACACCTGCGAACTGACGTAGATTCCGGGTTGCGGTGCGCCGCTGTGCATTTGGTAGGCCAGGCTGACCGCCCCGCCCCACATGTCGTAGACCAGCCCGGAGCGGCCGACCAGGCCGCTGACCACGTTGCCGGTGTTGACGCCGACCCGAGAACCCAGCTGGTGATGGGATTGGCTGTTGAAGCGGTCGATGATGCGGCCGATCTGGAGAGCGAAGTCGACGGCGCGGTGGATGCTGTCCAGCCGGGGGGTGACCACGCCACAGCTGGCCAGATACCCGTTGTGGAAGGTGCGGATCCGTTCCACACCAAGGGAGTCAGCCGCCGAATCGAATTGCCGGAACAGCTCGTCGACGGTCGCGACCAGCTCGTCCTCGGGCAGGTAGTTGGAGAGCTCGTCGAGCCCTACGATGTCGGCGTAGATGATGGCGACGTCCTGATGTTTCTCGGCGATGGTCTCCTCACCCTCGCGATAGCGTTGCAACACCGATTCGGGCATCAGCGCCAGCATCAGACGTTCGTTCTCGCGGCGCTGCTCGTTGAGCAACTCCTCTTTGATCGCCAGGCTTCGACTCATCTCGTTGAAGGCCGCTGTCAGATCGCCGATTTCGTCGCGTCGCCGAACCGGGAGGTTGATTTCGTAGTCACCGGAGCTGATCTTGCGGGTGCCCTCCTCAAGGCGCCGGACGGGCCGCACCGCGGCCTGCGCGACCAACATCGAGGCCACACAGATGGCAAAGATCATCGCCGCGACGGCGATCACCAGCGTCTTGCTGAACCTGCCGAGCCGCGCGAAGGCGTCAGAGTTGTCACGGGTCGCGAGGATCGACCAGTGCAGGTTGGAATTCGGGATCTGCACCGGCGCATAGGCTTCCAGCTCACGATTACCCATGTAGTCGATGGCGCTGACCACCCCGGTCTCGCCGCGTTGCGCGGCCCGCAGTCCCGCCGTGTCCACCGGTTGCACCAGCGTCGTGCCACCCAGCCGGATCGCGCGGTCCACCACGTCCGGCGGCGTGCCCGCGTCGATCGCCGCGCGCCGGTACCCCTGCGGGTCCTCGATGAAATCTCGCGAGTCCGAGCGCATCAGGTCGTCGGGACCCGCCAGGTAGGTTTCCGTGGCGGGGCCCATGCCGGCCGCCTCCCAGTGCTTGTCGGCGGTCATGATCTTGTTGATCTTCGCGACCGGCACCGGCAGGGCCATGACGCCCTCGAACTTGCCGTTCATGCCCACCGGCGACACCACCCACGCCGTCGGGGTGTCGAGCTGCGGTTGGTACTGCTGGAAGTCGGTGATCCAGACGAAGTCGACGTCGTTGGACGCCAACGCCTTCTGATAGGCCTCCCGCAGTTTCGACTCGCGGTAGGGGCCGGTGAGGATGTTGGTGCCCAGATCGGGGCCCTTCATGACGCTGTAAACGACGTTGCCCTGCATGTCGAGCAGCAGCGCGTCGCGGTAGTCGAACCGGCTGACGATGCCGCGCATGTAGAAGTCGAAGCGCGCGTTGGCCGCCGACCACGCGCTGCCGTCGCCGGCATCCGGCGGGGGCGGCGATTCAGGCGTGGGCCGGGGCGCCGCGGTGTAGTAGGCCTGAACGTACTTCTGAGCGTTGGAGTTCGGCAGCACCGCCCTGATGTCGATGGTGTCACCGGAGATGCGCTTGATCGGCTTGATCATGTCGTCGTCGTAATAGTTGACCAACGCCTGCTGCTGGGCCGGGGTGATGGTGGCGTTGGCCAGTTGCGCGAAGTCCGCGCTGAGCGCCGTCGTCGCCTCGTTGATGCTGAACCCGCCGCTCCAGACGATCAGCGAGTTCGACACCTCCCGGAACAGCGCCTGCACCGCCCGCTTCTGCGATTCCCGTAACTCGATCAACCGCTCGGACTCCACCTGCCGCAACGCATTTCGCCCCGATACCGCCCCGATGAGTCCGATGACCGCCACACCCAGGATGCTCGACAGCAACATCATGACGAGGATCTTGGACTGCAGACCGAACCGGAAGCGGCTCAGCACCGGCGGGCGGGCCCGCCTGACGGTCCGCCGCGTCGCACCGGTCGGGGGGCTGTCGTCGGCGGCGTGACCGGCGTCCGTCAACTCGCTCGTGGTCAAGCGCGTCCCCTTCGGTCGGATCGTGATGTCTGCGTCGGCATCGCTCAGGCAGCACAATATCGCGCGGACCTCAAGAAATGGGCGTTTGCGGGGATCCGTCGGGCGGCCGGAACCGGGTCCCGGCTACCGTCGGCCCCATGGCCGGTGTCTGTGTGGTGGGCAGCGTCAACCTCGACCTGTCGTTGGCCGTCGACGCCCTGCCCCGCCCGGGTGAGACGGTGCTGGCGTCGTCGCTGAGCTCCGCGCCCGGCGGCAAGGGCGGCAATCAGGCGGTGGCGGCGGCGCGCGCGGGCGCCCGGGTGCAGTTCGTCGGGGCCGTCGGCGACGACGCGGCCGCCGCGCGGTTGCGCACTCACCTGGAATCTAACGGCGTCGGCCTGGACGGGACCGTCACGCTCGCGGGGCCGAGCGGGACGCCGATCGTCGTCGTCGATGCCGACGCCGAGAACACCATCGTGGTCGCGCCGGGCGCGAACGCGCGCCTGACGCTGACCGACGACACCGCCCGCGCCGTCGTCTCCGGCTGCGACGTGCTGTTGACCCAGCTGGAAATTCCGGTGCCCACCGCGGCCGCGGCGGCGCGCCACGCCCGGTCGGCGGGGGCCGTGGTCATGGTCAACGCCTCGCCGGCCGGACAGGACCCTGCGGCGCTGCGCGAGCTGGCGGGTTTCGCGGACGTCGTGGTGACGAACGAGGACGAAGCCGACGAATGGCCTTGGCGCTGCGACCATTTCGTCGTGACCCTGGGATCACGAGGAGCCCGTTACTCGGGCGCCGACGGTGACTACACCGTGCCCGCGCCCGCGGTGACGGCGGTGGACACCACCGGGGCGGGCGACGTGTTCGCCGGGGTGTTGGCCGCGAACTGGCCGCCACGTCCCGGCTCTGCGGAGGGCCGGCGCCGCGCGGTCGGCCGCGCCTGCGCCGCGGGCGCGCTGGCCACGCTGGTCCGCGGCGCCGGTGATTGCGCACCCGCGGCCGGCGCGATCGAGGCGGCACTGGCCGAGAGGCGTTAGCCGCCACGCCCGCCGACGTCGTGCGCGATGCGCAGGCCGTCGCCGGTCTCCATCTCCTCGGCCGTCTGGCTCAACAGGATGCGGCTGCGGCTCGGCGAGAGCAGGGCCGACACATAGTGGTGTGGCGCGCCGCCGACGAAGGCCAGGCGGTTGGTCCGCAACAGCGCCGCGCCGATCGTGATGTCCAGGAGCTGGGCGTAGCGCGGGCCCGCGATCTCGGCGGTGATCTCGTGGCGCATCCCGTCCACCTCGATTCCGGCGCCGGAGAGCAGCTCGTAGAGCGGGGCGGCGCGCAGCGCCGACTCGGTCAGTACGGGCGCCAGGTCCTTCGGCAGCCACGCGTCGGTCACCAGCAACGGCTCGCCCGTCCTGCGCTGCCGGCGCACCCGTACGAGCTGCAGCAGTTCCGCCGACGTCCCGAGCGCCTCGGCCACCGGCCGTGGCGGGTACCGGATGTCGCGTTCGGTCACCTCGACCGCGGTCTCGAACTGGGTTTGTTGCAATCCCTGTAGGTAGGACCGTCCTACTCCGATGCCCTCGTCCGCCGGATCATGTTCTCGCACAAAGGATCCCACACCGTGGCGTCGCTCAATGTAACCCTGCTCGGCCAGGTCCGCCAGCGCCCGGCGCACGGTGATGCGCGAAACCCCGAACTGATCGCACAGCGTCTGCTCGGAGGGCAATGCCTCCCCGGGGGCCAGCACGCCGCGATCGATCTCGTCGTGCAGCACCAGGAACAGCTGCCGGTGCAGCGGCACGCCGGCGCCCACGGAGACCCGTTTACCGCCGTACTGCCGCACGGTGACCCATGTTTCCACACGGCCGCCCTTGCGCCGCTCGAACAGTTGTTATAGAACTATAACAACCAACCCGACGAGAGGAGCCACGATGAGCGCACCGGCGCCGCCCGCGGCCACCGACCCGGCGGGACCGACCGGCCGCCTTGCCACCTGGGTCGCGGACCTCGCGCTCGCCGACGTGCCGCCGCCCATCGTCGAACGCGCCAAGCACCTCCTGCTCGATGGCATCGGGTGCGCCCTGATCGGCGCCCAGTTGCCGTGGTCCCGGCTCGCCACCGGGGCCGTGCTCGATCTGGAAAGCCCCGGCCCCACCGTGGTCGTCGGCACCGGCCGCACGACCGGGGCGCCCGCCGCCGCCATCCTCAACGGCACCTTCATCCAGGGCTTCGAACTCGACGACTTCCATCCCCTGGCCCCGCTGCACAGCTGCTCGCTTGTAATTCCCGCGCTGCTGTCGACCGCCGCGACCCGGACGGTCCCGACGACGGGCGCCGACCTGTTGCTCGCGGCGATCGCCGGGTTCGAAGTCGGTCCGCGGGTGGGCCTGACCTTGCACGGCACCCAGATGCTCGACCGCGGCTGGCACTCGGGCGCGGTGTTCGGCACCCACGCGGCGGCAATGGCGTCCGGCAAGCTGCGCGAACTGCCCCCGGCGCAACTCGAAGACGCCCTCGGCCTGGCCGGCACGCAATCGAGCGGATTGATGGCCGCGCAGTACGAGGCCATGAGCAAGCGCATGCACCATGGCCTGGCGGCGCGCAACGGCTTCTACGCCGCCGGCCTCGCTGCGGCCGGCTACACCGGCATCAAGCGGGTGTTCGAGCGCGAATACGGCGGCTTCCTCAGCGTTTTCGGTGAGGGCCACGACCCCGACGCGGCGCTGTTGACCGCCGGACTCGGCGAGCACTGGGAAACCGGCGTCATCATGGTCAAGTCCTACGCCGCCATGGGCGGTCTGCACGGGGCCATCGACGCCGCGCGCCGACTGCGCCGGCAGGTGGCCCCCGACGACATCACCGCGATCGACATCACCGTCGGCGAAACGATCTACAAGCACGGTTGGTGGCCACCGCAACGGCCCCTCACCCCGATCGGCGCCCAGATGCACATCGCCTACGCCACCGCCGCGGCCCTGCTGGACGGCAACGTGCTGCCCGAGCAGTTCACGCCCGCGCGGCTGGACTCCGACGACATCTGGTCGTTGATCGCGGCGACGTCGGTGCACCTCGACGCGTCGCTGACCCGCGCCGACGAGAAGTGGCGCACCGATCTTGTCGTGACGACGCGCGACGGCGCGGTGCACCGCGCCCGCGTGTCGGTGCCCCACGGCGCCCCCACCGATCCGGTGACCAACGCCGAACTCGTCGCGAAATTCCACGCGCTTGCCGACCGGGTGACCAGCCGCGCCCGCGCCAACGCGATCGAGGCGGCGCTGACGGGCCTGGACAGCCTCGAGGACATCGCAGACCTCATCGACCTGCTCGCCCCGCCCGTCGCGGGCGCGCTCGACTGAAAGGAACGACATGCCCAGCACCGCACCCCGGCGACGACTCCGGGAACTGCTCGATAGCCGCGAATTGATCATCGCGCCAGGCGTTTTCGACGGCATCTCGGCACAACTGACCAAGCGGACCGGCCACGCCGCGGCCTACCTGACGGGCGCCGGCGTGGCGGCCTCGGGCTTCGGGCTGCCCGACATCGGGCTGGTGACCGGTTCCGAGATGGCCGAGCGGGCCGCCATGATCACCCAGGCGCTGGGCGACGTCCCGCTGATCGCCGACGCCGACACCGGTTACGGCGGACCAATGAACGTGGTGCGGACCGTGCGCGCCTACGACGCGGCCGGGGTGGCGGCGATCCAGTTGGAGGATCAAGTCTTTCCCAAGCGCTGCGGTCACCTACCGGACAAGCAGGTAGTCGACGCGGCGGTGTTCGAGCAGACCCTGGCCGCGGCGCTGGACGCTCGCTCGGATGACGACTTGCTGGTGGTGGCCCGCACCGATGCCCGCGCACCACTCGGCTTGGACGCCGCGATCGAGCGCGCCAACCGCTACGCGCGGGCGGGCGCCGACGTCATCTTCGTGGAGGCACCGCAGGACGCCGCCGAGATCGAGCGCATCGCAAGGGAAGTCGACGCTGTTCTGCTGATCAACCTGGTGCAGGGCGGCCTTACGCCGCTCGAGTCACCCGCCCGGCTGCAGGAACTGGGCTACGCCATCGCCATCCACCCGAGCAACCTGCTGCTGCACGCGACTCTGGGCATGCTGCACAGCCTCTGCGAGCTCAACGGCACCGACGCCGCGGCCCACCTGCCCGGCAGTCCCGCCGACTTCTTCAACTTGGTCGGCATGGCCGACTGGCGCTCCCTCGACGACAAGTACGCGCACCGCAGTAAGGCCGCCTCATGGGCATGACCATCATCGAAAAGATCCTCGCCCGCAAGGCCGGCCGCGAGGCGGTGGCGCCGGGTGACACCGTCGTGGTCGACGTCGACATGACGGTGCTGATCGACCTGCAATTCGCCACCATGTGGATCCCACCGACGCGGATCCACGACCCCGACAAGCTCGCGGTCATCATGGACCACGCCGTGCCCGCGCCCACCATCAAGGACGCGACCGGCGGCGGGCACGCCCGAAAGTTCGCCGCCGACTTCGGCATCCAACGCTTCTACGACGTGGGACGGCACGGCATCTGCCATCAGGTGATCGCCGAGAACGGCTTGGCGCGCCCCGGCGAGATCCTGGCCTGCACCGACTCGCACACCTGCGCGGCCGGCGCCTACAACACCGCCGCCCGCGGGCTGGGGCCGGCGGAGATCTACTCGATCATGTGCACCGGCACCACGTGGTTTCAGGTCGCGCCGACCATCCGCTACCAGCTCGAGGGCGTCAAACCCGGCGCGGTCAGTGGCAAGGACATCTTCTTGCACATCGCCAACGAATACGGCGACGCCCCCAACCTCAACCTGGAATTCGGGGGCCCGGGGCTGGCCGGCATCCCGATGCACGACCGGCGCACCATTGCCACCCAGGGCGCCGAGGTGTCGGCCGATTTCAGCACGTTCGAACCCGACGAGGTGTTGGCCGCCTTCCTACGCGACCGCGGGGTGACCGCATACCATTCCGCCGCACCGGATTCCGACGCCTCCTACCAGGAGGTTCACCACATCGACCTCGCCGGACTGGAACCCTACGTCGCGCTACCGGGCACCGTCAGCCACAACGGCGTGCCGGTTTCCCGGTTGGGCCGGCAGAAGATCGACCAGGCATTCATCGGGTCGTGCGCCAACGGCCAGCTCGAAGACCTCGAAATCGCCGCGGACGTGTTGCGCGGCAACATGATAGCGCCGGGCGTGCGGCTGCTGGTCACGCCCGCCTCCCAGGCCGTGTACCGGGAAGCCATGCGGCGTGGCTACCTGCAAGACATCGCCGACGCCGGCGCGGTCATCACCAACTCCACGTGCGGCGCCTGCTTCGGCTATCACATGGGCGTAGTCGGCCCCGGCGAGGTGTGCCTCACGTCGAGCACCCGCAACTTCACCGGCCGCATGGGCAGCACCGACGCCGAGATCTTCATGGCGGCCCCGGCGACGGTCGCCGCGTCCGCGATCGCCGGTTACATCACCGATCCCAGGAGCGTGACCGAATGACCTTGTCCTTCAGCGGGAAAGTCTGGGTGTTCGGCGACAGCCTCAACACCGACGCCATGTATCCGGCCTTTGCCATGAAGATGGAGCCCGCCGAGGCGGCCAAGCACATCTTCTACGAGGTGCGACCCGGTTGGACCGACGAGGTGTCTGCGGGCGATATCGTCGTGGCGGGCAAGAACTTCGGGCTCGGGTCGTCGCGCCCGGTCGCCGCGCTGTTCAGCGAGCTCGGGATCGCCGGCCTGGTGGCCGAGGAGTTCAACTCGCTGTTCTTCCGCAACGCCGTCAACGCCGGCCTGCCGGCGATGACGGTCCCCGACGCCACGAGCGCGTTCCGCGAGGGCGACACCGGCACCTTCGACCTGAGCGCCGGCACCTGGCGCAACGACAGCACCGGCGCCGGCGGCACCGTTCCCAAGCTGCCCGACCTGCTCCTCGACATCATCGCGAGCGGCGGTGTCATGCCGCGGCTGGCCGGGCAAGGCTTCCTGCCGGCCGAACTCGGCGACCTGCTACGGTCACCCAGCGTGGCGATGCGGGGCGCCGGGAGCGGCGCATGATCGAGTTGCTGGGCAAGTCGCTGCGCGGTCTGCGCGCCGACGCGCGACGTAGCCCATTGGCGCACAACGACTTTGCGGCCGCCGAAACCATCTCGGTGACCAGCGCCGCCTTCGCCGACGGGGCGGCGCTGCCGCGGGCCAGCGCCGGCAAGGGCGTCGGTGACGATCAGTCACCACCGCTGTGCTGGGCCGGTGTGCCGGCCACGGCGCGGGCACTGGTGCTCATCATCGACGACGTCGACGTTCCGCTGCCGCGCCCGCTGCTGCACACCGTGGCGGTGATCGAGCCGTCGCTACCCGGGCTCGACGCCGGCGCATTGCACCCCGCGACGGCCGGCGTCCGCTTCGTCCGCGCCGACCTGGGCAACCGCGGCTACGCCGGGCCGCGCCCCATCCCCGGGCACGGGCCACACCGGTACCGCTTCCACCTCTTGGCCGTCGACCGGCCGATTCCCGATTCGGTCAACACCGCCAAGGCGCTATTGGCCGCGGTGCGCGGACACGTGCTGGCCCGCGGAACTTTGACGGGCACCTACGAGCGCGGCTAGCCCCGCGTCAACTCCGACTTCGAACGACGCGGGCATAGCTGACGCCGCTGTCGTGCTCCAGCGACACCGCGCCGAACCGGGCCAACTTGCCCAGCAGCCGCCCGTTGGCGGACAGCGCGGACGCGCACAGCGGCGCCTCGGGTCCCACCAGTTGCACCAGGCGGCCGAGCAGCAACGTGCCGATGCCGTTGCGCTGATAGCGGTCCTCGACCAGGAGGCCCAACTCCCAGCTGCCGTCGGGCGTATGGGCCGCGCTGCCCAACCCGACGACCTCGCCGGGGCGGCCGGGGCAGGTCGCGACCACCGCGAGGTGCTCGTCGCCGCCGTCGAGCATCGAACGCAGATAGGAGGCCGGAAACGACGAGCCGGGTCCGAGCCAGCGGGCATGCCGCGTGGCCTGGCTGCACCGCTCGTGCATCCGCAGGATCGCCGCGCCGTCGGTGCGCCGGATCGGCCGGACGCGCGGCGGGAGCGGCGTCCCGATCCGCGCCGCGCGCGCGGCCGGGATGTCCGGACAGTGTGGGGCCATCAGCATCGTCGGTACCTCCTGAGGGCCCGAGCGTAGCCACGCATGTTAGGACAATCGACAAATTGTCCTAGCTACATTGCGCGGTGCAGCACCGTTGGCAGCGGTTGGCAGCGTCTGACGTCGAGGTGGCAGTGGTTTTCGGCGAGCGTCGGGGCAGGCAACACCGCCGCAACGAAAGGAACCACCATGGCCGCCACCACCATCGCCCCCGCCACGACCCGCGACCGGCTGCTGCGCCTCGCGATGCGCGCCGACGCCGCGATCAGCGCCCTGGTCGGCTTGGCCGGCATTCCCCTGGCGGGCCGGCTGGCCGACATCTCGGGCACCACCGCGGCATACGAGGACGCCATGGCGGCCTTTCTGGTCGGCTACGGCGTGGTCGTGTTCTGGCTGGCCGGCCGGCCCACGGTCATCCGCACCGGCATGGGCGTCATCGTGGCCAACCTGCTCTACACGGTGGCCGCCATCGGGCTGGTACTGGCGGACGTTTTCCCGTTGACCACCGCGGGCGTCGCCCTGACGCTCGGCTCCGGCGCGTACACGCTGCTGTTCGCCGAGCTGCAATACCAGGGCTGGCGCCGGGCGCGCGCCTGACCCGGCGCCGTGGTAGAACAATCGGCGGATTGTCCTACCCAACGAGGCGACCGATGCCGACCAGCCCCTACACCGCGCTCGTGGATCGACTGACCGCCGACATCCGCGCGGGCCGCCTGCCGCCGGGCACCCGGCTGCCCACCCACCGGGATCTGGCCCGGCGGCACGGCATCGCGCTGGCCACGGCGACGCGCGTCTACGCCCACCTGGCGCGGGCCGGGCTGGTGTCCGGTGAACCGGGCCGCGGGACGTTCGTCCGGGACCAGGGCGGCTACGGCGGCCTGGACGGGCGCCGCATCCCCGCGGCGTCCCGGGTCGCCGACCTGTCGTTCAACCAGCCGCTGGCCGACGAGCAGCCCGAGCAACTGCGCGAAGCGTTGCGGGCTCTGGCCGCAACGGGAGACCTGGGGTCGGTGCTCACCCAGCACGCACCCGGTGGCCGAACCGCCGACCGGGCCGCGGTGGCGACGTACCTCCTCGACCGCGACATCGACGTGCCGCCCGACAACGTGGTGCTCACCGCCGGATCGCAGCACGGCCTGGACGTCGCGCTGCGGGTGCTGGCCCGCCCCGGGGCGATCGTCGCCGCCGAGGAGCTGACCTACCCCGGCATCAAGGTGCTCGCCGAAGACCGCGCCGTGGAGTTGGCGCCGTTCCCGACCGGCACCGGCGGGCCGGATCTCGACGCGCTGACGGCCCTGTGCGAGCGGCGCCGCGTCGCGGCCGTCTACGTCATGCCGACCCTGCAGAACCCCCTCGGCCACACCATGTCTCGGCGGGACCGGGCCCGGCTGGTCGACGTCGCGCGCCGGCACGATTGCGCCATCATCGAGGACGGGACGTACGCCTTCCTCGAGCCGCAGGCCGGCCCCCCGCTGTACGCGCTGGCGCCGGAACGCACGCTGCACGTGGCGAGCTTCTCGAAGAACCTCGCCACCGGCCTGCGCTTCGGCTTCGTCGTGACGCCGGACCGGCATCTACCGCGGGCCAACCAGGCGCTGCGGGCTTCGAGTTGGGGCACGTCGAGCCTGGTGTCGGCAGTGGTCACGCGCTGGCTGGCCGACGGCACGGTCGCACGGCTGGAGAAGGACCGCCGCGGCGACGCCCGGCGTCGCCAGGAGCTCGCGCGCCGCGCGCTGGCGCCGCTGGACTATCACGGCGCCCCGTCCTCGTACTACGGCTGGCTGCGGCTGCCCGACCACGCGCGAGCCGACGGCGTCGCACACCGGCTGGGCGACCGAGGCGTCCTGGTGTCGACGGCCCAGGCGTTCTGCGTCACCGCGCACCCGCCGAACGCGTTGCGCCTGGCATTGGGCACGCCCACCCTTTCCGACCTGGCCGACGCCCTGCAGCGGGTCCGCGAGGTCGTCGACGCCGAGCGGCCGTGACGGGTCTGCGACTCACTCCTCGGGGATTTCGCGCTGGATCTCGTCGAGCCAGATGCGCGCCGACATGTCCGACGGGGCGCGCCAGTCGCCGCGCGGCGACAGCGCCCCGCCGTGGGACACCTTGGGCCCGTTCGGCAGCGCCGACCGCTTGAACTGGCTGAACGAATAGAACCGTTGCACGAAGATCGCCAACCAGTGTCGAATCTCCTTGAGCGAGTAGGACGGCCGCTTGTCGTCCGGGAAGCCCGGCGGCCAGGTGCCGCGCTCGGTGTCGCTCCACGCGTGCCAGGCCAAGAAGGCGATCTTCGACGGCCGGAACCCGTAGCGCAGCACGTGGAATAGCGAGAAGTCTTGCAGGGCATAGGGTCCCACTTTGTCCTCGCTGCTCTGCAGCTCCTCCTCCTCGCCGCTGGGGACCAGCTCCGGGGAGATCTCGGTGTCCACCACCGACTGCAGCACGTCGGTGACGTCCGATTCGAACTGGCCCGAGGAGATCACCCACCGAATTAGGTGCTGGATCAACGTCTTCGGGACGCCGCCGTTGACGTTGTAGTGCGACATCTGGTCGCCGACCCCGTACGTCGACCAGCCCAGGGCCAGCTCGGAAAGGTCGCCGGTGCCCAGCACGATGCCGCCGCGCTGATTGGCCAGCCGGAACAGGTAATCGGTGCGCAGACCGGCTTGAACGTTCTCGAAGGTGACGTCGTAGACCTTCTCGCCGCGCCCGAAGGGATGGTCGATCTCCTTGAACATCAGCTTCGCCGTTTCGGTGATGTCGATCTCGGAGAACGTGACGCCCAGCGCGTTGCACAGCTCGATGGCGTTGCGCTTGGTCCGGTCGCCGGTGGCGAAGCCGGGCAGCGTGAAGGCCAGGATGTCGCTGCGGGGCCGCTGCTCGCGGTCCATCGCGTGCGCGGCGACGATCAGCGCGTGCGTGGAGTCCAGGCCGCCGGAGATGCCGATGACGACCTTGGGGTAATCCAACGCGCGCAACCGCTGCTCGAGCCCCGAGACCTGGATGTTGTACGCCTCGTAGCAGTCCTGTTCCAATCGCTCGGGGTCGGCGGGCACGAACGGGAATCGCTCGATGTCGCGCAGCAGCCCGATGTCACCGCCCGGCGGGTCGAGCCGAAATTCAATGCGCCGGTAGGCGTCCGCCGTACCTCGGTGGTGTCGGCGATTGTCATCGAAGGTCCCCATCCGGAGCCGCTCGGAGCGCAGCAGGTGCAGGTCGACGTCGGCGACGCAGCGGCGCTCACCCTTGGGGAAGCGCTCGGACTCGGCGAGCAGCTCGGCGTTCTCCCAGATCATGGTCTCGCCGTCCCACGCCAGGTCGGTGGTCGACTCCCCCTCGCCGGCCGCTGCGTAGATGTAAGCGGCCAGGCACCGCGCGGAGGCGGAGCGCGCCAACAGCTTTCGATCCTCGGACCGGCCGATCGTGATGGGGCTGCCGGACAGGTTGGCCAACACCGTCGCGCCCGCGAGGGCCGCCTCGGCGCTGGGCGGGATCGGCACGAACATGTCCTCGCAGATCTCCACGTGCAGCACCAGGCCGGGCACGTCCGACGCGGCGAACAGCAAGTCCGGGCCGAACGGCGCCTCGACGTCACCGATGCGCACGGTGCCGCGTTCGTCGTCGCCGGCCGCGATCTGGCGGCCCTCGTAGAACTCGCGGTAGGTGGGCGGGTAGGACTTGGGGACGACGCCCAGCACCGTGCCGCGATGGATCACCACCGCGGTGTTGTAGATGCGGTGCCGGTAGCGCAGGGGCGCCCCGACGACCAGGACGGGCAGCAGGTCGGTGGAGGCCGCGACGATGCGCTCGACCGCCCCGACCACGTCGTCGAGCAGCAGGTCCTGCAAGACGATGTCCTCGATGGAGTAGCCCGACAAGGTGAGCTCCGGGAAGACCGCCACCGCAACGGCGTCGTCGTGGCACTCGCGCGCCAGCCCCAGCACCGATTCGGCGTTGGCCGCCGGGTCGCCGATCCGGACGTGGTGGGTGCAGGCGGCGACGCGCGCAAAGCCCTGCTGATAAGCGTTGTAGAAGTCCATCGCCCTTCCATCGTCGTCCGGTGTCTGTGCCCTGCCGCCCTTCGGCCGTGTCAACCGCCGGCCGCCGGGTATGTCTCCATCATGAGCGATACCGCCCTCGTCATCGTCGACATGATGAACACCTACCAGCATCCCGACGCTGAAGATCTCATACCCAATGTCGCCACCATCATCGACCCGCTGGCCGATGTGATCCGGCGCGCCCGCGGCACCGACGGAGTGGACCTGGTCTACGTCAACGACAACTACGGCGACTTCGCCGCGCAGTTTTCCGACATCGTGAACTCGGCGCTCAACGGCGCGCGGCCCGATCTGGTCAAGCCAATCCTGCCGGCCGACGAGTGCCGCGTGATGACCAAGGTGCGGCACAGCGCCTTCTACGCGACCGCCCTGGCCTACCTGCTCAACCGGCTGGAGACCAAGCGGGTGATCCTCACCGGCCAGGTCACCGAGCAATGCATCCTCTACACCGCGCTCGACGCCTACGTGCGGCACTTCTCCGTCGTCATTCCCACCGACGCCGTCGCGGGGATCGACCCCGAACTGGCTGACGCCGCGCTGAAGATGATGGAGCGCAACATGTCCGCGGAGCTGACGACCGCGGCCGACTGTCTCGGCTGATCCGTACGCTGGGACAGATGAGTGCCGCGCCCGCCGAAGCCCCGGAATTGGTGGGCCTGCTGGCCGGTCGCCGCATCGCGGTGCTGACGGGGGCCGGCCTGTCGACCGATTCCGGCATCCCCGATTACCGCGGCCCCGATTCGCCGCCCAGCAATCCCATGACCATCCGGCAGTTCACCTCGGACCCGGTGTTCCGCCAGCGCTACTGGGCGCGCAACCACGTCGGCTGGCGGCACATGGACGACACACTGCCCAACGCGGGTCACCGGGCGCTGGCGGCCCTGGAGCGCGCGTCGGTGGTCACCGGCGTCGTGACGCAGAACGTGGATCTGCTGCACACCAAGGCGGGCAGCCGCAACGTGGTCGACCTGCACGGCACCTACGCCGGCGTGGTGTGCCTGAGCTGCGGGCACACCATGACCCGCGCCGCGCTGGCCGACCGGCTCGACGCGCTCAACCCCGGCTTCCTCGATCGCGCCGAGGCCCTCGGCGGGCTGGCGGTCGCGCCCGACGCCGACGCCGTCGTCGCCGACACGGCGTCGTTTCGCTACCTCGACTGCCCGGTGTGCGGCGGCATCCTCAAGCCCGACATCGTCTACTTTGGCGAGTCGGTGCCCAAAGAGGTTGTCGCGCAAGCTTTCGCGATGGTCGAGGAGGCGCAGGCCCTGTTGGTGGCCGGGTCGTCGCTCACCGTGTTCTCCGGGTACCGCTTCGTACGCCACGCCGCCGCGCTGGGCATCCCGGTCGCCATCATCAACCGGGGCCGCACCCGCGGTGACGATTTGGCCACCGTGAAGGTCGACGGCGGCTGCTCGGAGTTGTTGGCATTGCTCGCCGACGAGCTGGTGGCCGTGGCGACCTCCGGGCGTTGACCGCGCCGTAACACCCTCTCCTGCAACGGGCTTCAGAACGTGCAGGGCATGCTGCGGACCGCATGAATAAAGTTGCCCGGCACGTAGGCCGGATCCCCCGCCTCGATGTTCGGCAGCTGCCGCAGCAATTCGGCGAAGATGGCCCGCAGCTGCGCGCGCGCCACGTGGGCGCCGAGGCAGAAGTGCACGCCACCGCCGCCGAACCCGACGTGCGGGTTGGGGTCGCGACCCAGGTCAAGCCGCTCGGGGTGATCGAACACCTCGGTGTCCCAGTTGCCGGAGGTGTAGAACATGACCACCTTCTCCCCCGCCGCGATCCGCTGGCCGCCCAGCTCCAGATCGGTGGCGGCGGTGCGGCGGAAGGTCATCACCGGCGTGGCCCACCGGATGAACTCCTCGACCGCGGTGCCGATGCGTTCGTCGAAAGCGGCTGTCAGCCAAGCACGTTCCGCCGGGAAATCGGTGAGCGCCTTCATGGCGTGGCTGGTGGTCTGGCGGGTGGTGTCGTTGCCGGCCACGGCGAGCAGCACGAAGAACGCGGCCACGTCGGCGTCGGTGAGCCGGTCGCCGTCGACCTCGGCGTTGACCAACGCGCTGAACAGGTCGTCACCGGGGTTCTTGCGCCGCTGTTCCGCCAGCGCGCCGGCGACCTGATGCAGATAGGTCTGGTTCTCGATCAGGACCTGCAAGGGGTGGCGACCGTCGAGGTAGGCCGGGTCGGCCCAGGACACCAGCGCGTCGGCGGCCTGGGCCACCTGCTGGCGCTCGGAGTCCGGAATGCCGACCATGTCGGACAGCGTGCGGACGGGCAGTTGCTTGGCGCAGTGCTCGACGAAGTCGACGCCGCTGCCGGCGGCGCGCAGTTCCGCCACGACGGCCTCGGCGTTGGACTTGATCGAGTCTTCGATGCGACGGATCTGACGCGGCGTGAACGCCGCGCTGACGAGCTTGCGGAGCTTGGTGTGCCGCGGGGGGTCCATGGCCAGGAACGACTGCGACGCCTCGAGCAGTTCGACCGGCACGTTCTCGAACATCACTCCCTTGCCGGACTGGAAGGCGGCGTTGTTGCGGCTGACCATGACGATGTCGTGGCGGCGGACGACGGCCCAGTAGCCGTGGTCGTCGGGGTCGTGCATCAACGCGTCCTCGACCGGCGGGTGCCAGCTGACCGGCCGCTCGGCCCGCAGGACGGCGAAGGACCGCTCGCGCTGCGCCGCGCTTGTCGACCAGAACGCCCGCGAGGACAGGTCGATGTCGTCGTAGGCGCGGCTGGTGCCCGACGTCCCCGGCAGCACGGTCATGGTGGTCCCTTTCGCTCGTATGACCCTGGTCACAAACTCTCCGCGACAATATGCCTAGACAAAGTGTCTAGTCAATATGTCGAAAGCTCGGCTATGCTCGGCCGATGCCGTCGGTCACGCGTAGACCCCAGCCGCAGCGCGGATTGGACCGCGAGCAGCGCCGGGAGCAGATGGAGCGCCGGCTGCTCGACGCCACCGAGCGGCTGATGCGCGAGGGCGCCAGCTTCACCGAGCTCAGCGTGGACCGGTTGTCGACCGGCGCCGGCATCTCGCGGGCGAGCTTCTACATCTATTTCGAGGACAAGGGCCACCTGCTGCGCCGCCTCGCCGGCCAGGTATTCGGCGAGCTGGCCGCCGGCGCCCGGCACTGGTGGAATCTCGCCGGCCGGCACAATCCCGACGACGTGCGGACGGCGATGGCCAACGTCGTCGCGACCTACCGGCGCCACCAGGCGGTGCTGGTCGCCCTCAACGAGATGGCCGCCTACGACGCCGCCACGGGCGAGACGTACCGGGGTCTGTTGGCCGGGATCTCCGAGCAACTCGGCCGCGTCATCGAGGAGGGTCAGGCCGAGGGCTCGATTCGGCCCGGGCTACCGGCCGCCACCACCGCCAGCGCGCTCACGTGGATGGTCGAGCGGGCCTGCCAGCAGAACCTGCCCGGGCGCCCGCCCGACTACGACGCCGAGCTGACCGCGACGCTCGCCGAAATCGTCTGGGGCGCGCTGTACCTGGAGCCGGCTTCGGCCGAGTGACACGCGTGTGTCGTAGCCGACATAGTTAGGGCACTAACTATTAGCGTACGATGCAAGTATGGCGACGTCGGCGGCTGCGGAGATCGACCCGCTCGCCCTGGAACAGCAGGTCTGCTTCGCGTTGAGCGTCACCAACCGTGCCGTGCTGGCGGTCTACCGCCCACTGCTGGAGCCACTGGGGCTGACCCACCCGCAGTACCTGGTCATGCTGACGCTCTGGGACCACCGCAGATCCGCCCCGGACCCGCGGGGCGCGCTGACGGTCAAGCAGATCGCGGCCACGCTGCAGCTGGACTCCGCGACGCTGTCGCCCATGCTCAAGCGCCTCGAAGCGCTCGGGCTGATCAGCCGCAGCCGCAACGCCGACGACGAACGTTCGACCGACGTCCGGCTCACCGACAGCGGCGCCGCCCTGCGCCGGCGGGCGCTGAAGATTCCGCCCGCCGTCGTCGCGCGCCTGGGCGTCGACCTCGGCGAACTCGCGCACCTGCACCAGGTGTTGACCCGGATCAATTCGGCCGCGCTGGCGGCCGGGGCCCTCGACGACTAGGAGTCACCATGGCCACCGCACACGCCAAACCGAATCCTCTGCAGTACATCGCGTATTCGTACGGCCGCACGCTGCCCGCCTCGATGCAGGCGTGGGTGGCCAACGACCTGGCCGGCAAGGGTGCGGTGCGTCGCCACATGATCCGGTGGGCCATACCGCCGCTGATCGTGCTGGCGCCGTTCTGGCTGCTGCCCGCCTCGCTGTACGTACACACCGAGATGACGGTGCCGCTCTATGCCTGGGCGCTGCTGGTCTCGCTGGCGTTGAACAAGGTGTGGCGCCGGCATCGGCTGGCCCAGCACGGGCTGGACGCCAACCTCGTCGACGTGCTCAAGAACGAAAAGCAGGCCCGCATGCACGAGGACTACGCCCGCCGCTTCGGGCCGCGACCCGAGTCCGCGGCGTGGCAGGCCAACAGCAACCCGTTCCACTAGCGGGCGGCGGGCGCTAGACGGCGACCAGGTCGTCGGCGTGCACCGCGGGCCGGCGCAGTTCGCCGGGTAACTCCGAGGTGGAGCGGCCCATCATGGTGGCGAGTTCGGTGGCGTCGTAGGCCACCACGCCGCGGGCCACCGTGGCCCCGTCGGGTCCGCGCAGCTCGACGACGTCGCCCCCGTAGAAGCGGCCGGAGACCGCCGTGACGCCCGCGGCCAATAACGAGCGGCGCTGCGCGAGCACCGCCCGCACCGCCCCGTCGTCCAAGGTCAGCGCGCCGGCCGCGTCGGCGGCGTACCGCACCCAGAATCGGCGGGCCGACATCCGGTCGGGGCGGGCGGCGAAGACGGTGCCAACCTCGGCGTCGGTGAGCGCGGCGGCCGCGTCGGACGCGGCGGCGAGCAGCACCGGCACGCCGGCGTCCGCGGCCAGCAGCGCCGACGACATCTTGGACACCATGCCTCCGGTGCCCAGGTCGCTGCCGGGTCCGGCTTCCACGCCGGCCAGGTCCGCGGCGCCCGCGACCTCCGGAATAAACTTCGCGCCCTTGACTTTTCGCGGGTCCGAGTCGTAGAGCCCGTCGATGTCGGAGAGCAGGACCAGCGCCTCGGCACCGGTCAGGTGGGCCACCAACGCCGAGAGCCGGTCGTTGTCGCCGAAGCGGATCTCGTTGGTGGCCACCGTGTCGTTCTCGTTGACGATCGCGACCGCATGCAGGGCGCGCAGCCGGTCCAGGGTGCGCTGGGCGTTGGTGTGCTGAGCCCGCATCGAGATGTCCTGCGCGCTCAGCAACACCTGGCCGACCGTGCGCCCGTAGCGGCCGAAGGCGGCGCTCCAGGAGTTCACCAACGCGACCTGGCCGACGCTGGCGGCCGCCTGCTTGGTCGCCAAATCCCTTGGCCTGCGCGACAATCCGAGCGGTTCGATGCCCGCCGCGATGGCGCCCGAGGAGACGATGACGACGTCGGTACCGGCCTTCATCCGCGCCTCGATCGCGTCGGCCAGCCCGGCCAGCCGCCCCGCGTCGAACACCCCCGACGGCGTGGTCAACGCGTTCGTACCGATCTTGACGACCAGGCTGCGCGCGTTGCGGATCGCGTCGCGAGCCGCGCTCACGATTGGTCCCCGCGCTCCCGCCGCTGGCGGCGGGCGGCCTTGCGTTCGGCGGCGCCCACCCGGTCGGTGCGTTCCAGTCGCGCGTCGGTGCCGCGCCCCGACAGGGCCGTCTGCTGGCCGGCCGGGGTCTGCGGCTCCCAGTCGAACGTCATCTCGCCGATGGTGACGGCGCAGCCGGGCTGCGCGCCCAGCCGCAGCAGCTCCTCCTCGACACCGAGCCGGGCCAGGCGGTCGGCCAGGTAGCCCACCGCCTCGTCGTTGTCGAAGTTGGTCTGCCCGATCCAGCGCTCGGGCCGCGCGCCGGTGACGACGAAACCGCCGAGGCCGTCCGGTTCGACGGTGAAGCCGCTGTCGTCCACGGCCACCGGGCGGATGACCGGCCGGCGCGGCACGCTCGGCGGACGGGCGTCGTTGTACTCCGAGACCATCTTGGACAGCCCGAAGACCAACTGCTGCAAGCCTTCCCGCGCCACCGTCGACACCAGAAAGACCGGCCAGCCGCGCTCGGCGATCTCGTCGCGGACGAACTCGGCCAGCTCGCGGGCCTCGGGCACATCGATCTTGTTGAGCACCACCGCGCGCGGCCGCTCGGCGAGATCCTCTAGCGCCGCGTCGCCCTGCAGGGTGGGCGTGTAGGCGGCGAGCTCGGCCTCCAACGCGTCGATGTCGGAGATCGGGTCGCGGCCGGGCTCCGCGGTGGCGCAGTCGACGACGTGCACCAGCACGGCACACCGTTCGATGTGCCGGAGAAAGTCGAGGCCGAGGCCGCGGCCCTGGGACGCGCCCGGGATGAGCCCCGGCACGTCGGCCACCGTGAAGGTCCGCTCCCCGGCCGACACCACGCCGAGGTTGGGGGCCAGTGTGGTGAATGGGTAGTCGGCGATCTTGGGCTTGGCGGCCGAGATCGTGGACACCAGCGAGGATTTGCCGGCGGACGGGAATCCGACGAGCCCGACGTCGGCGACCGTCTTGAGCTCGAGAGTCAAATCGCGGGCCTCACCCGGCTCGCCCAACAGCGCGAAGCCGGGGGCCTTGCGGGCGCGCGATGCCAGCGCCGCGTTGCCCAGGCCGCCGCGACCGCCGGCGGCGGCCTCGAAACGGGTGCCGGCGCCCACCAGGTCGGCCAGCAGCCGGCCGCCATCGTCGAGCACGACGGTGCCGTCGGGCACCTTCACTTCCAGGTCGGCGCCGGCGGCGCCGTCACGGTTGTTGCCCATGCCCTGCTTGCCCGACGGCGCGGCGACATGGGGATGGAAGTGGAAGTCCAGCAGCGTGTGCACCTGCGGGTCGACGACGAACACGATGCTGCCGCCGCGGCCGCCGTTGCCGCCGTCGGGGCCGCCTAGCGGCTTGAATTTCTCGCGGTGCACCGACGCGCAGCCGTTGCCACCGGATCCCGCGCGCGCGTGGATGACGACGCGATCGACAAAGCGGGCCATCGGTTACCCATCCTCGTGAATGAAACGCCGGGGCGGAACTCGCGAAGCCGCCGCAGCGTCACGCTCGCGAAGTTCAGACCTGGGGCGTGATGTTGACGGTCTTGCGTCCGCGCTTGATACCGAACTCGACGGCGCCGGCCGCCTTGGCGAACAGCGTGTCGTCGCCCCCGCGGCCGACGTTGAGGCCCGGATGGAACTTGGTGCCGCGCTGCCGGACGATGATCTCGCCCGCCTTAACGATCTGACCGCCGAATCGCTTCACGCCCAGCCGTTGCGCGGCGGAGTCGCGACCGTTGCGCGAGCTGGATGCGCCCTTTTTGTGTGCCATATCTGTGCTCTCCGCTCAGTGGTGTCTGTTGGAAGCCTGACGGCTCATCACGCGATGCCGGTGACCTTCAGGACCGTCAGCGGCTGACGGTGACCCTGACGCTTGTGGTAGCCGGTCTTGTTCCGGAACTTGTGGATGCGGATCTTGGGGCCCTTGGTGTGCTCGAGCACCTCGCCGGTGACCGCGACCTTCGCCAGCGCGGCGGCGTCGCTGGTGACGTTGGCGCCGTCGACGACCAGGGCGACGGGCAGCGATACGTTCGAGCCCGGCTCGGAGTCGAGCTTCTCGACCTTGACCACGTCTCCGACGGCGACCTTGTACTGCTTGCCGCCCGTCTTGACGATTGCGTAGGTCGCCATTGCTGCTCCTGCCTTCTCTGTGTCTGCGCCGCTCGGTCGCGCTCGCGCGCGCACCGACCGCAGTGCGCGTGGTGGGTCTTGGGGCGCGGGCCTGCGCCGATTGCTCGGGAGTCCCGCTGTCGCCGGCCGGAAGGGTTGCTCGCCCAGCCTAACGACAACTGTCCAAGGGTACGTGACCAGCGGCTACAGAATCAAACTGGCACGTGGGTCCGGCGTCAGTCGACGTGGATGGGTGGGCCCGCCGGCCGGCCGGCCGCGCGGCGGCGGGGGCGCCCGAACGCCGAGCCGCCCGCAGCCGGGCGAGCGCCGTTGCCCGAATCGTCGGGGTCGTCGTCCAGGTCATCCTCGTCGGAGTCGTCCTCGTCGGCGTCGTCGTCATCTTCGTCGTCGTCCGCGTCGGAGTCGTCCAGGTCGTCGACCTCGTCGAGGTCGTCGTCGGAGTCGTCGTCATCGGAGTCGTCGAGGTCGTCGTCCTCGTCGGAGTCGTCCTCGTCGTCCAGCTCGTCCTCAGCATCCTCGTCGGAGTCTTCAGAGTCCTCGTCGGACTCGTCGAAGTCGGCGTCGACGAGGCCGGCGGGCCGCTTCGGCTCGTCGAGGTCGTCGGCGATCTCGTCGGTGGCGTCGGAGTCCTCGTCCTCGCGGTCGGCCGGGCCGGACGAGCCGGCGGCCATGGCCTTGAACATCGGGTGCTCGCCGGGGGCGTGCGTGGGCACCTTGGCGACGGCCGGCTGATCCGACGGCTCCTCGGCCCGGTTCTTCTTGGAGCGCCGGCCGCGGCGCCCGCCCGACTCGGACTTGCGCCCGTTCGACGGGGCCGAGTCCACCGGGTCGGCGTGCAGCAGGATGCCACGCCCGGCACAGTGCGGGCACGAGGTCGAGAAGGCCTCGATCAGGCCGGTGCCCAGCCGCTTGCGGGTCAGCTGCACCAGGCCCAGCGAGGTGACCTCGGAAACCTGGTGGCGGGTGCGGTCGCGGGCCAGCGACTCGGTCAGCCGCCGCAGCACCAGGTCGCGGTTGGACTCGAGCACCATGTCGATGAAGTCGATGACCACGATGCCGCCGATGTCGCGCAGCCGCAGCTGGCGGACGATCTCCTCGGCCGCCTCGAGGTTGTTCTTGGTGACGGTCTGCTCGAGGTTGCCGCCGGACCCGGTGAACTTCCCGGTGTTCACGTCGACCACCGTCATCGCCTCGGTGCGGTCGATCACCAGGGTACCGCCCGACGGCAGCCACACCTTGCGGTCCATCGCCTTGGCCAGTTGCTCGTCGATGCGGTGCACCGCGAACACGTCCGGCCCCGGCGCGCCGTCCGGACCGGCCGGCGGCTCGTACTTCTCCAACTTCGAAACAAGTTCGGGCGCAACGGAATTGACGTAGTCGTTGATGGTGGTCCAGGCGTCGTCACCGGAGACCACCAGCCCGGCGAAGTCCTCGTTGAACAGGTCGCGAATGACCTTGACCAGCACGTCGGGCTCCTCGTAGAGGGCCACGGCGGCGCCGGCGGCCTTCTCCTTGACCTCGATGGCCTTGGCCTCGATCTGCTTCCAGCGCTCCTGCAGGCGGGTGACGTCGGTGCGGATGCCGTCCTCTTTGACGCCCTCGGACGCGGTGCGGATGATCACCCCGGCGTCCGACGGCACCACCTCGCGCAAGATGTCCTTGAGCCGCTGCCGCTCGGTGTCGGGCAGCTTGCGGCTGATCCCCGTCGACGACGCCCCCGGCACGTACACCAGGTACCGGCCGGCCAGCGACACCTGGGTGGTCAGCCGGGCGCCCTTGTGGCCCACCGGATCCTTGCTGACCTGCACCACGACGTAGTCGCCGGGCTTGAGCGCCTGCTCGATCTTGCGGTCCGATCCGCCGAGGCCCGCGGCCTCCCAGTTGACCTCGCCGGCGTACAGGACGCCGTTGCGGCCGCGGCCGATGTCGACGAACGCGGCCTCCATCGACGGCAGCACGTTCTGCACGATGCCGAGGTAGATGTTGCCCACCAGCGACGCCGAAGCGGCCGAGGTGACGAAGTGCTCCACCACGATGCCGTCCTCGAGCACGGCGATCTGGGTGTACCGCGAGCCCTGATGGGGCGGTTCGGTGCGAACCCGGTCGCGGACCACCATGACCCGTTCGACGGCCTCGCGGCGGGCCAGGAATTCGGCCTCGGTGAGGACGGGCGGGCGGCGCCGGCCGGCGTCGCGCCCGTCGCGGCGCCGCTGCCGCTTGGCCTCCAGCCGGGTGGAGCCGTCAATGCCCTTGATCTCGGCGTTGGAGCTGCCGCCGGAATCGTCGCCCCTCTTGCCACCGCGGGGCGCCCGCTCGTGCACCACCGTGTTCGGGGGGTCGTCGGGCGAGGAGTTGTCGTCGCTGTCGTCGGCGGCGCCGGACTTGCGGCGGCGCCGCCGGCGCCGACGCCGGCTGGCGCCGTCGGACGAACCGTCGTCACCGGCGTCGTCGCCCTCGTCGGAGTCCTGGCCGTCGTCGCCCTCGTCGGCGTCGTGGCCGTCGGCGTCCTCGGCGTCGGTACGGCCCGCCCTCTGGCCCCGCTGCTGCGGTTCGTCGTCGTCCGCCCCGTCGGGTCCGCCCTGCTCGCCGCGCCCGCGGCCGCGGCCCCGGCGACCCCGCCGACGCCGCCGGTTGGCCGGTCGGTCGGCCTGTTCCTCGTCGTCGTCGTCATCGTCGGCATCGTCGGAATCGGAATCCGCGTCGACGTCCTCGCCCCCGCGGGCGCCCGGGCCCGTCTCGATCGGCTGCGGCGCGACGAAGAGCGGCATGTAGTGCGGGCGCTCGGCGGCGGTCGCGCCCCCCTCGGCGCTGTCCGGGGTGTCACCGGCGGGGGTCTCGAGCAGCAGCCGGGACTCCGGCTCTTCCACCGCGTCGCTGCCGGCGGCCCGCGTGGCCACGTCGGAGTTCGCGGCCCCCGGGTCGCCGTGCGACTGATCGGCGGCCAGCAGGTCACGCACCCGGACCGCGTCCTCGCGGTCCACGCTGGAATGGGCGCTACGGATGCGCCCGTCGAGCGCGCTCAGCGCGTCCAGCACGCGCTTGCTGGTCGTTCCCAGCGTGCGCGCCAGCGAATGGACTCTCAGGCGGTCGGGCAGTTCCTCGTGCCGAGTCGGGTCTTGGGATGAGTCTGCGGATGGGGCACCGTCTACCACGTATTCTCCTCAAGCCCCCGGGCGCGTCGTTGCGACGCGGCCACGCGAGGGCTTCGCTATGGGTCCGGGCCACTTCTCCCGGACTTGTGATGGTCTCGCCCCGAGAGGTTCGGGTAGAACGCACTCGGCGCCGTGCTGAATGACGGCTTGACATGCGGCGCACCACCGCGAGCTGGCGGTAGTCGCGCTTGTCTAAGTCTTCATTCGGGTGTCCGACACCGGTCCGGCGACGTTCACCCGTCATCAGTATCCCACATCACCTCGCGAGCTCCGCCAATACCGAGCTCACGGGCGTGCTGGGCGGGTTTTTCGGCGGTGTTACGCGCCGGGGAACCAGAGCTCGATTTCGCGCCGCGCGGACTCGGGCGAGTCGGAGCCGTGCACCAAGTTGAACTGGGTTTCCAGGCCCAAGTCGCCGCGAATCGTGCCGGGTGCTGCCTTCTCGACGGGGTCGGTCGCGCCGGCGAGCTGCCGGAACGCCGCGATCGCGCGGGGGCCCTCGACGATCGCCGCCACCACCGGGCCGGACGTGATGAACTCCAGCAACGACCCGAAGAAGGGCTTGCCGTCGTGCTCGGCGTAGTGCTGCGCGGCCAGGTCTTCGGTGACGCGGCGCAGTTCCAGCGCGGCCAGGGTCAGGCCCTTGCGCTCGATGCGGCCGACGATCTCCCCCACCAGCTGGCGCTGCACGCCGTCCGGCTTGATCAGTACCAGCGTCCGTTCGGTCACGGCGCACAGCGTACATAACCGCGCGGCGACCCGCGCTGCGCCGATCTAGCCTTGGCCTAGCCCTGGCGGCGCCGCACCTCGGCCCTGAAGTAGGCGATCAGCGCCCACAACCCGGTGAACAGCACACCGATGATGCCCACGCCGGGATACAGCGCGAACCCGGCCAGCAACAGCACCTGCACGCCCAGATTGACCCAGATCGCCCACGGTTTGCGCTGCACCCCGCCCAACAGCACGAGCAGCGCGGCGAGGCCGATCAGGTAGCTCAGCGACAGCGACGTCAGGCCGCCGCCGACCGCGCCCACCACCGGGATCGCCAGCAGCACCACGATGGCCTCCAGGAACAACGTGGCGGCCATCACGGCGGCGAAGCTGCGCCACGGGTCGGGTCGCTGCTCCGTCATTCGGGATCACGCCCGAACAGGGTGCGCGCCGCCCCCGCGGTGACCACCGAGCCCGTGATCACGATTCCGGTGCCGGAGAAGCGCTCGGCGTGACCTGCCACGGCGGCCTCGTCGACCAGGGCGGTCGCCACGTCGATGGCGTCGCGCAGGTTCTCGGCGGTGCTGACCCGCTCGGGGCCGAAGCGCGCCGCGGCCGCCACCCCCAGCGCCTCGACGTCCAGCGCCCGGGGCGACCCGTTATGGGTCACGACCACCGCGTCGAAGACCGGTTCCAGCGCGGCGAGAATGCCGTCGACGTCCTTATCGGCCATCACGCTGAGCACGCCGACGAGGTAACGGAAGTCGAATTCCTCGGCCAGGGTCTGCGCCAGCGCCGCCGCCCCGGCCGGGTTGTGGGCGGCGTCGGCGAACACCGTCGGTGCGCTGCGCAGGCGTTCCAGCCGGCCCGGGCTGGTAGCGGCGGCGAAGCCGGCGCGGACCGCGTCGACGTCGAGCTGGCGCTGGGCGCCCGCGCCGAAGAACGCCTCGACCGCCGCCAGCGCCAGGGCGGCGTTGTGCGCCTGGTGCTCGCCGTGCAGCGGCAGGAAGACGTCGGGATACACCCCGCCCAGGCCCTGCAGCGTCAGCAGTTGTCCGCCGATCGCCACCTGGCGGCTCAACACCGCGAATTCGGAGTCCTCGCGCGCGACGGCGGCGTCGGCCGCGACGGCCTGGCTCAGCAGCACCTCCATCACCTCCGGCGCCTGCCGGGCGATGACGGCAACGGTGTCAGGGGCGCCGGCCGGCGCCCGGGTGATGATCCCGGCCTTCTCGGCCGCGATGCCGGCGAGGTCGTCGCCCAGGTACTCCACGTGGTCGATGCCGATCGGGGCGATCACGGCCACCGGCGCGTTGACCACGTTGGTGGCGTCCCAGCGCCCGCCCATGCCGACCTCGACGACGGCAACGTCGACGGGCGCGTCGGCGAACGCCGCGAAGGCCATCGCGGTGAGGACCTCGAACTTGCTCATCGCCGGGCCGGGCTCGCCGAGGGCGCCGGCCTGCGACTGCTCGTCGACCATCTGCACGAACGGCTCGATCTCCCGGTAGGTCGCCACGTACTGGGCAGGGGTGATGGGACGCCCGTCGATGGCGATGCGCTCCACCGCCGACTGCAGGTGCGGGCTGGTGGTGCGGCCGGTGCGCCGATGCAACGCGGTGACCAGCGCGTCGACCATGCGCGCCACCGACGTTTTGCCGTTGGTGCCGGCGATGTGGATCGACGGATACCCCCGTTGCGGCGAGCCCAGCAGGTCCAGCACCGCGTTGATGCGGGTCAGGCTCGGCTCGATCTTGGTCTCCGGCCAGCGCTGGTCCAGCAGGTGCTCGACCTGCAACAGCGACGCGATTTCGTCCGGGGTGGGGGCGGCGGCCGGCTCTGGGCCGGGTTCGGATTCGATGTCCGGTGCCCACTCGGGCGGCTCGAAAGTCATTGCAGCCCAGCCAGCCTCGCGTTGATCCGGTCTGATTCCTCCTGCGCCACCCGCTGCCGGTCGCGAATCTTGCCGACGACGTGGTCGGGGGCCTTGGCCAGGAAGTCCTCGTTGGCCAGCTTGGCGGTGGTCGACGCCAGCTCCTTGTGCGCGACGGCCAGGTCCTTCTCCAGGCGGCGCCGCTCGGCGGCGACGTCGATGGTGCCGGAGGTGTCGATTTCGACGACGACGGTGCGGTCCGTGTCGGGCCCGAGCCGGACCTCCAGCGACACCGACGGCCGGAAGTCCGGGCCCGGTTCGGTCAGCCAGGCCAGGGAGGTGACGGCCGCGACCTGACCGCTCAGGTCGGCGTCCTGCATCCCCGCCAGCCGGGCGGGCACCTTCTGCCGGTCGGCCAGGCCCTGGTCACTGCGGAACCGGCGGACCTCGGTGACCAACTTCTGCATGTCCGTGATCCGTTGCACCGCAATCCGATCCGGCTCGACGCCCGACGCCGTCGGCCACTCGGCGACGACCAGCGATTCCAGACCGGCCTCCTGGCGGGTCAGGGCCTGCCACAGCGCCTCGGTGAGGAACGGGATGACCGGGTGCAGCAAGCGCAACAGGGTGTCGAGCACCGCGGCCAGCACGGCGGTGGTGTGCGCCGCGCCGTCGGCGAGTTGGGTCTTGGCCAGTTCGAGGTACCAGTCGCAGAACTCGTCCCACGCGAAGTGGTAGAGCGCCTCGCAGGCCCGGCTGAACTCATAGCCGTCGAATGCCGAATCGACCTCGGCCCGAACCTCTTCCAGCCGGCCCAGGATCCAGCGGTCGGCATCGGTCAACTCGGCGTGCGGCGGCAACGGAGCCAACCGCGCGCCGTTGAGCAGGGCGTAGCGGGTGGCATTGAACAGCTTGGTGCCGAAGTTCCGGGACGCGCGCACCGCATCCTCGCCGACGGCCAGATCGCCGCCGGGACTGGCGCCGCGGGCCAGCGTGAACCGCAGCGCGTCGGCGCCGAAGGCCTCCATCCAGTCCAGTGGGTCGACGACGTTGCCCTTGGACTTGCTCATCTTGCGGCCGAATTCGTCGCGGATGAGCCCGTGCAGGAAGACGTCGGTGAAGGGCACCTGCGGGCCGCGGCGACCGTCGGAGGTGATCGCCGGGTCGTCGCCGACGAAGGTGCCGAACATCATCATCCGGGCCACCCAGAAAAACAAAATGTCATATCCGGTCACCAGAACGCTTGTCGGATAGAACTTTTCGAGTTCCGGCGTCCGCTCCGGCCAGCCCAGCGTGGAGAACGGCCACAACCCCGAGGAGAACCAGGTGTCGAGCACGTCGGGGTCCTGCTCCCAACCCTCGGGAGGCGTCTCGTCGGGGCCGACACAACGCTGTTCGCCGTTGGGCCCGTACCAGATCGGGATGCGGTGGCCCCACCACAGCTGTCGCGAGATGCACCAGTCGTGCATGTTGTCCACCCACGCGAACCAGCGCGGCTCCAGGCTGGCCGGGTGAATCACGGTGTCGCCGTTGCGCACCGCGTCGCCGGCGGCCTTGGCCAGCGATTCGACGCGGACCCACCATTGCAGCGACAGCCGCGGTTCGATCGGCTCGCCGCTGCGCTCGGAGTGCCCGACGCTGTGCAGATAGGGCCGCTTCTCGGCGACGACGCGGCCCTGCGCGGCCAGCTCTTCGCGCACGGCGACCCGCGCCTCGAACCGGTCCATGCCGTCGAATCGCGTTCCGGTGTCCACGATCCGGCCTTTGGTGTCCATGATCGAGATCATCGGAAGTTGATAGCGTAGGCCGATCTCGAAGTCGTTGGGGTCGTGCGCGGGCGTGACTTTGACAGCGCCCGTGCCGAATTCGGGGTCGACGTGCGCGTCGGCGACGATGATCAGCTCGCGGTCGACGAAGGGGTGCGCCAAGGTCTGCCCGACGAGGTGGCGATACCGCTCGTCGTCGGGATGCACCGCGATGGCGGTGTCCCCGAGCATCGTCTCGACCCGCGTGGTGGCGACGACGATGTGCGGTTCTGAATCGTCGAGCGAGCCGTACCGGAACGACACCAGTTCGCCTTCGACCTCGTCGTAGGTGACCTCGATGTCCGACAGCGCGGTCTCGAGCACCGGCGACCAGTTGACCAGTCGCTCGGCCCGGTAGATCAGCCCCGCGTCGTACAGGCGCTTGAAGATCGTCCGCACCGCCCGCGACAGACCCTCGTCCATCGTGAACCGGTCCCGGCTCCAGTCGACACCGTCGCCGAGCCGGCGCATCTGGCCGCTGATCGCGCCGCCGGACTCGCGTTTCCAGTCCCACACCTTGTCGATGAACAGTTCGCGGCCGAAGTCCTCTTTGGTCTTGCCGTCGACGGCGAGCTGCCGTTCCACCACGCTTTGGGTCGCGATGCCGGCGTGGTCCATGCCCGGCTGCCACAGCACCTCATATCCCTGCATCCGTTTGCGGCGGGTCAGGGCGTCCATCATGGTGTGCTCCAGGGCGTGGCCCATGTGCAGGCTGCCGGTCACGTTCGGCGGCGGCAGCACGATCGAATACCCGGGCTTGGCGCTGGTCGGGTCAGCCGTGAAGTACCCCGCGTCCAGCCAACTCTGGTAGATGGCGCCTTCGGCCGCCGCGGGATCCCACGACTTGGGCAGGTCGATGTCGGGGCTGGGGCTGGCGGTCACCCGTCAATTCTAGGGAGGGCCGTTTACCCCCGTGTAAGTGCCCGAAAGCGCAGGTGAGCCAGGTCACTCGGCCAGACGGTCGACCCGCAGTGACACACCGGCCGACGGGAACCGGTCCAGCAGGGCGTCGCCCATGGCGGCCGCCGGGGTCAGCACGCCATGCAGGTCGGGAAGCTTGTCGCGATCCAGGGCGAGCGTCAGGCCCGACTCCCCCAGCAGGACCGAGGTGGCCTTGTAGCCGGGGTCGCCGCGCTGTTCCATGCGCGCGACGTAGCGCGCGCCGGTGGTCGTGGTGGTGTAGGTCTCGATGCGGTAGTAGCCGCGCTCGCGGGCCTGGGCGCTGGGGCCGGTGCCGGGCTTGGGGAGGATGCGCTCGACCAATTTGCGGGGCAGCAGGCGGAAGTACCGGCTGCCCAGCCCGAAGGTGGCGCCGCCGATCCCCGTCATCGCGGCGGACGCGACGGGCGCCAACACCGGCGAGGAACCCAGGCTCATGCTCTCGCTGTAGCGGAACTGCCGGCCGTAGGACCAGTCGAGCAAGGCGTTACTGCGCCGCACGATGCGGGTGTTGTAGGGCGCCATGACGAAACCGGCCGTCCACAGGCCCGCCAACTCGGGCGCGATCTTGCGGCCGCGACGCCACGGCAGGTCGGGCTGGGACCCGAGGTCGGGCTCGGCGCTGCGGTCGGTGCTCAGCGTGTAGGGGTCGGCGAGCTGCCGGCGGGCGTCGGGGTCGCTGGAGGCGGTGCTGAGCACCTCCACCATGGAGGCCACGGTGCCACCGGAGACCCCGCCGGAGAACGACCGCAGGACCAGGTCGGTTTCGGCCAGCTCCCCCGCCTCGTCGTCGCGGACCGCGCGGTAGAGGCCGTACACGCTGAGATCCGACGGGATGGAATCGAAGCCGCAGGCGTGCACGATCCGCGCGCCGGTGTCGGCGGCCTGCTTGTGATAGAGGTCGATGCTGTCGCGCACGAACATCGCCTCGCCGGTCAGGTCGGCGTAGTCGGTGCCGGCCGCGGCGCACGCGGCCACCAGCGGCAGCCCGTAACGGGTGTACGGGCCGACCGTGGTGACGACGACCTGGGTGCGCGCGGCCATTTCGTCCAACGTCGACGGCGACGCCGCGTCGGCCTGCAGCAGCGGCCAGGATTGCGCGGACTCGCCCAGGGTGTCGCGGACGGCCCGCAGCCGGTCGGTCGATCGGCCGGCCAACGCGATGCGGGCCTGTGGCGCCTTGTTCGCCAGATAGTCGGCGGTCAGTTTCCCGACGAACCCGGTCGCTCCGTACAGCACTATGTCGAATTCGCGCGGCGTTGCGGTCACGGGCCCGACGCTACCCGACGCCTGAGACGCCGATCCGCGCAGCGAAGAAGCGCCGGGCCCGAGGGCCCGGCGCTTCTTTCCAACAGATGACGGCCATGCCGTCGGATGGCGACGCAGGTCAGCCGCGGCGGCCGCAGACCGGCCAGGCGTGGATGCCCTGCGAGTGCAGCACGTTCTCGGCCACCCGGATCTGCTCCTCGCGGCTCGCGCTCGCCGGCGAGCCCGACCCGCCGTTGGCGTGCCACGTGCTCGAGGTGAACTGCAGACCACCGGAGAAACCGTTGCCGGTGTTGATTCCCCAGTTACCGCCCGACTCGCACTGCGCGATGGCGTCCCAGTTCACGCTGTACGCCCTGATCGGGGCCGGCGGCGGGGCGTCGGGGCCCGGCGGCGGGGCGTCCGGAGCCGGCGGCGGCGGAGCGTCCGGGGCCGGGGGCGGCGGAGCGTCCGGTGCCGGTGCGGCGGGCGCCACATTCGGGTCGAAACCGACCGGCTCCGCGCTGGCGGTGGCCGATGGGATGGTCACGAGGGTGCCCGTGACCGCGGCGAGAATGAGCGTCTTGCGGACGTTCTTCAATATCTTTCCTTTCGCGGTGCGCGCGCCAAAGCAAGCCCACCGTGGTGGGCTGAAGTTGTGTGGTTACTGCGGAAGGGTGCTTCGGGACGTGCCTTCTCGTTCCGGCACGGCAGCGGCGGGCTCATTGCCCAGCGGGTAGTTACCCAGCGGCCATGGTCGGATACAGCCGACCGCGGCGCCGCTCACACGCGAGTTCCGTGGATTCAATTGTCGATTACTCATCGGTAACCCGTTTCGGGCTACCAGGGACCGTACGAGACGGCGCGCCGTCCGTCATCTTCGGAAAACCGACGTCTCGTTTCGGTAACGGCGTGATCACGACGCAATACCAAGGTAATTCGCGCAGGTCAGTCCCACCTTTTCGGACAGGCGGCGCGGATAAACCTTTTGACTTAACCGTGACTCGAATCACGGCCTTTTTGTGAGGTGGCACACGTTTAGCGGCGGCGCTGTCGGCGCCGGACGGCCGCGACACGAATTCGCCACTGCGGGAACGAAACCGGCGCAGCATAGCGGATGGGGTTGGGATCGGCCGGGTGCCACGCCCGGGCAAGCGACCGGACCGCGCGTCGAATAAGGATGGGCCGAGTCACTTTTCACCACCGACGCGGTTGCCGGCGCGATCTAAGTCAAACCAATTGATAAACAACACTTTTCGACCTATCAGCAGTGAAACTTGTTGTTTCTCTGCACTTTCCGGAGGCTGCCGCTCACGGATGCCAAAGAAATACCTGACAGCGGAACGCGTTCCGCAACAATGGATTACAAGCGCGAACGGCACCACGGCGTCACGATGCCGGGTGTCCGGAGGAGTGAAAAACCACCTGCTAAGAGAGCGGGCGGCGCGCAGAGAACGCTAGCCCTGCGGCTGGGCCAGGGCGCGCAACTCGGCCTCGGTGTTGACGTTGGTCAACGCCCGGGATTCCGCGGTCACGATGCGCTGGGTGTCCGAGGCGTCGGCCAGCGCGCGCATCTTGCGCTCACCGGCGGCGACCAGCGCGTCGACCCGGTCGGCAAGGTCGGTCCGATACACCGCGGCCAGGTAGTGGTCCTGACCGTCCCACGGCAGGACGACGTCGGCGCCGGTCTCCAGAGCCCGCCGGGTCAAGTCGTCGATGAGCTCGGCGACCAGGAAGGGCATGTCGACCGCGCAGACGAAGGCGAGCTGCGCGCCGGCGTCGGCGGCGGCCCGCAGCGCCCGGCCCGTGGCGGGCAGCGGCCCGAGTCCACGCAGCTCGTCGCGCAGCACGCGGGCGTTCAGCTCCGGTAGCGGTTGGCCCTGCGCGGCCATCACAAACACGGGATCGCAACGCTGGCTGAGGATCTCGACGACCCGCTCGACCATGGTGCCGGCCTGCGAGCCCGCGAAGGGCGCCGGCAGCGGGAGGCAGGCCTTGTCACGGCCCATCCGTCGTGAGGCGCCGCCGGCGAGTACCACCCCGGCGAGCGAGACTGCGTCGGCCACGATTCGGCTCCCTCTTAGTCGACGGTCCAGGTGTCGCGGCCGCGCAGCAGGGACTGCAGGGCGGCGGCGTCGTGCGGGGTCGAGGCCTGCGCGGCTTGCAGCTGCGAGCGGGCGGCGTCGTCGTAGGTGGGTCGGCTCACGTTGCGGAAGATGCCCAGCACGGTGTGCTCGAGGTTCTGATCGGACAGCCGCGACAACGCGAACGCGTAGGCCGAGTCGTCGGCATGCGCGTCGTGCACCACGATCTCGTCGACGGAGACGTCGGCCGTCTTGGCCACGTCGAGCCCGAAACCCGAACGGACGACGCAGTATTCGCCGTCGGCGCCGAAGGTGATCGGCTCGCCGTGGCGGATGTTGATCACCCGCTCCTCGGCGCCCTCCTTGCGCAGCGCGTCGAACGAACCGTCGTTGAAGATCGGGCAGTCCTGCAGGATCTCGACGACCGCGGCGCCGCGGTGACCGGCCGCCGCGCGCAGCACCTCGGTCAGGCCGGCGCGGTCGGAGTCCAGTGCGCGGCCCACGAACGTCGCCTCGGCGCCCAGAGCCAACGACACCGGGTTGAACGGGTGATCCAGCGAACCCATCGGCGTCGACTTGGTGACCTTGCCCACCTCGGAGGTCGGCGAATACTGGCCCTTGGTCAGCCCGTAGATGCGGTTGTTGAACAGCAGGATGGTGATGTTGACGTTGCGGCGCAACGCGTGGATCAGGTGGTTGCCGCCGATCGAGAGCGCGTCGCCGTCGCCGGTGACCACCCATACCGACAGATCCTCGCGGGCCAGCGCCAGGCCGGTGGCGATGGCGGGGGCGCGGCCGTGGATCGAGTGGAAGCCGTAGGTCTCCAGGTAGTACGGGAACCGGCTCGAGCAGCCGATGCCGCTGATGAACACGATGTTCTCGCGGCGCAGCCCGAGGTCGGGCAGGAAGTTGCGGATGGTGTTGAGGATGACGTAGTCACCGCAGCCCGGGCACCAGCGCACCTCCTGGTCGCTGGTGAAGTCTTTGGCCTTCTGCGGCTGGTCCTCGGCCGACAAGGTCGGGACGCCGTCGTTCTTGGTCAGTCTGGCGGTCAAGCCGAGGTCTGCACCGATCAGGTCAGTCACGAGCGCCGCTCCTCTCCCCCGTAAGCGGGTAATGCCCCCCGTGCGCGGTCACCGGCGCGCGTCATGCGCCGGCTCCCACCGTCGCGGCCGCCATCCGGGCGACCATGGCCTTGTCGTTCTCGATCTCCGCCAGCGTGCCGCCGAGCGCGGCGCGGATGACGCGCCCGATCTCGTCGGCCAGGAACGCGACGCCCTGCACCTTGCTGACGGACTGCACCTCGACGAGGTACTTGCTGCGCAGCAGCATGGCCAGCTGGCCGAGGTTCATCTCCGGCGCCACCACCTGCGGGTAGCGGCGCAGCACCTCACCGAGGTTGGCCGGGAACGGGTTGAGATAACGCAGGTGCGCGTGCGCCACCTTGATGCCCTTGCGCCGGGCGCGCCGGCAGGCCTCACCGATGGGCCCGTAGGAGCTGCCCCACCCGATCAGCAGCAGCTCGGCGTCGCCGGTGGGGTCGTCGACCTCCAGGTCGGGCACGGCAATGCCGTCGATCTTGGCCTGCCGCAGCCGCACCATCAGGTCGTGGTTGACCGGCTCGTAGGAGATGTTGCCCGAGCCGTTGGCCGCCTCCAGCCCGCCGATGCGGTGTTCCAGGCCGGGGGTGCCGGGCACCGCGAATTGGCGGGCCAGCGTCTCGGGGTCGCGGGCGTAGGGCTGGAACGGCTCGTCGGGCTTGGCGAAGACGTGCTTGATGGGCTCCAGATCGGCGACGTCCGGAATGCGCCACGGCTCCGAGCCGTTGGCGATCGCGCCGTCCGACAGCACGATCACCGGCGTGTGGTAGGACACCGCGATCCGTGCGGCCTCGATGGCGGTGGCGAAGCAGTCCGACGGCGACCGCGGCGCCAGGACCGCCACCGGCGACTCACCGTTGCGGCCGTAGAGGGCCTGCAGCAGGTCGGCCTGTTCAGTCTTGGTGGGCAGGCCGGTGGATGGGCCGCCGCGCTGCACGTCGATGACCAGCAACGGCAGCTCGGTCATGACGGCCAGCCCGAGCGCCTCCGACTTCAGCGACACCCCGGGGCCCGACGTGCTGGTGACGCCGAGCGCCCCGCCGTAGGACGCGCCCAGCGCGGCGCAGATGCCGCTGATCTCGTCCTCGGCCTGGAAGGTGAGCACATTGAAGTTCTTGTGTTTGGACAGCTCGTGCAGGATGTCCGACGCCGGAGTGATGGGGTAGCTGCCCAGCACCACCTGGATGCCGGCGAGCTGGCCGGCCGCCACGATGCCGTAGGCCAGCGCGGTGTTACCCGAGATCTGCCGGTACTCGCCGGACGGCAGAGTCGCCCGGGACACCTCGTAAGTGGTACCGAAAGCCTCGGTCGTCTCGCCGTAATTCCAGCCGGCCTTCAGCGCCAGCACGTTCGCCTCGGCCACGTCGGGCTTGCGGGCGAACTTCTCCCTGATGAACTTCTCGCTGGTCTCGATGGGCCGGCCGTACATCCACGACAGCAGGCCGAGCGCGAACATGTTCTTGGCGCGCTGGCCGTCCTTCTTGGAGGCGCCGATCGTTTCGACGGCACCGAGCGTCAAGGTGGTCATCGCGACGGAATGCACGACGTAGTCGGACAACTCGTCGGTCTCGAGCGGGTTCGCGACGTAACCCACCTTCGTCAGGTTGCGCTTGGTGAACTCGTCGGAGTTGGCGATCACCATGCCGCCGCGCGGCAGGTCCCCGATGTTGGCCTTGAGCGCCGCCGGGTTCATCGCGACGAGGACGTCGGGGCGATCCCCCGCCGTCAGGATGTCGTAATCGGCGATCTGGATTTGGAAGGAGGACACGCCGGGCAGCGTGCCTGCCGGCGCCCGGATCTCGGCGGGATAGTTCGGCTGGGTGGCCAGGTCGTTGCCGAAAAGCGCTGCCTCGGAAGTGAACCGGTCGCCGGTGAGCTGCATGCCGTCGCCGGAGTCCCCGGCGAAGCGAATGACGACTTGTTCCAGGCGCTGACGGCCGGATCCGTTGCGAGAAGCCCCATTCTGAGAATCAGACCCGGCTCCGCTGCCGTTCGGATCCACGTATCCGCCCTCCATTGGTTAACCGGACAGGCACTCCGCGTAGCTTCAGATTACGCGCCGTGGAAGTGACGCCTCGGCCCTTACGGTTTTATGTCACTGGCGGTACCAATTATGGCACTTCTTTAAGGTGTCTATGGACATCTCTTACCCGCAACGCGCGGTCAATATCGCCGTAAAACCCGAAGTCAGCGACCCGAAGCGGATCAGACCATACAAAGCTGTGTTGTTGATCACGTCGGCGCCGCGGCCGCGACCGGCTGCCGACTCGGCGCCGTCTCTGGCATGGCGAACAGGTACAGCAGGAAGCCCGCACCGGCGAGGGCGCCGAGGAACGCAAACGCGGCGTCGTAGCCCGCGGCAACCACGATCGCGCCCGCGACGAGGTTGGACACCGCGGCGCCCACGCCCGTCGCGGCGGTGACCGCGCCGAGGCTGACGTTGAAGCGGCCGCTGCCGTGCGTGACGTCTTGCACGACGAGCGGAAACAGCGCGCCGAAGATCCCCGCTCCCACGCCGTCCAGCAGTTGCACCCCGACCAGCCAGTACGGGTCGTCGGAGAGCGTGTAGAGAAACCCGCGGGCGGTGAGCACCGCGAAGCCGAGCAGGAAAATCCGTTTGCGCCCCCAACTGTCGGCCTTCGCGCCGGCGAGGTAGGCCACCGGGACCATCACCAGCTGGGCCGCCACCACACACCCGGCCATCAACGCGGTGCCGACGTCCTTATTGTGCAGGGCGAGCAACTGCCCGACCAGCGGCAGCATTGCCGCGTTGGCGAAGTGGAAGGCGATCACGGTGACCGCGAACACCATGAGCCTGCGGTTGCGCAACACCGTCAAGAGCCGCGACGGCGTCTCGTGTGATTTCCCGGGTTCCAGCCCGCGGGCGGCATCGTGGTCCACCGGGTCGGCCGGGATGCGCAGCGTCGCGACCACGCTGGCCGCCGCCATGGCCGCGAGCACCCAGAACACCACGACCGGCCCGAAGAGGTAGGCCAGGCCGCCGGTGAGGGCCGCCGCCGACGCGTTGCCCGCGTGGTTAAACGACTCGTTGCGCCCGATCCGCCGCGCGAAGCGCCGCTGCCCCACCAGACCCAACGTGAGCGCGGCCAGCGCGGGGGCGAAGACGGAACCGGCGATCCCGGTGAGCACCTGCAGCACCGAGATGGCCGTCAGGTTCGGAAACACCGGCATTGCCAGCGAGCCTGCGGTGACCGTCACCGCGGCGGCGACGAGCAACGCGCGCTTGGCCGTGCTCCTGTCGACCAGGGCGCCGGCGGGTGCCTGCGCGACGATCGCGCCGATCCCGCCGACCGCCATCACGAAACCGATGGACGCCTGGTCCCAGTGGTGCGCCAGCAGCAGGTAGACCGACAGGTACGGGCCCAGGCCGTCGCGGACGTCGGCCAGCAGAAAGTTGACCAGGTCCAGCGACCGCGCCACGCGGCGCGGTACGGCGTCGCTGGCGTTCAGGGTCGCGCGGGTGGGTTAGTTAGGCGCTCTTGTCGCGACGCTCGCTGCGCGACGGCTTGCGCGGCACGATGGTCGGCAACACGTTGTCCTGGACGGTCTCCTTGGTCACTACGACCTTGGCGACGTCGTCGCGGCTCGGGATGTCGTACATCACCGGCAGCAGGACCTCTTCCATGATCGCGCGCAGGCCGCGGGCGCCGGTACCCCGGTGGATCGCCTGGTCGGCGATCGCTTCGAGCGCGTCGTCGGTGAACTCGAGCTCCACGTTGTCCATCTCGAAGAGCCGGGTGTACTGCTTCACCAGCGCGTTCTTCGGCTCGGACAGGATCTTGACCAGCGACTCGCGGTCCAGGTTGGTCACCGACGCGACCACCGGAAGACGGCCGATGAACTCGGGGATCAGGCCGAACTTGATCAGGTCCTCCGGCATGACCTCGGCGAAGTGGTCGGTGGTGTCGATCTCGGCCTTCGAGCGCACCTCGGCGCCGAAGCCCAGACCCCGCTTGCCGACCCGCTCGTAGATGATCTTCTCCAGGCCGGCGAACGCACCCGCGACGATGAACAGCACGTTGGTGGTGTCGATCTGGATGAACTCCTGGTGCGGGTGCTTGCGGCCGCCCTGCGGGGGCACCGACGCCTGGGTGCCCTCCAGGATCTTCAGCAGGGCCTGCTGCACGCCCTCGCCGGAGACGTCGCGGGTGATCGACGGGTTCTCGCTCTTGCGGGCGATCTTGTCGACCTCGTCGATGTAGATGATGCCGGTCTCGGCGCGCTTGACGTCGTAGTCGGCGGCCTGGATCAGCTTGAGCAGGATGTTCTCGACGTCCTCGCCGACGTAGCCGGCCTCGGTCAGCGCCGTGGCGTCGGCGATGGCGAACGGGACGTTGAGCATCTTGGCCAGCGTCTGCGCCAGGTAGGTCTTGCCGCAGCCCGTCGGGCCCAGCATGAGGATGTTGGACTTGGTCAGCTCGACCGGCTCGTGCCGGGAGTCGCGACCCTTTTCGCCGGCCTGGATCCGCTTGTAGTGGTTGTAGACGGCCACGGCGAGCGTCCGCTTGGCGGTGTCCTGCCCGATGACGTAGCCCTCGAGGAACTCCCGGATCTCGATCGGCTTGGGAAGCTCGTCGAGCTTCACGTCGTCGGCGTCCGCGAGCTCCTCTTCGATGATCTCGTTGCACAGGTCGATGCATTCATCGCAGATGTACACACCGGGGCCAGCAATGAGTTTCTTGACCTGCTTCTGGCTCTTCCCGCAGAACGAGCACTTCAGCAGGTCCCCGCCGTCTCCGATGCGCGCCATGGTGCCTCAGGGCCTACTTCCTGTTTCGCCGTTGGTCTTGCAGTCCCACATGTATTCACCGACGCTACCCGCTTAATTGGGCCCTACGCGACCATTAACGCCGAATCGCGCCGGTGATATTCATGCCGTCCGTCCGGATGAAAGCTCGTCCGTCTGGATGAAACATATCGCCAGATGGCGCCCGTCACTCGCGAAAGACGTGCTTTGCATGTCGTTGGCGTGTCGCGCCGGTGGCGCGACACGCGCGGACCCCGGCAACCCACCCTACAGCGACCGACAACGCGGGACCCGTCTATCGAGACGGGCCCGGGCGCCGTCCGGTCGCGCCTAAGCGGTCTGCGCGGACAGCTTCCGGTACTCCAGCACGGTGTCGATGATCCCGTAGTCCTTGGCCTCTTCGGCCGTCAGGATCTTGTCCCGATCGGTGTCCTTACGGATGACCGATGCGTCCTTGTTGGTGTGACGCGCCAGGGTGGTCTCCATCAGCGTGCGCATCCGCTCGATCTCGGCGGCCTGGATCTCCAGGTCGGAGAACTGCCCCTGGATGACGCCCTGCAGCGACGGCTGGTGGATCAGGACGCGGGCGTTGGGCAGCGCCATGCGCTTGCCGGGCGTGTCGGCGGTCAGCAGCACCGCCGCGGCCGACGCGGCCTGCCCCAGGCACACCGTCTGGATGTCGGCGCGCACGTACTGCATGGTGTCGTAGATCGCCATCAGCGAGGTGAACCCGCCACCGGGCGAGTTGATGTACATCGTGATGTCGCGGTCGGGGTCCAGCGACTCGAGCACCAGCAACTGGGCCATGATGTCGTTCGCCGAGGCGTCGTCGACCTGGACGCCGAGGAAGATGATGCGCTCCTCGAACAGCTTGTTGTACGGGTTGGATTCCTTGACGCCGAAGCTGGAGTGCTCGATGAACGACGGCAGGATGTAGCGCGCCTGCGGCTGGGTTTCGGGACGCTGGGAACTCATCGGGCTTCTCCATTGGTGATGTGGGCGGCGCGGGTGATGATGTGGTCGACGAAGCCGTACTCCAGCGCTTCCTGCGCGGTGAACCAGCGGTCGCGGTCGGAGTCCGCCTCGATGCGCTCGATCGATTGGCCGGTGAACTCGGCGTTGAGCCGGAACATTTCCTTCTTGATGACGTGGAACTGCTCGGCCTGGATGGCGATGTCCGCCGCGCTACCGGTGACCCCGCCCAACGGCTGGTGCATCAGGATGCGGGCGTGCGGCAGCGCGAAGCGCTTGCCCTTGGTGCCCGCCGCCAACAGGAATTCGCCCATGGAAGCGGCCATGCCCATCGCGTAGGTCGCGATGTCACAGGGCGCCAGCACCATGGTGTCGTAGATCGCCATGCCGGCGCTGATCGATCCGCCGGGTGAGTTGATGTAGAGGTTGATGTCCTTGTCGCCGTCCTCGGCGGCGAGCAGCAGAATCTGCGCGCACAGCCGGTTGGCGACCTCGTCGTTCACTTCCGAACCCAGGAAGATGATGCGCTCGGAGAGCAAGCGCTCATAGACCGAGTCCGTGAGGTTGAGGCCCACGGAGTTCGAACGCATGTCAGTCACGACTGGGTTACCTGCTTTCTGTCAGTTCTGTAATCACGACACTAACCAACGGCGCCCGACGTTTCGCGGCCACGCACCCCCAGAAGCGGGCGCGTTCGCTCACAGCGTCACGGCGTGGATCATTCCGCCGCGTCGGCGGCTTGGATGGCGTCTTCGGCGGCGGCTTCCGCGTCTTCGATCGCGCCTTCGGCGTCTTCGTCGGCGCCGTCCTCGAGGTCACCGACCCCCTCGGGCGCCCCACGGTTGCCGAAGAACTCGTCGGTGTCGATGGCGTTGCCGGCCGTATCGGTGACGGTCGCGGCCTGAATCACCGCCGCGATGGCCAGACCGCGGCGCACGTCGGCGAACATGGCCGGCAGCTGGTTGTTCTCCTGCAGGTAGGCCACCAGCTGCTGCGGCTCGATGCCGTACTGCCGGGACGTCATCAGCAGGCGCTCGGTCAGGTCGTCCTGGCCCACCTGGACGTCGAGGTCGTCGGCCAGCGTGTCCAGCAGCAGCTGGCGCTTGACGTCGGTCTCCGCGGCGGTGCGGGTTTCGGTCTCGAACTCCTCGCGGGACTTGCCCTGCTGGGCCAGCACCTCGGCGAGCTTGGCCTCGTCATGGTCGAGGCCGTGCAGCGCGCCGTGCAGGGCGCTGTCGACCTGAGCCTTGACGATCGCCTCCGGCAGCGGGATGTCGACCTGCTCGAGCAGCGTGTCGATGGCGGCCTCGCGGATCTGCTCGGCCTGCTGGGCGCTCTTGGTCCGGCGGACCTGGTCGCGCAGGTTGGAACGCAGCTCGTCGATGGTGTCGAATTCGCTGGCGAGCTGGGCGAACTCGTCGTCGGGCTCGGGCAGCTCGCGCTGCTTGATCGACTTGACCGTGACGGTGACCTGCGCGTCCTTGCCGGCGTGCTCCCCCGTCGCCAACTGGGCGGTGAACTCGCGCGACTCGTCGACGGACAGGCCCACCAGCGCCTCGTCGAGACCCTGGATCAGCCGGCCGGAGCCCACCTCGTGCGACAACCCTTCGGCGGCGGCGCCGGGCACCTCCTCGCCGTCGATGGTGGCCGACAGGTCGATGGAGACGAAGTCGCCGTCGGCGACCGGCCGGTCCACCCCGGTCAGCGTGCCGAAGCGGGCCCGCAGGTTGTCCAGCTCCGCGTCGACGTCGGCGTCGCTGACCTCGATGGGGTCCACCGAGATGGTGAGCGTGGCCAGGTCCGGCAGGACGAGCCGCGGGCGGACGTCGACCTCGGCGGTGAAGGCCAGCTCCTCGCCGTACTCCTTCTTGGTCACCTCGATCTCGGGCTGGCCCAGCGGCTGCACCTCGGACTCCGCTACGGCCTGGCCGTAGCGGGCCGGCAACGCGTCGTTGACCACCTGGTCGAGCAGCGCCTCCCGGCCGAAACGGGCCTCCAGCAACTTGGCCGGCGCCTTGCCGGGCCGGAATCCGGGCAACCGCACCTGCCGGGCGAGCTCCTTGTAGGCGCGCTGAAAGTCGGGCTCGAGCTCGGCGAAGGGAACCTCCACGTTGATGCGCACCCGGGTGGGGCTCAACTGCTCGACAGTGCTCTTCACGGAAATGCTCCTCGGTGCTCGTTGCTGATGGTCGGTGGGCCGTGCGCGACACGGGGCCGGTCGTGCTGGTCGGGGTGACAGGATTTGAACCTGCGGCCTTCCGCTCCCAAAGCGGATGCGCTACCAAGCTGCGCTACACCCCGCGCTGACCTCGATGATCTTAAGGCCCTCGGGTATCGCGTCCGGCACAGCCGTCGCGGCGAGGAAGCGCGGCCTCACGAAGCGATCACGAAGCCGCGTCGATTAGATTTGATCTTCGTCGCCAGCTACAGTCACGCTCGACTAACACATGCGGGCGTAGCTCAATGGTAGAGCCCTAGTCTTCCAAACTAGCTACGCGGGTTCGATTCCCGTCGCCCGCTCGGGGTGAGTGGCTGCTCCACCAGAAAGGCGCCATGAGCGACCTCAAAACGCACGAGTTGGTCCACGACTTGATTCATGGCTCATGCGCGTCGGATTTCGTCGGTGTGCGCGACGCGTTCGAGCGCAATTTTCTCCTCGGCGACGAGGTCGGTGCCGCCGTGGCCGTGTGGGTGGACGACGAGCTGGTGGTCGACCTGTGGGGCGGCTGGGCGGACGCGGCCGGCACCCGGCCGTGGCGACAGGACACGCTGACCACCGTGCTGTCCGGCACTAAGGGCCTGTCCGCCACCTGCGTGCACCAGCTGGCGGACCGCGGTGACCTGGACCTGCAGGCACCGGTGGCCCACTATTGGCCCGCATTCGGGCAGGCGGGCAAAGGGGACATCACGCTGGCCATGGTGCTCAGCCACCGATCCGGGGTGATCGGGCCCGACGCGCCGCTCAGCTGGGAAGACGTCGCCGACTGGGACTTCGTCTGCGAACGCCTGGCCGCCGCCGCGCCGCGCTGGCAGCCGGGGACCGCGCAGGGCTACCACATGACGACGTTCGGCTTCATCCTCGGCGAGGTGTTCCGGCGGGTCACCGGCCGCACCATCGGCGAGTACCTGCGCACCGAGATCGCCGAGCCGCTGGGCGCCGACGTCCATATCGGCTTGTCCGACATCGACCAGCTGCGCTGCGCCGAGCGCGTCAACAAGCCGCACATGCGCGACCTGTTGACCGACGCGAACGCCCCCCGGCGCCCGGCCAACCTGACCGAGCACCCGAAGGCCGGGCTGGCGATTTCGATGGGATTCGCGCCGGACGATGAGCTGGGGTCGCACGACCTGCAATTGTGGCGCCAGCTGGAATTCCCTGGGACCAACGGCCAGGTGTCGGCGCTGGGCTTGGCGACGTTTTACAACGCGCTCGCCCAGGAGCGGCTGCTGAGCCGCCGGCACATGGATGTGGTGCGCGTCTGCCAGGGCGGCCTGGAGACCGACCTGGTCCTGGGGCCGCGGGTCGCCGACCACGGCTGGGGGCTGGGTTACATGCTCAACCAGCGGTGCGTCAACGGGCCTAATCCGCGGATCTTCGGTCACGGCGGGCTGGGCGGTTCGTTCGGCTTCGTCGACCTGGAGCACCGCATCGGCTACGCGTACGTCGCGAACCACTTCGACGCCACCAAGGCCAACGCGGACCCGCGCAGCCTGGTGCTGAGCAACGAGGTGTACGCGACGCTGGGCGTTATCTAGCCGCGACGTTTTCAACGGAAGGATCAGGGGTGCCATCCGGGAGGCGGCGGCGGACCCCAACCCGGCGGCGGCGGAGGCGGCGGGCCCCAGCCCGGAGGGGGCGGCGGGCCGTAGCCCTCACGGCGCCAGTCGTGGCAGCCGTTCCAGTCCCAGTTGTTACCCCAGCCCGGATCCCAGTACTCACCCGGGCACCACTGCGGGAATGGTCCCGGCTGCGCTTGGGCCTGCGTCGCGACGCCCAAGCCAGCCAGCCCCAGCCCGCCGATTGCGAGAGCCGTTGCGGCCAAACGTGGAAGAGTTTTCACAGTGGGAGCAGTTACCCGCCGGCCGCCCTGGCCCAAACGGGTGCTGCCAGCGTTTCTTGCTGGGAGTTTCCTGGCAATGTTGGCGACCGCCGGTCACTTCTGGTCCGTCGGGCACCAGAACACGTTGCGGCCCTCCAGGACGGCGGTGCGGATCGTGTCCCCGCAGACCCGGCAGGGGTCCCCGGCGCGGCGGTACACGTAGGTGCGCGGCCGCCCCTGCCGGTATGACGGCGCGCCGTGGTCGTGCTCGGGCCGCACGACGATGATCTTGCCGCCGCGCAGCCCCACCTTCATCAACGCCACCAGATCCGTCCACGCGGCGGTGAACTCCTGCTCGCCGACGTCCCTGCCCGGCCGATAGGGGTCGATCCCGTGCCGGAACAGCAGCTCGCTGCGGTAGACGTTGCCGACGCCAGCCATCACGGTCTGATCCATCAGCAACGCGCCAATCGGCCTGCGCGACTTGCTGATCCGCGCCCACGCCCAGGACGGATCGGCGTCGCTGCGCAGCGGGTCGGGACCGAGCCGGGCCAGCACGTCGGACACCTGGCCCTCGTCGATCACCTCGCACACGGTGGGCCCGCGCAGGTCGGTGCCGTAGCCGGCGCCCACCATGCGCATCCGCACCTGCCCGACCGGCTCGGGCAGCGCGGCGGCGGCCGGGACGCGCCACTCGGTGAAGGCGCCGTACAGGCCGAGGTGGACGTGCACGATCGGGCCGCCGGCGTAGTGGTGGAACAGGTGCTTGCCCCACACGCTGGTGCGGGTCAGGACGCGGCCGTCGACTACCGCGGCGTCGGTGGCGAACCGGCCCTGCGGGCTGGACACCGCGACGGGCTCCCCGCCGAAGCGGCGCTGGTGCAGCCGGGCCAACCGGTGCAGGGTATGCCCTTCGGGCACGGGCGCGTCAGGCCGGTGCGCCGGGGACCGGCGGTGCCTGGTGGGTGCGTTCGTACTCGGCGAGGATGTCGATACGCCGTTGGTGCCGTTCGGCTTTCGACCACGGCGTGGTGAGGAACGCGTCGACGAAGCTGAGCGCGTCGGCCACCGTGTGCATGCGCCCGCCGATGCCGATCAGCTGTGCGTTGTTGTGCTGGCGGGCCAGCGACGCCGTCTCGACGCTCCACGCCAGCGCGCAGCGGGCGCCCGGCACCTTGTTCGCGGCGATCTGCTCGCCGTTGCCCGACCCGCCCAGCACGATGCCCAGGCTGTCCGGGTCGGCGACGGTGCGCGTCGCGGCGTCGATGCAGAACGCCGGGTAGTCGTCCTCGGCGTCGTAGCTGTAGGCGCCGCAATCGATCGGCTCGTGGCCGGTGTTCTTCAGGTGCTCGATGATGTGCTGCTTGAGCTCGAATCCGGCGTGGTCAGAGCCGAGGTAGACGCGCATGCCCGCAATCCTTACACAGCGATGCGCGCCGGCAACCGCGGTGCCGTCAGTCGAATTCCGGCTTCTCGGTGCGCGTCCGCTTGAGCTCGAAGAAGTGCGGGTAGGACGCGAAGGTCACCGAGGCGTCCCAGAGTTTCCCGGCTTCCTCGCCGCGCGGGATCTTCGAGATGACCGGCCCGAAGAACGCGACGCCGTTGACGTGGATGGTCGGCGTGCCGACGTCGTCACCGACGGGGTCCATGCCGGCGTGGTGGCTCTTGCGCAGCGCGTCGTCGTAGGCCTCGCTGTCGGCCGCCTGCGCCAGCTCGGCGGGCAGGCCGGCGTCGTCCAGCGCCAGCTTGATGACTTCCTCGAGGTCCTTGTTGCCCTCGTTGTGAATCCGGGTGCCCATCGCGGTGTAGAGCGGCTCCAACACGTCGGCGCCGTGGGCCTGCTCGGCGGCGATCGCGACCCGGACCGGTCCCCACGCCCGCTTCATGTTCTCGCGGTACTTCTCCGGCAGCCCCTCACGGTTTTCGTTGAGGACGGCCAGGCTCATGACGTGGAAGTTGACGTCGATATCGCGCACCTTCTGCACTTCGAGAATCCACCGCGACGTGATCCAGGCCCACGGGCACAGAGGGTCGAACCAGAAGTCGGCGTGGTTTTTCGCGGGGGCCGTGTCGGGCATTGCGCAGTCCTCTCGTCGGGTGATGCACCGTCCAGCAACAACCGTAGGCGGCTCGCTCCTGTTCCCGTAGAGCAGCACACGTAAATTGATCGGGTGGCTCTTCCTAACCTCACCCGCGACCAAGCCGTCGAGCGCGCCGCCGTCCTCACCGTGGACAGCTATCGCATCGTCCTCGATCTCACCGACGGCGCGACCGGGGCGCCGGGCGACCGGACGTTCCGATCGACGACCACGGTGACCTTCGACGCGCTGCCCGGCGCCGACACGGTCGTCGACATCGCCGCGGCGACGGTGCACAGCGCCGAACTCAACGGCCACCGACTCGACGTCTCCGGCTATGACGAGGCGACCGGCATCCCGCTGCCAGGGCTCGAGCAGCGCAACGTCCTCGTCGTCGACGCCGACTGCCTCTACTCCAACACCGGCGAGGGCCTGCACCGCTTCGTCGACCCCGTCGACGACGAGACCTACCTGTACTCGCAATTCGAAACGGCCGACGCCAAGCGCATGTTCGCCTGCTTCGACCAGCCGGACCTCAAGGCGACGTTCGACGTGCAGGTCACCGCGCCCAAGCACTGGGAGGTTATCTCCAACGGCGCGCCCGCGTCCGTCGCCGACTCCGGCGAGACCCGGGTGCACACGTTCGTCACCACCCCTCGGATGAGCACCTATCTGGTCGCCCTGATCGCCGGCCCGTACGCGCGGTGGACCGACAGCTACCGCGACGAGCACGGCGAGATCCCGCTGGGCATCTACTGCCGGGCGTCGCTGGCCGAGCACATGGACGCCGACCGGCTATTCACCGAGACCAAGCAGGGTTTTGGCTTCTACCACAACAATTTTGGGGTGCCGTACGCGTTCGGCAAGTACGACCAACTGTTCGTGCCCGAATTCAACGCCGGGGCAATGGAAAACGCGGGGGCGGTGACCTTCCTCGAGGACTACGTCTTCCGGAGCAAGGTCACCCGCGCCTCCTACGAGCGGCGCGCCGAGACGGTGCTGCACGAAATGGCGCACATGTGGTTCGGCGACCTCGTGACCATGACGTGGTGGGACGACCTGTGGCTCAACGAGTCCTTCGCCACCTTCGCCTCGGTGTTGTGCCAGGCAGAATCGACCGAATACACCTCGGCGTGGACGACATTCGCGACCGTCGAGAAGTCGTGGGCCTACCGCCAGGACCAGCTGCCGTCGACGCACCCGATCGCCGCCGACATCCCGGACCTGCACGCGGTGGAGGTGAACTTCGACGGCATCACCTACGCCAAGGGCGCGTCGGTGCTCAAGCAGCTCGTCGCCTACGTCGGGCTCGAGCATTTCCTGGCCGGGCTGCGGGATTACTTCCGCGCGCACGCCTTCGGCAACGCCACCTTTAGCGACCTGGTCGCCGCCCTGGAGAACGCGTCCGGCCGGGACCTGTCCGACTGGGGCCAGCAATGGCTGAAGACCACCGGGCTGAACACGTTGCGCGCCGACTTCGACACCGACGCCGAGGGCAGGTTCACCCGGTTCGCGGTGACGCAGGGCGGGGCGGCACCCGGCGCCGGGGAGACCCGGGTGCACCGGCTGGCGGTCGGCATCTATGACGAGGACGCCACGGGCGGCACCGGCAAGCTGGTGCGGGTGCACCGTGAGGAGCTCGACGTCGAGGGCCCGGTCACCGAAGTGCCTGCGCTGGTGGGTATTTCGCGGGGCAAGCTGGTGTTGGTCAACGACGACGACCTGACCTACTGCTCGCTGCGGCTGGACGCCGACTCGCTGGAGACGGCGCTGCGCCGGATCGCCGACATCGCCGAGCCGCTGCCGCGCACGCTGGTGTGGTCGGCGGCGTGGGAGATGACCCGCGAGGCCGAGCTGCGCGCCCGCGACTTCGTGGCGCTGGTGTCCGGCGGTGTGCACGCCGAGACCGAAGTCGGGGTGGCGCAGCGACTGCTGCTGCAGGCGCAGACGGCGCTGGGCTCCTACGCCGAGCCGGAGTGGGCGCGCGAACACGGCTGGCCGGAGTTTGCCGACCTGCTGCTGGACCTGGCGCGCAGCGCCCCACCGGGTTCGGATCACCAGCTGGCGTTCGTCAACACGCTGTGTTCGTCGGTGCTGTCGACCCGGCACGTGGTGACGCTGGCGGACCTGCTCGACCACGACCCGGCCGAGTTGGGGCTACCCGGGCTGGAGATCGACACCGACCTGCGCTGGCGCATCGTCACCGCGCTGGCCACCGCGGGCGAGGTCGACGCGGACGGGCCCGAGACGCCGTTCATCGACGCCGAGGTGCAGCGCGACCCCACGGCCGCCGGGAAGCGGCACGGCGCGCAGGCCGCGGCCGCGCGGCCGCAGGCGCGGGTCAAGGAGGACGCCTGGACGCGGGTGGTCGAGGACGACACGCTCGCCAACATCACAGCCCGCGCGATCATCGGGGGCTTCTCCGTGCCCGGTCAGGCCGAACTGCTCAAGCCGTTCACGGCCCGGTATTTCGACGCCATCTCCGGCGTGTGGGAGCGGCGGTCGAGCGAGGTCGCCCAGACGGTGGTCGTGGGGCTCTACCCGTACGCCGACATCAGCGACGACGGCGTCGCGGCCGCCGACAAGTTCCTGTCCGACCCGAAGGTCCCGCCGGCGCTGCGCCGGCTGGTGCTGGAGGGCCAGGCGGGTGTGAAGCGGTCGTTGCGGGCGCGCCGGTTCGACGCGGGCGCGCACTGAGGCGGTCGGTGTCAGCGCACCGTCTCGGCGGTGACGGTCATCTCGAAATCCCCGCCGCCCCAGGCCGACATGAACGTGGCGAGGGGAACCTGTTCGTCGCGGCCGTCGTCGGCGCCGCTGTCGTTGAGGTGCGCGACGCCGTTGCCGGCGTCCACGCCAGTCACCACGACCTCGTGGTCGCCGGCCTTGGCCTGGTGGCCCTCCCAGATGGTGGCGCTGCTGACCGCGATCATCACCGCGTGCCGCGAGCCCAGCGCCGCCTCCAGCGCGTTCAGGGCGGCCTCGCCCTTGGCCTCTTCGGACGTGGTGGCGTGGATTCCGTAGTGCGCCAACAACACTGAGATGTCACGGGTGTCGACGCCGTCGCCGTCGACGTCGGCGTACACCGTCTTTCCGCTTTCCGCGACGCTCGGGGTGTTCTGCGCGAGGGCGATGACTTCGTGCTCGCTGGGCATCTGGCCGGTGACTTGCCCGACGACGTCGGCCACGGACATCAGCACGCAGTTGTTGCCGTAGGACTGCGGCGCCCAGTACTCGGCGGCCTTGCCCGGGTCACCGAACATCCCGGTCGCGTCGGCGGCGGCCGGCACCGCGAGGGCCGGGCTGCACACCGCACTGACCGCGACGAGCACCGCGAAACACCAGGCCCTGGCGGCACGCCGGCTGGGCGCGAGCCCGGGAAGGACCCCGTTGATGTCGATTCCTCTTCCTCGATCGCGCCGAAGCGGGTCAGGGCTGCCCGCGATCGCGGGAGCCGCTTAGCAACATAAATCACGGAGGGGAATTCCGGTGGCCGAATCAACCCGGCAGTTCAACGGGAATTCCCGGCGAAGACAGTTCGGCGCCGGCAAACCCCGAACCGGGTGCCATCGCTCACTGCACCGTCTGTTGGGTCACCGTCAGCTCGTAGTCGCCGGCCGCCCAGGCCGAGGTGAAGTTGGCGACGGGGAGCTGCGCGTCGCGCCCGTCGTCGGTGCCGCTGTCGTTGAGGTGCACGACGCCGACGTCGGCGTCGACGCCGGTGACGACCACTTCGTGGTCGCTGGGACCGCGGTCGGCCTCGTCGACGTGCCAGATGACGCGGCTGCTGACCGGTACCAGCGCGGCGTGCCCGGACCCGAGCGCGGACTTCAGGGCGTCCAGCGCGGCGCCTGCGTTGGACTGTTCGGACGTGGTGGCGCCGACACCGTAATGGCCCAGCAGCGCAACGATGTCCAGGCTGTTGACCAGCTCACCGTTGTTGACGTCGGTGAACACCGTCTTGCCCTGGTGCGCGACGCTGGGCAGGTGCTGGGCGACGTCGATGACCTCCTGCTCGCCCGGCATCCGCCCGGTGATCTGCCCGACGACGCCCGCCACCGACATCAGGACGCAGTTGTTGTCGTAGCTCTGCCGGGCCCAGTATTGCGCGGCCTTGGCCGGGTCACCGAACATCGCGCCGGGCTCTGCCCGGGCTGGCGCGAGCGGCAGGCAACCGGCGAGCGCGGCCGCCAGCGCCACCGCGCCGATCCGCGCCCGGCGGCTCACCGGGCGACTAGGCCGGCGAGATGCCGGCGCTTAGCACGCGGATGGCGCTGACCAGCCCATCCACCAGGTCGCCGCGGGCGAAGGACGACGCCGCCGCCGCCACCCCCAGCGGTGCGGCCGACTCGGCGCCGCGGCCGCGAACGCGCGAGCCGTAGACGACCTCGATCGCCTTCTGGTCGGGTGAGACGGCCAGCAGCACCGCGTTGTCCGGCGTCGGCACCTTGGCGAGGATCTCGCGTGCCCGGGCGGCGGTGTCGGTGCCCAGATCGCCGAGGTAGATGGCGAACCGGGCCCGCGACGCCCGCGACCCGTACTTGACCGCGTCGTCGATGGCGACCAATTCCTTGATCGAGAACGGGTAGTGCACCGAAAGCTCACCCGGCTCGGTGACGGCAGAGATGCGGCCGCTGGCCGTGATCGCCGCGCCCTTGGGCAGCTCGCCGGGCTCGATCGTCGCTAGCTCACCACGTGCCACTGGCGCCACCTCCCACTGAGAATTCCGACGTCGCGTGTCCGCCATGGGCGTCGCCGACGTCCTCGTCGCTGGCCGCCCACAGGATCGGCGCGTGGGTCCACTTGTCCGGCAGCCGGTAGCTCGCGGGGTGCGGCCCCTTGTGGGACCAGATCAGCACCACCAGCGCGAGCACCACCAGCAGCGGTATCCCGATGAAGTACAGGTGGATCTGCAGAAGGCTCACGAGGGAAACCGTATCCCACCGGGCGGTCCGGCGGGGCACGAGGCGCCGCGCGATTCGGCGCGGGCGGCCAGCTACGCCGCGCCCTCGCCGAGGTAGCGGGCCCACGCCGGGTCGAGCTCTTTGACCGTGGACAGCAGCCGCCAGTGCTGACCGGTCGGCGGCGACGGCGTCCGGCGCAGCACCCAGCCCAGGTCGCTGAGCAGTTTGTCGCCCTTGCGGTGGTTGCAGGTCGAGCAGCAGGCGACGCAGTTCTCCCAGGAGTGGTCGCCGCCGCGGCTGCGCGGCACCACGTGGTCGACGGTGTCGGCCTTGGCGCCGCAGTAGGCGCAGCAGAACCGGTCGCGGTGCATCAGCGCGGCGCGGGTCATCGGGACCCGCGCCCGGTACGGCACCCGCACGTAGGAGCGCAGCTGGATCACCGACGGCATCGCGATCGACCGGGTCGCCGAGTGGATGACCGGGCCGGCCGGGTCGTCGTGCACCACGTCGGCCTTGCCGCAGATGACCATCACGATGGCGCGTCGCATCGGCAGCGCGGTCAGCGGCTCGTAGGTCGAGTTCAGCAGCAGCACCCGGCGCCGGCTCCAGATTGACGCGGCGTCGTGCCGGGTAGGCGGATGGGTGTCGACGCGGGGGTGGCAATCGAGGCTATGCAGGGGCGGCGCGGTTAGGGGCCCGGTTAACCCTGCCGCGGCACCCGGACTGCGGTGGCTGCGGCGTCTCTTGCCCTGCGCCATAGATCCTCCGCGAACAGTCCACCACGATTCGCCGCCAATCGCACCCCTATTGCAGGTGCGTGCCGTGTCGAAACGGTGAACAGCAAGAGGTGGGCGCGGGCCGTGTGGGCCGGCGGTCGCGACGATGCACCACAATGGAGGCGATGGATCAGGTAACGCAGTCTTTCTACGACGCCGTCGGCGGCGCCGACACGTTCCACGCGATCGTGTCGCGGTTCTACGCCCTGGTCGCCGAGGACGAGATCTTGCGCGACCTCTACCCCGAGGACGACATGGCGGGCGCGGAGGAACGGCTGCGGATGTTCCTCGAGCAGTACTGGGGCGGCCCGCGCACCTACTCCGACCGGCGGGGGCATCCCCGGCTGCGGATGCGGCACGCGCCGTTTCGCATCACGCCGCTGGAGCGCGACGCCTGGCTGCGCCGCATGCACACCGCCGTCGCGTCGATCGACGCCCAGACCCTCGACGACGAGCACCGCCGAGAGCTGCTCTCCTATTTGGAGATGGCCGCCCATTCGATGGTCAACTCCGCCTTCTGACGCCCAGCCCGAACTGAACGGAGCAGCATGAGCCCCGAGCCGTGGTGGTCAAACGCGGTCTTCTACCAGGTGTATCCCCGCTCTTTCGCCGACAGCGACGGTGACGGCGTCGGCGACCTGGACGGCGTGACGGCCCACCTCGGGCACCTGCAACGCCTGGGGGTCGACGCGATCTGGCTCAACCCGGTCACCGTGTCGCCGATGGCCGACCACGGTTACGACGTCGCCGATCCGCGCGACATCGACCCGCTGTTCGGTGGGATGGCCGCCGCGGAGCGGTTGATCGCCGCCGCGCACGAGCGGGGCATCAAGGTCACCATGGACGTGGTGCCCAACCACACCAGCTCGGCGCACCCCTGGTTCGTCGCGGCGCTGGCCGCCGGCCCGGGCACCGACGCCCGCGAGCGCTACTTTTTCCGCGACGGCCGCGGCTCCTACGGCGAGTTGCCCCCGAACAACTGGACCTCGGTGTTCGGCGGCCAGGCCTGGACGCGCGTCGTCGAGCCCGACGGCAACCCCGGCCAGTGGTACCTGCACCTGTTCGACACCGAGCAGCCCGACCTCAACTGGGAGCACCCCGACGTCTTCGACGACTTCGAGAAGACGTTGCGGTTCTGGCTGGAGCGCGGGGTGGACGGGTTCCGCATCGACGTCGCCCACGGGATGGCCAAGCCGCCCGGCCTGCCGGACGCCCCGGAGACCGGGTCGAAGGTGTTGCAGCACACCGACGACGACCCGCGGTTCAACAACCCGAGCGTGCACGACATTCACCGCGACATCCGCAGGGTCATGAATGACTACCCCAACGCGGTCACGGTCGGCGAGGTTTGGGTGACCGACAACGCCCGCTGGGCGGAGTACCTGCGGCCCGACGAACTGCACCTGGGCTTCAACTTCCGGCTGACCAAGATCGACTTCGACGCCGCCGAGGTCCGCGACGCGATCGAGAACTCGCTGGCGGCCACGGCCCTCGCGGACGCCACGCCCACCTGGACGTTGTCCAACCACGACGTTGGGCGCGAGGTGACCCGCTACGGCGACGGGGAGGTCGGCCTGCGCCGGGCGCGCGCCATGGCCCTGGTGATGCTCGCCCTGCCGGGCTCGGTGTTCATCTACAACGGGGAGGAGCTGGGGCTGCCCGACGTGCTCGACCTGCCCGACGAGGTGTTGCAGGACCCGACGTGGGAACGCTCGGGGCATTCCGAGCGCGGCCGCGACAAGTGCCGGGTGCCGATTCCGTGGTCGGGTGACGAACCGCCCTTCGGCTTCTCGTCGTCGCCCGACACCTGGTTGCCGATGCCGGCCCGGTGGGCGTCGCTGACCGTCGAGAAGCAAGACGCCGATCCCGATTCGACGCTGAGCTTCTTCCGCGAGGCGCTCGGCTTGCGCCGCGCGCGAAGCGAATTCGCCGGCACGGAAATCGAATGGGTGCCGGCGCGCGACGGCGCGCTGACCTTTCGCCGCCGCGGCGGCGGGCTGGTGTGCGCGCTCAACGCGGGATCGGAACCGGTCCCGCTGCCGCCCGGCGAGGTGCTGCTGGCCAGCGCCGCGCTGGTCGACGGCGCCCTGGCGCCGGACGCCGCGGCGTGGTTGGTCGAGACGCCGGCGCCCCCGCAGCGCTGAGTCCCGTCGAGCACCGCGCGGCCGACTGCTCTATATCTGGTGCATGCCGAATTACGCGTGGACGGTGATCGGGGCGGGCCCCGCGGGCATCGCCGCGGTGGGGCGCCTGCTCGATCACGGGGTCGCGCCGCAGCGCATCGCCTGGATCGATCCGGCGTTCGCGGTCGGTGACCTGGGGCAGAAATGGCGGTCGGTGTCGAGCAACACCATCGCCGGGACCTTCCTGGATTTCCTGAACGCTTCCAACGCCTTCCAGTTCGCCGACGCGCCGCCGACGCCGCTACGCGAGGTCGACCCGCAGGAAACGTGCGCGCTCGCCCTGGTCGCCGAGCCGCTGGCGTGGGTCACCGCGCGGCTGCGCGAGCGGGTTGACGCGATCGAGGGAACCGCCACGTCGCTGACGCTGTCCGACCGGCACTGGCACATCGACGCCGGGCGGACGGTGCTGTCGCAGAACGTGGTCCTGGCCGTCGGCGCGGTGCCCAAGAGGCTGGACTACCCCCACCTCAAGGAGATCCCGGTCGAGGTCGCGTTGGACGCCGATAAGCTCGCGCACGAGCCGCTCGAGGGCGCCACGGTGGCGGTCTTCGGCTCGTCGCACTCCTCGATGATCGTGTTGCCGCACCTGCTGCGCCACCAGGTGAGCAAGGTGGTCAACTTCTACCGCGGCCCGTTGAAATACGCGGTCTACCTTGATGATTGGATTTTGTTTGACGACACCGGCCTGAAGGGCCGCGCGGCGCAGTGGGCCCGGGAGAACGTCGACGGCGTGCTGCCCGACCGCCTGGAGCGGGTGTGGGTCGGCGATCCCGCGTTCGACGACAGGCTGGCCGAGTGCGACCGTGTCGTCTACACGGTCGGGTTCGAGCGCCGGACGTTGCCGCGAACCCCGCAGTGGGGGGTGCTCGACTACAACAAGAAGAACGGGATCATCGCGCCGGGGCTGTTCGGGCTGGGCATCGCCTTCCCGGAGTACGCCGAAGACCCATACGGCTACGGGCAGTTTCGCGTCGGCCTCAAGAAGTTCATGGACTACCTGGACGCCGTGCTTCCGTTGTGGTTGCGCTACGGCACGTGAACGCGGTCGGCGGCGAATTAAACTCAGCCTGATCCGGGCGCCCGTCGCTCAGCTCAACAGCAACGCCGGGTCGCCGCGGCGCCGGTACACCGACCCGAACCGGGCGTCGACGCGCAGCCACGTCGGCAGGATGCGGACCCGAATCCGTTCGTCGGAGGCCACGGCATCCGGCGACTGCGGCAGAAAACCCATGGCGGTCAACGCGAACACGCAGCGCATCGGCAACCCCACCTGGGTGTCGGCCGCGCTCACCCGGATCACCTCCTGATCCAGCAGCGAGACGGGTGGGCCGTGAGAGCTGCTGTGCTCCTTGGCGACTCGCGCCCCCCGCTGCGCCAGGTCGAGGATCACCCGGGCGGGGATGTCTTCGAGGTGGGCGAAGCCGGTGTCCGGCGGCAACGCTCCCCGCCACGCCGAATCCATCGCGAACCCCGGGTCGACGTAACCGGCGGCGTCCGGCGACTCCAGGCCGCGCGCCAGCGCGTCGGCGCCCACCGACATGTCTGCCGGGCGCAACCGTCCCGCCACCACGCGGCTGGCCAGCACGTCGAAACCCGTTGCCACCCAAGCGGTGAACAGATCCGGCGACCGGGCGCGGAGCCGGACGATCGCGGCGTCGTCCAGGCGCAGCGCGTGCTCGACGAACGCGGCCAGGTCCCTGCGGTGGGCGGCCCGCGGCTCGCCCAGCCAAAGTCCGCGCTCGCCTACCGCAGCCACCGCTGCAAGTACTCCCGATGCTGTGGCGACAGCCGGACCAGCCGCTCCTCCTCGATGTGGACGGCGGCCAGTTGCGACTCGGCGATGACGGCAGGCTTGGACGCCGGGTCGGCGTTGACCGAGCGCACCTCGTAGCCCAGCGTGAAGTCGACCGCCCGTAACCGCTTGGTCCACATGGTCACCTGCAGCGGCGAATCCGTCAGCCGCAGTTGGGCTTTGTAGGCGACCTTCACCTCGGCGATCAACAACCCGATGGTCCTGATGTCGACCTCGAACGCCTCGCGCAGGAACTGGACCCGCGCCTCCTCCAGGATCGTCACCATGGTCGCGTGGTTGACGTGCTGGTACATGTCGATGTCCGACCAGCGCACCAGCACCGGGGCGACGAAGCCGGCGCTCAACTCGACGACCCCCGTCCGCTGGTGCGGGTCATGCGGCGGATCTGCCGCGCCGCGACCGACAGGGTCGCGAGATCCTTCTCGCCGCACTCCTGGATCTCGAGGAGCGTGCGGCGGGCCCGTTCGACGCGCGACGCGCTCAGGTGTTCCCACTCGGCGATTTTTTCCTCCCCGCTCTCGTCGGGCTCCCCGACCGCCAGCACGTCGAAGCACAACGACCGCACCGAGGCGTAGATGTCGTCCCGAATCGCCAAGCGCGCCAACGAATGCCAGCGGTCGTTGCGGGGCAGCTGCGACACCGCGGTGAGCAGACCGTCGGTGCCCAGCCGGTCCATCAACGCGAAATAGGTGTCGGCGACCTCGGCAGCGTCGATGTCGTTGATGTCGGCGATGTCGATGATGTCGAGCAGGCTGAAGCGGTAGAGCCCGGCGGACACCGTGTAGGCCAGGTCCTCGGGGGCCCCCTGCGCGGCGAACTCGGCGGCCTCGGCCTCCACGATCGCCTTATCGTCGCCGCGCAGCCACTCCGACATCCGCGGCGTCAGCGCCTTGACTTTGGCGGCGAACCGGTTGATCTCGGCGCCCACGGCCAGGGGTTGCGGGCGGTAGTTGAGCAGCCAACGCCCGGACCGGTCGATCAGCCGCCGAGTGTCCAGCGTCATCCGATCGGACAGGGCGACAGGCAGATTCGCCGCGCGGATGCGGCGCCAGATCTCCCCCACGCCGAAGATGGCGTCGGTGGCGACGTAGGTGCGCACGGCGTCGACCGGTCCGACGCCGACGTCCTCGGTGATCCGGAAGGCGTAGCTGATGCCGGCGGTGTCCACCAGATCGTTGATTAGCATGGTGGTGACGATCTCGCGGCGCAGCTGATGGCTGCGGATCTCCGGGGTGAAGCGCTCCCGCAGCGGCGTCGGGAAGTACTGCGGCAGACGCGACGCGAACACGTCCTGCTCGGTGAGCTCGGTGCCCAGCAACTCCTCCTTGAGCGCCAGCTTGACGTGCGCCATCATGGTGCACAGCTCCGGGGAGGTGAACCCGATGCCGGCGTCGTAGCGGCGCTGGATCTCCTTCTCCGAGGGCAGGGCCTCCAGGTCGCGGTGGATGCCGCGTTCGTCGACGAGATATTGCACCAGCCGGGCGTGCACCGGCAGCAGGCTGGCCGCGTTGGCGCGGCTGGTGCCGATCAAGTCGTTCTGGTCCTCGTTGTCGGTGAGCACCAAGCGGGCGACCTCGTCGGTCATCGACTCCAGAAGCGCTTTGCGTTCTTCGGCTTTCACCTTGCCCGCGGTGACCAGGGAGTCGATCAGAATCTTGATGTTGACCTCGTGGTCGGAGCAGTCGACACCGGCCGAGTTGTCCATCGCGTCGGTGTTGATGCGGCCGCCGGACAGGTCGAACTCGACGCGGCCCAGCGCCGTCACGCCGAGGTTGCCGCCCTCCCCGATCACCTTGGCGCGCACCGCAGATCCGTTGACGCGCACCGGGTCGTTGGCGCGGTCACCCACGTCGGCGTCCGATTCCGACTCGGCCTTGATGTAGGTGCCGATGCCGCCGTTGAACAGCAAATCCACCGGCGCCTGCAGGATGGCCCTGATCAGGTTGGGCGGGGTCATCTCGATCGCCCCGGCGTCCTCCGGGGCGTCGATGCCCAGCGCGGCGCGGACCTGCGGGCTGACCGGGATCGCCTTCTGTTCGCGGCTGTACACCCCACCGCCCTCGCTGATCAGCGAGGCGTCGTAGTCCTCCCAGCTGGAGCGCGGCAGCTCGAACATGCGCCGGCGCTCCTCCCACGAGGCGGCCGGGTCGGGATCCGGGTCCACGAAGATGTGCCGGTGGTCGAAGGCGGCGAGGAGCCGAATGTGCTTGCTCAGCAGCATGCCGTTGCCGAACACGTCACCGCTCATGTCGCCGACACCGACCACCGTGAAGTCTTGCGTCTGGGTGTCGACGCCCATCTCGCGGAAGTGGCGTTTGACGGCCTCCCAGGCGCCCTTGGCGGTGATGCCCATGGCCTTGTGGTCGTAGCCCACCGAGCCGCCCGAGGCGAACGCGTCGCCCAGCCAGAACCCGTAGGACTTCGCGACGTCGTTGGCGATGTCGGAGAAGGTGGCCGTGCCCTTGTCGGCGGCCACCACCAGGTAGGCGTCGTCGCCGTCGCGGCGGATCACTTCCGGTGGGGCGCTGACTTTTCCGGTCGCGTGGTCGACGTTGTCGGTGACGTCGAGCAGCCCGGAGATGAACAGCTGATAGCAGGCGACGCCTTCGGCGCGGGTGGCGTCGCGGTCGGCCGCGGCGTCGCCGGTGGGCAGTGGCGGACGCTTGAGGACGAAGCCGCCCTTGGCGCCGACCGGGACGATTACGGCGTTCTTGACCGCCTGGGCCTTCACCAGGCCCAGGATCTCGGTGCGGAAGTCGTCGCGGCGGTCCGACCACCGCAGGCCACCGCGGGCCACCGGCCCGAAGCGCAGGTGCACGCCCTCGACGCGCGGCGAGTAGACGAAGATCTCGTATTTCGGCCGCGGCAGCGGCAATTCGTCGACCAGCTGCGCGTCGAGCTTGATCGCCAAGACATCGCGGGCCCGCGCCGATTCTTCGCGGGTGACGAAGTAGTTGGTGCGCAGCGTCGCCTGCACCAGCGACGCGAACGCCCGCAGGATGCGGTCGGTGTCGAGGCTCATCAACGCGTCGATGTCGGCGGCGACCGCCGCGGCGGCGGCCTGCGCGTCGCGGCCCGTCGACGCGCTGGACGGGCGCGGGTCGAACAGCGCCTCGAAGAGCGCTACCAGGGACCTAGCCGTCGATGGGTGCTCGTTGAGCACCGACTCGATGTAGGACTGGCTGTACGGAAAGCCCACTTGGCGAAGGTATTTGGCGTAGGCGCGCAGCAGCACCACCTGCTGCCAGGTCAGCCGCGCACGCATCACCAGCTCGTTGAACCGGTCCACCTCGACGCGGCCCTGCCAGATCGCGGTGACCGCGTCGGCGAAGCGCTGCGCGGTCGCGTCGCGTTCCGCCGCCGTCGCGTCGAGTTCGATGGTCGGGTGCATCGAGACCTTGAACTGGTAGATCCACACCGGCAGCCCGTCGGGGCGCTCGACGGTGAACGGCCGCTCCTCGAGCACCACGACGCCCATGCTCTGCAGCATCGGCAGCAGCTGGCTCAGCGAGGCGGTGCGGCCGCCCATGAACCAGGTCAGCTGCGCCCCGTGCTCGCCGCGGTCGGTGAACACCAGCTTCACCGAATCGTCTTGCAACGCTTTGATGATCGCGATGTGGTCGATCGCGTCTTTGGGGTCGACGGACTGCTTGTAGGCCTCGGAGAAGGCCCCCGCGTAGTACTCGACGTCGGCGTGCTCGAGCGGCCGGTCCGCCGCGGCGGCGACCAGCCGGTCGGTCCAGGTGCGGGCGGCCTCGGAGAGCAGCGCCTGGATGCGGATCCGGTTCTCCTCGGACACGTCGACCGGCGGGGCGCCCTGCTCGGCGCTGCCCTCTTGCGGCAGCCGGACCATGAAGTGCATGAGCGCCCACGGAGATTCGCTGACGCGGGCGGTGAATTCCAGCCGGGTGCCCCGGAATTCGCGGACCAGGATGTCCTCGATCTGCAGGCGCACCTTGGTGGTGTAGCGGTCGCGGGGCAGGTAGACCAGGCAGGAGACGAAGTACTGCAGCCGGTCGGCGCGCAGGAACAACAGCGCGTGCCGCTGCGACCCCAGGTCCACCACCGCTTTGGCCATCGTCAGCAGCTGTTCGGCGCCCAGGGTGAACAGCTCCGAGCGGGGGACGGTCTGGATGACGTCGAGCAGCAACTGGCCCGGGTGGATGGGGTCGCTGTCGGCCAGCGCGAGCGCTTGGTGCACCCGGCGGGAGATCGTCGGGATCTCCAGCACGTCGGCGTTCATGGCGGCCACGGTGAACAGCCCGACGAACCGGTGCTCCAGGACGCCACCGTCGACGTATTCGCGCACGGCGATGGCGTAAGGGTAGGCGCCGTAGCGCAGGTAGCTGCCGACGACGGACTGCGCGAGCACCAGCAGCCGGTCGTCGTCGGTCAGGCGGGGCCGGGCGCCCGTGCGGGTGCGCAGCACGCCGAGGCCCGGCGAGCCTTCGGCGGCGGAGACCAGGCCGTCGTGCACCCGGCACCGTTGGTAGCCGAGCAGCAGGAAGTGGCCGTTGCCCAGCCAGCGCAGCAGCGCGGCCACGTCATCGCGGTCGGGCGCGGCGAAGTGGTCGTCGGCGTTGTCCTCGACCGCCACCGCCAGGTCGGTCAGCGCGGCGATCAGCGCGGCGGCGTCGCTGGCCACCTGCTGCACGTCGGTCAGCACTTTCGGGAGGAGACGCTCGACCTCGGCGAGGCCCTTGCTGTCGACCGACGGCAGCAGTTGCACGTGGATCCACGCCTCGCCGGCGTACTGCGGGGAGTCGGCCCCCTTCGACTCGACGTTGAGCAGGGCCCCGGAGGGATCGCGGCGCACGTCGAACACCGGGGTCATGATGGCGGCGTAGGGGACGCCGAGCCGGTGCAGCAGCACCGTGACGGAGTCCATCAGCATGCCGCCGTGGTCGGTGACGACCTGCAGCGCGGGCCCGAAGCCGGCCGGGTCATCCGCCGGGTAGACGGCGACGCGGCTCTCGCCGGCGGGGCGTTGCGACCCCAGACGGTAGTGCGCGCCGAGCATGGCGGGGGTGACGATGGCCGCGGGCACGGTGAGGTCGATCGGACCGCTCTCGGCGGCGCCCGGCTCTTCGCCGTGCGGACCGCGGTAGCTCTCGATGTAGGCCTTCGCGATCCAGTCAGGGACGTCCTGCGGCTGGGTGAACGTGGTCCACGGCTTGAGATCCTGTTTCGCTCCGGGATCTATCGTCATGCCGATTGCTCCCAACTGGTCGGCGCGGCTCGCTCGCCCCACCCGTCCGGGCCGGGGCACGAGCTGACACTAGTCGCGCGTCAGCTTCCGGTGGGTCACCCTGTGCGGCCTGGCGGCGTCGACGCCGAGTCGTTCGACTTTGTTCTCCTCGTAGGCACCGAAGTTGCCCTCGAACCAGAACCACTTGGCCTCGTTGTCGGCATCGCCCTCCCACGCCAGGATGTGCGTGCAGGTGCGGTCCAGGAACCAGCGGTCGTGGGAGATGACCACCGCACAGCCGGGGAACTTCTCCAGCGCGTTCTCCAGGGAGCTCAGGGTTTCGACGTCCAGGTCGTTGGTCGGCTCGTCGAGCAGGATCAGGTTGCCGCCCTCTTTGAGGGTGAGCGCCAGGTTCAGCCGGTTGCGCTCACCGCCGGACAGCACGCCGGCGGGCTTCTGCTGGTCCGGGCCCTTGAACCCGAACGCCGACACGTAGGCCCGCGACGGGATCTCGTTCTGCCCGACCTCGATGTAGTCGAGGCCGTCGGAGACGACCTCCCACACCGTCTTCTTCGGGTCGATGCCGGCGCGGCTCTGGTCGACGTAGCTGAGCTTGACCGTCTCGCCCACCTTCACCGTGCCGCTGTCCGGCTCCTCGAGGCCGACGATGGTCTTGAACAGCGTGGTTTTGCCGACGCCGTTGGGGCCGATGACGCCGACGATGCCGTTGCGGGGCAGCGTGAACGACAGGTCCTTGATGAGGGTGCGACCCCCGAAGCCCTTGTCGAGGTGCTCGACCTCGACCACCACGTTGCCCAGCCGCGGCCCGACCGGGATCTGGATCTCCTCGAAGTCGAGCTTGCGCGTCTTCTCGGCCTCGGCGGCCATCTCCTCGTAGCGCTGCAGCCGGGCCTTGCTCTTGGCCTGGCGGGCCTTGGCGCCGGAGCGCACCCAGGCCAGCTCCTCGGTGAGCCGCTTCTGCAGCTTGGCGTCCTTGCGGCCCTGCACCGCGATCCGCTCGGCCTTCTTCTCCAAGTAGGTCGAGTAGTTGCCCTCGTAGGGGTAGGCGCGGCCGCGGTCGAGCTCCAGGATCCACTGCGCGACGTTGTCCAGGAAGTAGCGGTCGTGGGTGACCGCCAGGACGGCGCCCGCATAGGCCGCGAGGTGCTGCTCGAGCCACTGCACGCTCTCGGCGTCCAGGTGGTTGGTGGGTTCGTCGAGCAGCAGCAGGTCGGGCTTGGACAGCAGCAGCTTGCACAGCGCCACGCGGCGCCGCTCACCGCCGGACAGGTTGGTCACCGGTTCGTCCGGCGGCGGGCAGCGCAGCGCGTCCATGGCCTGCTCCAGCTGCGAGTCGAGGTCCCACGCGTCGGCGTGGTCCAGCTCCTCTTGCAGCCGGCCCATCTCCTCCATCAGCTCGTCGGTGTAGTCGGTGGCCATCAGCTCGGCGACCTCGTTGAACCGGTCGAGCTTGACCTTGATCTCGCCCAGGCCCTCCTCGACGTTGCCGCGGACCGTCTTCTCCTCGTTCAGCGGCGGCTCCTGCTGCAGGATGCCGACGGTGGCGTCGTTGGCGAGGAAGGCGTCGCCGTTGTTCGGCTTGTCCAGGCCGGCCATGATCCGCAGGACGCTCGACTTACCGGCGCCGTTGGGGCCCACCACGCCGATCTTGGCTCCCGGATAGAAGCTCAGCGTGACGTCGTCCAGGATCACCTTGTCGCCGTGCGCCTTGCGGACCTTTTTCATCGTGTAGATGAACTCAGCCATGCCGCGGTTGTGCCTTTCTGGTCTTCTCAGCGCTATTCGCCTGTCGCGACCATCCTAGGCACCGCGCGGCGACACTAGGCCGATAGTGGTAGCGCGGCCGACTCGCTTCCTTCGCCGGACGCCTGCGGCCCGGCGGTTCCCGACGGCGGGGCCACCGCGTGAGCGGCGACCTCGTCCGGGCTGGGCCCCGCGTAACCGGGCTTCTCGACGCGCACGATCGCGCGGGAGACGTCGGGCCCCACCGCCGTCGCCCGCAGCTCCAGCGACGAGCGGCGGTTGCCGTCGCGGTCCTCGTACTCGTTGGTGTAGACGTGGCCCACCACGATCACCGGCGCGCCCTTGCCCAGCGCCGCGCCCACCCCGGTGACCAGCTTGCCCCAGCAGTTGACGTTGATGAACAGCGAGTTGCCCGGCTCCCAGCCGCCGTCGGCGGTGCGGCGGCGCGAGTTGCTGGCCACCCGGAACTTGATGACCTCTTGGCTGCCGACCTGGCGGCGCTCGGGGTTGGTGACGATGTGGCCGACGATGGTCAGCGGTGTTTCGAACATGGGCTGATTCCTTTCGGTGTTGCGCGTGACTGCCCGCCAGTCAGCCAATGGGCACCGACAGAGCGGGCGACGCCACGGCGCCCGAATGTGAACCTGTGGAGTAACCGGCGACTGGGGATCAGTCGGAGTCGGCCGGGGACGCGCTGGGGCGTCGCGGCGCCTCTCGGCCGGCGAGCTGGGCCAGCATCGCGTTGTAGGCCGCCAGATCCGCGTCGTCGTCGCGTTCGGCGGCCCGGTCCAGCCGCCGCGCGGTGCGGTCGTCGCTGCGCGCCCACTGCACCAGCAGCGCCAGCATCACGAGCACCAGGGGCAGCTCCCCGGCCGCCCACGCGATGCCGCCGCCCAGCCGTTGGTCGCCCAGCAGGTCGGTGTGCCAGCTCAGCCCGAGCGAGCGGTAGTAGTCGCCGGCCAACACCTTCTTGGTGCCCATGAGGACCACGCCGAAGAACGCGTGCAGCGGCAGCGAGGCGAACACCACGCCCACCTTGGCCAGCGGCGGGATCGGCCGCGGCGTCGGGTCCACCCCGATCACGATCCAATAGAACAGGTAACCGCTGATCAGGAAGTGCAGGTTCATCGCCAGGTGTCCGGCGTGGCTGCTCGCGGTGGTGTCGAACAGGCTCGACAGGTACAGGCCGTAGAAGCCCGCGACGAACAGGACGGTGGCCACCACCGGATTGGTCAGGACTCGCGACAGCCGGCTGTGCAGCGCCGCCAACAGCCATTCCCGCGGGCCCGGCGGGCCGTCGCGCCCGGCCGCGGGCAGCGCCCGCAGCGCCAGGGTGACCGGCGCTCCCAGGGCGAGCAGGATCGGGATCAGCATCGACAGACACATGTGCACGATCATGTGGACGCTGAACATCGCCGGCATGTAGCGCCCGACGCCCGAGGACGTCACGAACAGCAGGACCACGCAGCCGAGCAACCAGGCGGTGGTGCGGCCCGGCGGCCAGCCGTCCCCGCGGCGGCGCAGCCGCAGCACCGCCGCCACGTACACCCCGGCCAGCACGAGGGCCACCGAGCCGAAGATCAGGTCGAAGCGCCAGTCGAGGAGCAGGCGCGCCACCGTGGGCGGGCCGTCGAAGTCGTAGCCGATCTCGGCCTCGGCGATCGAGGGCAGCCGCGACGGCGGGGGCGGCGGCGCGGTGCGCCCGAGGCCGACCGCGACGCCGAAGGTGAGGCCGAACACTGTCGCCTCGACCAGCCCCAGCCGCAGCAGCGCCCGGCGCGCCGCGGCCGGGGCCGTCTCCAGCGCGGCCACCGCCGAGCGGCGCTGGCGCCAGCCCAGGACGCCCAGCGCGCACAGCGCGACGAACTTCACGATCACCAGCCGCCCGTACCCGGAACCCAGCACGTCGGCCGGTGTCAGCCGCACCGAGGCGTTGACCAGGCCGCTCAGCGCCATCGCGACCCAGCACCACAGCGCCACCGCGGAGAACCGCCGGGCAGCCAGGTGCAGCCGACCGCCACCACGCAGCGCATGGACGACCAGAGCGAGCAGGCCGCCGGCCCACAGGCCGGCGGCGACGAGGTGGATCAGCAGGCTGTTGGTGGCCAGGTCGTGGGAGCCACCGGCCGACGAGTGGCCGGTCAGCCCGAGCGGCAGCAGCGTCAGCAACGACCCGGCCAGCAGCGCCGGCGTCCACGACCAGCGCAGCACCGACAGGCTGGCCAGCGTGACCGCCGCGGCCAGCACCGCGGTCCACCGCCAGGCCGACGCGGTGGTGATCAGGCCCGCCAGCGACCACAGCCGCGCCGGGTCGAGCTGCTCGGCCAGCGGGCGGCCCGAGACGTCGGAGATGGTCAGCGGGATCAGCAGCGCGGCGCACACCGCCCACACCGCCGAGGCCGCGGTGCCCAGACGCAGCGCGCGGTACCCGTCGGCGTCGAGGATCCCGCTGCGCTGCGGCGGCGTCAGGAACGCGGCGAACAAGAACGATCCGACGGCCAGCACGCCCGCGATCTCCCCGGCCGCCCGCACGAACGGCAGCCCCAGCGTGGTGGCCGGGCCGGGGTTGGGCAGGCCGGTGGCGCTGAGCGCGTCGGCCAGCGACAGCGCCCCGAGGCCGGCCGCCGTGGCGCCGGCCAGCGCCGCGACCCCGGCCAGCACCGGCCACACCCGCGGGCGCCGCCCGGGCGTGGGCGACGCGTCCGCGGCCGTGGCGTGCGCCGTGTCGGCGGGCCGGGCAACCGTCATGCATCCAGGGTATGGGCCCGCGGCGCCGCGCTAGGCCGGGCGGCCGTCCTGGCGGGCCTGACGGGCCTTGAACTCCCGGGCGACGAACTGCCGGCGCGCCATCTGCCCGATGTAGTCGCAGTCGCGCAGCACATCGCGCAGCTCCCGGCGGAAGGCGTCGCGCCGCGCGCCCAGATCCGGGCCGGTTCCGATCAGGTCCTGGTCGGCGGCGACCTGCCAGGCGGTGGCGAACAGCAGGGTGGAGACCGATTCGCTGCTGCGCACCCGGGTCTGCGCGACGTATTGCCGGCCGACGCCCAGCGCCCGTTCGGTCAGGTCCTGCTGGCTGACGTCGGGCGGCGCGTCCCGCAGCACGTCCGCGACAATCTCGTAGGCCTCGAAGAACACCCGCAGCATGGCGTCGGCCATCAGAGGCCGTTTGGCGAATAGCATCGCGTCGATCTCAGCGCCGCCGGCGGCGACGTGCGCTTCCCAATCGTCGTGCCAGGCAACCTCTTCGGCGATGTTGCCGCGGAATGCCGCGGAGTCGGCGAAATAGAAGTCGAACTTGAGCAGGTCGCGCAGCCGCATGGCCTGCGCCCAGAACGCCTCGCGGCGATCACCGGGTGCGTGCCGCGCGTGCGCCAGCGCCAGCTCGACGATCGAGGTCTCCAGGAAGGCGTGGATCACCGAGTTGCGGTAGAACGCGGCGGCGTGCTGCTCCTCCGGAGCGATCTGCCACACCGGCTCCCGGCCGCCGTCCACCCGGGTGACGGGGTGCCCGTTGGAGAGCGCGTCCACCGCGGCGCGCACACCGTCGCTCGTGCGCAGCCGCAGGGCGCTCGTGGAGATGGGATTCTGCTTGCGTTCCAGGTAGTCCAGCGAGTCCTGCAGGGTGTGGTGCAGCTGATCGAGCGTCAACGCTGCGCCGCGGGTGGTGAGCAGCAACGCGCACACCAGACCCGTCGCCGTCACCGGCGTCGCCTGCAGGATGCGCCACGCCACCTCAAACGACATCTTCTGCAGCGCAAGCCGTTTCGCGTCGGGATCGAGCGCCAGCGGGCCGTGCGCCGGCCCAAGGTACTGCCGCATCGACACGGCCTCGGGGAAGCGGACGTAGATCTTGCCGTAGTTGCGCTCGCCCTGCGCGCGGATGAAGTTGTACAGCCACCCCACGCCCTCGGGCGTCTTCTCCCCGCCCTGGGCGTAGGCGGCGTACTCGGCGGTCTCGTGCAACTGGTCGAAGCTGATCGAAACCGGTTGCAGCAAAATGTCTTCGCTTCGTGCGTCGAGATAGGCGTCGGCGACGTAGGACAGCAGGCCGAGTTTCGGCGGCAGCATCTTGCCGGTGCGCGAGCGGGTGCCCTCGATGGACCAGCTCAGGTTGAACCGCTTTTCGACGATGTAGCCGACGTATTCGCGCAGCACGTATTTGTAGAGCGCGTTAGTGCCGATGTTGCGGCGGATGAAGATGACGCCGGAGCGGCGCAGCAGCGGCCCCATGACCCCGAACGACAGGTTGATGCCGGCGAATACGTGCACCGGCGGCAGCCGGTTCTCCTGCATCGCCACCGGCACCACCGCGCCGTCGATGTAGGACCGGTGCGAGAACAGCAGGACGGCCGGGTGCGCGTCCAGCGCGTCGCGCATCGCCGCGACCTGATAGGCGTCGTAGTCGATCTCGGGATCGAACCCGCGCGAGATCATCCGGCCCAACACCGAGACCAGGTCCACCGAGACGCGGCTCCACCCGGTGGCGAGCTCGTCGAGCATGCTGCCGGCCTCGTCCAGCGTGGCGCCGGGGATCTTCTTCAGGCCTTCGCGAAACCGGTTGGACGCCAAGATCTCCGGCTTCACCAGCCGGGGGGATTTGTACTGGGGTCCGAGGATGCGGTACTCGACGCGCTCCATGGCCAGCAGCGCGCGCCGGATCACGAATTGGGCGAAGTCCCGCTTGTCCTGCGCGGCGGTGGTGTCGCGCCACTGCCGGCGCAGCTCCGACACCGTGGCCGCCTCCCCCGCGACCACCCGCGCGCGCTGCGGCGCGGCGGCCACGATGCGCTGCTGCTCCCGCGGGTTGGGGTGGTAGGGGTCGCGCCCGGGCAGCAACCCGGCGAGCTTGGCGACGCGCCCGCGATCGGGTGCAGGCAGCCAGAACACCCGCACCGGGACGATCGATCGGTCCTCCCCCGCGTCCAGGCCCGACTCGAGTTGCTCGGCGAACGCCATCAGGGCCGACGCCGGCGCGTCCAGCGGCGGCAGCGTGACCAGGTTGACGGCCGCGTCCGGGCGGCCGGCGCGCTGCCGCTCCAGCCACGCCGTGACCAGCTGCGCCTCGACCGGTGAGGTCATGGCCGCCAGCACCAGGCAATCGCGCCCGGTCAGCACCGCGCTGGCATCGGCGGCCAGTTCGGTCACGGGTGCCCTTGGTGATCCCGGGACTGCAGCGCCTCGCCATTGCCGAGGTCGACCTGCGACTCGTTCGGATTGCTCCGCGGCTCAGCGGGTTTCGCCGCGGCCTTCTTGGCGGGCGCCTTGGCCGCGGCCTTACGAGCCGGAGCCTTCTTGGCCGGAGCCTTGCGGGCCGGGGCCTTCTTCGCGCGGGCCGCCTGCTTCTCCGCGTAGAGGTCCACCTGCGGCAGCTCGTCGACGGGCCAGTTGGCCAGCGTGTCGAGGTAGAGCTGGCGGACCCCCGCGATGCGCTCGGGCAGATCCTCCAACGTCCAGTCCTGCACCGAGATCGGCGGGAAGACGGCCACGTCGACGGTGCCCGGGTTGATGGTGACGGAATTGCGGGCGGCGACGATCTCCGCGTTGCGAATCACGATGGGCACGATGGGAATTCCCGCGGCCATCGCGAGGCGGAACGGGCCCTTCTTGAACGGGCCGACCTCGGTGGTGTCCAGCCGGGTCCCTTCCGGCGCCATCACGATGGACAGGCCGCTTTTGGCCCGCTCCTCCACCGTGCGCATCGTCTCCAGCGCGGCCGCCGAATCGTCGCGGTCGATGAACACGCCGTCCAGCGCCTTGCCCAGCAGCGCCATGATGGGGTTCTTCTGCAGCTCCTTCTTGGCCACCGCGACCCAGTTGTCGTTGACCAGCGCGCCGGCGATCACGGGGTCGACCTGGTTGCGGTGGTTGTAGATGAAGACGGCCGGGCGTTGCGCGGTGAGGTTTTCCTTGCCCACCACGTTGAGGTGCACGCCGGTGGTCGCGAGCACCGTCTGGGAGAACACCGACGTGAAGAAGTTGGCCCCGCGGCGGCGGTTGCGGGTCAGCACACCCATGGCGACCGCCCCGGCCCCGACCGGGACGATCGAGCCGAGGCCGGCGAGCGTGCGCACCTGCCGTCGCAGGCCGACCGGGCCGCGGCTGTTGAACCGCAGGATCGGCCAGCCGCGGCGCTTGGCGACCGCCGCCATCTTGCCCTCGGGGTTGGTGGGGCGCGGGTTGCCGACCAGGTACATCAGGGCGACGTCCTCGTCGCCGTCGGCGTAGAAGTAGCTGTCCTTCAGGTCGATGTCGTGCTCTGCCGCAAAGCGTTGCACCGCAGCGGCTTTGCCCGGCCCCCACAGAATCGGCTTTTCGACGCCGCCGGTGAGGATGCCGTCGTCGTTGACCTCGAACTTGTTGGTCAGCATGTTGGGGATGCCCAGGAAGCGCGCGACGGGGTTGACCTGGATGGTCAGGGCCGACGAGCTGAGCACCACGGTGTGGCCACGCGCCATGTGGGCCCGCACCAGCTCGCGCATCTCCGGGTAGATCCGCGACTCGATGCGCTGGACGAACAGACGCTCGCCGATCTCCTCCAGGTCGTCGAGCAGCCGCCCGGCCAGCGCCGCGGCGGCCTTGCCGATGAGGTCCTCGAACTCGATGCGCCCCAGGGTGTGGCTCAGGCCCGCCTGCACCATGCTGAGCAGCTCGCCCACGCCCATGTCGCGGCGCAGCAGCCGCTCCTGAGTGAGGATGATCGCCGTGAAGCCCGCGACCAGCGTGCCGTCGAGGTCGAAGAACGCGCCGATCGCGGGCCCGGGCGGGCTGGCCATGATCTCGGCGACCGAGCCCGGCAACCGCAGGTCCTTGTCCCGCGGCTCGGGCTGCCGGCTGCCGCGCTTGGCGTCGGACTGCCGCGGCGCGCTCACGAGCCCACCACCGTCCGCGCCGAGGTGGCCGGTTCGGTGAAGGACGCCGGCACGGCCTGCGGCGCCGCGTCGCCGGCCAGCGCCAGGATCTCGTCGAAGCCCTCGAGCAGGCATTGGGCGAACAGCGGCTCGTTGCGGACCGCGGCCCTGTCGTAGCGCACGGTGACGGTGCACCAACCGCCCCGCGAGATCAGCACCACCATCATCGCCACCCCCGGCAGCGGACCGATGCCGTACTGGCGCAGCACCTTTGCGCCGGCGATGTAGGTGTCGCCCGGGAACACCGGCACGTTGCTGGCCTGGACGTCCGAGCCGATCACCGAGCCGGTGATGCCTTCGAGCACCGCCGTCGGCAGGACGCTGAGCACCGGCGCCAACGACCCGACGATGTTCATCGCGGGCTCGTCGCGGCGCTGGGTCATCTGCGCCCGGATCTTCGCGATCCGAGCGACGGGGTCGACGGTGCCCACCGGCGCGGCCAGATTGACGCCCGTGAACCGGTTGCCGCCGGCGGTGTCGGCGTCGGCCCGCAGGTTGACCGGCACCGCCATCGGCAGAGTCTTGATCGGCACGCCGAGCGCCTCGTGGTAGCGGCGCAGGGCCCCGCACAGGCCCGCCAGGTAGGCGTCGTTGATCGACCCGCCGCCCGTCTTGGCCGCCTTGTGCAGGTCGGCGAGCGGGATGTCGATGGCCTCGGTGCGGCTGGCCAGGCTGCGCCGGCGCAGCAGCGGCGACGGCTCGGCGGCCCGGTTGAGCACCCGCATCCCCGACAGCGCGTACCCGACGATCCCGGACACGGTGGCCGTCGGCTCCAGCACCGCGCGCCCCGCGGCCGACACCGCCCCGGACACGGCGCTGACGAGGCTGCCGACGAGCGCCAGGGGCAGCTGGTTGATGCCTTGGCGCATCAGGTCGTTGGGCGTGAGGTCCTGCGGGATCGGCAGCGGCGGCGTCGGCCTGGCCGGGGGTTCGCGCTCGAGGTCGTAGATTTCGGCGAACATCTCGACCCCGCCGACGCCGTCGGTGACCGCGTGGCTGACGTGCAGCAGGGTCGCCGCGCGGCCGTCGGCCAGGCCCTCCACCAGCGTGGCGGTCCACAGGGGCCGGGAGATGTCCATCGGGGACTGCAGGATCACCTCGGCGAGGTCGAAGACGTCGCGCAGCGTGCCGGGTCCGGAGACCCGCACCCGCCGGACGTGGAAGTCCAGGTTGAAATCGGGGTCCACGACCCAGCGCGGCGACGCCGTGGGCAGCGTCGGCACCACCACCTTCTGGCGCAGCCGCAGCACCCGCCGGGAGGCGTTGTCGAAGCGCGTGCGGAACTGCTGCCAATCCGGGGTGGTGTCGAGGACCTCGAGCGCCATGATGCCCGAGCGGGTCCGCGGGTTGGCTTCCCCCCGATGCATCAGGTAGTCGACCGGCCCCAGCTCGTCGGACAACGCGATGGCCTTGACGGGTTCAGTCATGGTCGTGCAGCTCGACGCGTCAACCTGGTCACCGTCGCTCAAGCCTCCTGTCTGGGACCGCCCGCCCACCCGATAATCACCACAACGCTAGTCGGGTTACCGCGCCGGTGAAAGGAGCCCGGGCCGCGGCGGTGGGAGCGCGGCTCAGCTGGCCGAAGTCGCGGTCAGCGGGGCGGAATCGAGCAGCGAGCTGACCCGGCGGCCGTAGATAACGCCCAGGAAGTCCGCGACCGCGTCGGCGGCCAGCCGCGACCGCACCGTGGGGGTGATGTCGAAGGCGTGGTGGGCGTTGGCGAGTTCGGCGTGGGCCACCGTGGCGGCGCCGGCGGAGCGCAGCGCCGCGCAGAAGGCTCGCGCCTGGCCGCTGGGCACCAATTCGTCCTTCTCCCCGTGCAGCACGAAGAAGGGCGGTGCGTCGCGGTGCACGTAGGAGACGGGCGAGGCCGCCGAGAACCGTTCGGGCGTCTCGGCGTAGCGGGCCTTCATGACGAACCGTTCCAGGAACGGCAGCATCAGCTCGTGCATGTTGTCGAAGTCGGTGAAGTCGTAGACGCCGTAGTACGGCGCGACGGCCTGCACCGTGGTGTCGGCGCGCTCGAACCCGGGCTGGAAGGTCGGGTCGTTGGGCGTCAGGGCCGCCAGGGAGGCGAGGTGCCCGCCGGCCGAGCCACCGGTGATCGCGATGAAGTCGGGGTCGCCCCCGTAGGCGGCGATGTTTTCCCGGACCCACGCGATCGCCCTTTTGACGTCGATCAGGTGAGCCGGGAACGCGCAGCGCGGGCTCTTGCTGTAGTCGATCGAGACGCAGATCCAGCCGAGTTCGACCATCCGGCTCATCAGCGTGTAGGCCTGCGGGCGACGGCCGTTGAGCGCCCACGCCCCGCCCGGCACCTGGATCAGGACCGGGGCCCGGCAGCCGGGCGCCAGGTCGTGGCGCCGCCAGATGTCGAGCAGGTTGTCGCGGCCACCCGGGCCGTAGGAGATGTCGGAGGTCTGCCCCGCGTAGCGGCGGTGCGGGCCGGGCCTGCCGAGGCGCCCGGCCCGTGGCGCGCACGCGGACCCCACGAACGCCGGATGGCACACCTGCTCACGGAACTGCGGCCCCAGGGCCTCCTCGAGCGCGGCGGTGAGGGCGCGGTCGGCCCGTTGGGCCGCCCAGGTGTTGCCCACCCGGCCGATCGACGGGTGCGCGACGCGTGACAGCGCGTGCCCGGTCACCACGTGCGGCGGGAATTCGGTGGAGAGCCAGCCGGCGACGCAGCTCGCGATGAACGGCGAGCCCCGCAGCAGCAGCCCACCGGCCCGGCAGGCGTTCCTGGCGTCGGCCGCCAGGCGCAGCGCCTGCGCGCCGGCCCGCGCGCACCGGGAAGTCAGGTCTACGGCCACGCTCATTGCACGCCCACCCCTTGGGGTTATGCACACGCCTCGTTGCGGTGAACGGCCGTTTACCGGCCGGTGTTGTACGTGTGTCGAGAGTCCATACACTAGCCGATAGTTGCGGCGCGCGAAGGGTTTTCGCGCGCGTCGCGGCGGCCGATCCGGCCGCCGGCGGCGTTGGATAGACTGACCTGCGCATTGCCTCCGTAGCTCAGGTGGATAGAGCAAGGGCCTTCTAATCCCTAGGTCGCACGTTCGAGTCGTGCCGGGGGCGCTTTGTAGCCGGGCACTTCTGGCCTGTGCGGCCTCGGTTGATCCTCGACACTCCGTAGGGAGTCGGGAACGGCCGAGCAGATCAGCCTCATGGCGACGGGTGAAGGGCAACAATAGAAGCACGCATCTTCTGCGCTTCCAGCTACCGCAACCGGAGGAAAGTTGAGCGCCGCGTCGAACGCCGCCGCCATCTTGGGCGGCCTGGCCGAGATCCGTCACTGGCAGGAAGACCTCTATCGCGACCTGCACCAGCACCCCGAGCTGTCCCATCAGGAACATCGGACCGCCAAGCTCGCCGCGGACCGGTTGCGCGACTGGGGCTACGAGGTCCACGACCGCATCGGCGGCACCGGCGTCATCGGCGTGTTGCGCAACGGCGACGGCCCGTCGGTACTGATGCGCGCCGACATGGACGCGCTGCCCGTCGAAGAAGCCACCGGTCTCCCGTACGCCAGCACCGTTCGGGCTACCGACGGCGCTGGTCAGGAGGTCCCCGTCATGCACGCGTGCGGCCACGACGTCCATGTCACGTGTCTGCTGGGCGCCGCCGCACTGCTCGCTGACGCGCGGCGGCACTGGCGCGGAACAGCGGTCGCGCTCTTTCAGCCCGCCGAGGAGGTGGGTGACGGTGCCCGCGGGATGGTCGATGACGGCCTGGCCGAGGCCGTGCCGTCTATCGACGTGGCTCTTGCCCAGCATGTCCTGCCGGCGCCGGCGGGACACGTCGGCACGCGTCGCGGCCCGGTCCTGTCGGCTGACCGACAGCATGCGCATCACGGTCTACGGCCGCGGTGCGCACGGCTCGATGCCGCAGGCCGCCGTCGATCCCGTGGTGCTCGCGGCGATGATCGTCATCCGGTTGCAGACCATCGTCTCCCGGGAGGTCGCCGGCTCCGACACGGTCGTCTTGACGATCGGAAGCATCCGCGCCGGCAGCAAGAGCAACGTGATCGCCGATCGTGCCGTCCTGGAACTGAACCTGCGGACGTATGACGACTCCGTGCGCGCCTCGGTCCTCGCCGCGATCCGGCGCATGGTCGCCGCCGAGTGCCAGGCCTCGGGCTCACCCAAGGAGCCCGAGTTCGAGCTCTACGACAGCTTCCCCCGCACGGTCAACGACGACGCGGTCACTGACCGGGTCAGCGACGCCTTCGCCGGATACTTCGGCGATCGCTTCCGGCCGATCGCGGCACAGTCGGCCAGTGAGGACTTCAGCGACATCCCGAACGCGCTCGGCGTCCCCTACACGTACTGGGGCATCGGCGGAATCGACGCGCAGCAGTACCGCGAGGCCGCCGAAGCCGGAACGGTTGCTCAGGCCATTCCCGTCAACCACGCGCCGACCTTCGCCCCGGTGATCCAACCCACCCTGGACACCGGCACCCAAGCGCTGGTGGTTGCCGCCTCGGCCTGGCTCGCCACCTGAATCCTCCGCCGGTCCGATGCGCTACTCGGCGTCGGCGCCACGGGAACCGTGGCCGTCGCGCGGCATGCTCGGGGCGTTGAGACCAAACCGGACACCGAGCATCCGGATCAGGAAGCACACCGCGGCGGCTCCCGCCGCGGCCGGTAGGCCGTAGACGCCCAGCTTCATGGCGGCCACGGTGAGCCCTGCGGCCGCCAGTGCCGGAATTGCATACAGTTCCTTGCGCAGCACGGTCGGAACGAGCCCGACCAAGGCGTCGCGAATCGTGCCGCCGCCCACCGCGGTGACGACCCCGAGCGCAGCCGCCGGTGCGACCCCGAGGCCGAATTCCACTGCCTTGCTGGCGCCGATGACAGCGAACACGCTCAAGCCGACCGCGTCCAGCACGATGATCAGCTTCCCCAACCGCCCCAGCCACCAGCTCAACCCAAACGCAATGAGCGCGCCACCAGCGGCCAGAGCGAAGTAGCGCCAGTCGCGAAACGTCGCCGGCGGTATCGCGCCGATGAGCACGTCGCGGATGACGCCGCCACCAAGCGCCGTCATCATTCCCAGGGTGACGACGCCGACCAGGTCGAGCCGCGCGGCACGCACCGCGGTCAGCGCCCCGTTGAGTCCGAACACGAATGTGCCAAAAAGGTCCAGCGCCAACAGTAGCGATGATTCGGTGTTCACATCGCCATGTAACACGGCGCCCGACACTGTCATCACCCTCTGATCGTGCCTCATCGGTGCCGCGGTCACACTCACATCGACGCGGCGGCAACGGCTGAGTACCGCGCCTTGGTTCCCCACGCCGAATAAGGGCGCCACCTCTCACCGACGCCGAGGATCTGCCGAACTGGCTGTAGCACAAACAAAAACGCGAAGATTCGAGAAGCCACGAGAGCGCCGTGGACGGGCCCACGAGAGATCGGCCGTCGGGTAATTGCCGCGCTGGCGCCTCGACGCGAATCGGTCAACGACCGCCAGAGTTTGGTCGATTTCAGCCAGCGACAGGGTGATTCGCCGCTCGGCGGTGATACTGGTCGGCAGCAAGGTAGCCCAGTGCTGCACACCGCGACGAGGTTGGACTCGAGGAGTTTGCCGCATGGACATTTTCGAGCCGACCTATGAGCGCACCGTGGCCGCGCGCCGACCCCCCAACTTCACCCCGCCGTCCGTTCGATTTTCCTTGAGGTGGCGACGGCCGGTGCCCGAACTGGTCTCCGACTGGTTCGCGGTGCAGGGCGCCGCACCGGACAGTCCCGCGTCGGTGGAGTTCGTGGCGCGCTTACGCGAGGCTTTCGGGCGCCCGCACGGCCCGGAAGCGTTCGAAGTCATGGTGTGCCCGCGCGACGAGGCGGGACAACCGGCCACCGTCGTGGTCGCGTACTGGACCTCCACCTCGGCGCACGGATGGTGGTGGGTGCGGGCCGGTCTCGCGCCGTGGTGGGGCTCCGTCGACCGGGAACGCGAGACCGTCGGATACTGGCGCGAAACGATCGTGTGCCCGTACGACCGTCACGAAACCATCTTTTCGAAGAGCGACTATCGCATCGGACTGGGCCGCACCCCGGACACCGAAATCGTCAAGATCACCAACAACGGCTACAGCGGCGCCGCGCGGGACCGAATCCCGATCACCGCGGTCGACGAGATCGAGTCCCCTCTCGGGGTGGCGGTGCACTACGACGACGCCATCGACCCGCGCGGGCGCCGTCTGCTCAGCTTCCTGCCGCTCAACACGCTGGTGATGCGCTCCGGGCAGTACTGGCACGACTCCGAACCGGAACAGGCCAAGGACTACGAGGACGCGTTGCGGCCCAAGCTCGACCGCGGAATGGACTACCTGGTGCATCACCCCGACACGGGATGTGTGTACCTGCGGCAGCTGACCAACGTCGACGACGACTTCACCCCACGCCGCGAAACGTCGGTGTATGCGGTATTCCAGGATTACGCCGGCCTGGAATCGTGGGCCGCCGACCACCCGACGCATCACGCCATCTACGACCATCAGATCGCGATGGGTCACAAGTACGGCCCGCGCCGCGACGTCATCACCTGGCACGAGGCCTTCGCGTTGCCCGCCAACAACCGTTTCGAATACATCAACTGCGCACCGGGCACCGGGATGACTCGGGTGGGGTCGTTACTGATGCCGGCGCGGCCAACCACCGACCGACCCACGGCGACGCTGGCGTCGCTGGACACCGTTTAGGAGGACGTCGTGACCGTTACCCGCGCCGCGGTGATTCAAGCCGGAACCACACCCTTCGATCGTTGCGGTGCCATCGAATTAGTCGACCACTGGGCGGCACGCGCCGCCGAGAACGATGCCCGGGTGGCAGTGTTTCCCGAAGCGTTCATCGGTGGCTACCCCAAGGGCAGCCACTTCGGCGCTGTCGTCGGGCAGCGATCCCGCGAGGGCCGCGACGAGTATCTTCGCTACTTCAAGGCCGCCATCGACGTGCCGGGCGCAGACACCGACCGGCTGGGGCAGATCGCTCGTCGCCACCGCAGCTACCTGGTGATCGGCGCCATCGAGCGGGGCGGGTCCACGTTGTATTGCAGCGCGCTGTACTTCGCTCCCGATGGTTCCCTGCTGGGCAAGCGCCGCAAGCTGATGCCCACCGCCGCCGAACGCCTGGTGTGGGGATTCGGTGACGGCTCGACGATGGCGGTGTACGACACCGACGCCGGCCGGCTGGGTGCGGTGCTGTGTTGGGAGAATCTGATGCCGACCGCGCGGCTGGCGATGTACGAACAGGGCATCCAGATCTATTGCGCACCAACCGCTGTCGGCCTGGACAGTCACCACGCAACGATGCGACACATCGCCCAGGAAGGACGCTGTTTCGTCTTGGCGGCCAACCAGGTGATGCGGGTCAAGGACTTCCCCGCCGATCATCCCCGCGCATTCGGTGACGACCCGGAGACGCTCGTTTCCAACGGCGGCAGTTCGATCATCGGCCCACTGGGCGACGTCCTGGCCGGGCCGGTGTACGACGAGGAAACCGTACTGGTCGCGGATCTAGATCTGGACGACATCGTACGCGCCAAATACGACTTCGACGTGGTGGGTCACTACTCGCGACCCGACATCTTCCACCTGTCGATCAACCGGACGGCACAGCAGGCCGTCCGATCGACGAACGACGTCACGCCGGAGAACACGACGGAAGCGCAGGAACGCGAACATCATTCGCCGCCGATCGGCTAGGCGAAGTACGCGAACAGCGCGTCAATATCGCTGAGGTATGACACGATCTCGGTGATCTTGCCGTCCGGGTCGACCGTGAGCGTCGTGGCCAAATGCTCGTCGATGCGCCGCTCCCCCTGAATCCCCCAATTGTGGAAGATCAGCGCGATGTCGCCGTGCGCGTTGACGCAGACATGCTCGACGAACAGGTTGAGCTGCGCCTCGTTCAGCACGGCCAGTCGCTCGACGAGCGCATCGGGGCCGACCTTGGTGCCCAAGGTCGGGTTGGCACCGTTACTCGGTAAGACCCACCGGCAGCCGTCGCTGACAGCAGCCCGGATGGCGTCGACGTCCCTGCTGTTGAGGGCCATGGCGAACGCCTCGCCGATGCGGTAGCGATCGTCGTACGTTCGTGGCACGCGGAACTCCTTGCGGCGAGAGGGGCGGGCCGGTCGATCCGGTCACTGGGTGAGCTGAGCCAGCAACGCTTCCGCGACGCCCTGGGCCGAACCGGGATTCTGGCCGGTGATGAGCTGACCATCGATCACGACGTGGGGTTGCCAGTTCGCGACCTTCTCGAAAATCCCGCCCAGCCGGACGAACTCGTCTTCGATGAGGAAGGGCACGTCGTCGAGCGCCTTGGAATCCACTTCTTCGGCGTTGGTGAAACCTGTGACGTGTCTGCCGGCGACCAGGGGCTGCCCGTCGGGGGTTTGGGTGCGGCGCAGCGACCCTGGACCGTGGCACACGCTGGCCACGTATTTGCCTGCGGCGTAGAACGCTTCGATCAGGGCAATCGACGACTTGTCTTCCACGACGTCAAACATCGGCCCGTGACCGCCCGGATAGAAGATGGCGTCGAAGTCCTCCGCAGCGACCGATGCGAGCACCGCGGTGTCCGCCAACGCCGCCTGGGCTGTCGCGTCCGCATCGAAGCGGTGACACACCGGCGCGTCGAAGGGCGGGTTGGTGCTTCGCGGGTCGACAGGGGGCTTACCGCCCTTCGGTGACGCGATCGTCACCTGGTGGCCGGCGTCGGTGAAGACGTAGTAGGGAGCGGCGAGCTCTTCGTACCACAGACCGGTCTGCACGCCACTGTCGCCGAGCTGGTCGTGCGAGGTGACGACAAACAACAACTTCATGAGTTCTCCTTGCTGATGCTCGGCCGCAACGGGTGGTGAAGCACCGACCCGGCAGCCCCGGGGCCGCGCGGTTTCGCGTGTGGCCTTAACGCCACGTCGCTCCACCTCCGACGAACGTACGGCGTCCAATTGCGTTCCGGGAGTAGCGATTCACGCGAGTTTCGATCACTTCAAGCCGTCGAACACGTGACCCCCTCTGGTGAATCACGGCGCGACGATGTCGACGGTGTGGCCGAAACTGATCGAAATGCGGCCGAGCCTGTCCGCCGGCTCCAGCCGCTGGTCGCACACCTCAAAATGAACTGCGAGCTGGGCCGATGCGGGTAATCGCGGATCGGGTGGGCCACCACCAACGGTGTCGCGTGGCGGACGGCGGCAGCTAAACTAGTGGCCTGAAGTACGCGGCTCTCGGGCCGCCGCGAGATCGACAACCGCGCGTAGGAGGCTCCTCATGGTGCGAGACCCATCAGCGGTCGCCCTGGTCATCTTCGACCGCGCACCGATGTTCGAGACCTCGGTGCCGATGAGCGTCTTCGGCATGGATCGATCGTCCACGGGGGCGCCCAAGTTTCGGTTCCTTCCTGTCGCCGGCGAAGAGGGACCCCTCACCACGACGGGGGGCCTGATCGTCACGGCCCCTTACGGTCTCGAAGCTCTGGCCGAGGCGTCGATCATCATGCTGCCGAGTTGGCGCGACGTCCGAGAGCGCCCGCCGCAGCAAGCCCTCGATGCAATTCGGGCGGCGCACGCGGGCGGCGCGACGCTGGTCAGCTTCTGTCTGGGTGGCTTTGTGCTGGCCGCCACCGGGCTGCTCGACGGCCGTCGCGCGGCCACCCACTGGTTCTACGCGCCAACGCTGGCCGCGATGTATCCCAAGGTCTCGGTGGATCCCGATGTGCTGTTCATCGACGACGGCGACATCGTGACCGGCGCCGGCACCGGCGCGGCGCTCGATGCCTGCTTGCACCTGGTCGCCCGGCAGTGGGGTGCCCGCGCATCGGCGGCCATCGCCCGGCGGATGGCCATGCCGCCGCGCCGCAACGGAACGCAGGCGCAAGTCGTTGACAACGTGTTGCCGTTACCCCAGCCGGCCAAGACGTTTACCGAGATCATGGCCTACGCCGTGCAGCACATCGCCGAGCCTCTGGACGTCGACGCGCTCGCCCGGCGGGCAATGATGAGCAGGCGCAACTTCGACCGCCAATTTCGCACGGTCACCGGCATGTCGGCGCTGCAGTGGGTGCTCTATCAACGCGTACTGGCCGCCCAGCGCCTCTTGGAGGACGGTGACAGCTCGATCGACGACATCGCTCAACAGTCGGGATTCACCAACGGAGTGGCACTCCGCCGCCATTTCCGCCGCCACTTCGGCATCAGCCCCCTGCAGTATCGGCTGAACGCGCGCGCAAGAGTCGCCGAGCGGCAACGCTTCTCGAACGGTGAGCAGTTGCGCCCGTCGTGCTGAGGCCGCGGGCCGCGGAAGCCGCGCATCTTGTCGCTGTGGCCGGAATCGCCCATTTTGTGCCACCGCATGTCTCACGTTGACGGCAGCGCTGTGCCAACAATGTAGGCATGGCAACGTCTTTGGCGGCGGTCTCGGGTACGGGTCTGGCGGCCGTCACGCTTCGGACGGTCGGCGGCCCCACCGCAATCGTGAGCATGGGCGGATTGAACCTACTGACCGACCCCACCTTCGACCAGCCCGGGGATCACCCGATCGGCCGGCGAGTCTTGACGAAAACCGTTGGACCGGCCATCGAACCCCGCGACATAGGCGTCATCGATGCGGTCCTGCTGTCCCACGACCAGCACCCGGACAACCTTGACGACGCGGGCCGGGAGGTGCTGCGGGCGGCGCCGCTGGTGTTGAGCACCAAGGCGGCCGCGGAACGACTCGGGGGCAACACACGCGAATTACCGTTGTGGCGCAGCCACATTCTGATTCGCCCCGACGGTGGTGAACTCAAAGTCACCGGGGTACCTGCGCAGCACGGCCCGGTCGGCACCGAACACCTCACCGGCGAGGTGCGCGGCTTCGTCCTGAGCGGCGCGGGACTGCCGACGGTGTATATCAGCGGCGACAACGCGTCGCTGTCGGTGGTGCGCGACATCGCCGACCACGCCGGTCCTATCGATATTGCGCTGATCTTCGCCGGGCGCGCCCGAACGTCCTTGCTTGACGCCTATCTCACCTTCGGTGCCGACCAGGCCGCCGAAGCCGCCGCCATCCTCGGTTGTCCCGTGGTGGTGCCGCTGCACGCCGACGGTTGGGGGCACCTGACCGAAGAGCTCGACGCGCTGGAGCCCGCGTTCGCGCGGCGCGGCCTCGGCGACCGGCTGCTTCTCACTACCCCCGGGGTCGAGACCGGAATCACGGTGCCCCCCACTCGTTGATCGCCGCCGGCGTTGCACGCCAGGTGTCGACACATCAGCTCGCGGAAAGGATTGGGCATGCGCGGTGCGGTACTGCACGGGACCGGACACGTCGGATTGGAAGAGCTTCCCGATCCCGTATTGCGCGAGAGCACCGATGCCGTCGTTCGCATCACCGCCAGCTGCATCTGCGGCACCGATCTCTGGGCGTATCGCGACGCCGGCGACGCGGCGCCCACGCCCATCGGGCACGAGTACTGCGGAGTGGTGGAAGAGGTCGGTGACGACGTCACGAGTGTCAGGCCCGGCCACTTCGTCGTAGGGCCGTTTCGCTACTGCGACAACACCTGCGCGTTGTGTCGGGCGGGCGCTCAGTCGTCCTGCCCGCAAGGAGCCATGATGCGCGGATGTCAGGCCGAAGCGGTGCGCGTGCCGTGGGCGGATGGTTCGCTGGTAGCGACTCCCACCACTCCGAGTCCGACAGATATCCCGAACCTGCTGGCGCTCTCCGATGTCATGGGCACTGGGTGGTACGCCGCGGAGGCCGCGCATGTGGGGCGCGGCTCCACGGTGACGGTGGTCGGCGACGGCGCGGTCGGGCTGTGCGGCGTCCTGGCCGCAGCACACCAAGGCGCGGAACGCATCATCATGATGAGCCGCCACAACTCACGCCAAGCACTGGCAGTCGAATTCGGCGCCACGGATATCGTCGCCGAGCGCGGCGCCGACGGCGCCCAACAAGTCAAGGAGCTGACCGGGGGTCTGGGAACCGACTGCGTGCTGGAGTGCGTGGGCACCGCGGAGTCGATGGCGCAAGCGCTGGCCACCGTCCGGCCGGGCGGCTCCATCGGTTTCGTCGGGCTCCCTCAGAACACCAGCGTGCCTGCAACCGAACTCTTCCACAGCCAGGTGGGCCTGCGCGGGGGGACCGCACCCGTTCGCCGATATCTGCCCTCGCTCATCGAGCTTGTCCTCGACGGAAAGATCAACCCCGGCAGGGTTTTCGACCTGACCCTGCCCCTGTCGGGGGTTGCCGAAGGCTACGACGCCATGGCGCAACGCCGCGCGATCAAAGTGCTCCTCACGGATTGACAGGGAAGAACGGCTCGTCGCGGGCGGCGCTGCGTGGTTCGCTGGGCCCATAATGGAGAACGGAATCAACGCAATGCATGTCGACCCCAGGGGGTACGCCCGGCTTTTCGATCCCCTCCTGACCAAAGGCACCGCGTACACCGATGAGGAGCGCAGCCGCCTGGGTTTGATGGGCCTACTGCCGACCGCGGTCAAGACGCTCGACCAGCAAGTCGAGCACTGCTGGCACGAGTTCAGCACTCGCCCAACACCGTTGGACAAGCACGCCTACCTGCGGGCGCTGCAGGATCGTAATGAGACGTTGTTCTACCGCGTCCTGCAGGAACACATCGTGGAAACGTTGCCGATCGTCTACACCCCGACCGTCGGCGAAGCCTGCCAGCAGTTCAGCAACATCTACCGTCGCCCCCGAGGCCTGTTCCTCTCCTACCCGCAACGTCACCGCCTGGCCGAGGCCCTGGCCAACCGTCCGCACCGTGACATCGACGTCATCGTCGTCACCGACGGCCAGCGGATCCTCGGCTTGGGAGACCAGGGAATCGGTGGCATGGGGATCCCGGTCGGCAAGCTTTCGCTCTATAGCCTGATCGGGGGGATCGATCCGGGGCGGACCCTTCCCATTCTGCTCGACGTGGGCACCGACAACGCCGTTCTCCTGGATGATCCCTATTACCTGGGCTGGCGGCACCGCCGCATCGACGGCCAGGCCTACGACGACTTCATCGACATGTTCGTCAGCGCGGTACGGCAGACGCTTCCCCACGTGCTGCTGCAGTGGGAGGACTTCGCGACGACCCACGCCCAACCCATCCTGGACCGGTATCGCGACACCATGCTGACCTTCAACGACGACATCCAAGGGACCGCCGCAGTGACTCTGGGCGCCCTGCACGGTGCCGCCCGGGTCGTGGGCCGGCCCTTGTCGGAACTCGACATCGTGATGCTGGGCGCCGGGTCGGCCGGCATCGGGGTGATGGACATGCTGCATCGCGAGTTGATGAGTCTTGGCTTAACCGAACGCGCTGCACGGCAACGTCTTTGGGTGGTCGACTCATTCGGTCTGCTGACCGATGACCGTCCGGGGCTTTCCGAAGCCAAGCGCCGTCACGCCCAACCGGCCGCGCGGGTAGCATCGTGGAACCTGTCCCGGCCGGCGCAACTCGCCGACGTCGTGCGCCACGTGGACGTCGATGTCCTGCTGGGTCTGTCGTCGGCGGCGGGCGCGTTCAACGAGACGATCGTGCGAGAGATGGCCGGCAAAGTCGAGCGCCCCATCATCTTCCCGCTGTCCAACCCGACCAGTCGCGCGGAGGCACATCCCGACGAGCTCGACCGTTGGACCGACGGCCGCGCGCTGATCGCGACCGGATCGCCATTCGGCTCGTTGCACCGCAACGGATCTCGCCGCGAGGTCGCGCAGTGCAACAATGTCTACATCTTTCCCGCGATCGGACTCGCGGTCACCGCCGCCAAAGCCACCCGGGTGACCGACACCATGGTCGCGGCCGCCGCTCGGGCCCTCGGCGAAGAATCTCCTGCATTTTCCAGCCCGGCTTCGCCGTTGCTGCCGTCGCTGCGCGACACACCGGACGTCACCATACGTATCGCCGAAGCGGTTGCGGCACAGGCGGTCAAAGACGGTGTTGCGCCGGCCCAAGACCCTATGGCGCTGAGCGAACACATCGCACGCACGCGCTGGTCGCCCCGATACCGCTGAGGGAATGAGAATGGAGACAGCATGGGCAACGTGACCACGGTGTTGGCACGGGTCCTCGTCGAGGACCTGGACCGGGCCATCCCCTTCTATCAAGCCCTGACCGAGGGGGCGGAGGCCACCCGGTTCAATGTCCGTGATGTCAGGCTGGCGCGCGTGGGGTCGTTCCTCCTGCTGAGCGGGAACACCGATCGGGTCAGCGATCGCGTTGCCACGGTGCGTGTGCAGTCGTTGGATCCGGTACTGGCCGCATTGTCGGCTCATAACGGGCACATCGTCGCCGGCCCCATGCCGGGGCCGCAGGGACGCAGGGTGGACGTCCGACACCCCGACGGCGCGGTGTTCGAGTACGTCGAAGGCCCCTAAGCGCCCAGCGATCAGTGCCGCGCGTCGGCCTGCTCGGTGTGCACGCTGGGTGCTAGTCGAGCTTCTTCATGAACTCCTGGGCCAGCGGCCCGGCCGACGCGGGGTTCTGGCCGGTGAAGAGGTTACGGTCGACGACGGTGTAGGGCTTCCAGTTCTCGCCGCGGGTGAACTCGACGCCCATCCGCACCAGCTCGTCCTCGGCGGTCCACGGGGCCTTCTCGCGCAGCCCGACGCCGTCCTCCTCGTCGTTGGTGAAGGCCGTCACCCGGTAACCGGCGAAGGGCGACACGCCGTTTCGGCGGGTCGCCAGCAGCGCCACCGGCGCGTGGCAGACGATGGCCAGCGGCTTGCCGGAAGCCAGGGCGGCGATCAGCAGCCGCCCGGAATCGGCGTCGCGCCACAGGTCCTCCATGGGGCCGTGCCCGCCGGGGTAGTAGACGGCGTCGTAGTCGTCGAGGCGGGCGTCGGCCAGCTCGATCGGGCGGCGCAGCTCCTCGGCGGAGCGCAGGATCTCCTCCATTTCGCGCGCGGTCTCCTCGCCGCCGGCCATCGCCGGCCGCAGGCTCATCGCGTCCACGTACGGCACAACGCCTTTCGGTGTGGCGACGACGACCTCGTGCCCGGCGCCGGTGAGCTCGCGGTACGGGGCGGCGAACTCCTCGGCCCAGTAGCCGGTGGGGTGCCGGGTGCCGTCGTTGAGCGCCCAGTAGCTCGCGCCCGACACCACGATCAAGACCTTCGCCATCGCATTCCTCCCGCGTCTGCTTGCCACCAGCGTTGTGTATCGAGCTACCGGCGTCAATGGCCGCTACGGCGCCACGGCGGCGCGCGGCGTCTGCAGGCGTTCCGCGAGCCAGGGCAGCGTCGTCGCGAAAGCCGCTGCGGCCGAGGGCCAATCGTGCTTGCCGGGCAGCCCGATGACCGCGCAGTCGATGCCGTTGGCGGCGCCCAACCGGCACAACGAGTCCGCGGCGGCCCGCCCGACCGGGCCGGGAACCGCGAACAGCCCCGCCACGTCGCGGTAGGGGCCGTGCCGGGTGATCACCGTGCTCGGGTCGAACCGCGCCCAGGCCGCGGCGTCCCCACCGAAGAGCCGGTCGATGGTCTGCTCGCGGGTGCCCGCGTTGGGGGCGATGTCACCGCCGATGTCGACGAACGCGCTGAACCGTTCGGGATGCATGACCGCCAGGTCCACCGCGCAGGTGCCCCCGGACGAGAACCCGACGACGCCCCATTTCGCTTCTGGTGACAGGCCGAACTGGTCGGCCACCCGCGGGATCACGTCGGCGAGCAGGTGATCGGCGGCGTTGCCGCGCGAGCCGTTGACGCACTCGGTGTCGACGGTGAACCCACCGGTGGCGTCGGCGAAGACGGCCAGCGGGGCGTAGCCGCCATGGGCCGCGGCGAACGCGTCCAGCGCGGCCACGGCGTCACCGGCGCGGATCCAGTCGGCCGGGGTATTGAATTCACCGCCGATCATCAACACGGCGGGCAGGCGCGGCGGTGCCGCGGCGAACCAGGCCGGCGGCAGATACACCCACTCGCCGCGGTGCGCGAAACCCGACGCGGCGGATCCGGTGTCCACCGGCACCACAGCTCCGCGTTGCGGCACAACCCCTTTGGACCTGGCGTCGTGAGCCGCCCGCAGCTCGGTCTGGTCCGGCAGCGGCCCGTTGGTCAATTGGCCCCAGGCGGACGAGACGGTCGGGAAGTAACCCAGCCACGCGTTGATGGTCAGCCCGGCGCTCAACAGACAAAACGACACCGCGAACACGCAGGCGTTGCGGCGCCACCACCCGGTGCGGCGCCAACTCCCGATCGTGATCGCGACGGCCGCTCCCACCAGCGCGGCCCACAACCACATCTGCCAGGGCGGCGGTTCGCTGGCCAGCCCGAGAGTGCCGTAAAACCAGTGCGAGCCCGTCGCTGTGAGGACGCCGGCCGCCACAACCAACGTCAGCCGGATCCAAGCGCGCCCGAGCCCCGCGATGGCGTAGGCCAAGGCCGCGACGGTGACGGCTTCGATCGCCACGGGGACCAGCCCGTGCATCAGCGAACCGCCGCCACCCGCGCCGGTTACCTGCGCCGCACGCGCCAGCAGTGCCTCGGCGCTCAGCGCGACCGCCCACATCGCACGCCGCCGGCGCGGTCAGACATCGCCGGTGCGCGGTCGCTCAGGCATCGGGGCGCGAGACGTCACCGCGCCACGCACCGGTCTCCCCCGGCCGGCTCTCGATGAACTTCTTGAACCGCTCCAGGTCGCCGTGGACCCGAGCCTTGAGGATGCCCAGCTTGTCAGCGGCCTGCTCGATGAAACCTTCGGGGTCGACGTCCATCTGCGTGGTCACCCGCGTCTTGTGGTCGTCGAGGCGGTGGAACGTGACGACCCCCGCATGCTCGGGGCCGTCGTCGGACTTCCACGCCACCCGCTCCTCGGGGTGTTGCTCGGTGATGGTGGCGTCGAATTCACGCGAGATCGGTCCGACCTTGATGCGCCAGTGGGTGTGGGTGGCGTCCCTTTGCTGGACCTGCTCGACGCCCTCCATGAATTCCGGGAAGGACTCGAACTGCGTCCACTGGTTGTACACGGTGCCGATCGGCTGGTCGACGTCGATCGAGGCGGTGGTGGTGCTCACGGCTTCTCCCTTGATGTCAGCGTTACGGTTGACTACCCGCGCCGGTTCGCGGGAAACGCTGCGGCGCGCTCAGCCGTGCCGCAGCACCAGCAGTTCGCCGGTCAGCGTCCCGTCGCCGAGCAGTTCCCCGATGGTCGAGCTCTGCCGCTCGGCGATCCGCCAGGTCTGGGTGTGCCCGTACCGGTCGCCCAGCGCCTTCTCAACGGCGTCGGCGCGCTGGGTCCAATCCTCCGGGATCGCGGGCAGCTCGGACGTGCCGATCCAGTCCTGGACCCGCAGCCCGGCCTCGCTCACCAACCGGGCCAACCCGTCGGGCGTCGGAAAGTGGTTGCCCTCCAACCTTTTACGGGCCTCCTCGTGGTGCGCGACGAAAGCCAGCACGCCGATGCGGCCCCCGCTTCGCACCGTGCGCCGCAGTTCGGTCAGCAGGCCGAGCTGATCGGGGGTGGTGCACAGAACCCCCAATGACCAAGCGACGTCGAAACTTTCGTCGGCCAGCGGCAACGCGGCCCCGTCGGCGCACAACACCGGGTAGCCGAACAGCTTCCGGGCGGCGCGGCAGGCGCCGAGCTCCGGTTCCACCAGCACCGGCCGCACGGAGCGCGAGTTCGTGGCGTAGGCGGCGGGGCCCCCGACGCCGGCGCCGGAGTCCAGCAGCCGGTCACCCTGCTCCAACTCCAACTGCTCGATGAGCCATTCCAACGCGGCCGGGCTGCCGCTGCCCCGGCAGCCCGCGGGCACGTGGTATTGCGGGCCCAGGTCCGCGGCCACCTGCGCGGTCCACTCCGCGACCGTGTCGAATTCGGCCTCCATCGCCTCGGTCACAATGCCTCCACTCGAATCCGACGACCAACCTCAGCCTTGATCTCCGCGCCGACGCGGGCGCCCGACGCCGACGCGAGCCCGGAAACGTTGACGCCCTCGATGCCTTCGATCGACAGCAACGCGCGCGCTTCGTCCACCGCGGCGGCGATCCCGGCCGAGACCGGATCCGCAGCGCCGAGCACCCGCTGGGTCACCGCCGCGTCGAGTTCCAGCCCGGGCAGCCCCTCCAGCACCGCCGCCGAAACGCTGTCCGTGAACACCGCGACGGCGGCGATCACGGGGATCGTCAGGCCCCCCGCCAGCGCCGCGGCCATGAAGTCGGCGACCATGTCCGGAAACGGCACATGATTGAGCACCGCCAGGCCGGCACCGGCGCGTTGCTTCTCCACCAGCCGGGCGGGACGACCCCGCACGGGCGGCGCCGTCGGCGTCTCGGGCACGGCCGGCACCACCCCTACGGATGCGGCCAGCGAGACCAGACGCGGCCCGTCCAGGTCGAAGGTCTGCGTGACGTCGGGCCGCACGTCGTAGCCGCGCCCGTCTCCCGTCACGCAGAGCACCGTTTCGACGCCGATGCTGCGCAGGCCCCGCAGTTCCTGCTCGAGCACCACCCGGTTGCGGTCTCGGCACGACAACGTGATCCACGGCGCCACACCCGCGTCGAGCAGCAACGACCCCATCAGCGTCGGCGGGAAATCGGGCTTGTTCTGGTGCTCGCCGACGAGCACGGCGTCGCAGCCGGGCGCCAGCAGCCCGGCCGTCGCGGCCACGTCGGCGCGGTCGAACGGCGTGCAACTGAAGTCGGTGAGCACCAGAGGCGCGCGGGCCGGGCGGGGCGGCGGCTGCGGACCGGGCCAGGGCACGATGTCCTCGAACGCGCACGCGCCGGGCCGCATCTCACACTGACCGTCGGGCCGCACGCCGCCGCACGGTCCGAACTCCATCCGTTTCGGACAGTCCGAATCCGCCGACATCACCACCCCCGGGCCGCGCTGCATGATCAGACGGACTTGTACCCCGCCGGGCGGAACCGCAAGCTTGCGTTCAGCCGGTGAACGCGTTGGACCCCATCACCAGCGCCGCGGTGCCGCCGAACAGGTAGCCCACCTCGACCGCCTCGGTGACCTCGGGCTCCGAGGCGCCGGCCGCGCGGGCGTTGCCCGCCAGGGTCCGAACGCCGTCGGGGTGCGCGGCGATCGCGTCGGTCACCATCGCCATCAGCAGCTTGTACTTCGCCGGGATCGCGCCGTCGCGCAGGATGCGCTCACGCATCGCCGAGTAAGACTCCGCGAACTGCGGGTCGCGCTGCTGAATCGCCCCGAGCCAAGCGGGCCTGCTCAGACCGGCCTGCGGCGGCGCCCCCGGGTCGGGGCAGCCGCCGGCCGGTGCCGACCCGCCGTCGCCGCAACCGTCGGCCCGCCCGGGCGGCGCGCCGGCCACGGCCGCAAACACCAGCGCAGCGGTGCACACGGCCGCGACCCATCCCGCGCGGGAACGACGAAAGCCATTGCCCTGCAACGACAAACCAACCGAAGGTTGCGCGCCTGCGCGCCGGGTCTCGACCTGGCCGAACCGCGCGCCGACCGCGAGCGCTTCGGCGATCTCGGCTTCCGAGGCGCCGGCGCAGCGCGCGTCCTCGAGCAATGGCGTCACCGGTCGCGCGGCGGCCGCGCCCGCGGCCGCCGCCATCAGTGCCTGGTACTTGAGCGGCATGACACCGTCGGGGCGCGGGCCGCGTGTGATTCCCATGGCCGCAACGTACGCCCCGCGGCGGTCTGGCGCAATCGAAACACCTTGCGGCGCTTGGGTTCAGGACTTATGCGCCCGGCAGGTACTGCCAGACGACGTCGTGGCTGCCGCTCGGCGACGGGTTGCACATCATGACGTGCCCGGCCGCGTCGCGCGCGGTCGCGTTGCGCACCGAGCAGTGCCGACCGGCGACCGGTGCGTTGATGTAGGCGATGCCCATACCGAGCGCCACCAGAACGGCCGTGACGGTACAGACCAGCGCCAGCCGGGCGTATCCGATTTTCTTATCGATTTGGCACTTCGTGGGGCTCGGCACTGGGCACTCCTTCCGTCGAACCGGAATGGCGGATGCGCTTCCCGGTTTGGCCGAGCATCGGCGCGCTGTCTTGGTGGATCCTTGAAAGAACCTTGAGGTGGGCGGGTATGCCGCGACGCCCGATTGGCCGGGTTTGACCGCAGCGCTTAGGCGGGAATGCCTTCTGTGCCTTGCGAAACGCCGCCGCGCCCGTGCTGCTACGGGCAGGCGAATTGCTGCGTCGCCTGTCGTTTATGGGCGTGCGCTACCGCTCCTTGCCGCGAGATTGCGCTGGCGTTTACCACAACCGACCGGTCATCGCATCGCAAACGATAAAAACAACAAATCTATAAAAGTTTCTGGCTTATTGAATTCGGGAATAATAGTATGGCGTGTCGGTACGGGTTGAGGCGCTAGCGGGGTCATCACTCAGGCGTCTCCATTCGAGGGGTGTTGGCATCAATGACGGTGAGTGATTGGCAACCGGTGGTTCGTGTCGGCGAACCGAGGTTCGTAGCGGGTGTCGGAAGTCGCATTAAAGTCGAGGTGAAAACGCGCGGCTGGCTTAGTCGCGACTGGCGCGGCTACTTCGGTTCCCTGGTATCGCAGCAACAACTCGATGCCAGGTATGCGTCCTTTCCGTGTTGGGACGAGGTGCAGCGCATTGAGGGTTCTTGCGTGCAGGACGACGCGGAGCGCTACATCGAAATGATCGACGCAGCAATACATTACGCCAATACCCGGCTACGCAGCGAGGCAAAACCGGGTACGGCCGCGCACGAGACGAACGCGAGTCGGCGGGCGCGCGCGGTGCGCCAACGGCAGGCCGAGCTCGACGAGTTGGCCCGGAAGTTGGCGAAACCCGAGCAGTGAGCTCGAGGCGTGCGCTCCGCGCCGCGCTGGTGGTCGATTGGGACGGCCTTGATTGAAGGTTTGCCCAGCTAATGCGGGGCAACGCGGTCAAAGAGACGTGCACTGCGCCGCCATTGTTACTAACCAGTAACGCATCGATGCAATTTGCTGCGTCGCCTTTGGCGAATGCTCAGCAGTATGCACAGGGTGACCTGTCAGAAGTGGCCGCAAGCGAGAAAACGACAGTTCGCAAAGTCCACGCAAAAAAGACCAAAGGTCAATTTATGGCGTCAAAAAGAACCGGCGGCAGCCGCACCCGGAATCCCGCGGTCGGCCCGGCGCGACGCACATAGGCTGCGTCGAAGTACGCTGACTTGCCCTGAGGCGGCGCGGACCGGCCTTTGAGCACCCGGACCCGGGAGGTGTGCGATGACGCAGCAAGATCTCGTCCTGTACAGCGTCGACGACCGCGTCGCGCTGATCACCGTCAACGATCCCGACCGGCGTAACGCGGTGACCGCCGATATGTCGGCCCGCCTGCGCGACGCGGTGGCGCGGGCCGAAGCCGACCCCGACGTGCATGCCGTGATCATCACCGGTGCAGGCAAGGCGTTCTGCGCGGGGGCGGATCTGGCCGCGCTCGCCGCGGCGGGTGGCGCGGCGGCCGAGACGGGCCTGCGGCACCTCTACGACGGCTTCATGGCGGTCGGGGAATGCCGCCTACCCACCATCGCCGCCGTCCACGGCGCGGCCGTCGGCGCCGGGCTGAACCTGGCCCTGGCCGCCGACGTGCGCATCGCCGGCCCGCGGGCCCTGTTCGACGCCCGCTTCCAGCAGCTGGGCATCCATCCCGGCGGGGGTGCGACGTGGATGTTGCAGCGAGGCGTGGGGCCGCAGGTCGCCCGCGCGGCCCTGCTGTTCGGGATGCGGTTCGACGCCGAGTCGGCCGTGCGCCATGGTTTGGCGCTCGACGTCGCCGACGACCCGGTGGCCGCCGCCAAGGAGCTGGCCGCCGGGCCGGCGTCGGCCCCGCGCGAGGTCGTGCTCGCGACCAAGGCCACCATGCGCGCCACCGTCAGCCCGGGCGCGCTGGACACCGAGCACCACGACCTGGCCATGCGCACCGAGCTTGGGCCGCAGCTGTATTCGATCCAGTCGCCGGAATTCGCCACGCGATTGGCCGCGGCGCAGCGACGCTAGCCGGACTCCCCCGCCCGCCGCAGCAGCGCCGCCGCGTGCTTGAGCACCGGCGAGTCGACCATCTGCCCCTCGAAGGCGAAGACGCCGCGCTCGGTCTCGGCGGCCGCCAGCACCCGCCGGGCCCAGTCCAGCTTTTCCTCGGCCGGCCGATACGCCGCGCGGACCACGGGCACCTGGCTCGGGTGGATGCACACCGTTCCGGCGAAGCCGAGCGCCACGGCATCCTCGGCCTCGGCCCGCAACCCGTCGAGGTCGCGGATGTCGAGGTGCACCGCGTCGAGCGCGACCCGGCCGAACGCGGACGCGGTCAGCAGGGCGGTGGACCGCACGTGGTGGGCGACGTCGCGGTAGCTACCGTCGGCCCTGCGGCTCGAGCTGCCGCCCAGCGTGGCGACCAGGTCTTCGGCGCCCCACATCACGGCGACGGTGCCGGCCGCGGCGGCGATCTCGGCGGCGAACACCGCGCCGCGCGGCGTCTCCAGCAGTGCGATCACGTCGCGCGGCGCCAGCGCCCCCACCTGCGCCGCGGACTCCGTCTTCGACAACATCACCGTCGTGTACGCGGTCGAGGCGAGGGCCTCCAGGTCGCGGGGGTGCTCGTCGGTGTCGGCGGCGTTGATCCGCACGACGGTGCGTTCGGGGTCCAGGGGGGTCTCCCGCAACGCCTCGCGCGCGGCGGGCTTGTCCGCCGCCGCCACCCCGTCCTCGAGGTCGAGGATCACCACGTCCGCCGCGGCGGCGGCCTTGGCGAAGCGCTCGGGGCGGTCGGCCGGGCAGAACAACCACGCCGGCCCGGCGTCGTGCAGGTTCACTCGGCCTCCGAGTTGGCCGGACGCTTTTGCACCAGCGTGGTGCGCACGGCCCGCGCCACCACGTCGCCGTCCTGATTGCGGCCGGTGTGTTCCAGCGTCACGATGCCCTCGCCGGGGCGGCTCTTGGATTCCCGCTTGCCGGTGCAGACGGTTTCCGCGTACAGGGTGTCCCCGTGGAAGAGCGGCTTGGGAAAGGACACCTCGGAGAAGCCGAGGTTGGCCACGATGGTGCCGAGCGTCAGCTGCGACACGGACAACCCGACGAGGGTGGACAGGGTGAACATCGAATTCACCAGGCGCTCCCCGCGAAAGCCCGGCTGGTCGGCGGCCCACGCCGCGTCGAGATGCAGCGATTGGGTGTTCATGGTCAGCGTGGTGAACAAGACGTTGTCGGCCTCGGTGACCGTGCGGCCCGGCCGGTGCCGATAGGTGGTGCCGATCTCGAACTCCTCGAACCACAGGCCCCGCTGGACGACGGACTTGCCGCTGTGCTCGGTCATGAGAGCCCCAACGACCGCGCGATGAGCATCAGCTGCACTTCCGTGGTCCCCTCACCGATCTCCAGGATCTTGCTGTCGCGATAGTGCCGCGCGACCGGGTACTCGTTCATGAAACCGTAGCCGCCGTGGATCTGCGTGGCGTCCCGGGCGTTGTCCATCGCCGCCTCCGACGCGATCATCTTCGCGACGGCCGCCTCCTTCTTGAAGGGTTTGCCCGCCAACATCTTCGCGGCGGCGTCGTAGTAGGCCGTGCGCGCGACGTGTGCGCGGGCCTCCATGCGGGCGATCTTGAAGCTGATGGCTTGATACGAGCCGATCGGCTGGCCGAACGATTGGCGCTCCTTGGCGTACTTGACGCTCTCGTCGACGCAGCCCTGCGCCGCGCCGGTGGCCAGCGCCGCGATCGCGATGCGCCCCTCGTCGAGGATCGACAGGAAGTTGGCATAACCGGTGCCCCGGGTGCCGAGCAGGTTTTCTTCGGGCACGCGGGCGTCGTCGAACGACAACGGGTGGGTGTCCGAGGCGTTCCAGCCGACTTTGTTGTAGACCGGCTCGACAATGAAACCCGTTGTGCCGCTGGGCACCACGATCGTCGAGATTTCCTTTTTGCCATTGGCCAACGTCCCGGTGACCGCGGTGACGGTGACCAGGGAGGTAATGTCGGTGCCGGAATTGGTGATGAATTGCTTGCTACCGTTGACCACCCACTCGCCGTTGTCGAGCCGGGCCGTGGTCCGGGTGCCGCCGGCGTCGGAGCCGGCGCCGGGCTCGGTGAGCCCGAAGCCCGCCAGGGACCGGCCCGCGGTCAGGTCCGGCAACCACTTCTGCTTCTGCTCCTCGGTGCCGAACCGGTAGATCGGCATGGCCCCGAGGCTCGCCGCGGCCTCCAGGGTGATCGCCACCGACTGGTCGACCTTGCCGAGCTCTTCGAGCGCCAACGACAGCGCGAAGTAGTCGCCGCCCATGCCGCCGTATTCCTCCGGGAACGGCAGTCCGAACAGCCCCATCTCGCCCATCTTGGCGACTACCTCGTACGGAAAGCTGTGTTCCGCATCGTGTTTGGCCGACACCGGCGCGACCACGGTACGCGCGAACTCGGCGACCGTTCCCCGCAGGTCCTCGTATTCCTTCGGCAGGGTTCCTGCCGTGATGGCTGTGGTCATGATTCCTCTACTCCTTGCCGCCTTCGTCCAGCCGGGCCAGCACCTGATCGACCGTGACCTGATCACCGACGGACACCAGCACCTCGAGCACTCCGGCGACCGGCGCGGTCAGCGAGTGCTCCATCTTCATCGCCTCGACGACCACCACCACGTCACCCTCGGCGACCTCGGCTCCGGATTCGGCTTGCACGGCAATGACATTGCCGGGCATCGGGCTGACGATCTCGGCTTGGCGCTGCCCGGCGGCGCGCTGGATCCGCTGTTCCTCGGCTTCGTGCAGGTGCCAGGTGCCGCGCTCGTCGGCGATCCACAGGTGCTGCTCGGCCTCGGCCCACCGGTACTCACGACGCAGCCCGTCCAGGGTCACGATCAGCCGGTCCGCGGCGAGTTGCGCGGTGGCCGAGGCGATTTCAGCTGCGCCTACCTGGACCAGGGCGGACTCCGGTGGCCCCCACACGCTGACGGTCTCGCTGCGTTGCGGGGTGCGCAGGGTGGTCCGGACCGGTGCCGGACGGCCGCCGACGCGCCACCCGCTGGGTTGCGCCCACGGATTGCCCGCCGCGCGGCGACACAGCATCACCTGCCGGTACAGGCCGGCGGCGGCCAGCACGTCATCGGGGGCGGGCAGCGCGGCGAAATCGCCCAGCCGCTGATCCAGCAGCGCGGTGTCCAGGTCGCCGGCACGCACCCGCGGGTCGGCGAGCAGGAATCGCAGGAATTCGATGTTGGTCTGCACGCCCAGGATCGCCGTCGCGCTCAGCGCCCGGTCGAGGGTGGCCAGCGCCTCGTCGCGATCGGCGCCGTGGGCGATCACCTTGCTCAGCATCGGGTCGTAGTCGCTGCCCACGTGCACGCCGGCCAGCAGCGAGGAGTCGACCCGCACGCCGTCGGCGGACGGCTCGACGACGCCCAGCACCCGGCCGCCGGTGGGCAGGAAGCCACGCGCCGGATCTTCGGCGTACACCCGCGCCTCGATCGCGTGACCGCGCAGTTCGACGTCGTCTTGGCCGAACGCCAGCTTCTCGCCGGCGGCGACCCGCAGCTGCCACTCCACCAGGTCGAGGCCGGTGACCGCTTCGGTCACCGGATGTTCGACCTGCAGGCGGGTGTTCATCTCCATGAAGAAGAATTCGTCCGGGCGCTCGGCGGAGACGATGAACTCCACGGTGCCGGCGCCGACGTAGTCGACGCTGCGCGCGGTGTCACATGCCGCGGCACCGATCCGCGCGCGCGTCTGCGGGTCGAGCAGCGGCGACGGCGCCTCCTCGATGACCTTTTGATGGCGTCGCTGCAGGCTGCATTCGCGCTCGCCCAGGTGCACCACGTTACCGTGGGTGTCGGCGAGCACCTGCACCTCGATGTGCCTGGGGCGCAACACGAATCGCTCCAGGAACAGTGTGTCGTCCCCGAACGACGAGGCGGCCTCACGACGCGCGCTCATCAGCGCGGCGCGCAGCCCGGCCGGTTCCTCGACCAGCCGCATCCCCTTGCCGCCACCGCCCGCCGACGGCTTGATCAGCACGGGGTAGCCGATCTGGTCGGCCGCCGCGACCAACTCGTCATCGCTCATGCCCGGCTTCGCCACGCCGGGCACCACCGGGACGTCGAAGGCGGCCACCGCGTTTTTGGCGGTGATCTTGTCGCCCATCACCTGGATGGCCCGCGCGGGCGGTCCCAGGAACACCACGCCGGCGCGCTCGCAGGCCGTCGCGAATTCGGCGTTCTCCGAGAGGAACCCGTAGCCGGGGTGGATCGCCTGGGACCCGGTGCGTAGCGCCGCGTCGACCACCTTGGCGATGTCGAGGTAGCTGTCCCGGGCCGCGGCCGGCCCCAACCGCACCGCCTCGTCCGCCTCGAGCACGTGGCGGGCGCCGGCGTCCGCGTCGCTGTAGACGGCAACCGAGCGGATGCCCAGCCGCCGCAGGGTGCGCATCACGCGCACCGCGATCTCCCCGCGGTTGGCCACCAAGACGGTCGTGAACACGGCGCTCACATCCGGAACACGCCGTAGGAGACCGGCTCCAGCGGCGCCTGCGCGCACACCGAAAGCGCGAGCCCGACAACGGTTCTGGTGTCGGCGGGGTCGATGATGCCGTCGTCCCACAACCGGGCGGTCGAGTAGTACGGGTTGCCCTGATCCTCGTATTGCGCGCGGATCGGCGCCTTGAACGCCTCTTCGTCGTCGCCCGACCATGGCGTGCCTGCCGCCGCGAGCTGCTCGCCGCGGACGGTGGCCAACACCGAGGCGGCCTGCTCGCCGCCCATCACCGAGATCCGGGCGTTGGGCCACATCCACAGGAAGCGCGGTGAGTACGCCCGGCCGCACATCGAATAGTTGCCCGCCCCATAGGATCCGCCGATCACGACGGTGAGCTTGGGCACGCGGGCGCACGCCACCGCCGTCACCATCTTGGCGCCGTGCTTGGCGATGCCGCCGGCCTCGTAGTCGCGCCCGACCATGAATCCGGCGATGTTCTGCAGGAACAGCAGCGGCACGGTGCGCTTGTCGCACAACTCGATGAAATGCGCGCCCTTCATCGCGGATTCGCTGAACAACACGCCGTTGTTGGCGACGATGCCCACCGGGTGGCCGTGGATGCGGGCGAAGGCGGTGACCAGCGTCTTGCCGTAATTGGCCTTGAATTCGCTGAATTCGCCGCCGTCGACCAGCCGGACGATCACCTCGCGCACGTCGTAGGGCACCCGCGGATCCGGCGGCACCACGTCGTAGAGCTCCGTCTGCGCGTGCGCGGCGTCGACCGTCGGCGTCGTCTCCCACGGGCTGGGCGCGCGGGGCCCGAACGTCGCCGCGATCGCGCGCACGATCCGCAGGGCGTCCTCGTCGTCCTCGGCGAGGTGGTCGGTGACGCCGGAGACGCGCGAATGCAGGTCGCCGCCGCCCAGGTCCTCGGCCGAGACGATCTCCCCCGTGGCCGCCTTCACCAACGGTGGGCCGCCCAGGAAGATCGTGCCCTGCTCGCGGACGATGACGGCCTCGTCGCTCATCGCCGGGACGTACGCGCCGCCCGCCGTGCACGAGCCCAAGACCGCCGCGACTTGCGGAATCGCTTTGGCGCTCATGGTCGCCTGGTTGTAGAAGATGCGCCCGAAATGCTCGCGGTCGGGAAACACCTCGTCCTGGCGCGGCAAGAAGGCGCCGCCGGAGTCGACGAGGTAGATGCACGGCAGCCGGTTCTGCAGCGCGACCTCTTGAGCGCGCAGGTGCTTTTTGACCGTCATCGGGTAGTAGGTGCCCCCCTTGACCGTCGCGTCGTTGGCCACGATCACGCATTCGCGGTCCGACACCCGGCCGATGCCGGTGATGATCCCGGCACCGGGGGATTCGTCGCCGTACATCCCGGTCGCGGCCAGCGGGGACAGTTCCAAGAACGGGGCGCCCGGATCCAGCAGGCGATCCACCCGGTCGCGCGGCAACAGTTTGCCGCGGCTGACGTGGCGCTCGCGCGCCCGCTCGCTGCCACCGAGGGCCGCCTCTGCCAGTCGGGTCCGAAATTCGGCGACCAGGCGGCGGTGCTCGTCGGCGAAGCCGGACGCCCGCGCGACGCCGGCGGTCGGGGCGGTCACCGAAGGGCCTCGCGATTCGTCGCCACCGGCACGGCCCGCGCGACCACCACTCTGTCCATCGCCGCCGCAGCCTCCTTGCCGTCCGGCCAGTTGAGTTAATGCTCATTAACCGGTTGCCGACAATACCATCGGCGCACCGCCGCGTCCAGGGACGTCGCACCGGGCGGCGCCGTCCGTGCGCTTGAGTTCACCGCCCAGAACCCGTATGAGTTAGGGGCGATTAACCAACCGGAGGTCTCATGGCCAGCTCCGCGTCCAGGGCCACCCCTGACGGTCGATCCGATGCGCCGAACCGTCGCACCCAGTTGAAGTCCGACCGGCGCCAGCAATTGCTGGCGGCGGCCGAGCGTCTCTTCGCCGAACGCGGCTTCCTGGCCGTCCGGTTGGAGGACATCGGCGCCGCGGCGGGAATCAGCGGGCCGGCCATCTACCGGCACTTCGCGAACAAGGAGTCGCTGTTGGTCGAGCTACTGGTCGGCATCAGCACCCGGTTGCTCACCGGCGCGCGCGAGGTGCGCGCCCGCAACCCCCGAGCTGCCGACGCGCTCGACGGCCTCATCGATTTCCATCTGGACTTCGCCTTCGGCGAGCCCGACCTGATCCGCATCCAGGACCGCGACCTCGCCTACTTGCCCGAGGCCGCCGCCAAGCAGGTGCGCAAGGCCCAGCGGCAGTACGTGGAGGTGTGGGTCGGTGTCCTGCGCGAGTTGCATCCCGACCTCGACGAGGCCGATGCACGGCTCACCGCTCACGCGGCGTTCGGCCTGCTCAATTCGACGCCGCACAGCGTCAAGCCGGCCGACAACGCAGGCGGCGAACCCCGCCGGGCGGCACGCTCGCGCGCCGTGATGCGGGCGATGACGGTCGCCGCGCTCGCCGCCGGACCCGAGTGCCCGTGACGGTGCGCGCCGCACAGTGAGGGGGGTCGACGGCCCCCAATCCAGGTACCCTGCATGCCATGAGGTGGACATGAACGATTCACGTCCCACCGGACGTTATCGCCCCTCGTTGCCGAGGCCGGGGGCGCAGGGGCCGCGCACTTCGCCCCCCGTCGATCCCGCGTACGCCGACCAAGCCCCCTACGCACCTACCTATGGCGGGCACCTCCCGCCCTGGGCTCCGCGCGCGAACCAGACCAGCCCCACCAGGCCGTTGCCGGCGTACTGGGCGCAGCACGACATGCCGCCGGCCGGGGAATCGCCGACCGAGGTGCTGGCACCGCTGCCGCCGCCGCAGGGGCCGAAATCGCCCCGCTGGCTGTGGATCGCCGCCATCGCGGCGGTGCTGCTCGTCGTCGCCCTCGTGATGGCGCTGGTCCTGGCGAACGACGCGATCAAGACCCAGACCGCCGTCCCCCCGCTGCCCGCCATGCCCGAGCCGACCACGACGACGGCGGCTCCCCCGCCCTCGGTGCACAGGTCACCGTCGCGCCTGCCGGCGCCGATCCCGCCGACGACCGGGCCGCCTACGCCCAGCGGGACCACCGGCCCGGCCGGCATGCAGGACGTCGTGTACACCGTCGCCGGGGAGGGGCGGGCGATCAGCGTGATGTACATCGACACCGGCGACCTGATCCAGACCGAATTCAACGTCGCGCTGCCGTGGACCAAAGAGGTCAGCCTGTCCAGGGCTGCGGTGCACCCGGCCAACGTGACGATCGTCAACATCGGGCACAGCGTCACCTGCTCGGTGAGCATCGACGGCGTGCAGGTCAGCCGCCGGATCGGCGGGGGCCTGACGATCTGCGACGCGCGGGGCTGAGCCGGCGCGGCACGCGGGCTCGGGCGCCGCGTTACACGGCCTCGGCCGCCGCGGCACCGCGCACCGGGACCCGGACCGCCAGCATCCCCAGCAGCCCCGCGACCAGCACCAGCGCGACGCCGCCCAGCCCGGCGCGCACGGCGCCGAACCCGTCGACGAACACCGAGAACAGCCACGGCGCCACGAAGGACACGGCCCGCCCCGTCATCGTGTAGAGGCCGAAGGCCACGCCCTCCCGGCCGTTCTTGGCCATGCGCAGCAGCAGGGCGCGCGCCGAGGACTGCGACGGCCCGATGAACATGCACAGCAGCAGCCCGCAAACCCAGAACGCCAGCGACCCGGACAGCACCATCAGCGTCAACGCCAGCACGACGATCGCCACCAGCGACCCCACGATCACGGGCTTGGACCCGATCCGGTGGTCGACGAATCCGCCCACCACGGCCCCGACGGCCGCCACCACGCTGGCGGCCACGCCGAAGATGAGCACGTCGGCCTGTGAGATGCCGTAAACGTTGACGCCCAGCACCGCGCCGAAGGCGAAGATGGCCGCCAAGCCGTCGCGGAACAGCGCGCTCGCGAACAAGAAGTAGACCAGGTTGCGGTCGCGCTTCCATTCGGCGGACACCTCGGTCCACAGCTTGCGGTAGCCGCCAAGCATGGTCGTCGGCTGGTAGCCCTCCACCGTGTCGGGCAGCCGCTGCGCCGCCAACAGCAGCGGCAGCGCGAGCACCGCGAGCCACGCGGCGGCCACGAGCATGGCCTCGCGGACGTAGAGCCCGTCGTGGACGGGCACCCGCAGCAGGCCGCGCACCGGGCCGGATCCGGAAATGAACCCCGTGTAGACGACGAGCAGTAGCAGCACGCTACCGAGATAGCCTGCGGCCCAACCCAGTCCGGAGATACGACCGGCGGTCTGCGGTGTCGAGAGCTGGCGCAGCATCGCGTTGTAGGGAACGCTGGCCAGGTCGCCGCAGGCCGCCGTCGCGCCCAGCAGGGCCAGGCCCGCCCACAGGTATTCGGGGCGGTCGCGGATGAAGAACATCGAACACGTCAGCGCCACCGCCAGGCCGGTGAGCACCCGAAGCGTCACCCGCCTGCGGTGCGGGGACTCGACCCACACACCGACGGCGGGTGCGAGCAGCGCGACGGTCAACCCGGCGATGGCACCCGCGCGGCCCAGCCAGCTGGCGGGCGTGACGCCGCCGGAGATGCCCGTCCCGACGCTGCTGGTGAGGTAGACGGCGAAGACGAACGTGGCGACGATCGCGTTCAGCCCGGTGGAGCCGCAGTCCCACAACGCCCACGCCACCACTCGAGATCGCACGACGGGGGACGTACCCGGCTCCGGTTGGCCCATGCCCGGCACTCTATGTGCCGCACGGGCCAGCCGCCGCGCCAGAGCCCGGCTGTCTACCATGGGCGCATGCCGATACCCGCTCCCAGTCCCGAGGCCCGCGCCGTCGTCACCGGAGCTTCCCAGAACATCGGTGAAGCGCTGGCCACCGAACTCGCCGCGCGCGGCCACAGCCTGATCGTCACCGCGCGGCGCGAGGACCTGCTCAAGGATCTGGCCGCCCGGCTGTCCGAGAAGTACCACGTCAGCGTCGAGGTGCGGCCCGCCGACCTCGCCGATCCCGACCAACGCGCAAAGCTGTGCGACGAGCTCGCCGCGCGCCCGATCTCGATCCTGTGCGCCAACGCGGGCACCGCGACCTTCGGTCCGGTCGCGACGCTGAGCGCCGCGGAGGAGAAGGCTCAGCTGCAACTGAATGTCCTTGGCGTGCACGATTTGGTGCTCGCGGTGCTGCCGGGCATGGTCGAGCGCAAGGCGGGCGGCATCCTGATCTCGGGGTCCGCGGCGGGCAATTCACCCATTCCGTACAACGCGACGTACGCGGCCAGCAAGGCGTTCGCCAACACGTTCAGCGAATCGCTGCGCGGTGAACTCCGCGCTTACGGCGTGCATGTCACGCTGCTCGCGCCGGGGCCGGTGCGCACGGAGCTTCCCGACGAGACCGAGGCGTCGATCGTCGAACGGCTGGTGCCCGACTTCCTGTGGATCTCCACCGAACACACCGCGAAAAAGTCGTTGAATGCATTGCAGCGCAACAAGATGCGCGTGGTGCCGGGGTTGACGTCGAAGGCGATGTCGGTGGCCAGCGGCTACGCCCCGCGCGCGATCGTCGCGCCGATCGTGGGCAGCTTCTACAAGAAGCTGGGCGGCGGTTAGGCGTTACCGGCGGCGCCGGCCCGAGCCGAACAGGCCCCGGATGGCTTCGCGAATCGCGGTGTTGACGCCGCTTTTCACGGTGGGGTCATGCCACACCCGCTCGAGAAGCCCCGGCTCGCGCGGCTCGTAGGGCGCGGGCATCGGCGGCAGCGCCTCGGTGCCGGGGGCCGGATCGGGCTGCGCCTGCGGCGCCGGTGCCGGCGGCGGGGGCGGTGGCGTCGGCGGCGGGGGTGCCGGCGCCTCGACCGTTCGCCCGTACTTCGCTTGCAGGGCACTGCGTTTCGCTTCCGCCGCGATCGCGTCGTTGCCGATCGAAGCCATCAGCGAACGCGGCACCCGCATGCGAGTCCACGCGACCGGAGTGGGTGCGCCCCGTTCGGAGAGCACGGTGACGACGGCCTCGCCGATACCGAGCGACGTCAGCGCCGACTCCAAGTCGTACACATCGGTTTTCGGGTAGGTCCGGACGGTCTTGCTGAGGGCCTTCTGGTCGTCGGGGGTGAACGCGCGCAGGGCGTGCTGGATGCGGGCGCCCAGCTGCGACAGCACGTCGTTGGGCAGGTCGGTGGGCAATTGGGTGCAGAAGAACACCCCGACGCCCTTGGACCGGATCAGCTTGACGGTCTGTTCGACCTGCTCCAGGAAGGCCTTGGACGCGTCGGCGAACAGCAGGTGCGCCTCGTCGAAGAAGAACACCAGCTTGGGCTTGTCCACGTCGCCCACCTCGGGCAGCTCGTGAAAAAGGTCCGCCAGCAACCACATCAGGAACGTCGAGAAGATGACCGGCCGCAACGACTGGCCGGTGAACTCCAGCAGCGAGACGATGCCGCGGCCCTGCTCGACGCGCAGCAAGTCCTGCGGATCGAGCTTCGGCTCCCCGAAGAAGGTGTCACCACCCTCGCCACCGAGGTTCACCAGCGCCCGCAGGATGACGCCCGCCGTCGTCGGCGACACGCCACCCAGCGATTTCAGATCGTCCTTGCCCTCGTCACCGGTCAGATGATTGATGACCCCGCGCAGGTCGTCCAGGCTGACCAGCCGCCGGTGGGCGCCCTTGGCCCAGTGAAAGATCAGGCCCAGCGTGGACTCCTGAGTCGCGTTGAGCCCCAGCACTTTTGACAGCAACACCGGCCCAAAGCTTTCGACGGTGGCCCGCACCGGCACGCCCACTCCCCCGGTGCCCAGCGAGAGGAACTCGACCGGGAATGCCGTCGGCGCCCAGTCGTCGCCGGTCTCCCGGGCGCGGGCGTCGGTCTTGTCGTTGCCTTCCCCGGGACGCGCCAGCCCGGACAGGTCGCCCTTGACGTCGGCCATCAGCACGGGGACACCGGCGGCGCTGAGCTGCTCGGCGATCAGCTGCAGCGTCTTGGTCTTGCCGGTACCGGTCGCCCCGGCGACCAACCCGTGCCTGTTGATGGTGGACAGCGGGATTCGGATCTGCGCGCTCGGGTCGGCGACGCCGTCGACCACCACGGCGCCCAGTCCCAGCGCCTGCCCGTCGACCCGGTAGCCGTCCGCGATCCGCCTCGCGGGCGTCGCCGCGGATTCGGTGCCCATCGCGCCGCCTCCCTTCGCCTCGCCGTCCAGCGCTCACCCTACTTCTCCTTCTGCCCACCGAACCGGGGGCGATGACCGGCGCGGCCCCCGAAAGGGCCTAGTCTGAGCGGCGTGCGCGACACGCTGGTGTGGATCGATTGCGAGATGACGGGGCTCGACCTGGGGTCGGACAAGCTGATCGAGATTGCGGCCCTGGTCACCGACGCCGAGTTGAACATCCTCGGCGACGGGATCGACATCGTGATCCACGCCGACGACGCCGCGCTGGCCGCGATGGGCGAGGTGGTCACCCAGATGCACGCGCGCTCCGGGCTGACCGACGAGGTCAGGGTGTCCACCGTCGACCTGGCGACGGCCGAGGCGATGGTGCTGGACTACATCGGCCAGCACGTTAAGCAGCCCAAGACCGCGCCGTTGGCGGGCAATTCGATCGCCACCGACCGATCCTTCATCGCCCGCGACATGCCCACCCTCGACGACTTCCTGCACTACCGCATGATCGACGTCAGCTCCATCAAGGAGCTGTGCCGGCGCTGGTACCCGCGGATCTATTTCGGCCAGCCGGTCAAGGGGCTGGCCCACCGGGCGCTGGCCGACATCCACGAGTCGATCCGCGAGTTGCAGTTCTACCGGCGGACCGCGTTCGTCGCGCCGCCGGGCCCGTCGACCAGCGAGATCGAGGCCGTGGTCGCCGAGTTGGGGGGCCCCACCGACGCCACCGGGTCGAGCGATTCGGCCCCCGAGGCGCCGAGCCGCTAGTATCGACGTCGCCGCTCGTTGGGCCCCCTCGCGGGGACCGGCTCGCGGCCATGGTGAGTGTAGTTCAGTTGGTAGAGCACCAGGTTGTGATCCTGGGGGTCGCGGGTTCGAGTCCCGTCACTCACCCCAACACGTCGGCGACTGACGTCGCCGCCTAGCCTGCCTTGTGATGCTGATCAAGACGGCCGCCGTCGCGGGGACGGCGATCGCGCTCACCGGCTGTGCCGGGTCCGGCCAACCGATCGCCACGGTTACGTCCACGCCCCCGCCGCTGATGAAGACCGTCACGGTGACCTACACCCCGCCGCCTCCGCCGGGACCGAAGACGACGATCGACACCAACGGCACGTTCGTCGTCGGCTCCGACATCGACCCCGGCACCTACCGCACCGACGGGAAGTACGGCTGTTACTGGGCGCGGCTGCGCAGCCTCGATACCGGCGACATCATCGACAACAACGTCAGCGACGGCCCCCAGATCGTGCAGATCCTGCCCGGCGATAAGGCGTTCATGACGCGCGACTGCGGTACCTGGCACAAGACCGGCTGACCCGTCAGGTGTTGGCGTTGCCCGCTTTCCACTGCGCCCACGGCATGTTCCAGTCACCCAGCCCCTCGGTGCCGGACAACACCGGCCCCACCGTGTTCATCACCTGCACGATGTCGCCGGCCTTGCTGTGGTCGTAGAACCACTCGGCGTTGCTGGGGCTGACGTTGAGGCAGCCGTGGCTGGTGTTGGAGTGCCCCTGCGCGCCCACCGACCACGGCGCGGAGTGCACGAAGACTCCGCTGTAGGACATCTGGGTCGCCCAGTCCACCTCCGTGCGGTAGCCGTTGGGCGAGTTGACCGGCACCCCGTAGGTCGAGGAGTCCATGATGATGTGCTTGAACCGCGCGCCAATGATGTAGACGCCGTTGGCCGTTGGCGCGCTGTCCTTGCCCATCGACGTCGGCATGGTCTTGACCACCTCGCCGTTCACCCGCACCGTCACCATCTTGGTGGTGTCGTCCGCGGTCGAGATGACCTCGTCGCCAATGGTGAAGTGCGTCTTGACGTTGTCTTCGCCGAACATCCCGTTGCCCAGGTCGACGCCGTAGGTGTTGACCGCGACGTCGATGGTGGTGCCCGACTTCCAGAAATGCTCTGGGCGCCAACGCACTTCGCGGTTGTTCAGCCAGTAGAACGCGCCCTCGACCGGCGGGTTGGTGGTGACCGCGATGGCCGTCTGCGCGGCCGCCCGGTTGGCGATGTTCTCGTCGAACCGGATCGCAACCGGCTCCCCGACGCCGACCACCTCACCGTCACCCGGCGACACGTAGGGCATGGTCAGGTGGGCGGGCGAGCTGGTCTGAAAGGTCATCTGCTTGTTCGCCGCGCCGCCGAGACCCAGCGCCTTCGCGCTCAACGTATAGCGCCGGTTGTAACCGAGCTGCTCGGTCGTCGACCAGCGCAGCCCGTCGGGGCTGAGCTGGCCGCTGATCGACCTGCCGTTCTCGTTGACCATGGTGACCGAGGCCAGCACGCCGTCGGCGACGGTCACCGTCACCGGGGAATCCACCGTCACCCCGACGGCGCCGTCGGTCACCGAGGCGGTGAGCTTGGGTACGAGCAGGTCGGCGAAGGGGGTGCCCTTGTCGAAGATGACCTTGGCGGGCGCCGCGGTGTGGTCACCGCCGCATCCGGCGCCCAGCACGGCAACCACGGCCATCGCGCCAGCCAGCCACGATCGCCGCGCGCGCAAAGACAACATGGAGTGACCTTCCACGAAATTTCCTCAGTTGGTCACCGCTGACCACAGATGATCGCAAGCATTGTAGTGGCTCGGCTCCACAAATCGCGGCCTTGACGCGGTAGCAGCAGCGCGTGTCGGTTACGCCGGCTGGCCGACCTCGTCGTCGAGGCGCTTCTCGACCTCCGCGTGGGTGGCGACGGCCTCCACGCGGGCGAGTTTGACGATGGCCGCGGCCATCACGAGCGCCGCCACCGCCAGCGCCGCGGCCCCGGCGCGACCGGTGGTCAGCGTCTCGTCGAGCACCACGACACCCAGCAGCGCCCCCACCACAGGCTGCGCCATCTGCAGCGTCGGCATCGAGGCGGTCAGCGGGCCCGCCCGAAACGCCGCCTGGCCCCACACGAATCCGCCCGCCACCACCAACGCGGCCGCGTACAACTCGGGGGTGCGCACCACCGCGGCGGCACCGTCGCCGAGGCGGGCGACGACCTCCTTGGTGAGCACCGCGAACACCCCCCACAACGACCCGGCCACGAAGGCGAACAACGCCGCCGCCGCGGCACCGCCCAACCGGCGACCCGCCACCGCGCACGCGGTCAACAGCGAACCCAGCACCACCGTGACGGCGATCCAGCTGCGCAGCGGCGCGCCGCAGTGCCCGGCCGCCGGGTGCCCCACCGTGACGACCACGCTGACGGCCGCCGTCAGCAGGCCGCCCCAGATCCACTCGCCGCGGTGCGTCACCCGGTGCGACACCCAGGCGTTGACCGGGAGGGCGAACAGCAACGACAGCATCAGCAGCGCCTGCACCAGCAGCACCGAACCCCGGCTCAGCGCGGCCGCCTGCAACGCGATGCTCGCGACCAGCAGGGCGGCTCCGCACCACCATCGGGGATTGCGCACCAAGACGCCCAGCAGCCCCACATGGCCGAGCGACCGATGCTCGGCGCAGTGCGCCGCCCGTTGCTGCAGCACGTCGCCGACGGCCACGCACAACGCCGAAGCTAACGCCAAGAACACGGCGATATCTCTGGGAGTCACGGCTATTCGCGGTCCGCGAGGGCTTCGATGGGCCAGCGCCGGATCACATGCGGCGCGGCCTCCGGCGCGTCGGCGTCCCACCGGCGCTGCCCCACCGCGGCGGCATCCACCTCGCCGGTGCCCGACCTGATCCGCAGGCGTGTCAACGCCTTGGGTGCCCACCAGATCCAGCGGCCGAGCACATGAATGAAGGCGGGCAGCAACACCATTCGCACCAACGTAGCGTCGACCAGCACGGCCAGCGTCAGGCCGACGCCGAGCATCCGCATGAACGACACGTGAGCGGGGATCAGCGCGGCGAACGAGATGGACATCACCAACGCGGCGGTGGTCACCACCCGCCCGATGCCCGCCAGGCCCAGCGCGGTGCTTTCGTCGGTCGCGGCGCGCGCCTCGTACGGGATGGGACGCTCCTCGTGAGCGGGCGGCGAGGCCATCCAATATTCGTGGATGCGCGAAACCAGGAACACCTCGTAGTCCATCGCCAGCCCAAAGGCGATGCAGAACAACAACACTGGGATGTTGGCATTCAGCGTTCCGTTGGGCGTGGTGCCCAGTGCGTTGAGGTGCCCGTCCTGGAAGATCCACACCATCGCCCCGAAGGCGGCCGTCAGCGACAACACGTTGCACACCAGGGCCTGCACCGGGATCACCGCGCTTCCCGTCAGCAGGAACAACAGCGCGAACGTGATCAGCGCGATCAACCCGAACACCAGCGGCAACCGGTGGGTGATCGCGGCGACGCTATCGCGGTTGATCTGCGCCAACCCGGTCATCTCCACCGACCGCTGCGCCGGGGCGGCCACCTGGTGTAGCCGGTCCAGCTGGACGTCGGAGGCGTGCGAGTACAGGGGCGCGGTGCTGTCCACGGTCAGAAACGCACTGCCGTTGGCCATTCCGGTGGCAGCGGCGGGCGGCCCCGCCAACCTGCCGGCGACGAAGGTACCCGTCGGGGCGGAGACGGCGGAGACGTCGGGGACGCGCGACAGCGCGGCGGCGTAGCCCTGCAGATCGGCGGGGGTGACACCGCGGGCGTCGGGCAGCACGACGGTCATCGAATTGCCCAATCCGCCGGGGAAGTCGTTGTCGAGCATGTCGGCGACCTGGCGCGCCGTGGCGGACCGGGGCAACACCCGTTCGTCGGGGAAGCCCCACTTCACGCCGAGGAATGGAACGCCTAGCAGCACGAGCAGCGCAACCACGCTCAACCCGATCGGCGCGGCGTGATGCAGCACGACCTTGGTGGAGCGGTACCAGAACAGCGAGGTGACCGGAGTGTGCGCGTGGTCGCGCCAGGATTTGGTCTTCGCGGTGACCCCGAACAGGCTGCGGCGCACGAACCGGGACACGTCCAACGCGTCGAGCCGCGCACCGAGCAGGGCGATCGCCGCGGGCGTGATCACCACGGCCGCCAGCGCCACGATGATCGCGGCGGCGACGATGGTGTACGCCGACGACTTGAGGAAGTACATGGGGAACAGCGCCATCACCGCCATCGACAGCCCCACGGTGGTGGCAGAGAACAGCACGGTCCGGCCGGCGGTGGCCATCGTGCGCACCAACGCCCGCTCCCGGTCCTCGGTGCGCGCCAACTCCTCCCGGTACCGGGTGATGATCAGCAAGTTGTAATCGATCGCCAGGGCGAGGCCCATGGCGATGCTCAGGTCCAACGCGTAGGTGGACACATCGGTGGCGAAGCTGATCACCCGCAAGACCGACATGGTGCCGACGATCGCGAACAGGCCCAGCACGATGGGCAGCGCCGCGGCGACCACGCCACCCAGCACCCACACCAGGACCGCGAAACTCAGCGGAACGGCGATGGCCTCCATCAGGACAAGGTCGCGTTGGTTCTGGTCGTTGATCTGCGCGTACGCCACGGCCATGCCCCCGGCGCGCACGGTCACCCCGGGGCGATCGTGCACCAGCTGGCGGGTCAGCGCGCTGGCATACTCCTGCGCCTTGTTCTCGCCGCCTTTGAGTTCGGCCACGATGAGCCCGGAGGTGCCGTCCTTGCTGACCAACTGGGCCGCGGCCGCCGGGGGCGACGTCCACGGGGAGGAGACGTTCAACACCCAGGGCGACCGCGTGAGCTGTCCGGCGATGTCGGTGCCGGTCTGACGCGCCTGCTCGCTGCGCGCCCCGGTCGGGGCGGTCACCACGATCAGCATGGTCTGGTCGGTCTGGCCGAGCCTGTCGCGCAGCACGTCGGTTGCCCGCGCGGATTCCGACGTCGGGTCCTGGAAGCCACCACCCGAGAGCTTGTCGATCACCGGGATGCCGAAGATCGCCGCCGCGACCATCGCCAGCGCCGCCACCGCGATGATGCGCCTCGGCGCGGCGATGGCCAGCCGGGTGAGTGTTTGCAGCATGGCGTAGGGCTATACCCACAACGCCGCCGTCTGACCCACCGCGACGTTTGGTGATCTGGTACTCGGGTATCGAATCGGGAGCGGCGGCCCCGGACGGGAAATCGGGATACAGGCCGCCGGTTCGACTGAATCAGCGGCAGATTGGACCACCCATGAGCGACGGGGACGACGCCATCAACATCAGGCACCCGGGCGACAACGACTGGCAGGCGGTGTATGAGAACCAGGCCCGCACGTTCGGCGACCCGGTGGGCGCGCGCGACGTCGACGCGTGGAAACGGCGGGTAGCCCCCGAGGACATCCTGATCGCCGAGGACTTGTCCGACCCGGACCAGCCGTACTTGGTGGGCACGTCGATCATCTATCGCACCCAACTCACCGTGCCCGGTGGGGGCAGCGTCCGTGCGGCCTGGCTGACCATGATCGCCGTGGCCTCGACACACCAGGGCAAGGGCATCTGGGCGAAGCTCAGCTCCCAGGGGCTGGGCATCCTGCTGGACCGGGGCTACCCGATCGTGTTCGGTGTGCCGACGCAGACCGCGATGTACGACAGCTTCGGTGCTGGGGTGTCGAGTTACAGCCACAGCTATTCGGTCGACCGCCGATTCGCCAAGCTGCGCGATGCACCGGGTGAGATCCGGGCCCGCGAGGTCAGCGCCGAACAGGCGAAGGATCGCCTGCCGGAGCTTTACGACCGGTGGCGCGCCGTCACGAACGGGGCGGTGGAACGCGACAGCGCTTGGTGGGCCGACGCTTTCGACGATCGGTCGATCCAGCGGGGCGCCAAGTCCGAGCTGAAGTACACCATCCACCCCGACGGCTTCCTGACCTACCGCGTCGTCGGCGAGGACGTACACGGCTACCGGCCGCCGCTGGGCACCGTGGTGGTGCAAGACTTCTGCCCCATCACCGACGACGCGCACACCGAACTGCTCGCGACGCTGCTGGCCTTGGAGATGTTCTACGAGATCCAGATCGACGTGCCCGTCGACGACCCGCTGCCGTTGAAGCTGACCGACCAGCGCGCCGCCGCGTCGCGCGGCGTCAACGACTTCTTGTGGGTGCGGATCAACGACGTGCCCGAGGTGCTCAACACGCGCACTTACGCCGCCGACACCGAGCTCGTGCTGGAAGTGGCGGACCCGCTTGGGCTTTCGGGCGGCCGCTTCCTGCTGCGGATCAACGACGGCGTCGGGAAGTGCTCACCGCACGACGGCGACCCGGACCTGCGGATCGGCCTGGCCGACCTGGCGTCGGTGTACACGGGCGCGCACACGGCGTCACAGCTGCGGGCGGCCAACCGCATTAACGAGCTGACTGCCGGCGCCGTGCGGGATCTGGACGCCGCATTCCGCGTCGAGCGCGCGCCGTACTGCGGAACGCTGTTTTGAGCGCCCAGAGCAGCGATTATCCTGGTAAAGGTTCGGGGATTTCGCTTGGCGGCAAGACGCCTGTTATTGTCGCCTACGCGGTCTCGGCCGATCACTAGCGCCGTTAGCTCAGTTGGTAGAGCAGCTGACTCTTAATCAGCGGGTCCGGGGTTCGAAACCCTGACGGCGCACCACCCCCACGCCCGGCGTCACGCCGGGTGTGGCCGCCCGACGGGCACGGCGTCCCGGATCAGCGTCGCGACCAGGCACAGCGCGACCAGCAGCAGCAAACCGACGAACGTCACCGTCGCCGGCCAGCCGCCCACGTTGTACACGACACCGCCGAACGCGCCGACGACCGACCCGCCCAGGTAGTAGGCGAACAGATACATCGCGGACGCCACCGCCCGGTCGCGTTTCGCGGCGGCCCCGACCCACCCGCTGGCGACCGTGTGGGCGGCGAAGAAGCCGGCGGTGAATAACCCGATGCCGCCGAAGATGGCGACCAGCGCGTGCGGCACGGTGACCAGCAGGCCGGCCGCGGTGACCGGCAGGGCACCGAACAACACCAGCGCACGCCCCTTGCGGTCGGCGAGCCGGCCCGCGACGTTCGATGACACGGTGCCCGCCAGGTAGAGCAGGAACATTAGGCCGACGGTCGACGACGCCAACCCGAACGACTGACCGGTCAGTCGGTAGGCCAGGTAGTTATAGACCGTCACGAACCCGCCCATCAACACGAAGGACAAGCAGAACAGCTTGGCCAGCAACGGGTTTCGCAGGTGCGCGGCGAGGTTGCGCACCGCGTCGCGCGCGGTGGCCGCCTTAGGCGTGAAGAACTGGGAGCGCGGCACCAGGGCGGCGAAGACGATGACGCCCAGCAGCGAGGCCGCCGAACTCACCAGCAGGGCGACCCGCCAGTTGCTGACCTCCACGACCAGCGACGGGATGATCCGCCCCGCCAGCCCGCCGACCGTGTTGCCGGCGATGTAGCGTCCCACCGCCGAGCCCAACGACGACACGTGGATTTCCTCGGCCAGGTACGCCATCGCAACCGCGGGAATGCCGGCCAGGGCCACCCCCTGGGCCGCCCGCCCGGTGAGCAGCACGCCCAGGTTCGGGCTGAACGGCAGCAGCAACCCGATCACGCTGGACGCCACCCCCGACGTCAGCATCACCCGGGTGCGGCCGTAGCGCTCGGAGAGCACGCTGGCCGGAATGATCGCCAGGGCCATCAGCCCGGTCGTCAGCGACACGGTAAGCGCGGCGGTGGTCGGGGCGATGCGGTAGTACACCGAGAACGCCGGCAACAGCGCCTGGGTGCAGTACATCGCCGAGAAACTGGCCAGCCCGGCACCGGCCAGGGCGGCGGTCACCCGTCGGTACCCGGCGGTGCCGACACGGTGGGCGACGGCGGTGGCGGCGAGGGTGGCCATGGGTTCGATGCTCCGCGCTCACGCCAACATACGGAAATGTATTAATCGATCGTTTATGATGCATTTATCGCATTAGCGGAGGTGGCGGGCGTGAGCGACGGCGACTACGAGTGGTTCATCACACTGGCCGAACTTCAGCACGTCACGGCGGCCGCCGAACAGCTCGGCATTGCCCAACCGACCCTCACCCGGATGCTGGCCCGCCTGGAACGGCGCCTGGGCGTCGCGCTGTTCGACCGCCGTGGCCGCCGCCTGAGCCTGAACGCCTACGGCCGGATTTTCTACCAGCACGCCCGGCGCGCGCAGCTCGAGCTCGACTCGGCGCGGCGGGCGATCGCCGACCTGGCCGACCCGGCCGTCAGCGAAATCCGGTTGGGCTTTCTGCGCTCGTTCGGCCGCACCGTGGTGCCGCGCCTCATCGCGCAGTTCACTCGGGCGTCGCCGCGCGTGACGTTCACCCTCAAGGAGGGCGCCGCCGAATGGATCGGCGAGCTGGTGGAGAACAGGTCGATCGACCTGGGCGTGGTGTCGCCCCGGCCGCAGAACCCGACCCTCGGCTGGCGCACCATCTTTCGGCAACGGCTCGGGGTGGCCGTCCCCCACGGCCACCGCCTGGCCGGGCTCGCGACGGTCTCGATGGCCGCGCTCGCCGACGAGCCGTTCGTCGCGATGCATCACGGCTACGGCATGCGGCGGCTGCTCGACGAGCTGTGCGCCTCGGCGCAGTTCCAGCCGCGCATCGCCCTGGAATCGGCCGACCTGACGACCTCGGCCGGCCTGGTGGCGGCGGGCCTGGGGATCAGCCTGGTCCCCCTCGACGACAGCGAGGCGCCGGGCGTTGCGGTGCTGCCGCTGGCCGAGGCGGACGCCTACCGCGACGTCGGGGTGATCTGGAACGCGGGCCACCCGCTGTCCCGCTCGGCGCGCAGCCTGGTCGAGTCCGCCGCCGAGGGGGGCGCCACCGGCGTCGACCCGACGACGCGCCGACGTGTCCTCAGCGGTCGCGGATCCGGCGGATGACCACGACGACGACGATCGACGAGATGCCCGCGAGCGAGGCGAGCACCACCGGCTTCGTCACGAAGTCGACGGCCCGGGCCTTCAGGTCGTCGGCCAGGCGGCGCGGGTTCGCGCGCTCGGCGAGGGTATCGACGGTCGCCGCCAGCTGGTCGCGGGCCACGTCGATGTCCCGCTTGATTGCCTCGGGGTCCCGGTCCGCCACGTCGCCATCCTCCAAGTCGCCCGCCATGGGGTTACTGCACCTGCCCGAACTACCCTAGATCAGCCGGCGGCAACCCCGGCGCGCCGGTGAACAGAAAGGGACTTCGACCGTGCCCGACTCGACCGAGAACACGCGGCTGGCGCCGGGTGACACCGCGCCGTCGTTCAGCCTTCCCGACGCCGACGGCAACACGGTGTCGCTTTCCGACTTCAAGGGGCGCCGCGTCGTCGTCTACTTTTACCCGGCCGCCTCGACGCCCGGGTGCACCAAGCAGGCCTGCGATTTCCGCGACAACCTGCACGAGCTCAACGACGCCGGCCTCGATGTCGTCGGGATCTCCCCGGACAAGCCGGAAAAGCTCGCCAAGTTCCGCGACGCCGAGCAGCTGACGTTCCCGCTGCTGTCCGATCCCGACCGCAAGGTCCTGGCGGCCTGGGGCGCCTACGGCCAAAAGCAGATGTACGGCAAGACCGTCACCGGCGTCATCCGCTCCACGTTCGTGGTGGACGAGAAGGGCAAGATCGCCGTCGCGCAGTACAACGTCAAGGCCACCGGCCACGTCGCCAAGCTGCGCCGAGACCTCGACGTCTAATCCGCCGACCGAAGCTGCACAGCCCTCACCGGGCGGCCAATTCACGGAAGTACTCCGCCAACGAGCGGGGCTGGCGACCGAGAATCGCGCGCAAGACGAGAGGGTTGCCGCCGGGCAGCCCGTGGCGGTCGTAGTGAGCCAGCATGCGGGTCATGCCCTCACGGAAGGCGCCTTCGGGCATCTTGGCCGTGAACTGCTCAGCCGGCAGGCGTGACGCGCTGATCGGCCGGCCCAGCACCGAGCTGAGGATCTTCGCCGCCTGGTAGCTGTCATAGTTCCCCGGGGAGCTCAGCTCGAAAGTCCCGTAGCTCAGCTCCGAGCCGGTCATCGCGATCGCGGCGACCTCGGCAACGTCGCGGTAATCCACCCAGCAGAATTTCGACGACAGGTTGTAGGGCTGTGACAGCCGGTCGTGTTCGACGACGTCGTCCCAGAACAGCTCGAAGTTCTGCATGAACCTCGCCGGCTGCAAGACGGTGTAGTCCAGATCGGACGTGTAGAGCGCGTCTTCGACCGGCAACTTGGCGGCGGCGTGATTAGTGAGCGCCGAGACCGACGGGTGAATGACACCGGAGAACACAAACTTCCGCACTCCCGCGTCGCGGGCCGCATTGACCATCGCCACGCCCATGTCGGCCTCGCCCGCCGCGTGCCCCGGGCCGATGTGAAACACACCGTCCACTCCGTCGACCGCGGGTGGCAGGCTCGCCGGCTCGCTGAGGTCACCGATCACCACCTCGTCGGCGCCGTTGTCTCGCGCGACATTTCCACGGTCCTCGTTGCGGACCAGCGCGCGCACCGTGACGCCACGTTCGGTCAGGGCGCGCAACACCCAGTGGGCGTAGGTGCCCGTGGCTCCGACCATCAATACGTGCATGTGAGTGTCTCCTCGTGGTCTCGGTGGCTAGTCCTGCGAATAGCCCTGCAGCTGCGCATAAACCTTGGTGTGTTCATCTCGGCATGAATACCGTCGAAGGTGCCGTTGCGTTCGGCGAACCGGAACGCCTTGACCCGGTCGACGACGATCTCGTCGGCGTCCGGCCCGCTCTGCGGCATGGCAGCGGATCCCGTTCTCGCGCAACGGAAACGGCCTCGAGAGGTTCCCGGCGTCGCCCGGCGACGACGACTCGATTGCGCCAGTAGCCGGACGCCGGGACCTGGAGGCGCAACCCCATGCGAGCGCTCAGTGACCCAACTGGTCCAACAGCAGCGCCTCGGCGATCGCCGCGCGCTCCAGCACGCCGAGATGCAGGCTCTCGTTGATGCTGTGCGCCTGCGTCCCCGGATCCTCGACACCGGTCACCAGGATTTTGGCGTCCGGGAAGGCCTCGGCGAATTCGGCGATGAACGGGATGGAGCCGCCCATACCCATGTCGATCGGCTCAACGCCCCACGCCTGGCGGAACGCCGCCCGCGCCGCGTCGTACACCTCGCCGCTGGCGTCGATCGCGTAGGGCTCGCCGATCTCGCCCGGTGTCACGGTCACCCGCGCTCCCCAGGGCGCGTGCTTTTCCAAGTGGGCGGTCAGCGCGTCCAGGTGCGCCGCGGCATCGCCGCCGGGGGCCACCCGCATGCTGATCTTGGCCCGCGCCCGCGGGATCAGCGTGTTCGACGCCTTCTCCACGGGGGTGGTGTCGATGCCGATCACGGTCAGGGCCGGTTTGTCCCAAAGGCGTTGCGGCACTGAACCGGAACCGATTTCACTCACGCCGTCGAGCAGGCCGGAGTCGGCGCGCACCCGGACGGCCGGGAACTCGGGATAGTTGAGCCCGCTCACGTCGGGCTCGTGCAAACCGGCCACGGCGACGTTGCCGTCGTCGTCGTGCAGGCTCGCCAGCAGCCGCACCAGCACGCTGAGCGCGTCGGGAACCACCCCACCCCACAGGCCGGAGTGCAGCCCGTGATCGAGGGTGGCCACCTCGACCACGCAGTCGGCCAGGCCGCGCAGCGACACGGTCAGCGCCGGGGCGTCGACGCCCCAGTTGTCCGAGTCGGCGATCACGATCACGTCCGCGGCCAGCGCCTCGCGGTGCGCGGCCAGCAGCCGGCCCAGCGAGGGCGACCCGGATTCCTCTTCCCCCTCGACGAAGACCGTCACACCGACCGGCGGGCGGCCGCCGTGCGCCCGGAACGCGGCGAGATGCGTGGCGATGCCGGCCTTGTCGTCGGCGCTGCCGCGGCCGTAGAGCCGGCCGTCGCGCTCGGTGGGCTCGAAGGGCGGTGACGCCCACTGGTCGCGGTCGCCCTCGGGCTGCACGTCGTGGTGGGCGTAGAGCAGCACCGTCGGCGCGCCCGGCGGCGCCGGATGGTGGGCGATGACGGCGGGCGCCCCGCCCTCGCTGACGATGCGCACGTCACCAAAACCGGCTTGCGTCAACAACTCCGACACGGCCTGGGCGCTGCGGTGCACCTCGTCGCGCCGGTTCGGGTCCGCCCACACCGATTCGATGCGCACCAGGTCCTCGAGGTCGCGCCGCACCGACGGCAGCACCTCGTGAACGCGCTCGACGAGATCACTCATGGCATCGAGGCTAGCCTGATCGCGCTCCCCGCCGAGATCGACGCTAGCGCGGGATACGTCGAGAGGAACTCGCGCTCACGTCGGTGTCGGCGCTAACCGGTTGTCTCGATGATGGCCACGGCCGCCGCGGTGTCCCCCTCGTGGGTCAGCGACACATGGATCGTCACGTCGGCCAGGTGCTTGGCGATGTCACCGGTCAGCCGCACCCGGGGGCGCCCCCACATGTCGGTCACCACCTCGATGTCGCGGTGGATGTCCTCGCGCAGCACGGGGCGCTGGGCGAACCGGGAGCCTGACCAGGCCTTGATGACCGCCTCTTTCGCCGCCCAGCGCGCCGCCAGGTGCCGCGCCGCCGACGAGCTCTTGTCGGAGGCGTCGCGCCGCTCACCCGGGGTGAAGGTCTCGGCGAACACCGTGCCCGGCTGGTCGACCTGCTCGGCGAAATCAGGGATGGACACGAGGTCGATCCCCACACCGACGATTCCCATGGGTCGCCAGGCTAACGTGTCGGCGCGGGCGTCATCCGGCGGACACCTCGTAGGCTCCCCCGTCGCCCAGCCGGGCGGTCGGGTTGAGCAGCATCGCCGCCTCCTGCCGCTTCTCCGGGATGTCGTGGTCGAAACGACGGTCCGCCGGCCGCTCGTACAGCGGCGCGCCGCCCGCGATGGCGGAGGCCAGCCGTCGCTGACCGGCGAGCAGCCGCGCGTCGGCGCGCCGCTGATAGTCCGCGCGCTCCTCGGGCTTCAGCGCCGCAATGAAGGCCTGCGGGTGCACCAGCGCGACGAGCCCGGACACGTGGCCGAAGCCGAGGCTGGTCAGCACGCCGGCCTTGAGCGGGAACCGCTCGCCGAGGCGCAGCGTCTCGCGCACCCACACGAAGTGCGCCGAGCCGGACAGCTCGTCGTCGACGCAGTCCAGGCTGCGGTTGGGCGGAATCACCCCGTCGCGCAGCATCTGGCACAGCCCCATCATCTGGAACACCGCCGCGCCGCCCTTGGCGTGCCCGGTGAGGCTCTTCTGCGACACCACGAACAGCGGGGCCCCCTCGGAGCGGCCCAACGAGTCGGCCAACCGCTCGTGCAGCTCGGTCTCGTTGGGATCGTTGGCCAGCGTGGAGGTGTCGTGCTTGGACAGCACCGCGATGTCGTCGGCGCCGACGCCCAGCCTGCCGAGCGCCCGGGCCAGCTGCGAGTCCTTGCCGCCGCGGCCGGCGCCCAGCGCGCCCAGCCCCGGGGCGGGGATCGACGTGTGCACGCCGTCGGCGAACGACTGCGCGTACGCGACCACCGCGAGCACCGGCAGGCCCATCTTGAGCGCCAGGTCGCCCCGCGCCAGCAGGATGGTGCCGCCGCCTTGCGCCTCGACGAAGCCGAGCCGGCGCCGGTCGTTGGGCCGGGAGAACTTCGAGTCGTGAATTCCGCGGCCCCGCATCATGGAGGTGTCGGCGGTGGCGGCCATGTCGCCGAAGCCGATGATGGCCTCCAGCGTCAGGTCGTCGAATCCGCCGGCGACCACCAGCTCGGCCTTGCCGAGCCGGATCTTGTCGACGCCCTCCTCGACCGACACCGCCGCGGTCGCGCACGCGCCGACCGGATGGATCATCGCGCCGTAGCTACCCACATAGCTCTGGATGACATGGGCGGCAGCGACATTCGGCAGGACTTCCTGGAGGATGTCGTTCGGCTTGTTCCGGCCGAGCAGGTTGCCGTGATACATCGTCTGCATCGACGTCATGCCGCCCATGCCGGTGCCCTGGGTGCTGGCCACCAGGCCCGGGTGCACCCACCGCAACAGCTCGGCGGGGGTGAACCCCGAGGACAGGAACGCGTCCACCGTCGCGACGATGTTCCACAGCGCGACCCGGTCGGTCGAGCTGGCCATGTCCTGGCTGATCCCGAACACGGTCGGGTCGAAGCCGGTGGGGATTTGGGCGCCGACGACGCGCGACAGCTTGGTCTTGCGCGGCACCCGAATCTCGGTGCCCGCCTTGCGGATCACCTGCCAGTCGGTGGAGTCGGGCACCGGCTGGATGATCGTGTGCGCGGGGTCGAACTCGACGAACGCGCGGGCGTCGGCCTCCGAGGACACCACGAACGAGAAGTCCTTGTCCAGGAACACGCTCACCAGCAGCGGCGACGCGTGGTCGGGGTCGATGGCGCCGTCGTCGACGAATTCGCGGATGCCGACCCGCTCCACCACGACGTCGTGGTAGCGCTCGACCAGCTCGGCCTCGTCGACCAGATCTCCGGATTCGGTGTCGTACCAACCCGGTTGGGGGTCGTCCTCCCAGCGGACCAGCCCGGTGGTCCAGGCCAGCTCGAGGACGCCGGCCGCCGACAGCTGGTTGTCGACCTCCATCTCGAACCGGGTGCGTGACGAGCCACACGGGCCGATTTCGGCGCCGCCGACGATCACCACCAGGTCGGCCGGGTCGACGTCGAGGTCGGCCCACTCCGGGGGCGGGGCCGGGCTGAAGCCGCGCGGCGGCGACGGCAGGGCGGCGATGGTGCCCTCGGCGGCGACGTCGTCGTCGGCTTCGCCGGAGGTGGCTTGCTCGCGCGCCTTGGCGGCCAGCTCGGCCATGTCGAGGTTGGCCTCGCCCAGGCCGCCGGTCAGGTCCGCCTTGATCGGCGCACTGGCCGCGGCCACCTTGGATTCCACGTCGCACAGGCCCAGCAGCATGGCCGCCATCTCGTCGGTGGAGTACGTGGTGACCCCGGCCTCCTCGACGGCGTCGACGATGGCGTCGTTGTGGCCCATCAGCCCCGTGCCACGGGTCCAGCCGATCAGCGCGTGCGCCAGGGAAACCCTTGACGCCCAGGACGTTTCGGCGTGCCAGCGGCTCACCAGGGCGTCCAGCGCCGACTTCGCCTCACCGTAGGCGCCGTCGCCGCCGAACATGCCCCGGTTCGGGGAGCCGGGCAGCACCACGTGCAGCCGCGACGCGATGTCGCGCTCGGCGCCGATCTTGGACAGCCCGCCGATCAGCCGCTGCACGGCCCACAGCAGGACCTTCATCTCCATCTCGGAGCGCGAACCGGCCTCGGAGAGGTCGCCGGCCACCCGCGGCGCGGCGAACGGGAACAGCAGGGTGGGTGTCTGCGCGTCCTTGATGTGAATGGATTGCGGCCCAAGGCTTTCGGTCTGCTCGGTGCCCACCCACTCGACCAGGGCGTCGATGTCGGAGTAGGACGCCATGTTCGCCGCCACCACCCACAGCGCCGCGCCGTAGCGGGCGTGGTCGCGGTAGAGCCCGCGGTAGAACGCCAGCCGCTCCTCGTCGAGCTTGGAGGTCGTCGCGATGACGGTGGCGCCGCCGTCGAGGAGCCGGCCGACGACCGACGCCGCGATCGAGCCCTTCGACGCGCCGGTCACCACGGCGACCTCGCCGCTGTAGCGACCCGGGTCCGGATTCTCGGCGCCGGCGGCGATGCGACCGTACAGCGATGCGTGGATCTGCCGGCCGGCGGCCAGCGCCTTGCCCTGCCACCAGGTGGCCTGCGTGGCCACGACGTGTCCGGCGCCCTCGAACCGTTCGGACAGGCTCAGCCACCGGGCGTCGATGTCGCCCTCGTCGCTCAGCCAGAGCTTGACCAGGTCCTCGCGGGCGCTGGCCCAACGGTCGTCAAACACCACGGCCTTCTTAGGCTCGAACACCGGTGCCACCAAACGTGGCCAGTCCGAACCCAATTCGGCGGTCACCAGGTCGACCAGCTCGGCGTCGGTGGCGGTCGGCGAGACCGACACCGGGTTGTCGAGCCCCAGCTGGTTGAGCACCAGGCGCGCCGCGGACGCCAGCACCCCGTCGCGGCCGGTGATCTGGTCGGTGAACTCGCTGAGCGCGGCCGCGTCGATGGTCGCGCCGCCGCCCCCGCCCGACGACGGCAGTGCCACCGCGACGCCGCGACGCGCCGCGACGGACGTGACGGCGGCGTCGATCACCTTGTCGACGGCGGCCGCGTCGGCCAGGGCGCCTTCGTGCAGGTGGCCCATCGCCCCGCCGCGGACGCTGGTGCCCTCGCGGGTGCCCAGCACCACCTCGACCGTGACGTGCTTGGCCCAGCCCTCTCCCAGCTCCCACGTCTTCTTGACCCGCTCGGTGATGGCGGCCGGCCGCTTGCCCGACGGCCCGAGCACCGTGCGCAGCTGGTCGTTGATCGCGTCGGAAAGCACCGGGCCGAACGGCTTGTAGGTGCGGGCCAGCTTGGTCACCTGCGAGCGCAGGCCGGCCAGGTCGGCCTCGGCCGCGCCGTCGATGGCACCCAGGTTGAGCTCCGAACCCAAATCGACCAGCAGCTGGTTGCGCCGCGACGAGGCGCCGTCGGTGATGGACTCGATGGAGTCCAGCTCCTCGATCTGGTCGAGGCGCATCTTCGCCGACAGGGCGATCAGCGCCAGCGTCGCGTCGGCGGCGTCGAACCCGATGTCGTCGGGTCTCGGAGCGCCTGACGGCGCGGTCGGCGCGGCCACCGGCGCCGCCGCTTGCGGCGCGCCTTCTGTCGGTGCGCTCGACTCCGCGGCCGGTTCTGCGACCTCGTCGGCCTCCGGCTCGGGATCGGTGTCCGTCGCGAACAGCACCGCGGCGTCACGCTCGGCGTTGAGGACTTCGACTGTGCTGTGGGCGTATTCGGGCAACTTGAGGGTGTTGGTGGCCAGCCCGGCGACGGTCGGCGCGGACTTCACGCCGATCTCGACGAACCGCTCCACCCCCAGGCCGCCGGCGGCCTCCTCGGTGAACAGCAGGTCCTGGGTCTCGATCCAGCGCACCGGGCTGGCGAACTGCCAGGCCAGCAGCTCGATCAGGACGATGCGGGCCATCTCGTTGCGGCGCTCGGCGAGCCAGGTGTCGTAGTCGGCGAGGATCGCGTCGAGCGGCTCGGCGGGCACCAGGTCGCGGATCTCCTGGATGAAGTCGCGGTCCAGGGTGAACGGCCGCGGCACCAGGTTCGGGATGTAGCGCCCGATGATGACGTCGGGATTCTTGTCGCGCGGCATGACGCGGTCCAGCGAGCGCCGGAACTCGGCCACCCCGACCCGCAACACCCGCGAATGGAACGGCACGTCGATGCCGGGCACCAGGATGAAAGAGCGCTTGCCGCCGCTGATTTCGCGGCGCCGCTCCACCTCGGCCTCCAGCGCCTCCAGGCCCCGCACGGTGCCCGCGATCGCGTACTGCGAGCCGCGCAGGTTGAAGTTGACGATCTCGAGGAATTCGCCGGTGCGCTCGGCGATCTCGGCGACGAACGCGGGCACCTCGTCGTCGGGCAGGTCGATCTGCGAGGGGCGGATCGCCGCCAGCCGGTAGTTGGACCGGCCCAGGTCGTCGCGTGGCACGATGTCGTGCATCTTCGAGCCGCGGTGAAACACGGTCTCCAGCAACGCTTCCAGCTCGTAGATGCCGGTTACGCAGGCCAGGGCGGTGTACTCGCCGACCGAGTGACCGCAGGCGATCGAGTCCTCGACGAAGGCGCCCTGCTCGCGCATCTCGGCGACCTGCGCGGCCGCGACCGTCGCCATCGCGACCTGGGTGAATTGCGTCAGGTACAGGACGCCCTCGGGGTGGTTGTAGTGCACGCCGCTGGCGATGATGCTGGTCGGGTTGTCGCGCACCACGTGCAGCACCGAGAAGCCCAGGGTCTCGCGGGTGAACTTGTCCGCCTTGTCCCACACCTTGCGGGCCGCCTTGGACCGGGCGCGGACGTCCATGCCCATGCCCTTGTGCTGGATGCCCTGGCCGGGGAAGGCGTAGACCGTGCGCGGCGCGGCCAGCCGCGCGGTGGCGGCCATGACCAGGTCCGAACCGATGCGGGCGGCCACCTCGACGACCTCCGCACCCTGGTCGATGCCGACCCGTTCGACGCGGAACGCGACCTCGTCGCCGGGGCGCACCATGCCCAGGAAGCGCGCGGTCCAGCCGATCAGCCGGGCGGGCGGCCGGGCCTGGCCGTCGGTGGCGGTGACCGCGTGCTGCGCGGCGGCCGACAGCCACATGCCGTGCACGATCGGCGAATCCAGGCCGGCCAGCAGGGCGGCTGCGCGGTCGGTGTGGATGGGGTTGTGGTCGCCGGAGACCACGGCGAACGGGCGCATGTCGACCGGCGCGGTCAGCGTCACGTCGCGGCGACGGCGGCGCGGGGTGTCGGTGGCGTTCTCGGAGATCGCGCCCCCGGCGCGCGGCGGGTCGGCGAGTTCGGCGGCCCCGGTGCGGCCCAGGATCGCGAAACGCTCGGTGAGCGTGGCGATTTCGTGGCCGTCAGCGTCGGCGATCGTGACGCCCACCGGCACCACCCGGCCCATCTCGGTGTCCACGGCGGCCGACGCCGTCGCGGTGACCGTCAGGTGCGCCGGCTCGGCGGGCAGCGTGCCGGTCATGTGTGCGGCGTGGTCCAGGTGCACCAGGCTCAGCAGGCCTTCGACGACGGGGACACCGCTGTCGGTGACGGCCGAACCGATCGCCGCGAACACCGCGGGCCAGCACAGGCCCACCAGCGCGTCGGGTGCGGTGTTGAGGCTGGGCGCGAGTCGTTCGGAGAAGGTGGCCGTGACGCCGGTGTGGTCGGCGACCCGCTCGGGGTCCCAGTTCACCGTCGCGGTGGCCGTCCCGTCGGTGACCGGTGGCAGGAACTCGGGGCCCTCGACGCCGGCGGCGATCGCCAGCACGGCGCGCATCGCGGTGGCGGCGTCCTCGGTGGAGACCACCGGGGTGGCGCCGTCGACCGTGTTAGCCGGCAGGGTGAACGGAATCTCGATCCAGGTGCCGGACACCGGCACGCTGAGCACGACGCGGTCGCCCTCGACCTGCAGCCGCGCCCCGGTGGACGAGTGGGTGGCGCGGTGGCTGTGCGGTCCGTCGTGCACCAGCCAGTCGGACGGGTCGGCGATGCGGTGCACCGGGTTGATCGCCGTGCGGCCCGCCCACTGCACGTCGGGGCAATCGAGGACGACGGCCAACGGGCCCGTCACGTCCGCGCGGCCCAGGCGGCGCGACGCGACCTCGCGGGGCTGCGCGCCCGCGGCCAGCGTCTCGTCGACGGCCGCCTGCTCGAAGCGGTCCAGCAATTCGCCGACGGGCTCGTCCAGCCTGGTGATGCCGGCGACGGCGGCCGTGCCCGGGATGATGCACACCTGGTCGGCGTCGTAGCGGGCGTCGTGCGCCTGCCACAGCGAGTCGCTGCGCCACCAGCGCCGCACGTCCTTATCGATGACCGGCACGAAGTTCACCGGCTTGCCCGGGAGCTTGCACAGCGTGACGAAGAAGGGCACGTCGGCGGGGTGCAGGTGCACGGTGTCGGCGTCGGGGTAGGCGCCGAGCAGCGTCTCGAGGGCGGCCTGCGGGTCCTCGAGCAGGCCCGCGTCGCCGAACAGGGTCTCGATGGGTCCCGAGTCTTGCGGGTGCAGGCGCGCCTCCGCGCGCTGCAGCATCCGCCCGAAGCGGTCGCGCCAGGTGTCGGCCAGCCACGGGCTGCCGGGCTGCATGGTGTCGGCGGTGGAGTCGCCGTCACCGATGGCCAACTCGACGTAGCGCCGCAACCACTGCAGGTAGGTCATCTCGCCGGCGTCGCCGAAATACGGCTTGGCGGTGTTGGCCATCGCGGCGATGATCTCGTCGCGGCGCGCGGCGACGGCGTCGGCGTCACCGGCGACCTCGTCGAGCAGCCGGCCGCACCGCGAGGCGCTGTTGTCGATCTCGTGGATGTCGGCGCCGAGCTGGCTGCGGCTCGAGGCCATGCCGCCCGAGGCCTTCCCCGCGCCGATCCACTCGTCGGTGCCCTGCGTCTCGACCAGCATCCGCTTGACCGACGGCGACGTGGTCGCTTCCTTGGTCGCCATCGCCGCGGTGCCGACCAGGATGCCGTCGACGGGCATCAGCGGGAACCCGTAAGCCTGCGCCCAGCGCCCGGACAGGTACTCGGCCGCCCGTTCCGGCGTGCCGATGCCGCCGCCGACGCAGACGGTGATGTTGGACCGCGACCGCAGCTCCGAATAGGTCGCGAGCAGCAGGTCGTCGAGGTCCTCCCACGAGTGGTGGCCCCCGGCGCGGCCGCCCTCGATGTGCACGATCACGGGCTTGGTGGCCACCTCGGTGGCGATGCGGATGACCGAACGGATCTGCTCGACGGTGCCGGGCTTGAACACGACGTGGCTGATGCCGGCGTCGCTCAGCTCCTCGATGAGCTCGACGGCCTCCTCGAGGTCCGGGATGCCGGCGCTGATCACCAGGCCGTCGATCGCCGCGCCGGACTGCCGCGCCTTCTGCACCAGCCGCTTTCCGCCGACCTGCAGCTTCCACAGGTACGGGTCCAAAAACAGCGCGTTGAATTGATAGGTGCGGCCCGGCTCCAAGAGCTCGGCGAGCTCCGCGACGCGGTCGGCGAAGATCTCCTCGGTGACCTGGCCGCCGCCGGCCAGCTCGGCCCAGTGGCCGGCGTTGGCCGCGGCGGCGACGATCTTGGCGTCGACGGTGGTGGGCGTCATGCCCGCGAGCAGGATCGGCGAGCGGCCGGTCAGGCGGGTGAACTTGGTCGACAGCTTGACCCGGCCGTCGGGCAGCCGGACCAGCGTGGGGGCGTAGCTGGACCAGGCCCGCGCCACCTCGGGCACGGCGCCGACGGTGAACAGGTTGCGCTGGCCGCCGCGGGTGGCGGCGGGCACGATGCCCACCCCGAGCCCGCGGATCACGGGCGCGGTCAGCCGGGTCAGGATGTCCCCGGGTCCCAGGTCGAGGATCCAGCGGGCCCCGGCGTCGTTGACTCGGGTGATCTCCTCCACCCAATCGACGCGGCGCACCAGGATGGCTTCGGTCAGTTCGCGGGCCAGCGCGACGTCCAGGCCGATCTTTTCGGCCCAGTTGCCCACCAGGTCGATGCCGTCGGCCAGACGGGGGGTGTGGAAGCCCACCTCCACCTGCACGGGGTCGAAAACCGGCGCGAAGACGTCGCCGCCGCGCAGCTTGTTCTTGCGGTCGGCCTCTTCTTTCTCCGAGATCTGACGGCAGTAGAGCTCGAAGCGGGACAGCTGCTCGGGCGTGCCGGTGATGACGACCGACCGGCGCCCGTTGCGGATCGACAGCACCGGGGGCAGCACGGTCCGGACATCCTGCGCGAACTCGTCGAGCAGCCGGCTGATGCGCTCGGGGTCGGCGTTGGTGACCGACACCATCGGCGGCCGGTCGCCCAGGACGGCGATGCCGCGGCGGCGGGCCACCAGCGTGCCGGCCGCGCCGATGAGCTGGGCCAGCGCCAGCAGCTCGACGTCGCGGGCGCCGCCGGCCTTCAACGACTCGACCGCGAGCACGCCCTGCGAGTGGCCGGCGACGGCCACCGGTGGCGTCGCGGTCAGGTCCATACCCTGGCGCGCCAGGGCGCGGACGGCGGCGATCTGGGTGAGCAGGACGCCCGGGATCGACACGGCGGCCGACGTCAGGTGCTTGTCGGAGGGAACCGGGTCCTCGGCCGCCAGCGCCCGCACCCAGGACAGCGGTTCGAAGCCGATCGGACGCACCACGACCAGCTCGTTGGCCACCGGCTGCAGAAGTAGCTGCACCTCGCCGACCAGCGTCGCCACCTCGGCTTCGATGCCGGCCGAGGACACCAGTTCCTCGAGGGTCTCCAGCCAAGCGCTGCCCTGGCCGCCGAAGGCTACGGCGTAAGGCTCGCCGGCCGTCAGACGGTCGACGAGCGCATGGCTGTCCCCGGCTCCCGGGCGGCCGTTCCCGTCGCGGTCAGCGGATACCCGGTCGTGCTCGTGGATCGTCACCTGCTATCTCCCCTGCCTGCGTCTTTCGTGTCTGTCCGTGTCAACGTGTGCTTGGGTCCGGGTGAGGGAACCCGCCGCCACGCGGGTGTCCTCGATTCGGCGTCGAATCTCAGCCGGAACCCGGCTGACCGGTGTGTTGTCGGCGGGCCGCCTCGATGGCGGGGCGGCGCGGCGGACTCCATCGGATGCACTAAGAGTGTCATAAGGATCGGGGCGGGATCGGCCGCGCGATTGGTTACTGGTCAGTTCTACGCATGGGTAACCATGCCCTGGGTAACACCCGGTTTGAGCGGCGACGCCGACCCGGCGAACAAACGTGCTGCATGCAGGTGGTTACGGTCGAGTAGCTACAACGGTGCAGATCAAAGCAGTTATGTTATCGAATCGTTATAAAACTTTTTCCGGCACCGGAGCGCCGCGGGGCTGGCCCGTCGGGCGCACGCCGGCGCCGACGGCGCCGGGAAACGAGCGAACGAGTGTTTGCTGGAATTCTAAGAAAGCGCGCCGCGCGCGGCCGGGACCGACCGCCGCGCCCTCAGGCCCACTGCCCGAATTGCGGTTTGAGGATCTCGTTGACGTCCACCCCGACGCCGCCGACATTGCGTTTGTCGATCTCCACCTGGTGCAAGTGGGCGGCCGGGTGGGTGTAGCCCTTGGGCGAACCCCAGTTGTGCTGCCAGAAGTAGGCGCCCAGGCCGTCGTGCAGCGCCCAGTCGATGGTCTTGGAGTTGGCGTAGACGCCTGTGCGCTGATGCCCGATCACCGATTCCCACGACCGCAGGTACGGCGCGACCTGGCTCTTGTACTGCTCATAGGAGGGGTCGTCGTCGATCGAGGCGTAGATCGGCGCGGTCGCTGGGCCGCCGGCGGCCGCGTGCAGCTGCATTCCCCGCTGCGCGTGCTGCTGCCCGGCGCCGGCGCCTCCGAGCCAGTCGGCGGTGCTGCCCTTGCCGTATTGGTAGCACGAGACGATCTTGAGCCCGTTGCTGTCGAGATCACGTGCCTCGGCGACCTGGATCGGCTTACCCAGCATCCAGTTGCCGCCGGGGCGCCGGTCCGAGACGTACCTGATGGAGCCCACCGCCCCGGCCGCCCGGATCTGGCTGGCGGGGATCACGCCGGCCGCGTAGTCCAGCAACGTGCCGAGCGAGGCCGAGGCGGGTGCGGCGCGCAGCGACGCGCCCGCCACCCCCATGCCTACGAGGGCCGGGGCCGCGGCCGCCAGCTTGAGGAGGTCCCGCCGGGACACCGAAGACACGTATCCCAGAATATGACACCGGTACCAGTGGCCTCGTGAGCCACACCAGTCACAGCTGTATCACGATCCTGAGGTCGCGGTTTCGGGGTGCCCCGGGGCGGGCAGCACGATGACGCTCACCGCCTCCAGGCCGCGGCACGAACTCTGCCGCGTGACCTCCTCAAGGAAACGCGCGGCCGCCGGGCTGATCGCCCCGGCCCACGCCCTGAAGCCCTGCACGATCACCGGGTCGCCCTCGAGGAGCGGTCGAACGCCGCGCAGGACGGCGACCACGTCGGCCGGCCACGGCTCGGCCAGTTGCCGCTCGATCCAGCGTCTCGCGAGTTCGGTTGCGGCCGTCGGGTTATCGTCGAGACGGATCACCTCGTCGGCCAGCTTCCGCAACCGGTCGAACAACACAGCGCGGCCGGGGGCCTCGGCCAGCTGCGCCAACAGGACGCTGGCGGCGGGCGGCAGGACCATCTGCCCGAACAAGGCCGGCACCGGCAGGTCCCACTCGTCGAAGAGGTCGGCATACATCGCCGCCACCGGCGCGGGCAGCGGCGCGCTGAGCCGCCCCACCACGCCGATGCTGTCGCGATGGGTGGTGGCCAGCCTGCGCAGGATGTGGTCGCCGCCGTCCGCCCGGTCGGCGGCGGCCCGGGACCGGTCGATAGCCTCGATCAACTCGTCGAGCCGGTCCCGCTGGCGGACCAGCAGCGCGCGGTGCTCGGCGAGCACCCCGGCCAGGGTGGCTTGCCCGCCGTCCGTCAGCCGCGCGATGTCGTTGATGCCGACGCCGAGGCTGCGCATCAGGTCGATGCGCAGCAACTCGAGAACCTGCTCCACGTCGAACACCCGGTAGCCGTTGGGCAGGTGTTCCGCGCGCAGCAGCCCGATCTTCTCGTAGTGCCGAATGCGACCCGAGGCGATCCCGGTCAGGGCCGTGACGTCGCCGATCAGCAACTGCTCAGCCACCCCTTGACCTTACAACCGTCACAAGGTCTGTACTGGGACCATGGAATCTGGACTAGGCCGCGATCAATTGGTCGATTTGACCCGGCGCGCCCTGAAGTTGGCCCGCGACAAGACCACCGACCTGGCCCCGGCGGAGTATCGGGTGGCGGCGACGGACTACACCTCGGTCGAGCGCCATCGCCGCGACCGGGCCATGCTGGCGGGCAGCCCGCAACTCGTCGGCTACGCCTCGGAGCTGCCCGGCCCGGGGGCGTACTGCACGAAAACCGTGATGGGGCGCTCGATCCTGTTGACCCGCACCTCCGAGGGATCGGTCAAGGCGTTCGACAACGTCTGCCTGCACCGGCAGTCGCGGGTGGCGACGGGATGTGGGACGGCCAAGCGCTTTGTGTGCCCGTACCACGCCTGGACCTACGACAACACCGGTCGGCTGGTCGGGGTGCCGGGCCTCGAGGGATTCGGTTCCGTGAACCCGAAGTCCGACGGCCTGACGGAACTGCCGGCCGCCGAGCTGGCGGGCTTTCTGTGGGTGGCGCTCGACCCGGGCGCGTCCCTGGACGTCGCCGCGCACCTGGGACCGCTGGCGGCCGAGCTGGACTCGTGGGGCATCGGGGGCTGGTCGCCGCTGGGCGAGAAGGTGCTGGACTCCCCCATCAACTGGAAGCTGGCCCTTGACACCTTCGCCGAGAACTACCATTTCGCCACCGTCCACCGGCAGACCTTCGCCACGATCGCGCGCAGCAACTGCACGGTGTTCGACAGCTTCGGGCCGCACCACCGACTGGTGTTCCCGCTCAACACAATCGGTGACCTCGAGGACGTCCCGGAGGAGCAGTGGAACCCCCTGCACAATCTGGTGGTCATCTACGCGCTGTTTCCCAACGTCGTCTTGTCGGTGACCATCGCCAACGGCGAGCTGTTCCGCGTCTACCCCGGGGAACACCCCGGCAGATCGATCACGGTGCACCAGAACGCGACGCCGCAGGATCTCTCCGACGCGTCGGTGGCCGCGGGCGCGGCGGCGGTCTTCGACTACGCACACGCCACGGTCCGCGACGAGGACTACCGGCTGGTCGAGGGGCTGCAGGCCAATCTCGAGTCGGGAGCCCGCAGCCACCTGTTGTTCGGCCGCAACGAACCGGGGCTGCAGCACCGCCACCTCAGCTGGGCGCACGCCCTCTCAGCCCGCTGACAGCGCCGCGACCAGGTCGTCGAGAAGCGTTGCCAGCGAGCCCTTTTGGCCGGACCGGACGGTGGTCAGCAGGTCGATCGCCTCGCTCCGCCGGCCCCTGGCCAACAATTGCACCAGCAGGCCCGACGTCATGCGCAGATCCCGATCGGGCGGCTCGGCGTTGGCGGCCGTGGTCGCGAGCACCTCCACCAGCTCCCAGTCTCGGTAGAGGGCCAGCGAACGCTCGTTGAACGCGAACCCGGTGACGGGCTGGCCCCACAGCGTTCCCCGGTAGCGGTACGGGCCTTCCATGTACTCGATCGGTAGGCCATGCGCGGGCGCCGCCACCAGCGGTACTCCGGTGATATCGAGTTCCATTGTCGCGCAGGTGATCCGGTGCCGATCGGGCAGGTATCGGGCGTCGGCGACGGGTCGCACCAGCGGCCGCACCGCGTCCGGCCAGCGCACGTAGCTGGTGGTCGTCACCTCGACGTCCTCGGCGCATTGCGGCGGCACACCCGGGTCGGGATGGCTCGACGTCACCCCGGTGAAGGGCTGGGGCGCGTTGCCGTTGGTGCGGTCGAACTGGCGCCAGATGCTCAGGTCGACGCCGTTGTCGAAGTTGATGGTGCGCCATTCATGCGACCTCGCCCGCGGGTCTCCCCCGGACCCGCCGCCGCCGGCGTACTTGGGGAACCACTGCCGGTCGACGTGGCCGCTGCTGCCGGACACCTGCTCGACGACGTCGCCCCAGCGCAACGTCCCAGTCATCGTCATCCCCGTCTGGAAATACGAGTAGGTGTCCTCCTGGCCGAAGCAGACGATCCTGCCGTTGTAGACCGAGGCGCCCACGGGAGTCGGTGCGCGGGTGGGTGTTACGGCCAGATCCAGCCGCATGGGCCGATCCAGCTGGTCGTTTCCGACCAGGCTCACACGGTAGGTGTAGGGCAGCAGTCCCCCGTCGCCGTTGCGGCAGGTGAACCAGGAGGCGGTACCCGCGCCGCTGGCGAAGCCGATGTCGAGGTAGCCGGAAGCCAGCGTGAGCTTGCGCGGCGCCCCGGGCTCCAGGTTTGCGGGCGGCATGTCGTAGTCGGTGTAGGTGCCGTAGTCGCCGGTGTCCAAATCGAACAGGGCCATCGTGTAGAAATCCGCCACCAGAGTCCCGCCGGGGCGGTTCTTGTTGAAGATCGTCAAGAAGGCGTACGACCGGTCCGTCCCCGCCGCATCCAGCTGACCGGCGATGAACCAGGTGTCCGATTCCTGGTCGGGATGTTCGCCTTCGGCGGCGGGAAACTCCAGCTGGCTGTCGCCGGGCACCAACTTGAACGGGTAGGTGCGCCATTCGCTGGTCATATCGGCCCTCGCTGCTTTTTTCGCTATGTTAGCGTCAATAGCGAATCGCGGTCGTGGCTTCAACCCTCGAGGAAGTGCCCGATGACAGAACACGCCGGCCACCGGTCCTACGACGAGATCTTCGTCGGGGGGCAGTGGCGCAAGCCCGCCAACCCGCAGCAGCTCGCCGTGATCTCACCGCATTCCGAGGAACCGGTCGGCCACGTGCAGGTGGCCGGCGGCGAGGACGTCGAGGCAGCCGTCGCCGCCGCGCGCCGCGCCTTCGACCACGGCCCCTGGCCGCGGATGAGCCACGCCGAGCGGATGGCGAAGGTCGAACAGCTCGCCGCGATCTACGGCGGACACATCGACGAGATGGCCGATCTCATCACCGCCGAGATGGGCAGCCCGCGGACCTTCAGCCGGCTCGGCCAGGCGGCGGCCGCGGCGACCATGATGCACCTCGCGCTGGCCGACGCGCGCGCATTTCCCTGGGTTGAGCGCCGCCGGGGCGTGCTCGGCGAGGTGCACCTGCGCCGCGCCCCGGTGGGGGTGGTCGCGGCCATCGTGCCGTGGAACGTGCCGCAGTTCTTGATCATGCCCAAGCTGATCCCGGCGCTGATCGCCGGCTGCACGGTCGTCGTCAAGCCCGCACCCGAAACACCTTTGGACGCTTTGTGGTTGGCGGAGATGATCGAGCAGTTGGACCTGCCCGACGGGGTCGTGTCGGTGCTGCCGGGCGGCCCCGATGTCGGCGAGGCGCTGGTGCGCCACCCGGGGGTGGACAAGGTGGCGTTCACCGGCTCCAGCGCGGTGGGCCGCCACATCGCCGCCGTGTGCGGGGAGCATCTCAAACGCGTCAGCCTGGAACTCGGCGGCAAGTCGGCGGCGATCATCCTCGACGACGCCGACGTCGAGAAGACCGTGGCCGAGCTGAAGACCGCCGGGCTGATGAACAACGGCCAGGCGTGCGTCGCCCAGACCCGCATCCTGGTCAGCGAGCGGCGCCACGACGAGGTGGTCGAGGCACTCGCCGACATGATGTCGGGACTGCGGGTGGGCGACCCCGCCGACGCGGACACCGACATCGGACCGCTTGTGGCGCAACGACAACAGCGACGGGTTCAGGACTTCATCCGGTCGGGCCGCAGCGAGGGTGCCCGCGTCGTCCTCGGCGGTGACGACAGCCCGTCGGAGCGCGGCTGGTACGTGCGGCCGACGTTGTTCGCCGAGGCCTCGAACGACATGCGGATCGCCCGCGAAGAGATCTTTGGCCCGGTGCTGACCGTGCTGCGCTACCGCGACGAGGCCGACGCGATCCGGATCGCCAACGAAACCGATTACGGCCTGGCCGGTTCCGTGTGGACCGCCGACATCGAGCATGGGCTCGATGTCGCGGCCGGCGTCCGCACCGGGACGTACGGCATCAACATGTACACACTCGACATCGGTGCGCCGTTTGGCGGCTTCAAGCAGTCGGGCATCGGCCGCGAGTTCGGTCCGGAGGGGCTGCACGAGTACGTCGAACTGCAGACCCTGGTCTGCAAGGGGACGCTGCCCCCGCTGCCCGCCTGAGTCAATTCGGTTGCGGCAGCTGCAGCGTCAGTTCGACGGGGCTGCATAGCGCGCCGTCCTGATTGGTCACGTGGATCTCCAGGTCGACGAGCCAGCGGGGCGGATCCGTCGAGTCGTCGCGCCGCTTGGCCACCGCCCGCCCACGGCCGGTCACGGTGTCACCCGCGTACACCGGCGTGAGCAGCCGCATGGCGCGGCGCACCACTCGGCTACCGGGGCCCGCCCAGTCGGTCGCGACACGGTCGGCGAATCCGGCGATGTGCATGGTATTGACGTAGATCGTCGGATTACCCTGCCGCCGAGCGTATTCGGGGTCGAAGTGACCGGGAAAGTAGTCCCACGTGGCGCCGGCGTTCTGCACCACCCGCTGGTAGGTGATGTGGTCGACCACCTCGGGCAGGTCGGCGGGAATCTCGAGGGAGTTCCAGTCCAGGTCGCTCACTCGCCCTCACCCGGGGTGAAGCGGAACAACGTGTTGCGGCAGGTGGCGACGACGGCACCGTCCTGGCGGCGGTAGGTCTCGAGGGTCTCGACGAAATGTCCTACGCCCAACCGGGTTCGCTTCTCCGGCGACACCGCGACCACTTCCTCGACGACGCTGAGCACGTCCCCCTCGACGATGGGTTGCGAGAACTCGGCGTCGTTGGCCGCGTTGATGAACGTGGTGCCGGGCAGGGGCACCCGCAGGGCGATCGACCCGGCGGGCCGGCTGCCGCCCGGATGCCAGGGCGGCGGCACCGCCCAGCTCATCAGCATCGCCGGCGGCGCCAGCAGCCCGCCCCAGCGCTGGCGGGCGTAGTCGGCGTCCCAGTAGGACCGGTTGCCGTCGCGCACCATCGCGGCGAACAACTGGATGCGGGCGCCGCTGACGGCGGTCGCCGCGGTGCGCACCTCGCCGGTGGCGCCGACCATGCGCAGCGCGTCCTCGTAGGTGCCGAAGGCCAGCCGGGTGTCGGGCCCCTCGTCCGCGCCGCTCACATGACGAGCGGGTGCCGGCTGGGCACCGAATCCCATTGCAGCGCCCGTGAAGTGAAGTACCACCCGCCGCGCTCGTAGGTCAGGGTGTCCCGGAAAGTTCCCGTCGCCCGCAGGGTGGTGTCGCCGAACATCGCCGCGTACAGGACGACGACGCAGCGCTGCATGGCGTTGACGCCGTCGACGCGGATCTCGTGGTCGACGGTGACGAGGCGTTGTCCGTCACCGCCGTCGAAGGCCGCGCGCAGGTCGTCGAACAGTTCGCCGTCGCGGGTGTAGCTGGCGCCGGAGTGCCGGAACGTCGCGACCCACCGGTCGCGGTCTCCGTCGGAGTACGCCCGGTTGTGGCGGGCGTTGAGGTCCAGGATGGCGGCGCGGGCGGTGACGGCCTCGAGCATCCGCTGTTCCTGATAAGACATCGTCATCCTGGTTTCCAGCCTCTCGTGAAAGGACCGCAACGGACGGGCCGACGTGACACTAGGGCAACGTGCCTGCCACCACGTAACATTAACGTAACTTAACGACGAACGATATAGCTCCACGATGCGCGGTTGCTGGGGCAGCTACCGCGCCCTACGTACGGTCGGGATAGCTGCCCGTAACCGTTTCCACGCCGAATTCGCCTGCCGTTCAACACCTTTCCCGTGAGGTGGTCACCGGCCAGCACCCGTCAGGCCTTGGCGGCCGCCGGGTCGGGCTCACCGTCGGCGGTGTAGCCGAAGTCCGACGCCGACGGCTGGGTGCCCGGATAGAAGCGGTGCGCCCAGCGGCGCAGCGCGGCGTAGTCGTGCGCCTCCTCGGGCGCCAGGTTTGGCTTCTCGAGGTACTTCATGTTCTCCCACGTGAAGAAGTCCTGTTTGATGACCTCTTGCTGCAGCGCGAGGAAGCGGGCCGCGCGGCCGGTGGGCGCGTCGCCGGTGTCGCCCGGTTCGCGGATGGAGGCCTGCGTATAGAAGTAGTCGGTGTAGTCCTCGTCGACCGGTGTCTGGCCGGTGACCTGGACGGTGGCGACCAGTTCGCTGGGGAATCGGACCACACCGAGGCCCAGCGAGTAGTTGTCGTAGATGATCTTGGCGTCGACCGGTCCGTTGGGGGTCAACCAGGTTTGGGCGCGGCCCCCGCCGAAGTGGGCGTTGACGGTGGCGTGCAGGTGGTAGCCGGAGACCTCGAACGACGAGGTGGTGGCCGGATTGGCCGCCTTGTGTACGTACTGCACGTGATACGGGTCGGCGGCGTTCTCGATGATCATCTGGGGGTGCACCTTGACCCGGTTGAGCATCTGGGTGTGCGGGTGCAGCGGGTAGTACTCGTCGGTCTCGAGTTCGGGCAGCACCGGCGGCTGCCAGTACGGCGCGCGACCGTGGCGTTCGTGCCAGGCGAGCACGAACCCGTACCACTCCATGCTGGGGTAGCTGCGGATGCGGACGTTGTTCTTGCAGCCGATCTTGCTGTACGGGATCAGCGCGTTCGAGCCGTCGCCGCGCCACTGCCAGCCGTGCCAGGGGCACACGATGTTCTCGCCCTCCACCGTGCCGCCGACGGCGAGGTTGGCGCCCAGGTGCTGGCAGTAGGCGTCCATCACGTGGACGCGGCCGGATTCGGTGCGGAACAGCACCAACTCCTCACCGAAATAGTGCGCACGCCTGACCTGCCCGGGCGCCAGGTCGGAGCCGAAGGCGACGATGAACCAGCCCGTCGGGAACCGGTAGGTCGACAGCGCGATGCCGGCCGCACCGAACTCGCGCTCCGAAGGATCGTCGGACTGCGGGGCCAAGCCCGCGCCTGTCTGCGTCACTAGCACTCCGTATCCGCCCCGGCCGTGCTCGGCCGGGCGCAACCGGGCCGCCCCGGGTTCGACGACTAGGCCTATTTTTACTATCTTACGCATTCACCGTCAACGCGGGCGGCGTTGGCGCCGCGTGGGACGCGGCGCGCGCGGCGAGGGTCAGAGCGTAACGGCTTGGGAGACAGAGTGTTTCGCTGCCATCACTCCCGTAGCCGCAGAGCCGCCTTCGGGCACTGGTCGACCGCGGCGCGCACGTCGATCTCCCGGTCCGGTGGCACTGGGCCGTCCGCGATCTGTACGACGTCTTCGTCGCCCAGTTCGAAGACGTCGGGCGCCAGTGATTCGCAGAAGCCGTTGGCCTCGCACAGGTTCTCGTCGACCGTCACACGCATGTTGCACTCCATTCCCTCTACAGGCCTTTGGGTCGGGTCCCGATCACGCCGCTGGCCGTCAGACGCGTCAGGTCGTCGTCGCCGAGCCCGCATCGTTCGCGCAGGACTTCCTCGTTGTGCTCGCCGAGTCGCGGCGGCGGCCGCAGCAGCCAGCGGTCTTGGCCGGCGAGGCGGGCGAACGGTGGGCACGGGTAGAGCCCCGGGCCGGTGCTCGGGTGGTGCAACGCCTCAAAGAATCGGCGGTCCCGCAGTTGCGGGTTGTCGGTCACCAGCGACGGGGACACCACCGGGGCGGCGGGGACGCCCGCGGCGGCCAGCCGCTGCACCGTCGGGCCCTGCGGTTGCTCGGCGAACCATCGGGCCAGCCGGGCGTCGACGTCGACGCCCAGCCGGCACCGCCCGGTGGCGGTGGTCAGGTCGGCGTCGCACCACGCCGGCCGGCCCATCAGCTCGACCAGCGCGTCCCACTGCCGGTCGTCGCGGACGCTGACCGCGATCCACCCGTCGTCCTCGGCGCAGCGGTAGATGTTTTGGACCACGGCGCCGTGGCCGCGGTTGCCGCGGCGGACCAGCGTCACGCCGAACACCTCGAATTCGAGGGCTTGCAGGGCGGTCGCGTTGAGCACCGTCTCGAGCATGGGCAGCTCCAGCAGCTGGCCGGTTCCGGTGCGTTCGGTGAAGTTCAACGCGGCCAGCACGGCGAACGCGGCGTGCACGCCGGCCAGCGGGTCGCACGCCCCGCGCGGGGTCACCGGCGGGCCCTCCGGCAGGCCGGTCACCCAGGCGAGTCCGGCGATCTGCTCCATGGTCGGCGCGAACCCGACGCGGTCGCGCCACGGACCGGCCAGCCCGAATGCGGGCATGCGCGCGAAGACCAGCCGCGGGTTCACACGCAGCAGCGCGTCGGCGGTCAGCCCGAACTGCTCCATCACCCGCGGCGAGAAGTTCTCGATCACCACGTCGGCCCCCGCGACCAACTCGGTGAACAGGCGCCGACCGTCCGGCGAGCCCAGATCCAGCGTGACGGAACGCTTGTTGGTGTTCATGGCGTGGAAAACCCAGCCGTACTCCCACCAGTCGTCGACATCGGTGCGCATGCCGCCCGAATACCGGATGCCGTCCGGGCGCTGGATTGACTCGACCTTGACGACGTCGGCCCCGAAGGCGGCCAGCAGGTGGGTGGCCGCCGGGCCGGCCCAGAACGCCGTCAGGTCGACGACGCGCAGACCGGCCAGCGGCGCCCCCGCGGGGAGCGGCCCAGGGCCCGATGAGGTTGCTTGCCAGGGTGATTCGTCATTCGCCTCGCCGAGTTCGGGCGTCTCACCGGGCGGTGCTGGCATGCAGGACGACATCAGCCAGGGCGGTCGGGGTTGGGAGAAACCGGCCGGGTTGCGGACGAAAGCCTCGCGCTGGGTGACGTAGTCGAGCCGCCCGATGGTGGAGCCATTGCCCAGGGCGGCGACCGGCAACCGGATCAGCTGGCCCAACTCGACGATCTCGGCGACGGTGCGTTCGGCCAGCCAGGGCCGGATCTGCTCGCGGATCAGGTCGCGGTATTGCCAGCGTCCGATCTGGAAGCGCAGCTGCTCGATCTCCTCCAGCTGCGGGCGTTCGACCATCGCGACGAAGTCGAGCCATTGCTGACCGGTGACCATGGTGAAGCCGACGTAGCCGTCCTTGGCCGGTTCGATGGAGGGCACTTCGGTGGTGCGCCGGACCGGCGGCACCCGGAGCAGCTGCGAGTGCAGCCATTCGCTGCTCTGCATCGCGGTGATCGCCTCGAGCATGGACAGGTCGAGATGTGCACCGGCGCCGCCTCGTTCGACGCGGCGCCGCATGGCCAGCGCGCCGAAGGCGGCGTAGACGCCGCCCATGTACTCGCCCAGGTCCCCGCCGATGCAGATCGGCGGTCCGGCGGGATCGCCCCGAAAGCCCGGCGAGCCGGCCCACGCCTGCAGGGTGAACTCGGTGGCGGCCCGGTCGGCGTACGGGCCGTCCCACCCGAAGTCCGAGATCGTGACGACGACCGCGCCCGGCGCGTCGTCGAGCAATCGGCGCGGGTCGACGCCCAGCGCCGCCGCCTGCGCCCGGCCGGCGGTGACGACGACGACGTCCGCGCCGGCCAGTTCCGCGCGGTGCCGCTGCGAACCCGGCGCGACCGTCAGGCTGCGCTTGCCGGCGTTGAGGTAGCTGAACAACGGCGCCGGCCGCCCGTCGGGACTCGGCAACCCGCACGCCGTGTACCGGCGCAGCCAATCGCCTTGCGGGGGCTCGATTTTGCGGACCTGCGCGCCGGCGTCGGCCAGCAGCTTGCCGCAATAGCTGCCGGCGATGCGGTCACTGATCTCGACGACGCGCAGGCCGTGTAGCGGCGTGGGACGATCGCCGGACCGCTCGCTCACTGGCATTCGCCCTCCCGATCGACGCGCGATGCGAGAAGCCATTTATACCATTACTGCTAAAATAGCTAAGCCAGCCAGTTGGCTTGACCTCGAAGATCGGATGACCGCCTTGGGAATTGGCCCCGACGCCCGTCGCCGATTGTCGGCGCCCCGGATCGCAGAAATCGTAGCCGACGAGTTGCGCCGCCAGATCATCGACGGGGAGTTGGCCGACGGCGACCTCCTGCCGCGCCAGGAGGTGCTCGTCGAACAGTTCAACGTCAGCCTGGTATCGCTACGGGAAGCGCTGCGGATCCTCGAGACCGAGGGCCTGATCTCGGTGCGGCGCGGCAACCGCGGCGGCGCCGTCGTCCACGCCCCGGCCAAGACCAGCACGGCCTACATGCTCGGCCTGTTGCTGCAGAGCGAATCCGTCACCGTGGCCGACCTCGGCATGGCGCTGCAGGAGCTCGAACCCGCCTGCGCCGCGCTCGCCGCACGGCGCCCCGACCGCGCCGACACGCTGGTGCCCGAGCTGCAGCGGATCAACGACGCCATGGCCGAGCACCTCGACGACGGCCCGCGGTTTACCGAAATCGGCCGCCAGTTCCACGATTTGGTCGTTCACGGCTGCGGCAACCGCACGATCATCGCCGTCGTCGGCAGCCTGGAGACGCTGTGGACCAACCACGAGCGGCAATGGGCCGACGAGAACGCAGCGCGCGGCACCTACCCGTCCTTGGCCAAGCGCCGCGCGGTGCTCAACACCCATGTCAAGCTCGCCGAGACCATCGCCGAAGGCGACGTCGACCGGGCGCGCCGCATCGCGGGCCGTCACCTGGCCGACACGCAAACCTACGTACTCTCGGACCGTTCCGAGCAACGCATCAACGCGCTGTCGCCGCAAACGTTGTCGCGGCCGCGGCGCGCCTGACGGGCGGTGCCGTGCGGACCGCGTTAGTCACCGGCGGCAGCGGCGGAATCGGAATGGCCTGCGCGCGCACGCTCGTTGACCGCGGCTACGACGTGACGATCGCCGCGCGCCGAGAGGAAGCCTTGCGCGCGGCCGCCGACGAGATCGGGGCCCGGCCCCTGGTCGCCGACGCGTCGGATCCCGTCGGGTTCCCGGCGGCGTGCCGCGCGCTGGGCGCGATCGACCTCCTCGTGCATGCCGCCGGCGCGCTCGGCGGCACGTACGCCCGTAAGCAGACCTTCGAGCAGTGGCGCGCCATCATGTCGGCGAATCTGGATTCGTGTTTCGTCGTGACCTCGGCGGTCCTGCCGGTGATGGGAGCGGGCTCGCGGCTGGTGTTGATCTCGTCGTCGGCGGCGCACGAACCGATGCCGGGCCGCACGGCCTACTCCGCCTCCAAGGCCGGCATGAACGCGTTCGCGCGGGCGTTGGCGCTCGAGGTGGACCGTGACGGCATCAGCGTGCACCTCGTCACGCCGGGGCCGGTGGCCACCGACATGCTGCAAGACGTTCCGTTCGAGATGTACGCGATCCAGGCATCCGACGTCGCCGAGACGGTCGCCTGGCTCGACACGGTGGACGCGTCGGTCGATCTGCCGGAGGTCAGATTGTCGGCCGTGCAGCGGGGCCCGTTCGCGCGGCCGCCGGTGGTGCCTACCGAAGCGCGACGGCGCCGCCAGGGAACGCCTTGATCACCGACTCGCCGAACTCGCACAGGGATTCGGGCGCGGCGAAGTCGGCGAACCACACGTAGAACCGTTCGACGCGCTGGTCGGCCAGGCCCGCGAAATGCTCGATCAACTCCGCGGCGTCCCCGCAGAGCAGCCCCGAGCCCAGGTTGCCGAACCGTCGGGTGCTGACCTCGCGCACGGCTGCGGGATCGCTGCCCGACCGCACGAACCCGATCATCTGCTGAATGGACAGCCGGGCCGTCCCCGCCGACGGGGTGAGGGCGGCCAGCCGGTCGAGATGGGTAGCGGGCACGTTCCACCAATCGGCATGGCCGCGAACGAGTCCCATCATCCGGCGGCCGGTGCCACCGAGAACCAGCGGGATCGGGTGGGTCCGGCGGGGGGACTGGGGGTCGGCCCCCGGCTCGTCACCCCAGTATTGCTTGAGCAGCGCGAGGTGGCGTCCAAGTCGCTCCACCCTGGCCACCGGATCACCCTGACCGACACCGAATCTCGTGAATTCGGCGGGCCAGGATCCCGCGCCCAGGCCGAGGTCGAATCTGCCCTCCGACGCGTCGGACAGGGTGACGGCCTGCTTGGCGAGCACCGCGGGGTGCCGGAACGCGTCGCAGAGCACCAGGTGGCCCACCCGCAACCGCTGCGTTTTGGCCGCCACCCAACTCGCCACTCCCATTGCCTCCCAGATGCTTTCGCTGGGCAACCCGGGGGCTTCCAGGTGGTCGATGAAGGCAATGCCGTCGAAGCCGCTGGCCTCGGCGTGCCGAGCCCGCTCGGCGATATCGGCCATCGACAGCCGCACCTGCGGCAAGAACAGATACCACTCCACCATGTGCCACCTCAACGTGAGCATGACTGCGCCGGTCCGCTAGTTTATTATCTTTACTATGTTAGGGGCATGGTGGACGTAGGGCTGCAGGCGGAGCACCTGTCGCTGCGCGACGCGGTTCGCGACATCTTGAGAACAGAGTGTCCGCCCGACGCAGCCCGCCAGGCCATCGCCGACCCGGACCGCTGGCGCGCCCTGTGGAAGACGGTCGTCGGGCTGGGCTGGACCCAGCTGGCGGCCCCCGGCGCCGACTACGGACCCGTCGAGATGGTCGTGGTTCTCGAGGAGTGCGGAGCCGCCCTCGCCCCGATCCCGTTGCTCAGCAGCGTCGGTCTGGCCGCGGGCGCGCTGCGCGACACCGGCCTGGACGCGGTGCTCGCCGAGATCTCCGACGGCACGGTGGCGACCCTGGCGGTCCACGGTGTCGGCACCCGGCTGCCGACACCGACGATGACGCTGTCCGGCGGGCGGGTGCGCGGCCGGGCGGTGGCGGTGCCCGACCTGAGCCGGGCGGAGCTGGTCGTCACGCTGGCCCGCGCCGACGAGGGCGGCATCGTGGCGGCGGTCCTGCGGTGCGGCGACGGGCTGACGACGACGCCGGTCCGCGAGTCCACCGACCCCGCCCAGCCGCTGGCCGACGTCGAGGTGGATGCCCGGCCGGTGGCGGTGGCCCCGCTGCGGGCGGGAGTCGTCGACGCGGCGCTGGCGGCACCGCTGCTGGCCTGCGCCGCCGATCTGGTCGGCGTCGCCGCCGGCGCGTTGCACCGGTCCGTCGAGCACGCGAAGGCTCGGCGACAGTTCGGCAAGCCGATCGGCGCTTTCCAGGGGATCAAACACGCGTTGGCCGACAACTACGTCGCTTTGGAACGGGCTCGCAGCCTGACCTACGCGGCGGCGGCCCGGCTCGCCGAGGAGGGCACGGCGCCGGCCGACGCGTGGACCGCCGCGGCGCTGGCCAAGGCGGCGGCCGGTGACGCGGCGACGGCTTGCGCGCGCACCGCGGTCCAGGTGCACGGCGCTTTGGGCCAGACCTGGGAGCATGACATCCACCTCTACGTCCGCCGGGCGTGGCAGGGCGCCGCCGCGCTCGGTGACAGCCGCGCCCTGTATCACCAACTGGGCCAACGGTTTTGCGAGCGTGTCCGATGAGCGCGGTGGTCGAGGAGTTCGGCGCGTGGTTGGCGGCCTTCCTGCCGGACGACTACTACGCGAACTACCGCGCGTACCGCTGGGATCTGCCGCTGCGCCGCGACTATCAGCGGGCCGCGTTCGAGGCCGGCTGGCTGCAACCGACGTGGCCTCGCGAGCACGGTGGACGAGCGCTGGGCCTACGCGACGCGATGGAGGTCCGCACCGAAGCCGCGGTGCGGTCCGCGCCGAAGCTGCCCAACATTCAGGGTCCGGGCGTCGCGGCGCCCGGCATCCGACAGTTCGGGACGCCCGCGCAGATCGAGCGGTTCCTCGTTCCGCTGCTGCGCGGCGACGAGTGGTGGGCCCTGGGCATGTCCGAGCCCGAGGCGGGTTCCGATTTCGCCGGCCTGCGCACTCGCGCGCACCTCGACGGCGACGCGTTCCGGGTCACCGGGCACAAGATCTGGACGACCCAGGCGCACGAATCGCGGTGGTGCACCTTGTATGCCCGCACCGATCCGGAGGCGCCCAAACATCGGGGCATCAGCTGCCTGATCGTCGACCTGCACTCGCCCGGCGTGCGGATCGAGCCGATCCGGATGGCCTCCATCTCGGACGAGACATTCTGCGAGGTGTTCCTGGACGACGTCGAGGTGCCCGCCGACAACCTGCTGGGACCCCTGCACGGCGGTTGGAACGTCGCGTTGTCCTCCCTGCATCACGAGCGCCAGATGATCTGGATCATGAACTGGGTCGAAATTCAGCGTGGCCTCGACGCGGTGCGGCGCGCCGACGCCGGTCCGGACCTCTACGCCGAACTCGGCTCCCTGCTGGCCGACGCAGAAGCGCTGCGCGCCACCGGATACCGCTCACTGGGCAACGAGCTCGCCGGCCGGCCCAGCCCGGAGTCGGACACCATGAAACTGCTCGGATCCGTGACGCTGCAACGGGTTTGGGAGCTGGGCGCGGCCGCGGCGGGTCCCGCCTCGGCGGGTGACCCCGATCTGCTCTTCGAGCGTCAGGACGCCTTGGCTGCAACGATTTACGGCGGCACCTCGGAGATACAGCGCAACATCATCGCCGAGCGGCTGCTCGGGTTGCCGAAGGGATGACGACCATGGATTACGACCTCGGTGACGACGCCGGGCAGCTGCGCAACCATCTGCGCGAATTGGTGGCCCACCACATTCCCGCGGATTTCCTGGGCGCCTGCACGGAGAACCCGCAGGACCTCGCCACCACGGAGACCTTCTGCAAGCTGCTGGCCGCCGAGGGGCTGCTGGCGCTGGCGTGGCCGAAAGAGCATGGCGGCGGCGGGGGTTCGGTGTGGCAGCAGACCGTGCTGCGCGAAGAGATGTGGGCCCAACACGAACCCCGCGGTCCCCAGTACATGGGCATCAACTGGGTCGGGCCCGCCCTGATGCGCTACGGCACCGCCGAGCAGAAGGCCAAGCACCTGGCGGCCATCGCCGCCGGCGACGTGATCTGGTGTCAAGGGTTCTCGGAGCCGGAGGCCGGAACCGACCTGGTGTCGCTGCGCACCCGGGCGGTGGCAGATGGTGACGGTTGGCGCATCACGGGCCAGAAAGTGTGGACCTCCTACGCGCTGATGGCGTCGTGGTGCGTGCTGGCCGCGTGCACCGACCCCGACGCGCCAAAACACCAGCGGCTCACGCTCTTTCTGATCCCGATGGACAGGCCGGGATTCACGGTTCGCGGCATCCCCTCGATGCTGGGGCCACATCACCTCAACGAGATGTTCCTCGACGACGTGCCGGCGTTCCCCGGCGACGTCCTGGGCGAGGTCGGCGACGGTTGGCGGGTGATGCGCGAGGCGCTGGCGTTCGAGCGGGTGGGCATCGCGCGCTACGCGCGCTGCGAGTCGCTGCTCGACCGGATGGCGGCCCAACTCGGCGACGACTGGGACGGGTTGCCGGAATCGATTCGGACCCGGTGGGTGCGGGCGCTGGTCGACCTGCGCGTCGCCCGGTTGCTGGCCTACCGCGCCGTGTCTTTGCAGGACGATCCCGCGGCGGGAGCGGCGGCCAGCGCCGCGCGCATCGCCACCACGACATGTGACCAGCAGGTCGCCGAGCTGCTGTTCGACGTGCTCGGACCCACCGCCCTGGACAGCGGTTCTGCCGCTCCCCTGCACGGGGCGATCGAAGACCATTGGCGCTACGCCCAGGCCGCCACCGTCGCGTCGGGCACCATCGAGGTCCAGAAAATGTTGGTGGCCCGCGACGTATTGGGAGAGAGCCGATGAAAACCGAACTGCCGCAGGACATCAGCGACTTCGCCGCCGTTGCCGGCAAGCGGCTGCTGCGGTTGGGTGGGCCACCGGCGGCGCTGCGCGCCGAGACCGACGACACCGTTCGGGACGCGGCGCGCGCGGCGCTGACCGAGGTCGGCGCGTTCGACCTGGACGTCCGGTCGGTGCCGGACGACCGGCTGGCCGCCGCGGTGCTCTGCCAGGCGGCGGGCGCGACGGCGCTGCCCTACCCGCTCGTGGAGGAGTTGCTGGCGATCGACGGCGCCCGCCTGGCACTGGTCGATCCGCGGGCCCCGCGCATCGACCACGGTGACTTGCCGGGCGCCTGGATCGCCGCGGACCTTGACGGCCACCGCTACCGCCCACAGCCCGCGCGGCGGACCGGTGCGAAGCTGGGCCCCTTCCTCGTCCCGGCGACCCTGTCCGGGCCTGATGGCGCCGTCGCGGCCGCCGACGTTAATCTTCATCTCGTGCTGGGATCGTGGCGGATTCTGGGAGCGCTGCAACAGTCGTTGCGGATCGTCACCGAACACGTGCGTGCCCGCATCCAGTTCGGCAAGCCGCTGGCGGACTTCCAGGCCGTTCGCTTCGCTGCCGCCGAGGCCGCCGTCGGGGTTCGCGGACTTCACGAACTGGCCAAATACACCATCTGTCGGCCGGAATCGGCGCCGCCGCAAGTTGTTTCGGCGGACGCACTCGTTCTGCGGCTCAAGGCGGTCGACACCGCGCGGCAGGTGCTGCGCACCTCCCACCAGCTGCTCGGAGCCCTCGGGTTCTGCGACGAGTCCGACGTCAGCGTGCTCGACCGGCATACCCAGCCGCTCATCCGGTTGCCGGTGGGCGCGGAGGGGTTGGCGCTGCGCCTGGTGCCCGGCGTGCGCGATGGCGCCGTCGAGACATTGTTCAGCGGGCCGGTCCCGGCATGACGACCGAGCCCGTCGCGGCGGCCGTGCCCCCTAACCCGTTCGAGGGTGGGGTTCCCTTCGGCGTCAAGCTGCAAGAGCTCGCCGAACATCGCCACGACGACCCGGGCGTGACGATCGTCGCGCTCGACGGGACGGCGTCGTCGCTGTCCTTCGGTGAGCTCGACGCCCGGGCCAACCAGTGGGGCCGGGCGCTGGCCGCCTCCGGCGCCGAGACGGGGTCCTTTGTCGCGCTGGCGATTCCGAACTCCGCGCACCTGGTGTTGGCGACCCTGGGCAGCTGGAAGATCGGCGCTATCCCCGTGCCCATGCACTGGGACCTCCCCGAATGGGAGCGGGACCGGGTGCGGGCGGTCATCGACCCCGCCGTCGTCGTCGACGAACAGACCCGCCGGGAGTTGGACGCCCACGCCGCCGCCGAATCGAGCGACCCGTTGCCCGCCGCCGTCTCCCCCGCCGCCAACGGGATTTGCAGCAGCGGCTCCACGGGTGTCCCGAAAGTCATCCTCAACCTGGCCCCGTCGTTGTGGATCCCGCAGCAAGGCGAACCGTTCCTGTCGAACTGGACGCCGGTGGCGCAGCCGCAGACCATCATGGTGCCCGCGCCCATGTACCACACGAACGGCTTCGCCACCCTTCTCATGATGCTGGGCGGCGACCACCTGGTCATCCTCGAAAAGTTCGACGCCGCACTGGCTTTGGACGTCATCGAGCGATTCCGGATAACCAACTTCACCGCCACCCCCACGATGCTGGCACGCATCGCGGCCCGCCCCGACGTCCGCCGGCGCGACCTGTCCAGCATCGTGTTCGTCCTGCAAGGCGCCGCGGTGATGCCGCCCTCGCTGCTGCAAACGTGGTTCGAGCTGCTGAGTCCCGAGCAGATGGTGACGGCCTACGGCATGACCGAGAACCTCGGGCTCACCGCCTTGCGCGGCGACGAGTGGCTCAGCCATCCCGGCAGCGTCGGGCGCGGGTTCCGCGACACCGAGATCCGGATCCTCGACGCCGACAAGCGGCCGCTGGGCCCCGGCGAGGACGGCGACGTCTATTTGCGCGCACCGATGAGCGCGGACTCGACCTCGGCGGGAAAGACGTTGGCGCCGCCTGTGACGATCATGTCGACGCGACGGTCGACGATGT
>NZ_LZJC01000081.1 GCF_001666755.1 Mycobacterium sp. E1214 | reverse complement strand
CCCAGCGAGGCCGCCCGCCGCTACGAGCGTGGCGTGGACCCGGCGATCTCGGTGACGGCCCTGGACCGGTGCGCCGCCCTGCTCGCCGACATCGCCGGCGGCGTGGTGTCCGACGCGTTGACCGACTGGCGCGGTGACCCGCCGGTCGACGACTGGAGCGGCGCGCCGATCCGGATCGCCGCCGACCTGCCCGACCGCATCGCCGGGGTCGCCTACCCGCCGGGCACCACCGCCCGGCGGCTCACCCAGGTGGGCGCCGCCGTTGCGGGCGCCGGCGACGCCTTGCGGGTGACCCCGCCCAGCTGGCGCCCCGACCTGTTGCAGGCCGCCGACCTGGTCGAAGAGGTGCTGCGGCTGGAGGGGCTCGAGGCCGTGCCGTCGGTGCTGCCGGCCGCCCCGGCCGGTCGCGGCCTCACGGCGGCGCAGCTGCGCCGCCGCGCGGTCGGCAAGTCGCTGGCCCAGTCCGGCTTCGTCGAGATCCTGCCCACGCCGTTCCTGCCGGCGGGGGTGTTCGACCAATGGGGGCTGCCGGCCGACGACCCGCGCCGCGCGACGACGACCGTCCTCAACCCGCTCGAGGCCGACCGGCCCCACCTGGCCACCACGCTGCTGCCCGCGCTGCTGGAGGCGTTGAGCCGCAACGTGTCCCGCGGCCTCGGCGACATCGCCCTGTACGCCCTAGCGCAGGTGGTTCAGCCGACCGAGCACACCCGCGCCGTGGACCTGGTCCCCGTGCACCGGCGGCCCACCGACGCCGAGATCGCCGCGCTGGACGCGTCGCTGCCGCGGCAGCCGCAGCACGTCGCCGCCGTGCTGGCCGGGCTGCGCGAGCAGCGCGGTCCCTGGGGTCCCGGGCGACGGGCCGATGCCACCGACGCGTTCGAGGCCGTGCGCACCATCGCCCGGGCCTGCGGCGTCGAGGTGCGGCTGCGGGCCGCGCAGCACCTGCCGTGGCACCCGGGCCGATGCGCGGAGGTGCTCGTCGGGCCGACGGCGGTGGGCCACGCCGGGCAGCTGCATCCGGCCGTGATCGAGCGGTCCGGGCTGCCCAAGGGCGCCTGCGCCCTGGAGCTCGACCTCGACGCGATCCCGCTGGTCGCCGCGCTGCCCGCGCCCCGCGTCTCGCCCTTCCCGGCGGTCTTCCAAGACCTCAGCCTGGTGGTGGCCGCCGACGTCCCGGCCCAGGCCGTCGCCGATGCGGTCCGCGAGGGCGCCGGCGAGCTGCTCGAAGACCTGCAACTGTTCGACGTCTTCACCGGGCCCCAGGTGGGGGCGGACCGCAAGTCGCTGACGTTCGCGCTGCGGTTCCGCGCGCCCGACCGCACGCTCACCGAGGATGACGCCAGCGCCGCCCGCGACGCCGCCGTCCGGCGCGCCGCCGAGGCGGTGGGCGCCGTCCTCCGCGCTCAGTAATGGATTTGCAAAGCATTGCATAACCATGCAGAATCGGCGGGATGTCCGAGGTGTTGAGGGTTGCGGTTGCCGGCGCCAGCGGCTATGCGGGTGGGGAGATCCTGCGGCTCCTGCTGGGGCACCCCGCCTACACGGGAGGGCGCCTGGCGATCGGGGCGGTGACCGCCGCGGCCAGCGCCGGCAGCGCGCTCGGTGAGCACCATCCGCACCTGACCCCGCTGGCCCAGCGCGTCGTCGAACCGACGGACGCCGCCCTGCTCGCCGACCACGACGTGGTGTTTCTCGCGCTGCCGCACGGCCATTCGGCCGCGCTGGCCGAACAGCTGAGCCCCGACACCGTGATCGTCGACTGCGGCGCCGACTTCCGCCTCACCGACGCCGCCGCCTGGGAGCGCTTCTACGGCACCGAATACGCCGGCAGCTGGCCCTACGGGCTGCCGGAGTTGCCCGGCGCGCGGGACCGGCTGCGCGGCGCCCGCCGCATCGCGGTGCCCGGCTGCTACCCGACCGCGGCGCTGCTGGCCCTGCTGCCCGCGATGGCCGAGGACCTGATCGAACCGGCCGTCACGGTGGTCGCCGTCAGCGGCACGTCGGGTGCCGGCCGCGCCGCCAAGACCGACCTGCTCGGCGCCGAGGTCATCGGCTCGGCGCGGGCCTACAACATCGCCGGGGCGCACCGGCACACCCCCGAGATCGCGCAGGGCCTGGGCGCGGTCACCGGGCACGACGTCACTGTGTCGTTCACCCCGGTGCTCATCCCCACCTCGCGCGGCATCCTGGCCACCTGCACCGCGCGCACCCGCGCGCCGCTGTCGGCGCTGCGGGCCGCCTACGAAAAGGCCTACGACGCCGAGCCGTTCATCTACCTGATGCCCGAGGGGCAGCTGCCGCGCACCGGCGCGGTGATCGGGAGCAACGCCGCCCACGTCGCGGTGGCGGTCGACGAGGCGGCGCAGACGTTCGTGGCGATCGCCGCCATCGACAACCTGGTCAAGGGGACCGCCGGCGCCGCCGTGCAGTCGATGAACCTGGCCCTGGGCTGGCCGGAGACCGACGGCCTGCCGGTGGTCGGGGTGGCGCCGTGACCGCCACGAACGCGGACGCGCGGCTGCTGCGCGAGCAGGGCGTGACGGCGCCCGCCGGCTTCCGGGCCGCCGGTATCGCCGCCGGCATCAAGGCGTCCGGCAACCCGGACCTGGCGCTGGTGTTCAACGAGGGCCCCGACTACGGCGCCGCCGGCGTCTTCACCCGCAACAAGGTCAAGGCCGCGCCGGTGCTGTGGAGCCAGCAGGTGCTGGCGACCGGGCGGCTGCGCGCGGTCGTCCTGAACTCCGGCGGCGCGAACGCCTGCACCGGGCCGGGCGGGTTCCAGGACACCCACGCCACCGCCGAGGCTGTCGCGGCCGCCCTGTCGGACTGGGGCACCGAGACCGGCGCCATCGAGGTCGCGGTGTGCTCCACGGGCCTGATCGGGGACCGGCTGCCGATGGACAAGGTGCTCGCCGGCGTGCAGACCATCGTGCAGGACATGGCCGGCGGCCTGGGCGGCGGCGACGAGGCCGCCCGCGCGATCATGACCACCGACACCGTGCCCAAGCAGGTGGCGCTGCACCACCCGGGCAACTGGACGGTCGGCGGCATGGCCAAGGGCGCCGGCATGCTGGCCCCGTCGCTGGCCACCATGCTCTGCGTGTTGACCACCGACGCGGCCGCCGAGCCCGCCGCGCTGGACCGGGCGCTGCGGCACGCCACCGCCCGCACCTTCGACCGGCTCGACATCGACGGCGCCTGCTCGACCAACGACACCGTGCTGCTGCTGGCGTCGGGCGCCAGCGGCATCGCCCCGAGCCAGGCCGACCTCGACGACGCCGTGCTGCGGGTGTGCGACGACCTGTGCGCGCAGCTGCAGGCCGACGCCGAGGGCGTCACTAAACGCGTCGACGTCACCGTCACCGGCGCGGCCTCCGAGGCCGACGCCCTGGTCGCCGCGCGCACGATCGCCCGCGACAGCCTGGTCAAGACGGCCGTGTTCGGCTCGGACCCCAACTGGGGCCGGGTGCTCGCCGCGGTCGGCATGGCGCCCGTCGACCTCGACCCGGACCGGATCGTGGTGTCGTTCAACGGCTTCGCGGTCTTCGCCGACGGCGCCGGCGTCCCCGGCGCGCGCGAGGTGGACCTCTCGGCGCCCGACATCGACATCACCGTCGACCTGCGGCTCGGCGACGGCGCCGCCACCGTCCGCACCACCGACCTGTCGCACGGCTACGTCGAAGAGAACTCGGCGTACAGCTCATGAGCTCCCCGACGCACGCGCTGCCCACCACGGTCAAGGCGCAGGTGCTCGCCGAGGCGCTGCCCTGGCTCAAACAGCTGCACGGCAAGATCGTGGTGGTCAAATACGGCGGCAACGCCATGACCGACGACACGCTGCGCCAGGCCTTCGCCGCCGACATGGCGTTTCTGCGCAATTGCGGCATCCACCCCGTCGTCGTGCATGGCGGCGGCCCGCAGATCACCGCCATGCTGCGCCGGCTCGGCATCGAAGGCGACTTCAAGGGCGGCTTCCGCGTCACCACGCCCGAGGTGCTCGACGTGGCCCGGATGGTGCTGTTCGGGCAGGTGGGCCGCGAATTGGTCAACCTGATCAACGCGCATGGCCCCTACGCGGTCGGCATCACCGGCGAGGACGCCCAGCTGTTCACGGCCGTGCGGCGCAGCGTCACCGTCGACGGCGTCGCGACCGACATCGGGCTGGTCGGCGACGTCGAACGGGTCAACACCGCCGCGGTGCTGGACCTCATCGCGGCCCGGCGCATCCCCGTGGTCTCAACCCTGGCGCCGGACGCCGAGGGCGTGGTCCACAACATCAACGCCGACACGGCGGCGGCGGCGCTGGCCGAGGCGCTGCGCGCCGAGAAGCTGCTGATGCTCACCGACGTCGAGGGGCTCTACACCAACTGGCCGAATCGCGAGTCCTTGGTCAGCGAGATCGACACCGCCACCCTGACGCAGCTGCTGCCCACGCTGGAGACCGGCATGATCCCCAAGATCGAGGCCTGCCTGCGGGCGGTCGCCGGCGGCGTGCCCAGCGCGCACGTCATCGACGGCCGGGTGCAGCACTGCGTGCTCGTCGAGCTGTTCACCGACGCGGGCACCGGCACCAAGGTGGTCCCCGCGTGCTGACGACCAGGAGGCAGGCACCGAGGGAGAGGAGCGGCAGCCGTGGCTGAGACGCGCAACGACGCCGTGCGGCAGCGCTGGAACGCCGTGATGATGAACAACTACGGCACCCCGCCGTTGGCGCTGGCCAGCGGCGCGGGCGCCGTCGTCACCGACGTCGACGGCAACACCTACGTCGACCTGCTCGGCGGCATCGCGGTCAACGTGCTCGGCCACCGGCACCCCGCGATCATCGACGCCGTCACCCGGCAGCTGGACACGCTCGGCCACACCTCCAACCTCTATGCCACCGAGCCGACGATCGCGCTGGCCGAGGAGCTGGTCGCGCTGCTGGGCAGCGACGCCCCGGCGCGGGCGTTCTTCTGCAACTCCGGCACCGAGGCCAACGAGGTCGCGTTCAAACTGTCGCGGCTGACCGGGCGGACCAACGTCGTCGCGGCGCACGGCGCTTTTCACGGCCGAACCATGGGGTCGCTGGCGCTGACCGGCCAGCCGAGCAAGCAGGCGCCGTTCGCGCCGCTGCCCGGTGACGTGACGTTCGTGCCCTACGGCGACGCCGACGCGCTCGCCGCCGCGGTCGGCGACGACACCGCGGCCGTCTTCCTCGAGCCGATCATGGGGGAGGGCGGCGTCGTCGTCCCGCCCGAGGGCTACCTCGCCGTCGCCCGCGACATCACGGCGCGCCACGGCGCCCTGCTGGTGCTCGACGAGGTGCAGACCGGCATCGGGCGCACCGGCACGTTCTTCGCCCATCAGCACGACGGCATCACGCCCGACGTGGTGACCCTGGCCAAGGGCCTGGGCGGCGGCCTGCCCATCGGCGCCTGCCTGGCCATCGGGCCCGCCGCCGAGCTGCTCACGCCCGGCCTGCACGGCAGCACCTTCGGCGGCAACCCGGTGTGCGCCGCGGCCGCGCTGGCGGTGCTGCGGGTGCTCGCGCAGGAGAACCTGGTCCGCCACGCCGAGGTGCTGGGCAAGTCGCTGCGCCACGGCCTGGAGGCGCTGGGCCACCCGCTGATCGACCACGTCCGCGGCCGCGGGCTGCTGTGCGGCGTGGCCCTGACCGCGCCGCGGGCCAAGGAGGCCGAGGCGGCCGCCCGCACGGCCGGGTTCCTGATCAACGCCGCCGCACCCGACGTCCTGCGGCTGGCCCCGCCGCTCATCGTCACCGAGCAGCAGACCGACGCGTTCGTCGCCGCGCTGCCGGGCATCCTGGACGAGGCGGCCCGTGGTTAGGCACTTCCTGCGCGACGACGACCTGTCGCCCCACGAACAGGCCGAGGTGTTGGCGCTCGCCGCCGAGCTCAAGAAGGACCCCTTCAGCGCCCGCCCGCTGGAGGGGCCGCGCGGGGTCGCGGTCCTGTTCGACAAGAACTCCACCCGCACCCGGTTCTCCTTCGAGGTCGGCATCGCCCAGCTCGGCGGGCACGCCGTGGTCGTCGACGCCCGCAGCACCCAGCTGGGCCGCGACGAGACCCTGGAAGACACCGCCCGGGTGCTGTCCCGCTACGTCGAGGCGATCGTCTGGCGCACCTACGGCCAGGACCGGCTGGAAGCGATGGCCACGACGGCCACGGTGCCCGTCGTCAACGCGCTGTCCGACGACTTCCACCCCTGCCAGGTGCTCGCCGACCTGCAGACCGTCGCCGAGCGCAAGGGCGCGCTGCGGGGCCTGCGGATGACCTACCTGGGCGACGGCGCCAACAACATGGCGCACTCGCTGATGCTCGGCGGCGTCACCGCCGGCATCGACGTCACCATCGCCGCGCCGGAGGGGTTCGGGCCCGCGCCCGCCTTCGTGGCCGCGGCCACCGAGCGGGCCCAGGACACCGGGGCGTCGATCGGGGTCAGCACCGATCCCCGCGCGGCCGCCGCCGGCGCCGACGTGCTGGTGACCGACACCTGGACGTCGATGGGCCAGGAGGACGACGGGCTGGACCGCCACACCCCGTTTCGCCCCTATCAGGTCAACGCGGGCCTGCTGTCACTGGCCGACCCGGAAGCCATCGTGCTGCACTGCCTTCCGGCCCACCGGGGCGACGAGATCACCGACGACGTGATGGACGGCCCCGCCAGCGTGGTGTGGGACGAGGCCGAGAACCGGCTGCATGCCCAGAAGGCGCTGCTGGTGTGGCTGCTCGAGCGGTCCCGATGACCCGCTCGAAGACCGCCGCCGAGATCACCCGGGCGGGCCGGCAGGCCCGCATCGTGGCGATCCTGGCGTCGGCGGCGATCAGCAGCCAGAGCGAGCTGGCCGCGCGGCTGGCCGGCGAGGGCATCGAGGTCACCCAGGCCACGCTGTCGCGGGACCTCGAGGAGCTGGGCGCGGTCAAACTGCGCGGCGCCGACGGCGGCGTCGGCGTCTACGTCGTCCCCGAGGACGGCAGCCCGGTCCGGGGCGTCTCCGGCGGCACCGCGCGGCTGTCCCGGCTCCTGAGCGAGCTGCTGGTGTCGGCCGACGCCAGCGCCAACCTCGCCGTGCTGCGCACCCCGCCCGGCGCCGCCGACTACCTGGCCAGCGCGATCGACCGCGCGGCGCTACCGTACGTCGTCGGCACCATCGCCGGCGACGACACCCTCTTCGTGGCCGCCCGCGAGCCGATGACCGGCGCCGAGCTGGCCAGGACGCTCGAAAAGCTCACCCAGGCTTCGACGTAAAAGCTTCAACTTAAAGGCTTCAACTTAAAGGAGATTGGTTCATGTCAGAGCGCGTCATCCTGGCGTATTCCGGCGGGCTGGACACCTCGGTGGCGATCAGCTGGATCGGCAAGGAGACCGGCCGCGAGGTGGTGGCGGTGGCGATCGACCTCGGCCAGGGCGGCGAAGACATGGAGGTCGTGCGGCAGCGGGCCCTGGACTGCGGCGCCGTGGAGGCCGTGGTGGTCGACGCCCGCGACGAGTTCGCCCAGGACTACTGCCTACCCACGATCCTGTCGAACGCGCTCTACATGAACCGCTACCCGCTGGTGTCGGCCATCAGCCGGCCGCTGATCGTCAAGCACCTGGTCGCCGCGGCCCGCGAACACGGCGGCAGCATCGTCGCGCACGGCTGCACCGGCAAGGGCAACGACCAGGTGCGGTTCGAGGTCGGATTCGGCTCGCTGGCACCCGACCTTCAGGTGCTGGCGCCGGTGCGCGACTACGCCTGGACCCGGGAGAAGGCCATCGCGTTCGCCGAGGAGAACGCCATCCCGATCAACGTCAGCAAGCGCTCGCCGTTCTCCATCGACCAGAACGTGTGGGGCCGCGCGGTGGAAACCGGCTTCCTGGAGCACCTGTGGAACGCGCCCACCAAGGACGTCTACGACTACACCGAGGACCCCACCGTCAACTGGAACACCCCCGACGAGGTGATCGTCGGGTTCGAACGCGGGGTGCCGGTGTCGATCGACGGCCGGCGGGTGTCGGTGCTGGGCGCCATCGAGGAGCTCAACCGCCGCGCCGGCTGTCAGGGCGTCGGCCGCCTCGACGTCGTCGAGGACCGGCTGGTCGGCATCAAGAGCCGCGAGATCTACGAGGCGCCCGGGGCGATGGTGCTCATCACCGCCCACACCGAGCTCGAACACGTCACCCTGGAGCGCGAGGTCGGCCGGTTCAAGCGGCACACCGACCAGCGCTGGGCCGAGTTGGTCTACGACGGCCTGTGGTACTCGCCGCTGAAGACGGCGCTGGAGGCGTTCGTCGCCAAGACCCAGGAGCACGTCACCGGCGAGATCCGCATGGTGTTGCACGGCGGTCACATCGCCGTCAACGGCCGCCGCAGCGCCGAGTCGCTGTACGACTTCAACCTGGCCACCTACGACGAGGGCGACAGCTTCGATCAGTCGGCGGCCAAGGGCTTCGTCTACGTGCACGGGTTGTCCTCGAAGATCGCCTCCCGGCGCGACCTCGCCGTCGAGACGGCCGGCGAAGCGGGCCCGGCGGACGCGTGAGCACGCGCGAGGGTTCGCTGTGGGGCGGGCGCTTCGCCGACGGCCCGTCGGACGCGCTGGCCGCGCTGAGCAAGTCCACCCACTTCGACTGGGTGCTGGCGCCCTACGACATCGTCGCCTCCCGCGCGCACGCCGTGGTCCTGTTCCGGGCCGGGCTGCTCGACGAGGAGCAGCGCGACGGGCTGTTGGCCGGGCTGGACAGCCTGGCCGAGGACGTGGCCGACGGCAGTTTCACCCCGCTGGTCACCGACGAGGACGTGCACGCCGCGCTGGAGCGTGGCCTGATCGACCGGGTGGGCCCGGACCTGGGCGGCCGGCTGCGGGCCGGCCGGTCGCGCAACGACCAGGTGGCCACCCTGTTCCGGATGTGGCTGCGCGACGCCGTGCGCCGGGTGGCGGCCGGGGCGCTGCAGGTGGTCGACGCCCTGGCGGGCCAGGCCGCCGCCCACCCGACGGCGATCATGCCCGGCAAGACCCACCTGCAGTCCGCCCAGCCGGTGCTGCTGGCCCATCACCTGCTCGCGCACGCCCACCCGCTGCTGCGCGACGTCGACCGCATCGTCGACTTCGACCGCCGCGCGGCGGTGTCGCCGTACGGGTCGGGGGCGTTGGCCGGCTCCTCGCTGGGCCTGGACCCGGACGCGATCGCCGAGCAGCTGGGCTTCACGGCCGCCGCCGAGAACTCCATCGACGCCACCGCGTCCCGCGACTTTGCGGCCGAGGCCGCGTTCGTGTTCGCGATGATCGCCGTCGACGTGTCCCGGCTGGCCGAGGACGTCATCCTGTGGAGCTCGACGGAGTTCGGCTACGTCCGGCTGCACGACTCGTGGTCGACGGGCAGCTCGATCATGCCGCAGAAGAAGAACCCCGACATCGCCGAGCTGGCCCGCGGCAAGTCCGGCCGGCTGATCGGCAACCTCGCCGGCCTGCTGGCGACGCTCAAGGCGCAGCCGCTCGCCTACAACCGGGACCTGCAGGAAGACAAGGAGCCGGTGTTCGACTCGGTGGCCCAGCTGGAGCTGGTGCTGCCGGCGATGGCCGGGCTGGTCGCCAGCCTGACCTTCGACGTCGAGCGGATGGCGGCGCTGGCCCCGGCCGGGTACACCCTGGCCACCGACATCGCCGAGTGGCTGGTGCGCCGCGGCGTGCCGTTCCGGTCGGCGCACGAGGCCGCCGGGGCGGCCGTGCGCGTCGCCGAGGGCCGCTCCGTGGGGCTCGACGAGCTGACCGACGACGAGCTGGCCGCCATCAGCGGCGAGCTGACGCCGCAGGTGCGCGAGGTGCTGACCATCGAGGGCTCGGTGTCCTCGCGGGACGGGCGGGGCGGCACCGCGCCGGCCCGCGTCGCCGAGCAGATCGAGGCCGTCCGAACCGCCGCCGAGCGGCTCGAAAGCCGGTTGCGCCGCGACGCAAAATGATCTTGGTTCGGCTGCCGGGCACCTGCGCGCCGATTAGAATCTGGGCTCGAGCGATCCGCATGAACGGGCCAGGCCGGGTCTTCGTCACCAAGGGGTGGGAGCATTGAGCGTCGTCGCCGGAGTGTTCGGTGCGTTGCCGCCGCATCGCTATTCGCAGCGCGAGCTCACCGACTTCTTCGTCAGCATTCCCGAGTTCGAGGGCTACGAGGACATCGTCCGGCAGCTGCACGCCAGCGCCAAGGTCAACGGCCGCCACCTGGTGTTGCCGCTGGAGCAGTACCCCGCCCTCACCGACTTCGGCGTCGCCAACCGGATCTTCACCGACAACGCCGTGAGCCTTGGTTGCGAGGCGCTGGCCGGCGCGCTCGACGAGGCGGGGCTGCGGCCCCAGGAGCTCGACGTCCTGATCACCACCACCGTCACCGGGCTGGCGGTGCCGTCCATCGACGCGCGGATCGCCGCGCGGCTGGGGCTGCGCGAGGACGTGCGCCGGGTGCCGCTGTTCGGGCTGGGGTGCGTGGCCGGCGCCGCGGGCGTGGCCCGGGTCAACGACTACCTGCGGGGAGCGCCCGGCGGGGTCGCCGCCCTGGTCTCCGTCGAGCTGTGTTCCCTGACCTACCCCGGCTACAAGCCGTCGCTGGCCGGCATGGTCGGCAGCGCGTTGTTCGCCGACGGCGCCGCGGCGGTGGTGGCGGTCGGCGCGGAGCGGGCCGAGCGGCTGGGCGCCGGCGGCCCGAGCATCATCGATTCGCGCAGCCGCCTGTACCCCGATTCGCTGCGCACCATGGGCTACGACGTCGGCGCCACCGGCTTCGAGCTGGTGCTGTCCAAGGACGTCGCCGCCGTGGTCGAGCAGTACATCGCCGAGGACGTCACCGGCTTCCTCGGCGCGCACGGCCTGACCACCGACGACATCGGCGCCTACGTCAGCCATCCGGGCGGTCCCAAGGTGATCGAGGCGATCAACGCCGCGCTCGACCTGGCGCCGGAAGCCCTGGAGCTGACGTGGCGCTCGCTCGGCGAGATCGGCAACCTGTCCTCGGCGTCGGTGCTGCACGTGCTGCGCGACACCATCGGCAAGCGGCCGCCGAGCGGCAGCCCGGGCCTGATGCTGGCGATGGGCCCCGGTTTCTGTTCCGAACTTGTGTTGTTGCGTTGGCACTGATGCCCGCCCGCGCGCTTCCGCACGTACCGTAAGTCCCGCGCCGTCGACCGGCCGCGCGGGACGCGTCGCCGTGAGAGACACGAGAGGTCGCCTGGAGATGGACAGCAGTTCCGAGGAGCTGGTACGGGCCCTTCGGCAGTCGTTGAAGGAGAACGAACGGCTCAAGCGGGAGAACCGCGAGCACCTGGCGCGGCTGTCCGGCGCGGCGACGGAACCGGTGGCCGTGGTGGGCATGGCCTGCCGCTACCCGGGCGGCATCGACTCGCCGGAAGCCCTGTGGGAGATGGTGGTCGAGGGCCGCGACGTGGTCTCGGAGTTCCCCGGGGACCGGGGCTGGGATCTTGCCGGGCTGTTCGACGACGACCCCGACGCGGTCGGGAAGTCCTATTCGCGCTGCGGCGGGTTCCTGACCGACGTCGCCGGCTTCGACGCGGTGTTCTTCGGGATCGCGCCCAGCGAGGCGCTGGCGATGGATCCGCAGCAGCGCCTGCTGCTCGAGGTGTCCTGGGAAGCGTTGGAGCGGGCCGGGATTGACCCCGCGGAGCTGCGGGGCTCGGCGACGGGGGTGTTCGCCGGCATCTTCCACGGTTCCTACGGCGGCCAGGGCCGGGTGCCCGGCCACCTGGAACGCTACGGCCTGCGGGGCTCCACGCTGAGCGTCGCGTCGGGCCGGGTGGCCTACTCGCTGGGCTTCGAGGGGCCGGCCGTCTCGGTCGACACGGCCTGTTCGTCGTCGCTGGTGGCCCTGCACCTGGCCGCCCAGTCGCTGCGTTCCGGCGAGTGCGACCTGGCGCTGGCCGGCGGGGTGACCGTGATGGCCACCCCGGCGATGTTCGTCGAGTTCAGCCGGCAGCGGGCGCTGTCGGCCGACGGCCGCTGCAAGGCCTACGCCGGCGCCGCCGACGGCACCGGGTTCTCCGAGGGCGTCGGGGTGCTGGTGCTGGAGCGCCTGGCCGACGCGCGCCGGCTGGGCCACCACGTCCTGGCCGTGGTGCGGAGTTCGGCGGTCAACCAGGACGGCGCCTCCAACGGGCTGGCCACGCCCAACGGGCCGTCACAGCAGCGGGTCATCCGGGCGGCGCTGGCCAACGCCCGCCTGGGCACCGCGGACGTCGACCTGGTCGAGGGCCACGGCACCGGCACCACGCTCGGCGACCCCATCGAGGCGCAGGCGATCCTGGCGACCTACGGGCAGGACCGGCCGCCGGGCAGCCCGATGTGGCTGGGGTCGATCAAATCGAACATGGGCCACACCTCCGCCGCGGCCGGCGCGGGCGGCGTGATCAAGATGGTGCAGGCGCTGCGCCACGGCCTGATGCCCAAGACGCTGCACGTCGACCAGCCGACCCCGCACGTGGACTGGTCGGCCGGCGCGGTGTCGCTGCTGACCGAGTCGCGGCCGTGGCCCGCGCTGGATCGGCCCCGCCGCGCGGGCGTGTCGTCGTTCGGGATCAGCGGCACCAACGCGCACGTCATCGTCGAGCAGGCGCCCGAGGAGCCGGAAACCGTTGCGCCCCATGGCGAAGACTCACCCGCGCCGTGGGTGCTCTCGGCCCGGTCGGCCGACGCCCTGGCCGGCCAGGCGGCGCGGCTGCTGGCGCGGGTGGACGCCGACCCCGGCCTGCGGATGATCGACGTCGGCTGGTCGCTGGCGGCCACCCGGTCGCTGTTCGATCACCGGGCGGTCGTCGTGGGCGCCGACCGCGACCGGCTGCGGGCCGGTCTGGCGGACCTGGCCGCCGGGGAGCAGGGCGTCACGGTGGTGCTCGGCCGGGCCCGGCCGGTCGGCAAGACCGTGTTCGTGTTCCCCGGGCAGGGCTCGCAGTGGTCCGGGATGGGCGCCGAATTGCTCGACACCGCACCGGTTTTCGCCGAACAGCTGCAACGCTGCGCGAAGGCGCTGGCCGAGCACGTCGAGTGGTCGCTGATCGACGTCCTGCGCGGCGTGCCGGGCGCGCCCGGGCTGGACCGCGTCGACGTGGTGCAGCCCGCGCTGTGGGCGATCATGGTGTCGCTGGCCGAGCTGTGGCGGTCGGTCGGCGTGCTGCCCGACGCCGTCATCGGGCATTCGCAGGGCGAGATCGCCGCGGCGTGCGTCGCCGGCGCGCTGTCGCTGGACGACGCGGCCAAGGTGGTGGCGCTGCGCAGCAAACTGCTCGTCGGGCTGTCGGGGCGCGGCGGGATGGTCTCGCTGGCCTGCGGCCTGGCCGAGGCCTCGCGGTTGACCGCCGGCTTTGGCGAACGGCTCAACATCGCCGCGGTGAACGGGGTCTCGGCGGTCGTGGTCTCCGGGGAGGTCGACGCCCTGGCGGAGCTGATGCGGCGCTGCGACGCCGACGGTGTCCGCGCGCGGCCGATCGACGTCGACTACGCCTCGCATTCCGCGCAGATGGCGGCGCTGCGCGATCCGCTCGGGGCGGCGCTGCGCGGTCTGCAGCCGCGGTCGAGCGAAATCGCCTTCTTCTCCACCGTGACCGGCGACCTCATGGACACCGCCGGCCTGGACGCGGACTACTGGTACCGCAGCATCCGGCAGACGGTGCACTTCGAGGCGGCCGTGCGCCGCGCCAGCGACGCCGGCTACCGCGTGTTCGTCGAAACGAGCCCGCACGCGGTGCTGATCGCCGCCATCGAGGCCACGCTGAGCGCGGCCGACGGCGCGGTGGTCGTCCCCTCGCTGGGGCGCGACGACGGCGGGCTGCCGCGGTTCTGGCTCTCAGCCGGGCAGGCGCACGTCGCGGGCGTGCGCGTCGACTGGGGCGCCGCGCTGGCCGAGCGGGGCGGGCGTCGGGTCACGTTGCCGACATACGGCTTTGTCCACCAACGGTTTTGGATCCCGGGCGGGGCGACGGGAACCCACGACGTGGCCACGCTCGGTCTGCGCGACGCCCAGCACGGGCTGCTCGGCGCGGTGTTGCAGCGGCCCGATTCCGGCGGGGTGGTGGTGACCGGGCGCCTCTCGACGGCCGCGCAGCCGTGGCTCGCCGACCACGCCGTGGGTGACGCGGTGCTGTTCCCGGGCGCGGGATTCGTGGAGTTGGCCGTGCGGGCCGGCGACGAGGTCGGCTGCGGTTTGCTCGAGGAGTTGACGCTGTCGGCGCCGCTGGAGCTGCCGGCGGCCGGCGGCGTGCACGTGCAGCTGGTCATCGGCGCCGCCGACTCGGCCGGTCGGCGCGAGATGGCGATGTATTCGGCTGCCGGCGAGCAAGACTGGGTGCTGCACGCCGAGGGTGTCCTGGGGCCGGGCTCGGCACCCCCCGCTGCGGACCTGGCGGCCTGGCCGCCGGTCGGGGCCACGCCGGTCGCGGTGGGCGAGGCCTATGCGCGCCTCGCCGCGCGGGGCTACGAGTACGGCCCGGCGTTTCGGGGTCTGCGTGCGATGTGGCGGCGCGGGCCGGAGGTGTTCGCCGAGGTGGCCGTCCCCGGCGACGGCGGCGGGCAGGACGGCGGCTTCGGGATTCACCCGGTGCTGCTGGACGCCGCGCTGCACCCGATCGGGCTGACGGCGGACCGGGCCGACACGGTGCTGCCGTTCTCGTGGCAGGGGGTGGCGTTGCACGCGTCGGGCGCCACCCGGGCCCGGGTGCGGATCGCGCCCGCCGGCGGGGACGCGGTATCGCTCGAACTGGCCGACGGCGCGGGCCTGCCGGTGCTCTCGGTGCGGTCCCTGGCCATGCGCGCGGCGTCCCTCGGCGACGGGGACGGCGGCGTCGGTTCCTCACTGTTCGACGTGGCCTGGTCCCCAATACCGTTGCCGGACAACGCCGGCCACGGCGACGTCACCGCCCGGGAGCTGACCGCCCGCGACGGTGACGTGGTGGCGTCGGTGCACGCCGCGGCCGCCGAGGCGCTGGGCGTGCTGCAATCGTGGCTGCGCGGCGACGACGCGGGGACGTTGGCGGTGTGCACGAGCGGGGCGGTGGCGCTGCCCGGTGAGGACGTCACCGACCTGGCCGGGGCCGCGGTGTGCGGGCTGGTGCGCTCGGCGCAGGCCGAGCACCCGGGCCGGGTGGTGCTGATCGACACCGACGGCTCGGTGGACCCGGTCGCGGCGGCCCGCTGCGGTGAGCCGCAACTCGTCGTCCGCGACGGCGTGGTGCACGCGGCCCGGCTCACGCCGCTGCGGGCGGACCGGGTGCTGGGGCTGCCGCGCGGAGGCTGGCGGCTCGACGCCGGCGGGGCCGGCACCCTGGGCGACCTCGTCGTCACCGCGCTCCCGCCGGCCGAACTGCGGCCCGGTCAGGTGCGGGTGGCGGTGGCCGCCGTCGGCGTGAACTTCCGCGACGTGCTGGTCGCCCTCGGGATGTATCCCGGCGGCGGGCACCTGGGCGCCGAGGGCGCCGGGGTGATCACCGAGGTCGCCCCCGACGTGACCGGCCTGGCCGTCGGCGACCCGGTGCTGGGCCTGCTGCAGGTCGTCGGTTCCGAGGTGGTCGTGGACCAGCGGCTGGTGACGCCGGTCCCGGGGGAGCTGACGCTGACGCAGGCGGCCGGCGTGCCGGTGGTGTTCCTGACGGCGCTGTACGGGCTGCGGGAACTGGCCGGCCTGCGGGCCGGCGAGCGGGTGCTGGTCCACACCGCCACCGGCGGCGTCGGGATGGCCGCGGTCCAGCTGGCCCGGCACTGGGGCGCCGAGGTGTTCGCCACCGCGAGCCGCGGCAAGTGGGACACGTTGCGCGGCATGGGTTTCGACGACGAGCACATCGCTGATTCGCGCTCGCTGGAGTTCGAGGAGAAATTCCGCGCCGCCACCGGCGGTGCCGGCGTCGACGTCGTGCTCAACTCCCTGGCCGGCGAATTCACCGACGCGTCGCTGCGGCTTTTGGCCCCGGGCGGCCGGTTCGTCGAGATGGGCAAGACCGACCCCCGCGACCCGAGCGTCGTCGCCCAGCGCTACCGCGGCGCGCGGTACCGGGCCTTCGACCTGGTGGAGGCCGGCCCGGACCGCACGGCGGCGATGCTGGCCGAGACCGTCGCCCTGCTGCGCGACGGCGCCGTGCGGCCGCTGCCGCTGAAGACCTTCGACGTGCGGTGCGCGTCGGCGGCCTACCGGTTCGTCAGCCAGGCCCGGCACATCGGCAAGGTGGTGCTGACCGTCCCGTCCGGGCCCGGCGGCCTGCTCAGCGGGGGTGGCGGCGGGCTGGCCGGGGGCAGCGTGCTGATCACGGGCGGCACCGGCATGGCCGGGTCCGCCCTGGCCCGCCACCTGGTGGACCGCTACGGGGTGGCCCACGTGGTGCTGGCCAGCCGCGCCGGGACCGGCGCCCCCGGCACCGCGGAGCTGGTGGACCAGCTGCAGCGGGCCGGCGCCAGCGTGGCCGTGGCGGCGTGCGACGTCGCCGACCGGGAGGCCGTCGCGGCCACCTTGGCCCGCATCCCGGCCGAGCACCCGCTGCGCGGCGTGATCCACGCGGCCGGGGTGCTCGACGACGGCCTGCTCTCCTCGCTCACCCCGCAGCGGGTGGACACGGTGCTGCGGGCCAAGGTCGACGGCGCGTGGCACCTGCACCAGCTGACCCGCGACCTGGATCTGTCCGCATTCGTGGTGTTCTCGTCGATGGCCGGCATCGTCGGCACCCCCGGCCAGGCCAACTACGCGGCGGCCAACAGCTTCCTCGACGGCCTGATGGCCCACCGGCACGCGCTGGGCCTGCCGGGGCTGTCGCTGGCATGGGGCCTGTGGGAGCGGGCCTCCGCGATGACCGCGCACCTGGGCGACCGCGACAAGGCCCGCATGAGCAAGCTGGGCCTGGCGCCGCTGTCCACCGAACGGGCGTGCGCGTCCTTCGACGCCGCGCTGCTGGGCGACCACCCCGTCGTCGTCGCCGCCCGCGTCGACCGCGCCGCGCTCTCCCGCGATAGCACCGCCCTGCCGCCGCTGCTCGACGGGCTGGTCACCCGCCGGTCGCGCCGCGTCATCGACGACGCCGTCGGTGCCGCGTCGGCCAGCGGCCTGGCCGCGCGCCTGGGCGGGTTGAGCTCCGAGGCGCGGCAGCGCGAGCTCGTCGAGCTGGTGCGCGGCAACGCCGCCACGGTGCTGGGCGTGCCCAACCCCGAGGACCTCGACGCCGGCACCGCGTTCCGGGAGCTCGGCTTCGACTCGCTCACCGCGGTCGAGCTGCGCAACCGCCTCAAAAACGTGACAGGCCTGACCCTTTCGCCGACGCTCATCTTCGACTACGCCACCCCGGCAGCGCTGGCCGGCTACCTGGACACCCAGCTGGGCGTGCCGGGCGACGGCGGCGGTGACGATCCCGGCCTGATGGCCCGCTTCAACGACGTCACCCGCGAACTGCAGGCCCTGCTGGCGCGGCCCGGCTGGACCGCCGACGACAAGCCCGCCCTGCGGAGCCGAATCCAGCACCTGCTCAACGTGTTCGACCCCGCCGACCAGCAGCTCGACTCCCAACACCTCGACGCCGACCTCGACGCCGCCACCGAAAGCGAACTCTTTGCCATCCTCGATGAAGAACTCGGCCGCTGAGGGCCCCCAGGGAGCACCGATGCCGGGCACCTCGCAGCACGTCGACTACCTGAAGCGCCTCACGGCCGACCTCAGGCGGACTCGGCGCCGCGTCGCCGAACTGGAAGGCAAGCTCGCCGAGCCGGTGGCCGTCGTGGGGATGGCGTGCCGCTATTCCGGCGGCGTCGACAGCCCGGAAGCGTTGTGGCAGTTGGTCGCCGAAGGGCGCGACACGGTGTCGGACTTTCCGGCCGACCGCGGCTGGGACGTCGAGGGGTTGTTCGACCCCGACCCCGACGCCGCGGGCAAGATGTACACCCGCCGCGGCAGCTTCCTGCAGAACGCGGGCGACTTCGACGCCGGCTTCTTCGGCATCGGGCCCAGCGAGGCCCTCGCGATGGACCCCCAGCAGCGGGTGATGCTCGAGATCTCCTGGGAAGCGTTGGAGCGCGCCGGGATCGACCCGTTCGGGCTGCGGGGCACCGCCACCGGGGTGTTCGCCGGCGTCATCCACGCCGGCTACGGCGGTGAGGTCAAGGGTGAACTGGAGGGCTACGGCCTGACCGGCTCCACCCTCAGCGTCACCTCCGGCCGGGTCGCCTACGTGCTGGGGCTCGAAGGCCCCGCCGTGTCGATCGACACGGCCTGTTCGTCGTCGCTGGTGGCCATGCACCTGGCCGCGCAGTCGCTGCGCTCCGGCGAATGCGATCTGGCGCTGGCGGGCGGCGTGACCGTCATGGCCACCCCCGCCGCGTTCGTGGAGTTCAGCCGGCAGCGGGCGCTGGCGCCCGACGGTCGCTGCAAGGTGTACGCCGGCGCCGCGGACGGCACCTCGTGGTCCGAGGGCGCCGGCGTGCTGGTGTTGGAGCGGCTGGCCGACGCGCGGCGCCTGGGGCATCCGGTGCTGGCGCTGCTCAAGGGGTCGGCGGTCAACCAGGACGGCGCCTCCAACGGCCTGACCGCCCCCAACGGACCGTCCCAGCAACGGGTCATCCGGGCGGCGCTGGCCGGCGCCGGGCTGGCCGCGGCCGACGTGGACGCCGTCGAAGGGCACGGCACGGGAACGGTTTTGGGCGACCCGATCGAGGCCCAGGCGCTGCTGGCCACCTACGGGCAGGACCGGGACGCGAGCCGGCCGCTGTGGCTCGGCTCGATCAAATCGAACATCGGGCACACGTCGGCCGCGGCGGGCGTGGCCGGGGTCATCAAGATGGTGCAGGCGATGCGGCACGGGGTGCTGCCGAAGACCCTCAACGTGGATGTGCCGTCGCCGCACGTGGATTGGTCGGCCGGTGCCGTGTCGCTGCTGACCGAACCGCAGCCCTGGCCCGAGCGGGACCGTCCGCGCCGGGCGGGGGTGTCGTCGTTCGGCATCAGCGGCACCAACGCGCACGTGATCGTGGAGCAGGCGCCGGCCGAGAGCGCGCCCGAAGCGGCCCCGCCCACGTCCGCTCCGGTGATCCCCTGGGTGTTGTCGGCGCGCTCGCCGGAGGCCTTGGCCGGCCAGGCGCAACGTCTGCTGGACCGGCTGACTGCCGACGCGGGGCCGCGGGCGGTGGACGTCGGGTGGTCGCTGGCCACCACCCGGGCGGCGTTCGAACACCGCGCCGTGCTGGTCGGCGCCGAGCGCGGCGACCTCACGGCGGGGTTGTCCGCGCTGGCGGCGGGGCGCCTCGACCCGGTCGCGGCGGTCGGCCGGGCGCGGTCGGCGGGCAAGCGGGCGTTCGTCTTTCCCGGCCAGGGGTCGCAGGCGCTCGGGATGGGCGCCGGCCTGTACGAGCGTTTCCCGGCGTTCGCCACGGCGTTCGACGAGGCCGTCGCCGCGGTGGACGGTCATGCGCGGCTGCCGATGCGCGAGGTGATGTGGGGGACCGACCCGGAGCTGCTGCAGAGCACGGAGTTCGCCCAGCCCGCGCTGTTCGTCGTGGAGGTCGCGCTGGCCGCGTTGTGGCAGTCCCTCGGTGTGACACCCGATGTGGTGATCGGGCATTCGGTGGGCGAGATCGCCGCCGCCTGCGTCGCCGGGGCGCTGTCGCTGCCCGACGCGGCACGACTGGTCGCGGCGCGGGGGCGGTTGATGGCGGGCTTGCCGGCCGGGGGCGCGATGGTGGCGGTGAGCGCCACCGAAGCCGAGGTGACCGGGCTGCTGGACGGCGCCGTGAGCATCGCGGCGGTCAACGGGCCGCGGTCGTTGGTGCTTTCCGGGGAGCGGTCCGCGGTGCGGGCGGTCGCGGACCGGCTGGCCGCCGGCGGCGCCCGGGTGCACTCGCTGGCGGTCTCGCACGCGTTCCATTCACCGTTGATGGAGCCCATGCTCGATGACTTCGCGGCGGTGGCCGCCCGGGTGTCGACGGCCGAGCCGCGAATCCCGTTGGCGTCCAACCTCACCGGCCAACTCGCCGGCCCCGAGTACGGAACGGCCGCCTATTGGGTGGACCATGTGCGCAAGCCGGTGCGGTTCGTCGACGGTGTGCGCCTGGCCGAATCGTTGGGCGCCGGCGCGTTCGTGGAGGTGGGTCCGGGCGCGGCGTTGACGCCCGCGGTCGAGCAGTCCCTGACCTCGGACCGGGCGTCCGCGGTGGTGACGCTGGCCAAGGGCCGCCCCGAAGCCGACTCGCTGTTGCGGGCGGCGGGGCAGCTGTTCGCGGCCGGCGCCGACGTGCGGTGGGCGGCGGCCTTCGACGGGTCGAACGCGCGCCGGGTCGAGCTGCCCACCTACGCCTTCACGCGGCGCCGGTTCTGGCTGTCCAGCGACGCGGTGGGGTCACGCAACGTCGGCAGCCTGGGGCTGACCGAGGCCGACCATGCGCTGCTGGGCGCGGTGGTGGAGCGCCCCGACTCCGGCGGGGTGGTGCTCACCGGCCGGCTGTCCACGGCCGCGCAGCCGTGGCTGGCCGACCACGCCGTGGCCGGCACGGTGCTGTTCCCGGGTGCTGGCTTCGTCGAGCTGATGCTGCGCGCCGGCGACGAGGTCGGCTGCCCGGTCATCGAAGAGCTGACGCTCGCGGCGCCACTGCCGTTGCCGCCCGCCGGGGCGGTGCAGATCCAGGTGGTGGTCGACCCCCCCGACGCGACCGGAGCCCGGGCCGCCGCGGTGTATTCCCAAGCCCCGCAATCAGATTGGGTTGCGCACGCGCAGGGGGTGCTGACCGCCGCTGCGGTCGAGCCCGGCGCCGATTTGGCGACGTGGCCGCCCACCGGAGCCGCCGCGGTCGACGTCACCGGCGCCTACGACGACCTGGCCGCCCGCGGCTACCGTTACGGCCCGGCCTTCCGCGGGCTGCGGGCCGTGTGGCGGCGCGGCGCCGAAATCTTCGCCGAGGTGCAGGCCGCGCAACCCGACGGCGTCAGCACGGGCGGCTTCGGCATCCACCCGGTGGTCCTCGACGCCGCCCTGCACGCCCTCGGCGTCGCCGACGACGGCGGCGAGACCGTGCTGCCGTTCTCCTGGCAGGGCGTCAGCCTGTTCGCGGCGGGCGCCGCCCGGGTGCGGGTGCGGCTCGCGCCCGTCGGCGCGGGCGCCGTGACCGTGGAGCTCGCCGACGCCTCGGGGCTGCCGGTGCTGTCGGTGCGCGAACTGGTGACCCGAGCGGTCTCCGCCGAGCAGCTCACGGCCGCCGCGGCGGCCCGCTCCGGCGGCGGGGAGCTGCTCGAGCTGACCTGGACGCCGATCACGGTGGGCGACAGCGCCGTCGCCGTCGAGGTGTGGGACGCGCGGCGCGAGGGCGCCGCGGCGCTGCCCTCGGTATACGCGGCCACGCACGAGGCGCTGGGCGTGGTCCAGTCCCGGCTGGCCGGCGCCGGGACCCTGGCGGTGTTGACCCGCGGGGCGGTGGGACTGCCCGGTGAGGACGCTCCGGATCTGGCCGGCGCCGCGCTGTGGGGGCTGATGCGCTCGGCGCAGGCCGAGCATCCCGGCCGCGTCGTGCTGGTCGATTCCGACGGCTCGCTGGACGTCGGGACCGCCGTCGCGACCGGCGAACCGCAGGTGTTGGTGCGCGACGGCACCGCCTACAGCGCCCGGCTGCGCCCGGTGCCCGCCCGACCGGAGTTGACGCTGCCCGCGCCGCCGGCGGTGTGGCGGTTGGCCGCCGGCGGCACCGGCACGCTGGAGGAGCTGACGGTGCGCAGCGGCCCGCCCGCGGAATTGGCGGCCGGCCAGGTGCGGGTGGCGGTGGCCGCCGCCGGGGTCAACTTCCGGGACGTGCTGGTGGCGCTGGGCATGTATCCGGGCGCCGCCGAGCTGGGTGCCGAGGGCGCCGGGACGGTGACCGAGGTCGGGCCCGGTGTGACCGGGCTGGGCGTGGGCGACGTCGTGATGGGCATCTTTGGGTTGACCGGTTCGGAGGCAGCCGTCGACACGCGGTTGGTGACCCGGGTGCCGCCGGGCTGGTCGACGGTCTCCGCCGCCGGCGTCCCGGTGGTGTTCCTGACCGCCTATTACGGGTTGTCAGTGCTGGGCGGGCTGCGGGCCGGGCAGCGGGTGCTCATCCACGCCGCCGCCGGCGGCGTCGGGATGGCCGCGGTGCAACTGGCCCGGCACTGGGGCGCCGAGGTGTTCGCGACCGCCAGCCGCGGCAAATGGGACACGTTGCGCGCCATGGGCATCGACGACGACCACATCGCCGACTCGCGCACCCTGGATTTCGAGTCCACGTTCGCCGCCACCTCGGCGGGCCGGGGTGTGGACGTCGTGCTCAACTCGCTGGCCGGTGACTTCACCGACGCGTCGCTGCGGTTGCTGGCGCCCGGCGGCCGGTTCATCGAGATGGGCAAGACCGACCTGCGTGACCCCGACGCCGTCGCGCACGCCCACCGGGGCGCCCACTATCGGGCGTTCGATCTGATGGAGGCGGGGCCCGACCACATCGCGCGGATGCTCGCCGACCTGCTGCAGCTGTTCGGTGCCGGCGTGCTGACTCCGTTGCCCACCAAGGCGTTCGATGTCCGCAACGCCGCCGAGGCGTATCGGTTCGTCAGCCAGGCCCGCCATGTCGGCAAGGTCGTGCTCACCCTGCCCGGCGGCCCCGCCGGGCTGGCGGGCGGGACGGCACTGATCACCGGCGGCACCGGGATGGCCGGCGCCGCGGTGGCCCGACACCTGGTCGCGCGGCACCGGGTGCCGCACGTGCTGCTCGTCAGCCGCAGTGGCGAAACGGCCGAGCGCACCGCCGAATTGGTGGCCGAGCTGCGCGAGGCGGGTGCGTCCGTGTCGGTGGTGGCCGCCGACATCGGTGACCGCGACGCCGTCGCGGCGCTGCTCGGCCAGGTGCCCGAGCAGTACCCGCTGCGGGCGGTGATCCACGCCGCCGGGGTGCTCGCCGACGCCGTGGTCGCGTCGTTGACTCCCGAGCGCGTCGACGCGGTGCTGCACGCCAAGGCCGGCGGGGCGTGGCACCTGCACGAGCTGACCCAAGACCTGGATCTGGCGGCGTTTGTGATGTTCTCGTCGATGGCGGGCATCGTCGGCGCCCCGGGTCAGGGCAATTACGCGGCGGCCAACAGCTTCCTGGACGCGCTCGCGGCGCACCGCCGCGCCCGCGGCCTGCCGGGCCTGTCGGTGGCGTGGGGGATGTGGGAGGAAACGTCCGGAATGACCGAGCACCTGGGGGAGCGGGATCGGGCGCGGATGGCCCGCGTCGGCCTGGCCACGCTGTCGACCCCCCAAGCGCTGGCCCTGCTGGACGCCGCGCTGCGCGACGAACGCCCCGTGCTGGTCGGCACCCGGCTCGACGCCCGGGCGCTCGCGCACAACGGCGCGGCGCTGCCGCCGCTGCTCAGTCAGCTGGCCGCCCGGCCGTCGCGCCGGGTCATCGACGCCACGGACATGGCGTCGATGACGGGGCTGCGGGCCCGTCTGGACGGCATGACCGCCGACCAGCGCCGGGCCGAGCTGCTGGACGTGGTGTGCGGCAACGCCGCCACGGTGTTGGGGCACCACGACATCAACCCCGAGGAGGCCTTCGCCGACCTCGGGTTCGACTCCCTGACCGCGGTCGAGTTGCGCAACCGGCTGAAGATCGCGACGGGGCTGACGCTGTCACCGACCCTGATCTTCGACCACCCCACGCCCGTCACCCTGGCCGAGCACCTCGACGCCCAATTGGCCACCGGCGCGCCGCCGCCCACCCCGCCCGATCGACTGGCCCGCTTCCAGGACCTCACCGCCGAAGTGCAGGCCCTGCTCGACCGGCCCGACTGGACCGCGGCCGAACGGGCGCAGCTCGTCGCCCGGCTCCAGGGTCTGCTGGCGGCCCCGGCGCCCCCCACGCTGCCGAGCTTCGCCGACGCCGCGTTCGACGACGACATCGCCACCGCGACCGACAGCCAGCTCTTCGCCATCCTCGACGACGAAGTCGGCCCCTGACCTTGCCGCCGCCGACGGACGTCGCGATCATCGGAGTGGCCTGCCGATTCCCGGGGGCGGCCGGGCCCGCCGCGTTCTGGGAGCTGCTGCGGGACGGCCGCGAGGCCGCCGGGGCCACCGTGGATGCCGCGGCCTTCGACGCCGACTTCTTCAACGTGTCGCCGCGCGAGGCGCAGGCCACGGATCCGCGGCAGCGGCTGGCGCTGGAACTGGCGTGGGAGGCGGTCGAAGACGCCTTCGTTCTGCCGGAAACGCTTCGCGGCCAAGAGGTCTCGGTGTTCCTGGGGGCGATGGGCGACGACTACGCCGTCCTGACGCTGCGCGACGTCGCCGACCACCTGGACCACCACTCGTTCACCGGCCTCAGCCGCGGCATGATCGCCAACCGGATCTCCTACGCCCTCGGGTGGCGCGGCCCCAGCCTGACCGTCGACTCCGGCCAGTCCTCGTCCCTGGTGGCCGTGCACCTGGCCTGCGAAAGCGTGCGCGCCGGGCAGTCGCCGCTGGCCGTCGCCGGCGGCGTACACCTGAACCTCGCCGCCGAAAGTGCGCTGCTGGAGCGGGAATTCGGAGCGGTATCACCCTCCGGGCACACCTACGCGTTCGACCGGCGCGCCGACGGCTACGCGCGCGGCGAGGGTGGCGGCCTGGTGCTGCTCAAGCCGTTGGACGCGGCGCTGCGCGACGGCGACCGCGTGCGCGGGGTCATCCGGGGCGGGGCGGTCGGCAACGCCGGGCACCACCCCGCCGGCCAGACGGTGCCGTCGGCCGCGCACCAAGCCGACGTGCTGCGCCGCGCGCTGGCCGCCGCCGGCCTCGACGGCGCCGACGTCGACTACGTCGAGGCCCACGGCACCGGAACCGCGGTGGGCGACGCCGTCGAGGCCGAGGCGCTCAGGCAAGTCTTCGCGGGCCGCCCGGCCCCGCTGCTGCTCGGTTCCGTCAAGACCAACATCGGACACGCCGGCGGCGCCGCCGGCATCGCCGGACTCTTGAAAACCCTTCTTGCGCTGCAGCATTCGGTCGTCCCATCGACGCTCAACCACGCCAGCTCCACCTCGGTCCTCGACCGGAAGGCGCTGCGGGTCCCGACGGATGCGACGCCGTGGCCCGAGCGTGGGCGTCCGCGGCGAGCGGGGGTGTCGTCGTTCGGCATGGGCGGGACCAACGCGCATGTGATCGTGGAGCAGGCACCTGCGGTGCCGCACGACGCTGCACCGCAGGGTGATCCGATGGTGGCGTGGGTGGTGTCGGGGCGCACGGACGCGGCCCTGGCGGCGCAGGCCGAGCGGCTGGCGGCCCGGTTGGGCGCCGACGAGGATGTGAGCGCGGTGGATGTGGGCTGGTCGCTGGCGACGACGCGGACGGTGTTCGAGCAGCGCGCGGTCCTGGTCGGTGCGGGCCGCGCGCCGTTGGTGGACGGGCTGGCGGCATTGGCATCCGGCAACCCCGGCGCGCCCGCGGCGCTGGGCCGCGCCACGGCGCTGGGCAAGACGGTGTTCGTGTTTCCCGGTCAGGGTGCCCAGCGGCTGGGGATGGGGCGTGAGTTGTGGCGGCGGTTCCCGGTCTTCGCGCAGGCATTCGATGCCGCGGTGGCGGCGTTGGACGGGCATCTGCGTCGGCCGCTGCGCGAGGTGATGTGGGGCGACGACCCAACGGCGTTGCGCGACACCGAGTTCGCGCAGCCCGCGTTGTTCGCCGTCGAGGTGGCCCTGGCGGCGCTGTGGCGGTCGTGGGGCGTGGTCGCCGACGTGGTGCTGGGACATTCGGTGGGCGAGATCGCGGCGGCCTGCGTGGCGGGGGTGTTGTCGCTGCCGGACGCCGCGCGGGTGGTGGCGGCCCGCGGCCGGTCGATGGGGGCGCTGCCCGCGGGCGGGGTGATGGTCGCGGTGGGCGCCGCCGAGTCCGAGGTGGCGCCGCTGCTGGGTGCGGGGGTGAGCGTCGCCGCGGTCAACGGACCGCGGGCGGTCGTGGTGTCGGGGGAGCGGGACGCGGTCGAGGCGGTGGTGCGGCGGCTGGCCGCCGAGGGTGTGCGGGTGCGGCCGTTGGCGGTCTCGCACGCGTTTCACTCGGCGTTGATGGAGCCGATGCTGGCGCCGTTCGCCGAGCAGATCGGGGGCTTGACGGCTGCAACGCCGCGGGTGGCGTTGGTATCGAACGTCACAGGGCAGCCGGCCGGGCCGGGGTACGGGTCGACGGGGTACTGGGTGGACCACGTGCGGGCACCGGTGCGGTTCTTCGCCGGTGTTGCGGCGGCGGAGTCGTTGGGTGGTGAGGTGTTCGTCGAGGTGGGCCCCGGCGCGGCGCTGACCGCGGCGCTGGAGCAGGGGTTGACCGGTGAGCGGGTGGTGTCGGTGGCCGGCCTGGCCGCCGACCGCCCCGAACCGCAGGCGATGCTGGAGGCGGCCGCGCGCCTGTTCGGCGCCGGGGTGGACGTCGACTGGGGCGCCACCTTCGCTGGCACCAATCCGCGTCGGACCGACCTGCCCACGTACGCTTTTGCCCGACAACGGTTTTGGCTCGGCGGTGCCGCGGGCGTGAAGGGCGCCGAACTCGACGGGGCGCCGGACGTCGCCCGGCAGCTGCGCGCCCTGTCGCCCGACGACCAGCGCCGCCGACTGCTCGAAGTGGTCTGCGAGCACGCCGCGGCCGTTCTAGGCCACCCGGGCGGCGACGCCATCGACCCCAGCCGCGCCTTCGGTGACCTCGGATTCGATTCGCTCACCGGCGTCGAGCTGCGGCACCGCCTCACCGGCGCCGTCGGGCTGCCGTTGCCGCGAACGCTGATCTTCGATTACCCCACCCCCGCGGCGCTGGCCGAGCACCTGCGCGGGCAACTGCGGCACGACGATCCCGCGGACAGCGAAGAGGACCGCATCTGGTCGGTGCTGCGCAAGATCCCGCTGCGCGAGCTGCGCCGGACGGGGCTACTGGACACCTTGCTCGCACTCGCCGGCGAACCCGAAAAACCCACTGCCGGGGCCGATGTCGGCGACGACCCGATCGACTCGCTGAGCACCGACGCGTTGATCGCGATGGCGCTCAAGGACGACGACGGTGATCGGCGGTGAAATGCGTGCTGGCGCGCCGTAATCCGCGCACCGCCGACCGCGCAATGCGACAAGTGTTGAATAGAACGAATTTTTGCGGGACCCGAACCGAACCGCCTAAGCTTTCGTGATCAGCGAGAGGACTCCTCGACGGCCGGAGAGTAGGGCATGAGCGTCATCGCGGGTGTGTGCGGCGCGCTGCCGCGAAACCGCTATCGACAGGGCGAGATCACCGACCAGCTCGTCGAGCTCCCGGCGCTCAAAGAGCACGAGGACATTGTCCGGCGGCTACACGCCGCGGCCAAGGTCAACAGCCGCCATTTCGTGCTGCCGCTCGAGGATTACGCGGCGCTCACCGACTTCGGCCACGCCAACGAGATCTTCATCGACAACGCCGTCGACCTCGGCTGCGAAGCGCTGCTGGGCGCCCTCGACGAGGCGGGCCTGACACCGTCCGACGTCGACATGATCGCCACCACCACGGTCACCGGCGTCGCGGTGCCCTCCCTGGACGCCCGCATCGCCGGCCGGCTCGGCCTGCGCCCCGACGTGCGCCGCATGCCGTTGTACGGCCTGGGCTGTGCGGCCGGTGCGGGCGGGGTCGGGCGCCTGCACGACTACCTGCGCGGGGCGCCCGACGGCGTCGCCGCCCTGGTGTCGGTCGAGTTGTGCTCGCTCACCTTCCCGGGGGTCAAGCCCACGGTGTCGGGACTGGTCGCTACCGCCATGTTCGGCGACGGGGCGGCCGCCGTGGTCGCCGTTGGCGATCGCCGCGCCGAGCGGCTGAGCCCCGGCGGGCCCGACATCGTCGATTCCCGCAGCCGGCTCTACCCCGACACGCTGCACATCATGGGCTGGAACGTCGGCTCGGGCGGCCCGCAACTGACGATGTCGCCCGACCTGCCCGCCCTCATCGACCGGTACCTGGCCGGCGACGTCCATGGCCTGCTCGCCGACCACGGGCTCACGACCGGCGAGGTCGGCGCGTGGGTCACCCACCCCGGCGGTCCCAAGGTCATCGACGCGGTCGCCCGGAGCCTCGCGTTGCCCGCGGACTCACACGAGCTGACCTGGCGGTCGCTCGGCGAGGTCGGCAACCTCTCGTCGGCGTCGGTGCCGCACATCCTGCGCGACACCATCGCCAAACCGCCGCCCAGCGGCAGCCCCGGCCTGTTGATCGCGACCGGCCCGGGGTTCTGTTCGGAGCTGGTGCTGCTGCGCTGGCGCTGAGCCGGGCGCTACTCCAGCGCCTCCGACAGCTCCAGCCAGCGGGCCTCCGTCTCACCCACCTCGTCCTCCAGCGCGCGCAGCTCGTGGGTGAGCCGCGAGACGCCGACATGGTCGGACTGGTCATGCTCGGCCAGTTCGCGGTGCTTGTCGGCGATCCGCTCGGCCAGCTTCGCCAGTCGGCGGTCCACGGCGGCCAACTCCTTTTCGGCGGCGCGCCGCTGGGATCCTGACATCGACTGCGGTGCAACGCTTTTCGCCTCCGGGGGCGTGGTGGCGCGACCGGCCACCAGCGCCAGGTACTCGTCGATGCCACCGGGCAGGTGCCGCAACCGCCCGTCGAGGATCGCGTACTGCTGATCGGTGACCCGCTCCAGCAGATAGCGGTCGTGCGACACCACGATCAGCGTGCCCGGCCACGAGTCCAGCAGATCCTCCACGGCGGTCAGCGTGTCGGTGTCGATGTCGTTGGTGGGCTCGTCGAGCAGCAACACGTTGGGCTCGGCGAGCAGCGTCAGCATCAGCTGCAGGCGGCGCCGCTGCCCGCCGGAAAGCTCGGCCACCCGCGCCGACAGCTGGCCCTTGCCGAACCCCAGCCGCTCCAGCAGCTGCGTCGGCGTCACCTCGCGGCCGTCGACCTCGTAGCCGCCGCGCAGCCGGCCGAGCAGGTCGGCGATGCGGTCGTCGGCGACGGCGGTGAGCTCCGCACCGCGCTGGTCGAGGACCGCCAGCCGCACCGTCTTACCGCGCTTGACGCGCCCGGAGTCCGGCGTCACCGTGCCGTCGATCAGGCCCAGCAGCGTGGACTTTCCGGCGCCGTTGGCGCCGACGATGCCGGTCCGTTCGCCGGGCGCGATGCGCCACTCGACGTCGCGCAGCACCGGGCGGCCGCTGTCGGGCGGGAAGGAGACGGACACGTCGAGTAGGTCGATGACGTCCTTGCCCAGCCGGGCGGTGGCGAGCTTGGCGAGCTCGACGGTGTTGCGCGGCGGCGGCACGTCCTCGATGAGCTGGTTGGCGGCCTCGATCCGGAACTTGGGCTTGGAGGTCCGCGCCGGCGCGCCCCGCCGCAGCCACGCCAGCTCCTTGCGCATCAGGTTTTGCCGCTTGGCCTCCGCGGCGGCGGCCAGCCGGTCCCGCTCGACGCGCTGCAGGACGTAGGCCGCGTATCCGCCCTCGAACGGCTCGACGATGCCGTCGTGCACCTCCCAGGTGGTGGTGGCGACCTCGTCGAGGAACCATCGGTCGTGCGTGACCAGCAGCAGTCCACCGGCGCTTCGCGCCCAGCGCTGCCCGAGGTGCTCGGCCAGCCAGGTGATGCCCTCGATGTCGAGGTGGTTGGTGGGCTCGTCGAGGGCGATCACGTCCCACTCGTCGACGAGCAACCGGGCCAGCTGCACGCGTCGGCGCTGGCCGCCGCTGAGCGTGCCGACCCGGGCCTCCCAGGCGATGTCGGACACCAGCCCGCCGACGACGTCACGCACCCGCGCGTCGCCGGCCCACTGGTGTTCGGGCTGGTCGCCGACCAGCGTCCAGCCCACGCTGCGCTCCGGGTCGAGGGTGTCGGCCTGGCTGAGCGCGCCCACGCGCAACCCGCTGCGGCGGGTGACGCGGCCGGCGTCGGGTGACTGCTGGCCCGTCAGGAGCCGCAGCAGGCTGGATTTGCCGTCGCCGTTGCGCCCGACGATGCCGATGCGCGCGCCGTCGTTGACGCCGAGCGTGACCGACTCGAAGACCACTTGAGTCGGGTATTCCAAGTGGACGGCCTCAGCCCCCAATAGGTGCACCACTGGCCCGACGGTAGCAAAAAGGTCACCCGGAGCAGCGGCGCGGCGTCACCGGCCGCCCGCGTCAGCCCCCGCCGCCGCCACCGCCACCGCCGTCACCTTGGCCGCTGCTGTCGCCCGGCGCCTCGGCGGCCGGCGGCTGTCCGTAGTGCAGCGGCGGTCGCGGCGCATTCGTGGACGGCGCGGCGGGAGCCGGCGGTGGGTCCTGCGCGACGGGCGCCGCGTACGCGGGGCTCGCCCCCGCCGCGGCCGCGAGCGACACGGCCACCGCGATCGTCGCGGCGCCACCCCGGGCGCGAGACATTCCCCAAGCCATCGATTCTCCTCGAAGTTCCGGTTGCCCAGCGCCATCGTGACATCCACTTTCGGCGCCGCGGCTCGGGGAAACTCCGCAGTTACAACACTTATCGCGATCGTCACACGGCGCGGGCGCCGGCTGTGAGCTAGCGGTCGTCGGGTCCCGCGCGCAGGGAATCGACCATGCTCCGCAGAAGCCGGAATGCGTCGGACTGTTCGGCGTCGGTCAACCCGGCCAGCATCCGGAGTTCGACGGCGCGCACTGCCGCCGACGCCTTCTCCAGGCTGCGCCGGCCGCGCGCGGTGAGGCGGGTGGGGAGGGCCTTCCCGACGGGCGCCTGCGCGGCCCTCGTCACGTAGCCGTCTCGTTCCAGGGCCTGGAGCAACACGTTCATCGATTGCCGGGTCACGAACGCGCCCCGGGCGAGCTCGGAGTTCGACAGGCCCGGTCGTTGGGCCAGTAGCTCCAGGCAGGAGTAGTGCGTCACGGTCATCCCCAAGGGCCGCAACACCTCTTCCATGGCCGCCCGCAGGGCGCTCGACGCCTCTTTGAGCAGATAGCCCAGGGAGCTGTCCAGGTCGACGCGCGCACTGCCTTGACTCATGTCAGTATTCTGACATAGGTTGATTTATGTCAGATAACTGACACTCTCGGAAGGATGGCCAGCATGCCCGTCACCGGCCCCGACTTCATCTCCCTGCAAACACGTGACCTCGACGCTGCGCGGGAGTTCTACGAGCACTACCTCGGCCTTGTCCGGGCGCAGGCCGGTCCCGCGCACGCCGTCGTCTTCGAGACCGCGCCCATCGCCTTCGCGCTCCGCGAGGTCATCGCGGGCACCGACCTCGCCGCCGCCCCGCGCCCGGGGATCGGCACCGCGATCTGGCTGCACGCCACCGACGTGCAGGCCATTCACGACGCCCTCGTCGCCGGCGGTCACACAATCGTCTCCCCGCCGATCGACGGTCCGTTCGGCCGCACCTTCACCTTCGCCGACCCCGACGGTTACCACGTCACGCTCCACGACCGCGCCTGATCCGCCCCGGCCCGATCCTCGGGTGCGCTTTGCGGCAAACCTTTGCCCAGTCGGTGCCGGAATGTCAGAGTGAGCTCAGCGAGCAAAGGGGGAGTCGGATGGGCGGGTACGTGTCGACGGGTCTTCGGGGCGCGGTGGCGAAGGCGGCGGTGGCCGCGGCGTTCGCCGCGGCGGGCACCGCGGTGTTCCCGAGCGTTGCCGCCGCCGCGGCGCCCGGCGTCCTCGCCGAGGTCCGGACGCCGGTCCCGTTGGACGACGCCCCCACCGGTCCCAACGACCCCAAGTGCATCCAGATGCCGCTCGACCCGATCTGTCAGGGCGGCCCGTACTACCAGGGCGCGCCGCCGCCCCAAGTGCCCACCAACCCGCTCGACCCGGCCTGCGCCGGCGCGCCGGGCAACGCCGCCTGCGTGGGCAGCCCCTTCCTGCCGCCGCCGCCCCCGCCCATCGCGCCGCCGCCGCCGGTCGGGCCGCCGCCTCCGATCGACGCCCCGATCGCGCCCCCGCCGCGGATCGACCCGCCGCCGATGGAACCGCCGGCCCGGATCGACCCGCCGCCGATGGCCCCGCCGGCGATCGACCGGATGCCGGACATGGGTGGCATGCCCGGCCACATCTGATCCCGGTCGCACGGGAAGCCCGGCGGGCGCTCCGACGGAGCCTCCGCCCTCCTAGCTGCCCCGTTGTGCCATGATGTCGAAGCTGTCAAGAGTCAGGGAGCAGCGGTGGATCTCAATTTTTCGGTGGTCACACGACCCGTCGAGCGGCTGATCGCGACGGCCCAGAACGGGCTGGAGGTGTTGCGGCTGGGCGGTCTGGAGACCGGCAGCGTGCCGTCGCCCTCGCAGATCGTCGAGAGCGTGCCGATGTACAAGCTCCGGCGGTACTTCCCGCCGGACAGCCGGCGCGGCAACCGCCCCGTCGGACCGCCGGTGCTGATGGTGCACCCGATGATGATGTCGGCGAACATGTGGGACGTCACCCGCGACGAGGGCGCGGTGGGCATCCTGCACGCCAACGGGCTCGACCCCTGGGTGATCGACTTCGGCGAACCCGACAAGGTCGAGGGTGGGATGCGCCGCACCCTGGCCGACCACATCGTCGCGCTCAGCGAGGCCATCGACACCGTCAGGGAGACCACCGGCAACGACGTCCACCTCGTCGGCTACTCGCAGGGCGGCATGTGGTGCTACCAGGTCGCCGCCTACCGGCGTTCCAAGAGCCTCGCCAGCATTGTCACCTTCGGTTCGCCGGTGGACACGCTGGCGGCGTTGCCGATGGGGATTCCCGCAAACTTCGCCGCGCCCGCCGCCAACTTCATGGCCGACCACGTCTTCAGCCGGCTGGCCATCCCCAGTTGGATGGCGCGCACCGGCTTCCAGATGCTCGACCCGCTCAAGACCGCGAAGGCGCGGGTGGATTTTCTGCGCCAACTGCACGACCGCGAGGCCCTGCTGCCGCGCGAGCAGCAGCGGCGGTTCCTCGAGCGTGAGGGCTGGATCGCGTGGTCGGGGCCGGCGATCTCCGAGCTGCTCAAGCAGTTCATCGCCCACAACCGCATGATGACCGGGGGCTTTGCCGTCAACGGCCAGATGGTGACGCTCACCGACATCACCTGCCCCGTGCTGGCCTTCGTCGGCGAGGTCGACGACATCGGGCAGCCGGCCTCGGTGCGCGGCATCCGGCGGGCCGCGCCGGACGCCGAGGTGTACGAAACCACCATCCGCACCGGGCATTTCGGCCTGGTCGTGGGGTCGAAGGCCGCGCAACAGAGCTGGCCGACGGTCGCCGAGTGGGTCAAGTGGCTGTCCACCGGCGGCGACAAACCCGACAGCATCGACCTCATGGCCGACCAGCCCGCCGAGCACAGTGACAGCGGCGTGGCGCTCAGTTCGCGGCTCGCGCACGGCCTCGGCGAGGCGTCGGAGGCGGCGCTCGCGCTGGCCCGCGGCGCGGCCGGCACCGTCGTCACGGCCAACAAGTCGGTGCGCACGCTGGCCGTCGAGACCTACCGCACCCTGCCGCGACTGGCCCGGCTCGGACAGCTCAACGACCACACCCGGATCTCGCTGGGCCGCATCATCGACGAACAGGCGCGCGACGCCCCGCGCGGGGAATTTCTGCTGTTCGACGGGCGGGTGCACACCTACGAAAACGTCAACCGGCGCATCAACAACGTCGTGCGCGGCCTCATCGAGGTCGGGGTGCGGCAGGGCGAACGGGTCGGCGTGCTCATGGAAACCCGCCCGAGCGCGCTGGTGGCCATCGCGGCACTGTCCCGGCTGGGGGCCGTCGCGGTGGTGATGCGTCCGGACGCCGACCTGGCCGCCTCGGTCCGGCTCGGGGGAGTGACCGCGCTGCTCACCGACCCCACCAACCTGGACGCGGTGCTGGGCGCCGACCGCCAGGGTCTGCGCCAGGTGCTGGTGCTCGGCGGCGGCGAGGCGCGCGACCTGCACCTGCCCGAGGGCTCCGACGCCGAAACGCCGGTCATCGACATGGAGCAGATCGACCCGGACGCCGTCGAGTTGCCCGGCTGGTACCGGCCCAACCCGGGCCTGGCGCGGGACCTGGCCTTCATCGCGTTCAGCGCGGCCGGCGGCGAGCTGGTTGCCAAGCAGATCACCAACTACCGCTGGGCCGTGTCGGCGTTCGGGACCGCCTCGACCGCCGCGCTGGACCGCCGCGACACCGTTTACTGCCTCACGCCGCTGCACCACGAGTCGGCGCTCTTGGTGAGCCTCGGCGGCGCGGTGGTCGGCGGCACCCGCATCGCGCTGTCGCGCGGCCTGGACCGCGATCGCTTCGTGCAGGAGGTGCGGCAGTACGGCGTCACCGTGGTGTCCTACACCTGGGCGATGCTCCGCGAGATCGTCGACGACCCCGCGTTCGTCCTGCACGGCAACCACCCGGTGCGGCTGTTCATTGGGTCGGGCATGCCGACCGGGTTGTGGGGCCGCATCCTCGACGCGTTCGCCCCCGCTCAGGTCGTCGAGTTCTTCGCCACCACCGACGGGCAGGCGGTGCTGGCCAACGTGTCGGGGGCCAAGACCGGCAGCAAGGGCCGCCCGCTCCCCGGCGCGGGGCGCATCGAGCTGGGCGCCTACGACCCGGAGCACGACCTGATCCGGGAAACCGACCGCGGCTTCGTCCAGGTTGCGGCGCCCAAGGAGGTCGGGGTGCTGCTGGCGGCCAGCAACGGCCCGGTGGACCCGACCGCCAAGGTCAAGCGCGGGGTGTTCGCGGCCGGGGACACCTGGATCGACACCGAGTACCTGTTCTATCGCGACGACGACGGCGACTATTGGTGGGCGGGCCGGCGGGGCTCGCTGGTGCACACCGCGCGCGGCCTGGTGTACCCCGAGCGGGTCACCGACGCGCTGGGCTGCGTCAACGGTGTCGACCTCGCGGTCACCTACAACGTGCCTGTCGGCGACGGGGAGGTCGCGGTCTCGGCGGTGACGCTGCTGCCCGGTGCCAGCGTGACGGCGGCCGACCTGACCGAGGCGAGCGGGAAGATCCCGGTGGGGGTGGGACCCGACATCGTGCACGTGGTGCCGGAGCTGACGCTGAGCGCGACGTATCGTCCCACCGTCAGCGCGCTGCGCGCGGCCGGCATCCCGAAACCGGGGCGCCAGGCGTGGTACTTCGACACGGACGCGGAGGAATTTCGCCGGCTGACGCCTGGGGTGCGGTCGGAGTTGGGGGGTCGGTCGGATGGTTGAGGATTCGCTGCTGAGCATCTTGGTGTGCCCGGCCGACCGGGGTCCGCTGGTGTTCGTCCCCGACGGCGACGGGCTGCTCTACAACCCGCGGCTGCGCCGCGCCTACCGCATCGAGGACGGCATCCCGGTGCTGCTCGTCGACGAGGCGCGCGACGTCGACGACGAGGAGCACGCCCGGCTCACGGAGCGAGCCCGTCCGGCAGATCCCCGGTGAGGTAACGCTGCAGGTTCGGCGCGACGGTCCGCGCCACCTGCTCGGCCGGCAATGAGGCGAACGGCTCGAGTTGCAGGATGTAGCGCGCCATCACGATGCCGACCAGTTGCGACGCCACGAACTGAACTCGGACGACGCCGCTGCCCGGTGGATCGTCGACGCGCGCACCGACTTCCACGCCGATCACGTCTTCGATGAACGTGCGGAACAGGTTGGCCTCGGTGCCCGCCAGGATCGACCGGAGGGTGGCGATGAAGGCCGCGCCGATCTCGGAGTCCCACAGCGGCAACAACAATGACGGGATGGTGTGGCCGAGGTCTTCGACCGGGACCTCGCGCAGCGGCCCGATGACCTCCATCGGGTCGATCGGGATGTGCACGGCCGCGGCGAACAGCTTCTCCTTGGTGCCGAAGTAGTGATGCACCAGCGCGGAATCCACCCCCGCGGCCGTCGCCACCGCCCGCACCGACGTGTTGCGGATCCCGTTGCGGGAGAACAACTCTCGTGCGCTCGTCAGGATACGGTCCCGGGCGTCGGAGCCACCGGCCGGGCGCCCACGCCGGCGCTCGGTGTTGCTCATCGCCACTACGACCCCCCGGGGCGACCCGCGGCGCCCGGCCACGCCGGCCTTGCGATCGCCACTACGACCCCCCCGTGGCGACCCGCGGCGCCCGGCCACGCCGGCCTTGCGGTCGCCACTAGGACGTCCGCCGGCGCAGCGTCGCCGCCGCCAGGCACAGCGCCGCGAACGCGAAACCCAGCACCACGACGATGTCGCGCACGGCGGTGCCCGTCAGCTCGGGGTGCGCGTTCACCTGCTGCAGGGCCTCCAGCGCGTAGCTGGCCGGGAGCACGTCGCTGATCCACTGCAGCCACCGCGGCATCAGCTCGCGCGGCACGATGATGCCGGCCAGCAGCAGCTGCGGCACCATCACCAGCGGAATGAACTGCACGGCCTGAAACTCGGTGCGCGCGAACGCGCTACACAACAGGCCCAGGCCGACCCCGAGCACCGCGTTGACGATCGCGATGGCGAACACCCATACGGGGCTGCCGGCGGTGTGGAAACCCAGCGCCCAGAACGACACGGCGCACGCCAGCACGGCCTGCACGGCGGCGGCCGCCGAAAACGCGGTGCCGTAGGCGATCAGCAGGTCGAGCCGCCGCAACGGCGTAGTCAGGATGCGCTCCAGCGTCCCGGAGGCCCGCTCGCGCTGCATGGTGATGGCGGTGATGATGAACATCACGAACAGGGGGAACAGGCCGAGCAGGATCAGGCAGGCATTGTCGAACGGCGTCGGGGAGCCGGGGCGGTGCGGGGCGTCGCGAAACATGAAATACATCAATGCAATCACCAGGACCGGCACCACCAGGATCATGGCGACGCTGCGACGGTCGGCGGCCAGCTGGCGCAGGATCCGGGTCGTGGTCGCGGTATAGCCGCGCAGGCTCAGCCCGCCTGACGCATGGTGCTGCGCCTGATGATGGACAGAAACGCGTCCTCCAGTGACGTGCATCCGGTGTCCTCTCGTAGTCGGGCCGGGGTGGTGTGTTCGACGAGGTGGCCGTCGCGCATCAGCAGCAGATCGCGGCAGTGGTCCGCTTCGTCCATGACGTGGCTGGACACCAGCAGCGTGGTGCCGGCCTCGGCGAGCCGGGTGAACTGCTCCCACAGGTCCGCCCGCAGCACCGGGTCCAGGCCGACGGTGGGCTCGTCGAGGACCAGCAGGTCCGGTTGGCACACCAGCGCGCACGCCAGTGACACCCGGGTGCGCTGGCCACCGGAGAGATTGGCGCACAACGCCGTGTGGTGGTCGGTCAGGCCGACCCGCTCGATGGCGGCGTCGGCGGCGTCGTTGTCGAACCCATACAGGGCGGCGAAGTAGCGAACGTTGTCGACGACCCGCAGGTCGTTGTAGATCGTCGGGTTCTGCGGCAGGTAGCCGACGCGGCGGCGCAGTGGCCCGGATCCGGCCGGGCGGCCGAACACGGTGACGGTGCCCGAGGTGACGATCTGGGTGCCGACGATGCAGCGGATCAGGGTGGTCTTGCCGCATCCGGACGGCCCGAGCAACCCGGTGATGCTGCCGCGTGCGATCTGCACGGAGAAGTCGTGCAGCGCCGGGCGGTTGCCGCGGACCACCCGCAGGTGCTCGATGCGGACGGCCGGCTCGTCGCCCACGGAGATTAATTCATCACTCGATGAAGTCATCATGTGATGAAATATCCACCGCGCGGCGGGTCGTGTCAAGAGGTCGCGACAGGGTCAGCGCTGGTCGAGGCCGGGGCGGCGCAGCGGCAGGTGCCCGTGCACGCCCTCGGCGTAGGCGGTCTCGGCGTGCTGGGTCAGGTCCACCCCGGTGGTCTCGTCCTCGGCGCTGAGCCGGAATCCCAGCACCCGGTCGATCAGCTTCGCCAGCGCGAACGACACCGCGAAGGCGTAGGCGGCCACCACGACGATGGCCAGGGTCTGCTTGCCCAGCTGCCCGAGGCCGCCGCCGTAGAGCAGGCCCCGCGGACCGGACGTCATGACGGCGGTGGCCAGCAGCCCGATCAGGAACACGCCGACCACGCCCCCGACGAAGTGCACCCCCACCACGTCGAGCGAATCGTCGTAGTTGAAGCGGAATTTCGCGCCGACGGCGAAGGAGCACACCACGCCGGCGGCGAGACCGACGGCCGCGGCGCCCAGGGTGTTGACGGTGCCGCACGACGGCGTGATCGCCACCAGCCCGGCGACCACCCCGGACGCCGCGCCGAAGGTCGTGGGCCGGCCGTCGCGGGTCTGTTCGACCGCGAGCCAGCCGAGCATGCCGAGGCACCCGGCGACCAAGGTGTTGAGGAAGATGGCGGCGGCGGTTCCGTTGGCCGCCAACGCCGATCCGGCGTTGAAGCCGAACCAGCCGAACCACAGCAGGCCGACGCCGAGCAACACGAACGGCAGGCTGTGCGGTCGCATGGCGTCCTTCTTGAAGCCGATGCGCGGGCCGAGCACCAGCGCCAGGGCCAACGCCGAAGCGCCCGAAACGATTTCCACGACCAGCCCGCCCGCGTAGTCCAGCACGCCCATCTTGGCCAGCCAGCCGCCGGGCCCCCACACCCAATGCGCGACAACCGAATACACCACGAGGGTCCAGATCGGCACGAACACCATCCAGGCGGCGAACCGGGCGCGGTCGGCGATCGCGCCGCTCACCAGCGCGGCCGTGATGATCGCGAACGTCAATTGGAAGGTGGCGAACAGCAATTCGGGCACTGCGCCGTGCGCGGTGTCGGGGCCGATGCCCAGCATCCCGACGTGCTTGAGGCCGCCGATCAGGCCGCCTGCACCGTCGTCGGAGAACGCCAGGCTGTAGCCGAGCAACAGCCACGCCACCGTCACCAACGGGATCGAGATGAAACTCATCATGATCATGTTGAGCACGCCGGTGATGCGCACCATGCCGCCGTAGAAGATCGCCAGGCCGGGGGTCATCAGCAAGACCAGCGCGGTGCTGGCCAGCAGCCACGCGGTGGCGGCCGGGTCGATCCCATGCATCAGTGGGCTCCTTCGGACGTGCGGGTGCCGGTAGGTTACCGAAAGCCCGATGTGCGCCGGATCCGAGGAGCTGAAGTGGTTGAGGCCGCAGACCAGCTGTTGGTCGATCCGGTCGCGGCCGCGCACCGGCTCCTCGGCGCCACCCTGTCCTGCCGCGGCGTGCGGGCCGTCGTCGTCGAGGTGGAGGCGTACGGCGGGGTGCCGGACGGGCCGTGGCCGGACGCCGCCGCCCACTCCTACCGCGGTCGCAGCGGCCGCAACGCCGTGATGTTCGGGCCGCCGGGGCGGCTCTACACCTACCGCAGCCACGGAATCCACGTGTGCGCCAACGTCTCGTGCGGACCCGACGGCACCGCCGCGGCCGTCCTGCTGCGGGCGGCCGCCATCGAGGACGGCGCCGACGTGGCTCGCACGCGCCGCGGCGAGCTGGTGCGCGCCCCGGCGCTCGCCCGCGGCCCCGGCAACCTGTGCGCGGCGCTGGGCATCGTCATGGACGACAACGGCGTCGACGTGTTCGACCCGGCCAGCCCGGTGCTGGTGGAGCTGCACGAACCCCTGACGGCGCAGTCGGGCCCGCGCGTCGGAGTCAGCCAGGCCGCGGACCGGCCGTGGCGGCTGTGGCTGCCGGGGCGGCCGGAGGTGTCGGCGTACCGGCGAAGTCCGCGGGCGCCCGCCCCCGGGACCAGCGACTAAAGTCGTCCGCGATGTCTTCTGGAATCCTCGACGAGCTCGGCTGGCGCGGCCTGATCGCCCAGTCGACCGATCTCGAAGCGCTGGCCGCCGAGGCCCAGCGCGCGCCGCTGACCGTCTACGCCGGCTTCGACCCGACCGCGCCCAGCCTGCACGCCGGACACCTGGTGCCGTTGCTGGCGCTGCGCCGGTTCCAGCGCGCCGGGCACCGCCCGATCGTGCTGGCGGGCGGGGCCACCGGCATGATCGGCGACCCGCGCGACGTCGGCGAGCGCAGCCTGCACGAGGCGGACACCGTCGCCGCGTGGGCCGAGCGGATCGGCGGCCAGCTGGAACGCTTCGTCGACTTCGACGACTCGCCGACCGGGGCCGTCGTCGTCAACAACCTGGATTGGACCGCGCCGCTGTCGGCGATCGGCTTCCTGCGCGACATCGGCAAGCACTTCTCGGTCAACGTCATGCTGGACCGGGACACGGTGCGGCGGCGCCTCGAGGGCGACGGCATCTCCTACACGGAGTTCAGCTACATGCTCCTGCAGGCCAACGACTACGTCGAGTTGCACCGCCGCTACGGCTGCAGCCTGCAGATCGGCGGCTCGGACCAGTGGGGCAACATCATCGCCGGCGTGCGGCTGGTCCGCCAGCAGCTCGGCGCGTCGGTGCACGCGCTGACCGTGCCGCTGGTGACCGCCGCCGACGGCACCAAGTTCGGCAAGTCCACCGGCGGCGGCAGCCTGTGGCTGGACCCCGAGCTGACCACGCCGTACGCCTGGTACCAGTACTTCTTCAACACCGCCGACGCCGACGTCATCCGCTACCTGCGGTGGTTCACCTTCCTGTCGCCCGACGAGCTGAGCGAGCTGGCGGCCGCGACGGCCGAGCGCCCGCAGCAGCGCGCCGCGCAGCGGCGGCTGGCCCGCGAGTTGACCGTGCTGGTGCACGGCGAGGCGGCCACCGAGGCGGTCGAGCACGCCAGCCGCGCGCTGTTCGGGCAGGGCGAGTTGGACCGCCTGGACGAGGCGACCCTGACGGCCGCGCTGCGGGAGACCTCGGTCGCCGAGCTCAAACCCGGCGGCCCGGACGGCATCGTCGACCTGCTGGTGGCCACCGGCCTGTCCGAGAGCAAGAAGGCCGCGCGCCGCACCATCAACGAGGGCGGCGTCTCGGTCAACAACGCGCGCGTCGACAGCGAGGACTGGACGCCCGGGCCGTCGGACTTCCTGCACGGCCGCTGGCTGGTGCTGCGCCGCGGCAAGCGCACGGTCGCCGGCGTCGAGCGCGTGTAGCACCGCCGCCCCGGCGGGCCCCGGCCGCGAAACGCCCGCGTGCGCAAACCGTTACCTCACCGTGTCGCGGAGGTGACCCGCGGCGGCCACTGTTGTCACGGTGATTTTCGCGTCGCGTGTGCGGTCCACCGTCCTGCCGATGCTGGGGGCGGTCACCGGGCTCGCGGCGCTGGGCGCGGCGCTTTCGGCGCCCATCCGGGCGGACATGCTGGGCAACGCGTTCCTGTCGGCGCTGACCACCGCCGGCATCTCCTACAGCCAGCCGGCGCCGACGCTGGCGCTGGGCGAGTCCGTCTGCCCCATGTTGTTCACGCCCGGCGGGTCGTTCGACGCGGTGGTGGCGAGAATGGCCGAGAGTAACGGGATGTCCCGCGAAATGGCGGGCAAGTTCACCATCGTCGCCATCGCGACGTACTGCCCGGCGGTGATCGCGCCGCTCATGCCCAACCGGCTGCAGGCCTGAGCGCTGCCCGTATTCTCGGCAGCGTGGTCGACGACAGGCAGGGGCAGCGCGGCGAACGGCGACCGCGCCCGGGCACCGGCGGTGTCCCGCCGCGGCGCGGACCGCGCCGGGAGCGCGACGGCTCCTGGTCGGGCCCGGGCCGGGCGCGGCCGTCGCAGCCACAGCAGGCCGACGCCCGCAACGATGCCCGCCACGAGGGGCCCCCGATCCCGGCCGACGTCGAGGCCAAGCAGCTGGCGCCCGAGATCCGCGGCGAATTGAGCACGCTGGACCGCGCCACCGCCGACGCGGTCGCCCGGCACCTGGTCGCCGCCGGGAAGCTGCTCGACGAGGACCCGGAGGCCGCGCTGCAGCACGCCCGCGCGGCGCGGGCGCGGTCCAGCAGGATCGGGGCCATCCGCGAGGCGGTCGGCATCGCCGCCTACCACTGCGGCGACTGGGCGCAGGCGCTGGCCGAGCTGCGGGCGGCGCGCCGGATGGGCAGCAAGTCCGCCCTGCTGGCGCTGATCGCGGATTGCGAGCGCGGGCTTGGCCGCCCGGAGCGGGCCATCGAACTCGCGCGGGGGCCCGAGGCCGCCCAACTCAGCGGCGACGACGCCGACGAGCTGCGCATCGTCGCGGCCGGGGCGCGCGCCGACCTCGGTCAGCTGGAGCAGGCGCTGACGGTGCTGTCCACGCCGGCGCTGGACCCCTCCCGCACCGGCACGACCGCGGCCAGGCTCTTCTACTCCTACGCCGACACCCTGCTGGCGCTGGGCCGCGACGACGAGGCGCTGCAGTGGTTCCTGCGGGCCGCGGCCGCCGACGTCGAGGGCGTCACGGACGCCGAGGACCGCGTCGGCGAGCTCGGCTGACCGGGGGAGTGACGTGAAAAGCCTTGCGCAGGAATACGATTGCCTGCTGCTGGACCTCGACGGCACGGCGTTTCGGGGCCGCAGCCCCACCGAGGGCGCTGTGGCGGCGTTGGCCGAGGTGCGCAGCCGGACGTTCTTCGTCACCAACAACGCGTCGCGCAGCGCCGAGGAGGTCGCGGCTCACCTGACCGAGCTCGGGTTCACCGCCACCGCCGACGACGTCGCCACCAGCGCGCAAAGCGCGGCCCGGCTGCTGGCCACCCAGCTGCCGGCGGACTCGCCCGTGCTCATCGTGGGCACGGCCGCGTTGGCGAACGAGGTCCGCGCGGTCGGGTTGCGCCCGGTGCACAGTTACGACGACGCCCCGGTGGCCGTCGTGCAGGGATTGTCCACGTCCCTGGTCTGGCAGGACCTGGCCGAGGCCGCCCTGGCCATCCGCGCGGGCGCGCTGTGGGTGGCGGCCAACGTCGACGTCACGCTGCCCACCGAGCGCGGCCTGCTGCCGGGAAACGGGGCCATGGTCGCCGCGCTGCGGGCGGCCACCGACGCCGAGCCCCAGGTGGCCGGCAAGCCGGCGCCCGGCCTGCTGACCGACGCGGCGGCCCGGGCGGGCGTAGACGGCGTCGCGCGCGGAGTTGACCCCACTGAGCACCATCAGGCTGGGCAGCCGCGCGGCGTTG
>NZ_LZJC01000080.1 GCF_001666755.1 Mycobacterium sp. E1214 | reverse complement strand
GCCCCGCAGGGCGCCTTCACCGCGGCCCGCGCCGCGAAGTCCGAGGGCGTGCAGATCTCGACGATCTCGTTCGGCACCAAGGGCGGCGAAATCGAGATGGACGGGCAGCGCGTCGCCGTGCCCGTCTCGACCGACCAGATGAAGACCGTCGCCAAGCTCTCCGGCGGGCAGGCCTACACCGCGACCAACGCCGCCGAGCTCAACAAGAGCTACAACGCCATCGAGAACGAGATCGGCTACCGCACGGTGCCCGGCCCCGGCAGCGCCGGCTGGTTGCGGCTGGGGGTCGTCGCGGCGCTGATCGCGACGGTGTTGGCGTTGGTCCTCAACCGGCGCCTGCCCACCTGAGACTCAGGCGGGCAGCCGGCGGTTGAGCAGCAGCCCGGCCAGCACGGCACCGGCCATGGCGACGGTGCCCAGCAGCATCCAGGCCAGGCTGGCGTCGCCCTTCACGGACTCGTAGCCGATCTGGCGCTGCAGGGTCGTGTAGACGTTCTTCAGCGAGTCCAGGCTGTCGGCGTGAAACGACTGGCCGTCGGTGATCTCGCAGATTTTCTGCAGGGTCTGGTCGTCCACGGGCACCGGGATGGTGGCCCCCTCGTAGTCGACGGTGCCGTAGGGCGTGCCGAACGAGATCGTCGAGATCTGCACGCCCTCG
>NZ_LZJC01000079.1 GCF_001666755.1 Mycobacterium sp. E1214 | reverse complement strand
AGGGGCACCAGGGCGGCGAAATCGAGATGGACGGGCAGCGCGTCGCCGTGCCCGTCTCGACCGACCAGATGAAGACCGTCGCCAAGCTCTCCGGCGGGCAGGCCTACACCGCGACCAACGCCGCCGAGCTCAACAAGAGCTACAACGCCATCGAGAACGAGATCGGCTACCGCACGGTGCCCGGCCCCGGCAGCGCCGGCTGGTTGCGGCTGGGGGTCGTCGCGGCGCTGATCGCGACGGTGTTGGCGTTGGTCCTCAACCGGCGCCTGCCCACCTGAGACTCAGGCGGGCAGCCGGCGGTTGAGCAGCAGCCCGGCCAGCACGGCACCGGCCATGGCGACGGTGCCCAGCAGCATCCAGGCCAGGCTGGCGTCGCCCTTCACGGACTCGTAGCCGATCTGGCGCTGCAGGGTCGTGTAGACGTTCTTCAGCGAGTCCAGGCTGTCGGCGTGAAACGACTGGCCGTCGGTGATCTCGCAGATTTTCTGCAGGGTCTGGTCGTCCACGGGCACCGGGATGGTGGCCCCCTCGTAGTCGACGGTGCCGTAGGGCGTGCCGAACGAGATCGTCGAGATCTGCACGCCCTCGGACTTCGCGGCGCGGGCCGCGGTGAAGGCGCCCTGCGGGGCGTTGGGGTCCAGCGGCACGTTCTCGGCGCCGTCGGATTCCAGCACGATCCGCGCCGGCGGCGGACCGTCCCCGCCCCCCATCACCGAGCCGACGGTCGCGATGGCCTGCAGCGCGGTGAACAGGCCCTCGCCCGTCGCGGTCTTGGGCGCCGCCTGCAGGCTGTCGATGCCCGCCTTGACGGCCTCCCGATTGGTGGTCGGGGGCACCAACAGCGTGGCGTTGGCCGCGAACTCGACCAGGCCGAGGTTGATCGCGGGCGTCAGCTGCTCGGCGAACTGCTTGCCGGCCTCCTTCGCCGCGGCCAGCCGCGACGGCGGCACGTCGGTCGCCCGCATGGATTGCGACACGTCGATGAGCAGCATGATGACGGCGCGGTTGCGCGGGATGCGCATGTCGTGGGTGGGCGTGGCCAGCGCGATCGTCAGTAGGACCAGGCTCAGCAGCGAGACGGCGATCGGGAGGTGCCGCCACGGCGATTGCGTGACGGTGCCCTCGGAGTACCGACGCAGCCGGCGTCGCCGCCGCGCCTGGGTGAGCACGTAGACCGCCAGCAGCGCCGCCGGCACCAGGGCGAACAGCAACAGCGCCGGGCGTTGAAAGCCGTACAGCGGCAGCGGGCCGATACCGGGAAGCGACACGTGGCCCACCCTTCCTGTCCAGGACGGACCCGTCAAACGCGGCTCACTCGCGGCGCAGGCGCCCGTCGACGAACTGTTCCAGCTTCTCCCACTCCCGCACCGCGGCCGCGTACGGCGGCGACGGCTTGTCGGCCGCGTCGGGCTCGAGCACGTAGGCCACCAGCTTGCCCAGCGGGCGCCCCGCGTCGAGCGCCTTGTCGACCGTCGCCTCCTCGGAGTAGTCACCGATGTCGCGGAGCAGCTCGACGGCCAGGTCCAGCTGCTCGCGGTCGACGGCGTCGGGGCCGTCGGCGAGGTCGTCGGCCAGCCCGCTGAGCACGTAGATGTTGTCGTCGGTGACCTCCACCGACAGCGAGCCGTCGGTGGCCGCGGTGCGGATGTCGTCGTAGGTGCTCAGGTCCGCCAGGTCGTGGTCGTGCTCGTCGGCCAGGTACCGCGCCAGCGCCCGCTCGGAGGTGAACACGCTGATGCGCCCGTTGCGGCCCAGGAAGATCGGCTGGTCGTCGAGGTAGCAGCGCAGCGTGTAGAAGGTGCCCGAGCTGGTCATGATCCGGACCGGGTCGATGCCCACCTGCAGCCAGAAGTCCTTGTCGCTGCCCAGCACCACGGTGTCACCGGCGGCGCGCTCCTCGGCCGGCTCGTCGTCGGCCTCACCCGCGGGCTTCTCGGCCTCGTCGTCGTCGGCCGCCGCCTCCGCGGCCTCGGCGTCCGCGGCCGCCTCGGTGTCGGTGTCGGATTCGGTGTCGGGCTCGGGGCGCTCCTCGGCGAGCTCCTCGGCGGCCTTCTCCGACTCGGCGGCGTCGACGTCGGGGGTGGTGATGATCTCCTCGATCGCGCCCAGCACGTCGTCCCAGCTTCGGCCGATCACCTCGGCGATCGCGTTCCAGCGCTTGAGGCCGGCCTTGCCGGCGAAGTGGTCGACGCCGCCGGACACCGTGCCCAGGCTGGGGTTGCCATTGAAGAACTTCGACACCGCCGCCAGCTCGCACACCGACCCGATGGACGACACGATCGCCAACGCGCCCGCCAGGGCGTTCACCGACTCCTCGGTCGGCTTCTCCGAGACCAGCTCCTCGACCGCGACCAGGTCGAACTGTTGATCCGCGGCGGGTTCCAGCGCGTGCGCGTGCGCCGCGGTCAGGTCTTGCCACGCCGGGTGGTCGAGCAGGTCGTTGTCCGAGTCGGTGCGCACGAACGCGACCAGGTCGGCGACGGATTCGAAGGCGAACAGGTCCTCGTCCTTGCCCAGGAATGCCTCCCACTCGTCGCCGGAGTCGCGCCAGCGGGGCGCCCACACCGTGTAGCGGTCACCGTCGGACAGGCTCAGGCGGATGGGCACGAGGTCAGCAGCCATGCGGCACACAATAGCGACGACCCCGCGGCCGACTAGCCCCAGATGTCGGTGATCGGGGCCGCGCCCGCCGCGTACCCGGTCTTGGGCAGGCCGTACATCTGCTCCAGCGTCGACAGGACGTTGTAGTGGTTGATCTGCTCGGGGTAGCTGCCGGGACGGACGTGGGCGCCGTAGAACACGGTCGGGATCTGGTTGCGGCTGGAGTTGTCGTCCTCGTCGAAGGTGACGATCAGCAGGCTGTTGTTGGCGACGGCCCATTTGGCATAGCCCGACAGCTGCTGGTTCAGCCAGGTGTCGGCCTGGGTGATCGAGCCGTCGTGCATGTTGTCGTCGTTGTTGGGAATGACGAACGACACCGTGGGCAGGGCGGCGTAGTTGTTGGCCGGGAACGCCGAGAAGGGCAGCGAGTTCGCCGGCGGGACGTTGGCGAAGTTGACCCAGGGCACGTGCTTGCGCGCGTACTTGCCGGCGCTGCACACGGGCGAGCCGACGGCGGGCAGGCCCTCGGCGAACCCGGCAAAGGTGTAGCCCGCGGCCAGCAGCTCCGACCCCAGGTTGGGCGCGGCGCCGGCGTTGACGGGGCAGGTGTCCCGGGTGACCCCGAAGGTGTTCCCGGCGAACAGGGCGAGGTAATTCGGTTCGCTGGGATGGGTTTCGGCGTAGGACTGGGTCATGTTGGCGCCGCCGGCCGCCAGCGCGGTGATGAAGGGCGCCGCCTTGTTGCCGACGATGTGCCCCTCGGAGTGGTTCTCCTCCACGACGATCACCACGTGCGAGGGCTGCGGAACCGCCTCGGCGGCGTGGGCCACGCGCGTCGTGACCGGGCCGGTCGCGAGCGCCAGCACCGTGACGGCGCCGAGGGCCCGCAACGCCCGAGAGGCCCTGGGCGTCAATCGAGTTCGCGCGTCATCTCGGCTGGGCACGGGCCAGAGCTTAGGGCCGCGCCGGGGCGTCGGCGGGGCCGACGCGGGTGGCGTCCGCGGGGCGTTAACGAATCGCGGCCGGTTCGTTATATACAGTGAAATTCCATGGAAGTCCGCGTCGTCGATCACCCATTGGCGGCCGCGTCGCTGACCACGATGCGCGACGAGCGCACCGACGACGCCGGATTCCGCGCCGCGCTGCGCGACGTCGCCACGATGCTGGTCTACGAGGCCACCCGCGACGCGGCCCGGGAGACGTTCCGGATCCGCACCCCGGTGGCCGAGGCGCTCGGCGTGCGGCTGGCCAGGCCGCCGCTGCTGGTGCCGGTGCTGCGCGCCGGGCTGGGCATGGTCGATGCCGCGCTCGCGCTATTGCCCGGTGCCCGCGTGGGATTCGTCGGTGTCGCGCGCGACGAGGACACCCACGAGGCGACCGGCTACCTCGAGACGCTGCCCGCGGAACTGGCGGGGCTGCCGGTGCTGGTACTCGACCCGATGCTGGCCACCGGCGGGTCCATGCGGCACACCGTCGGCCTACTGCGCGACCGCGGGGCCGACGACATCACCGTGCTGTGCGCGGTCGCCGCGCCGGAAGGCATTGCCGCGCTTGAGGGATGCGCACCGACCGCGCGCCTGTACACGGTGGCCGTCGATGACGGGCTCAACGACGTCGCCTACATCGTGCCGGGGCTGGGCGACGCGGGCGACCGCCAATACGGGCCGCGCTAGCTACCAGTTGCGCACCGCGGCGAGCACGTCGTCGCGCAGCGCCCGGGCCCGGGCCCGCGCGGCCGCCAGGTCGCCGGCCACCGGGCAGCGAATTTCGATGTAGCACTTCAGTTTTGGCTCGGTGCCCGACGGGCGCACCACCACCCGCGCCGACGCGTCGTCGGCGCGGCCGGTGAAGATCAGCGCGTCGCCGAGGTCGGCGGTGGTGGCGGGAACTCCGGCCAGCCGTCGCGGCGGGTCGGCGCGCAACCGGTCCAGCAGCCGCGCCGCCTCGGCCGGGTCGGCGACCCGCCGCGACACCGCGGCGACGTCATGCACGCCGTAGCGGCGGGCCAGCTCGTCGAGGGCCCCGGGCAGCGTGTCGCCGCGCTCCTTCAGCGCGGCCACCAGGTCGCACACCAGCACCGCGGCGCTGATGCCGTCCTTGTCGCGCACGGCGTCCGGGTCGGCGCAGTGCCCGATCGCCTCCTCGTAGGCGTAGACCAGCCTGCCGCCGGGCACCGACGCGTCGGCGCGGGCCAGCCATTTGAACCCGGTGCGGGTCTCGACGTGCGTCGCGCCGCGCCGCGCGGCGATGGCCGCCAGCATCCGCGACGACACCACGGTGCTGGCCACCACGGCGCCGGGCCGCGCCGTGGCGAGCAGGTAATCGCCTAGCAGCCAACCGGTTTCGTCGCCCGAGAGCATGCGCCAGCCCCCGGCGTCCGGGACGCCGACCGCGCATCGGTCGGCGTCGGGATCCAGAGCGATCGCGACGTCGGCGCCGACGTCGGCCGCCAGGGTCAACAGCGCGTCGGTGGCGCCGGGCTCCTCGGGATTGGGGAACGCGACGGTGGGGAAGTCGGGGTCGGGCGCGAACTGGGCGCCCACGGTGTGCACCTGGGTGAAGCCGGCGCGCTGTAGCGTCTCGACGGCCACCGCGCCGCCCACGCCGTGCAGCGGGGTCAGCGCCACCCGCACCGAGCCGGTGCCGCGGCGCAGGCCGGCCGCGCGTTCGACGTAGCGGTCGAAAAGGTCGGTGCGCGCCGGTGACACCGGCGTGCGCGGGATGCGGTCGGCGAAAGGCGCTGTGCCGATGGCGTTTTCGATATCCCGATCGGTGGGGGAGATGATCTGGATGCCGCCGTCGGCGTACACCTTGTAGCCGTTGTCGCCCGGCGGGTTGTGCGAGGCCGTGATCTGGATCCCCGCGGCCGCGCCGGTGCGCCGGACCGCGAACGCCAGCACCGGCGTCGGCGTCGCCCCCGGCAGCAGAAGCACCGAAAAGCCCTGGGCGGCAAGCACTTCGGCGGTCGTCGTGGCGAACGCCGCGGAGCCGTGCCGGGCGTCGCGACCCACCACCACCGAGGAGCCGCCCAGGCCGCGGCGCTTGAGCACCTGAGCCACCGCCCAGGTCGCGCGCGACACCACCGCGACGTTCATGGCGTCCGGCCCGCCGCGCACCGGGCCGCGCAGGCCCGCGGTGCCGAAGGTAAGCGGGCGGGCGAACCGCGCGGCGAGCTCGTCGGCGTCGCAGGCCGCCAGCTCGGCCGCCGTGGCGGGATCCGGGTCGTGCGCGATCCACTCCTCGGGCGTCATGGCCGCGCTCTAGACGCGCCCGACGATGTCGGCGAGCAGGGCACCCATCCGGGCCGCCGAGGCGGCGCCGGCGGCCAGCACCTCGGCGTGGCTCAGGGGCGCGCCGCTGATGCCGGCGGCCAGGTTGGTGACCAACGACACCCCCAGGACCTCGGCGCCGGCGGCCCGGGCCGCGATGGTTTCGTGCACCGTGGACATGCCGACCAGGTCGGCGCCCAGCGTCCGCAGCATCCGGATCTCGGCGGGCGTCTCGTAGTGCGGGCCGGGCAGCCCCGCGTAGACGCCCTCGGGCAGCGCGGGGTCGGCCCGCCGCGCGAGGGCGCGCAACCGCGGCGAGTACGCGTCGGTCAGGTCCACAAAGTGCGGCCCGACCAGTGGCGAGCGCGCCGTCAGGTTGAGGTGGTCGCTGATCAGGACCGGCGCGCCGATCGCCAGGTCCGGCCGCAACCCCCCGGCCGCGTTGGTGAGCACCACGACGCGGGCCCCCGCCGCGCAGGCCGCGCGGACCGGGTGCACGACGTGGCGCAGATCGTGGCCCTCGTAGGCGTGCACCCGCCCCACCAGGACCAGCACCCGGTGGTCGCCGACGCGCATCGACATCAGCTGCCCGGTGTGCCCGACGGCCGTCGGCGGGGTGAAGCCGGGGACGTCGGCCTGGGGTAGGACGGCGGTGGGGGAGCCGAGCGCGGCCACCGCCGGCGACCAACCCGAACCCAGCACGACGGCGACGTCGTGACGCACGACCCCGGTGCGCTCGGCGATGACCCGCGCGGCCCGCCGCGCCAGCTCGTCGGGGTCGGGCGGGGGGTCGGCCACAGTGGGGGAGCTTAGTCCGGCGACGGCGAGCGCCGGCACGGCGCGAGTGAGGAGTCGGACCGTCGGGCTTAGTCCGGCGACGGCGAGCGCCGGCACGACCGATGCTGGTCGGCGGGGCTCGTGGTGCGAAGCTGTCCCCGCGGTATGTGAGGATCTCCGGCATGGGTTGTCGTAGTCGGCCGGTCGTCGGCCTCGCTGTCAGTGCCGCTGTCGCCGTAGCGGTGTCGGTGGTCGCGCTCATCGGTGGCGCGCCGCGGGCACGGGCCGACTGTCCCGACGTCCAGCTGATCTTCGCGCGCGGCACGGCCGAACCGCCGGGCCTGGGCGCCACCGGGGACGCGCTGTTCGCCGCCATGCAATCCGCCCTGGGCGGCCGCAGCGTCGACAACTACCCGGTGAACTATCCCGCCAGCTACAACTTCCTGCAGACGGCCGACGGCGCCAACGACGCCCGCGACCACATCGCGCAGATGGTCGATCAGTGCCCGTCGACGCGGCTCGTCCTCGGCGGCTTCTCGCAGGGCGCCGCCGCGGTCTCGATGCTCGCGGGGGTCCCCCCGCTGGGCAACACCATCGGTGAGTTCGGGTCCGCCCCCGCGCTGGACCCCGCCCTGGCCGGCAAGATCAGGGCGGTCGCGGTGTTCGGCAACCCCGGCAACCGGTTCAACACGCCGCTGTCGACGACGGGCGCCTTCGCCGGCCGGGCCATCGACCTGTGCAGCCCAGGCGACCCGGTCTGCGTCGTCGGCGGACGCGACCGGGATGCGCACCACGACTACGACGAGCCGCCCTACCCGGGCCAGGCGGCGGGATTCATCGCCGGGCAGCTCTGACCCCGGGGGCCCCGGGCCGCTCAGGTCGCGGTGCGATACTGCGAAGATGCCCACCGCCCCGTTAGCGAGCCCACTCGACAGCGTCGAGGACCTGGTGCGGCGACGCGGTGCCGATCTGGTCGAGTTGTCGCACGCGATCCACGCCGAGCCCGAGCTCGCGTTCCACGAGCACCGCAGCTGCGCCAAGGCGCAGGCGTTGGTCGCCGAGCGCGGCTTCGAGATCACCTCCGCCGCCGGCGGTTTGGACACCGCGTTTCGTGCCGACTTCGGCGACGGCCCGCTGACCGTCGGGGTCTGCGCCGAGTACGACGCGCTGCCCGAGATCGGCCACGCCTGCGGCCACAACATCATCGCGGCGTCGGCGGTGGGCGCCGCCCTGGCACTGGCCGAGGTGGCCGGCGACCTGGGCCTGCGGGTGGTGCTGCTGGGCACGCCCGCCGAGGAGTCCGGCGGTGGCAAGGAGCTGCTGCTGCGGGCCGGGGTGTTCGACGACGTCGCGGTCGCCGTCATGGTGCACCCGGGACCCGCCGACATCGCCGCGGCGCGGTCGCTCGCGTTGTCCGAGGCCGTCGTGCACTACCGCGGCCAGGAATCGCACGCCGCCGTGGCGCCGCACCTGGGCATCAACGCCGCCGACGCCGTGACCGTCGCGCAGGTGGCCATCGGGCTGCTGCGCCAGCAGTTGGCGCCGGGCCAGCTGGTGCACGGCATCGTCACCGACGGCGGGCAGGCGGTCAACGTCATCCCCGGCCACGCGGCGCTGCAATACGCGATGCGGGCCCTGGAATCCGATTCGCTGCGCCAGCTCGAGGGCAGGATATACGCCTGCTTCGCCGCGGGCGCGCTGGCCGCCGGGTGCGAATACGACATCGACGCGCCGGCACCGCCGTACGCCGAGCTGCGGCCCGACGCCTGGCTGGCCGAGACCTTCCGCGCGGAGATGTGCCGCCTCGGGCGGCAGCCCGTGGCCCGCGACATCGAGGAGGCGCTGCCCATGGGCAGCACCGACATGGGCAACGTGACGCACGTGCTGCCCGGCATCCACCCGGTGATCGGGGTGGACGCGGGCGGCGCGACGGTGCATCAGCGCGCCTTCGCCGCCGCGGCGGCCGGCCCCAGCGCCGACCGCGCGGTCCTCGACGGCGCGATCATGCTGGCGCGCACCGTCGTGCAGCTGGCGCAGACGCCCGACGAACGCGACCGGGTCCTGGCCGGGCGGGAGCGCCGACGGAGCGGGGCGCGGGCATGAGCCTCGCCGACGCCGCCCAGGCGTGGCTGGCGGCGCACGCCGACGAGCTGGTCGAATGGCGCCGGCACATCCACCGCCACCCGGAGTTGGGCCGCCAGGAGTACGCCACCACCCAGTTCGTCGGGGAGCGGCTGGCCGACGCGGGCCTCAACCCCAAGGTGTTGCCCGGCGGCACCGGCCTGGTCTGCGACCTGGGCCCCGACCGCGAGCCGCGGATCGCGCTGCGCGCCGACATGGACGCGCTGCCCATGGCGGAGCTCACCGGCGCGCCGTACAGCTCCACCGTCGCCGGCGTCGCGCACGCCTGCGGCCACGACGCCCACACCGCGATCCTGCTCGGCACGGCGCTGACCCTGGCGTCGGTGCCCGAGCTGCCGGTGGGGGTGCGGCTGATCTTTCAAGCCGCCGAGGAGCTGATGCCGGGCGGGGCGATCGACGCCATCGCGGCCGGTGCGATCAGCGGGGTGTCACGCATCTTCGCGCTGCACTGCGACCCGCGGCTGGAGGTGGGCAAGGTCGCCGTCCGGCACGGCCCCATCACCTCGGCGGCCGATCAGATGGAGATCACGCTCTATTCGCCCGGCGGGCACACGTCGCGCCCGCACCTGACCGCCGACCTGGTGTACGGCCTGGGCACGCTGATCACGGGGCTGCCTGGCGTGTTGTCGCGGCGCATCGACCCCCGCAACGGCACCGTGCTGGTGTGGGGCGCGGTCAACGCCGGGGTGGCCGCCAACGCCATCCCGCAGACCGGAGTGCTGGCCGGCACGGTGCGCACCGCGAGCCGCCAGACCTGGGTGGGGCTGGAACAGATCATCCGCGAGACGGTGTCCGCGCTGCTGGCGCCGCTGGCCATCGAGCACACCCTGCAGTACCGGCGCGGCGTTCCGCCCGTGGTCAACGAGGACGTCTCGACGCGCATCCTCACCCACGCGATCGAAAGCATCGGGCCCGACGCGCTCGCGGACACCCGTCAGTCCGGCGGCGGTGAGGACTTCTCCTGGTACCTCGAGGACGTCCCCGGCGCGATGGCCAGGCTGGGCGTGTGGCCCGGGCAGGGCCCGCAGCTGGACCTGCACCAGCCGACGTTCGACCTCGACGAGCGGGCGCTGGCGATCGGGGTGCGCGTGCTGGTCAACATCGTCGAGCAGGCCGCCGCGGTCGACGCCTCTTAGACGCCGGCCCGGGCGACGTGCGCGGCGAGACGCGCGTAGACACCGCGTGTGACGTCGGTGGCGTCGCTCATGATGTTGTAGCCGTGGTCGACGCCGGGCACCTCGTAGTACTCGACCAGCGCGCCGGCGGCCTCGAGCTTGTCGGCGTAGGCGCGGCCTTCGGCGCGCAGCCGGTCGTGTTCGGCCGTCACCACCACCGCGGGGGCGATGCCGGCGATGCCCTCGGCGTTGTCGCCCCACGCCGGGGACGCCAGGCGGTCGCGCCGCTGGGCCCGGTCGGGGATGTAGGCGGTGTCGAAGACCTCGCCCATCCACGGTTTCAGGATGGCCCGGCGACCGACGCTCGACGCCTTCGCGCGGGTGGGCGTCACCAGGTCCAGGGGCGGGTAGTGCAGCACCTGCAGGGCGATGCGCGGGCCGTCGTTCTCCAGGGCCAGCCGCGCCGCCGCGGCGCTGAGGTTGCCGCCGGCGCTCTGGCCGCCGACGCACAGCCGGCCGCCGTCCCAGTCGCGGTCTACCGCGGCCGCCCAGCACACGACGTCGTACACCTGCAGCGGCGCCGCCGGGAAGCGGTGCCCGGGAGCGAGCACGTAGTCCGGGTTGAGCACCGCGACACCGGCGTTGGCGGCTAAAAACCGGCACCACGGATCGTCCTGCTCGGGGTGCCCGATGACGAACCCGCCGCCGTGCACGTTGACATAGATCGCCGGGCGCGTCGCGGCCCCGGGCGGGTGGTAGACCGTCGCGGCGACGGGGCCGTACCGGGTGGGGATGCTCACCCGCGACGTGCGCCCCGCCACCTCGGGGAAGCGCACGCCGTCCCTGGGCCCGGGCCGGACCGCGGCGGCGAACGCGCGCGCCACCACATCGGCGACCACGGGTATCGAAAGCAACGACAATGGCGAACCTAGGCGCTGGTGCCCGGGCCGATGTTGCGGGCCGGCCGGGTGCGCAGGTCGTGGACGTAATCGGCTGGCGCACCGGCAATTTCGGCCGCGTCGGCCATGACTCCCAGGTAGCGGGCCGAGGGCAGGCCGCCCTCCCACGCGTCGAGCACGTAGAGCCACGCCAGCACGGGATCGGTGTCGGTGTCGGAGGAGATGCGCTCCACGCGGCACCGAATCTTCTTGTGCACGCCGAACTCCGAGCCCTCCCAGCGGTCCAGGTTGTTCTCGTCGGCCGGGGTCATGTCGTAGAGCACGACGAACACCTTGGAATCGGGATCCTCGACGACGGAGGCCAGCGCGCCCTCCCAGCCGATGTCCTCGCCGCCGAACGTCAACCGCCACCCGTGCAACCAGCCGGTTCCGGTCATCGGCGAGTGGGGTGCGCGTTTCTGCATCTGCTCGGGATCCATGTTCGACCCGTAGGCGGCGTAGAGCGGCACGGGAGAATCTTAGACGTCACACGCCGACGCGGCGCACAGCCGCAACGTTCGTTAGGTTGTGTGACGTGGCGACCCGCATAGTGATCATCGGGGGAGGGCCGGCCGGCTACGAGGCGGCGCTCACTGCGGCGGCGCGCGACGCCCATGTCACCGTCATCGACTCCAACGGCATCGGCGGCGCCGCGGTGCTGTACGACGTGGTGCCGTCGAAGGCGTTCATCGCCTCGACCGGGGTCCGCACCGAGTTGCGGCGTGGACCGCAGCTGGGCTTCGACGTCGACATCGAAGCCGCCAAGATTTCGCTGCCCGACATCCACCAGCGTGTCAAGCGGCTCGCCGCCGAGCAGTCCGCTGACGTCAAGGCGCAACTGATCAGTGCCGGCGTCGACGTGGTGGAGGGCAAGGGCGAGCTGGTCGACACCGCCCCCGGGCTCGCCACCCATCGGGTGCAGGCCACCGCGCCGGACGGCGCCACCAGCACGTATGAGGCCGACGTGGTGCTGATCGCCACCGGCGCCAGCCCCCGCGAGCTGCCGACCGCGCGGCCCGACGGCGAGCGCATCCTGACGTGGCGGCAGCTCTACGACCTCGATGCGCTGCCGGACCATCTGATCGTGGTCGGCTCGGGTGTGACCGGCGCCGAATTCGTGCACGCCTACACCGAACTGGGTGTCGACGTGACGGTCGTCGCCAGCCGCGACCAGATCCTGCCCTACGAGGACGCCGACGCCGCCGAGGTGCTCGAGCGGATCTTCGCCGAACGCGGCGTGAAGCTCGTCAAGAACGCCCGCGCCGACTCGGTGACCCGCACCGGATCCGGGGTGCTGGTCAAGCTCGCCGACGGCCGGACCGTCGAGGGCAGCCACGCGTTGATGACGATCGGCTCGGTGCCCAACACCGGCCAGCTGGGGCTGGACCGGGTCGGCATCGAGCTGGGGCCGGGTAACTACCTGAAGGTGGACCGGGTGTCGCGGACCAAGGTGTCCAACATTTATGCCGCCGGCGACTGCACGGGCCTGCTGCCGCTGGCCTCGGTCGCCGCGATGCAGGGCCGCATCGCGATGTGGCACGCGCTCGGTGAGGCCGTCACCCCTATCCGGTTGCGCACCGTCGCCGCCGCGGTGTTCACCCGCCCGGAGCTGGCCGCGGTGGGCGTCCCGCAGTCGGCGATCGACGACGGGACGGTGCAGGCCCGGACGATCATGTTGCCGCTGCGCACCAACGCCCGCGCCAAGATGTCCGGACTGCAGCACGGATTCGTGAAGCTGTTCTGCCGCCCCGCGACCGGTGTGGTCATCGGCGGCGTGGTGGTCGCCCCGATCGCCTCGGAGCTGATCCTGCCGATCGCGATGGCCGTGCAGACCCGGCTGACCGTCAACCACCTGGCCCAGACGCTGGCCGTCTACCCCTCGCTGTCCGGCTCGATCACCGAGGCCGCGCGGCGGTTGATGGCCCACGACGATCTGGACTGAAGCCCTCGACGATCTCGACTAGCCTTGGTCAGCGACACCGTCCTACTGGCGAGTAACTACCCGGTGAGGAGTCCGCTACCGTGACCGATTCCCTCAACGCGCCCAGCCAGCGCAGCTCGCCGGCGTCCATGCTGGGACCGCGGCAGCGCGAGGCGGCCTGGCAGCGCCTCGGCAGCGAACAGTTCGACGTGGTGGTCATCGGCGGCGGCGTGGTGGGTTCGGGCTGCGCGCTCGACGCAGCGACCCGGGGGCTCAAGGTGGCGCTCGTCGAGGCCCGCGACTTCGCCTCCGGCACGTCGAGCCGCTCGTCGAAGATGTTCCACGGCGGCCTGCGCTACCTCGAGCAGCTGGAGTTCGGCCTGGTCCGCGAGGCGCTGTACGAGCGGGAGCTGTCGCTCACCACGCTGGCGCCGCACCTGGTCAAGCCCATGCCGTTCCTCTTCCCGCTGACCAACCGCGTCTGGGAGCGCCCCTACATCGCCGCCGGCATCTTCCTCTACGACCGGCTCGGCGGCGCCAAGTCCGTCCCCGCGCAGAAACACCTCACCCGGGCGGGCGCGTTGCGGCTGAGCCCCGGACTCAAGCGCAGCTCGCTGGTGGGGGGCATCCGCTACTACGACACCGTCGTCGACGACGCCCGGCACACCCTGACCGTCGCGCGCACCGCCGCGCACTACGGGGCGGTGGTGCGGTCCTCCACGCAAGTGGTGGCGTTGCTGCGCGAGGGCGACCGGGTGACCGGGGTGCGGGTCCGCGACTCCGAGGACGGCGCGGTCACCGAGGTCCGCGGCCACGTCGTGGTCAACGCCACCGGCGTGTGGACCGACGAGATCCAGGCGCTGTCCAAACAGCGCGGCCGCTTCCAGGTCCGCGCCTCCAAGGGGGTGCACGTGGTGGTGCCGCGCGACCGGATCGTGAGCGACGTCGCGATCATCCTGCGCACCGAGAAGTCGGTGATGTTCGTCATCCCGTGGGGCAGCCACTGGATCATCGGGACCACGGACACCGACTGGAACCTCGACCTGGCGCACCCCGCGGCCACCAAGGCCGACATCGACTACATCCTCGGCACGGTCAACACTGTGCTGGCCACCCCGCTCAGCCACGCCGACATCGACGGGGTGTACGCCGGGCTGCGTCCGCTGCTGGCGGGGGAAAGCGAGGAGACCTCCAAGCTGTCCCGCGAGCACGCGGTGGCGGTCCCGGCGCCGGGTCTGGTGGCGATCGCCGGCGGCAAATACACCACGTACCGGGTGATGGCCGCCGACGCCATCGACGCCGCCGTGCAGTTCGTGCCGGCGCGGGTGGCGCCGTCGATCACCGAGAAGGTCAGCCTGCTTGGCGCCGACGGCTACTTCGCTCTGGTCAACCAGGCCGAACACGTCGCGGCGCTGCAGGGCCTGCATCCGTACCGGGTGCGGCATCTGCTGGACCGGTACGGCTCGCTGATCGGCGAGGTGCTGGGGCTCGCGGTCGGCGACGCCGAGCTGCTGAGCCCCATCAAGGAGGCCCCGGGCTACCTGAAGGTGGAGGCCCGCTACGCCGCCACCGCCGAGGGCGCCCTGCACCTGGAGGACGTCCTGGCGCGCCGGACCCGCATCGCCATCGAGTACTCGCACCGGGGGGTGGACTGCGCGCGCGAGGTGGCCGACGTCATCGCGCCGGCGCTGGGTTGGAGCGCCGCGGACGTCGAGCGCGAGGTGGCGAACTACACCGCGCGGGTGGAGGCCGAAATCCTGTCGCAGGCCCAGCCCGACGACGTGTCGGCCGACGAGTTGCGCGCCAGCGCCCCCGAGGCGCGCGCCGAGATCCTCGAGCCGGTGCCGTTAACGTGAGCCCGGTGTGAGACCCGCTCCGCTGCCCGTGCGCGACGGCCTGGGCCCGGCGCGGGTGCGGCTGCGCGGCGGCCCGGTGCTGGTCGAACTCACCGCCCGATTCGGGGCGGCCGCCCGGGACAAGGTGCTCGCGGGCGAGGTGGTCGACGCCGACGGGACGCCGGTCGACGCCGCGACGGCGCTGCCCGCCGGGGCCGTCGTCTTCCTGTATCGGGAGCTGCCCGACGAGGCGCCGGTGCCCTTCGACGTGCCGTTGCTGCACGTCAACGACGACATCGTCGTCGTCGACAAGCCGCACTTCCTGGCCACCATGCCGCGGGGTCGGCACGTCGCGCAGACGGCGCTGGTGCGGCTGCGCCGGGAGCTGGACCTGCCGGAGCTGAGCCCGGCGCACCGCCTGGACCGGTTGACGGCAGGGGTCCTGTTGTTCACCGCGCGGCGCGCGGTGCGGGGCGCCTACCAGACGCTGTTCGCCCGGGGGTTGGTGCGCAAGACCTATCTGGCGCGCGCGGCCGTCGATCCCGCGGTGGCCTTGCCGCGGGTGGTGCGCAGCCGGATCGTCAAGCGCAGGGGCGTGTTGCAGGCCAAGTGCGAGCCGGGGCCGGCGAACGCCGAGACGCTCGTGGAGCTGGTCCGCCCGGACGGCCTGTACCGGTTGACGCCGCGGACCGGGCGCACCCATCAGCTTCGGCTGCACATGGCGTCGCTGGGCCTGCCGATCGCGGGGGACCCGCTGTACCCGCGCGTTCTCGATGTCGCGGCCGACGACTTCAGCACGCCGCTGCAGCTGCTGGCCCAGCGCCTGTCCTTCGACGACCCGCTGACGGGGCGACCGCGCGAGTTCGTCAGCCGGCGAGAGTTGTCATAGCGCGCCGGCATAATAGAACACATGTTCGAAGAAGTGCACGAGCGGTTCGACGAGATGGTCGAGCGCCTGTGCCCGTCGGCGACCGAGGAGTCCACCGCGCTGCTCGACCAGGCGTGCGCCGCGGGGCGTGCGGAGAACCGGGCGGCGGCCGCGCAGCTGGCGGTGATCGGGCGGTTGTTTCGGTATCGGTTGGCGCGGTGCGCGGACACCGAGGACTGGGCGGTGGACACCGAGGCGGCGGTGGCCGCCGAGGTGGCGTCGGCGTTGCGGATCAGCCCCGGCCTGGCGGCGAGCAAGGTGCGCTACGCCCGCGCGATGCGGGAACGATTGCCCGGCGTGGCCGCGGTGTTCCTGGCCGGGGACATCGACTGCTCGACGTTTCAGACGGTGGTGTTTCGCACCGATCTGATCACCGATGCCGAGGTATTGGCGGTGGTGGACGCGCAGCTGGCCGCGAGGGTGGGGCGCTGGCCGTCGCTGACGCGGGGGCGGTTGGCGGCGGCGGTGGACAAGGTCGTGGCGCACGCCGATGTGGACGCGGTGCGCCGCCGCCGCGAGCGCGCGGCGGGCCGCGAGATCTGGATCGGTGACATGGGCGATGGGCTGGCCCGCATCGAGGGCAGCTTGTTCGGCCCGGATGCGCGTGCGCTGGATCAGCGCTTGGACGCGTTGGCGGCCACGGTGTGCCCGCACGACCCGCGCACGGCCGTCCAGCGCCGCGCCGATGCGCTGGGGGCGCTGGCCGCCGGGGCGGATCGGTTGGGGTGCCGGTGCGGGCGCGCGGACTGCGCGGCGGGCGACCGGCCCGCGCCCGGTCCGGTGATCATTCACGTGATCGCCCACGCGGGGGCGTTGTCCGGGGCGGGCGCGCCGGGCGTGCAGATCGGCGGCGACGGGCTGTTGCCGCCTGAGCTGCTGGCGGAGCTGGCCGCGTCGGCCAAGCGGGTGCCGCTGGTGCATCCCGCCGATGCGCGGGCGGAGCCGGGCTACTCGCCCTCCAAGGCGCTGAGTGACTACGTGCGCTGCCGGGACCTGACGTGCCGGGCGCCCGGGTGCGATCGCCCGGCCACCGAGTGCGACATCGACCACACGATCCCTTACGCCCGCGGCGGTGCCACCCACGCGTCGAACCTGAAAGTGCTGTGCCGCCAACACCATCTGCTCAAGACCTTCTGGGGCTGGCGCGACCGGCAGCTGCCCGACGGCACGGTCATCTGGACCCTGCCCGGCGCCCGCACCTATGTCACCACCCCCGGCAGCGCCGTGCTGTTTCCCGAGCTGTGCGCCCGCACCGCGGACCTTCCCGCGCCGCGTTTCACCCGCGAGGACCGCTGCGCGCCGCGCGGCGCGATGATGCCCCGACGCCGCCGCACCCGCGCTCAGGACCGCGCGCTGCGCGTCGCCACCGAACGCCGCCGCAACCATCACGCCCGCGCGGCCCGGCGAGCCGGGAACCCGGTCACTGCCACGCCGGCGGACGACGGGCACGACCCGCCACCTTTTTAGCGGCGTGGACCCCACGAGATCGGGTAGCCCGCGGTCATGGACATCACGGTCACCTTCATCGGGAACGCCACGACGCTGATCACCGCGGGCGGGGTGACGCTGCTGACCGATCCGAACTTCCTGCACCGCGGGCAGCGCGCCTACCTGGGCCATGGGCTGGTGTCCAAGCGGCTGCGGGAGCCGGCCCTGAGCGTCGACGAACTCCCACCGCTTGACGCGATCGTTCTTTCGCACATGCACGGCGACCACTGGGACCGGGTGTCGCAGCGGGGCCTCGACCACGACCTGCCCATCGTCACCACCGAGCACGCCGCCAAGCGGCTGCAGCGGCGCGGCTTCGGCCGCGCGAGCGGCCTGTCCACCTGGCAACAGCATGCGATCAACAAGGGCGACACGTCGCTGACCATCACCTCGCTGCCGGGCCGGCACGCGCCGGGGTGGAGCCAACGCCTGCTGCCGCCGGTGATGGGCACCATGCTCGAGTTCGCCGGCGGCGACGGGGCGCCGCGGCGCCGCCTCTACATCTCCGGTGACACGCTGCTGGTGGCGGAGCTCAAGGACATCCCGGCCCGTTTCGACGCGATCGACGCCGGCGTGGTGCACCTGGGCGGCACCCGGCTGCCGGCCGGTCCGCGGCTTCCGTTCGGCCTGACGGTAACCATGGACGGCCGCCAGGGCGCCGAACTGGTCGCGCTGCTCAAGCTGCCCAAGGCGATTCCCGTTCACTTCGACGACTACAGCGTCTTCGCGTCGCCGCTGGCGGACTTCACGAGCGAGATGGGGCGCCGCAACATGGCCGATCGGGTGCTCGAGGTGAACCGCGGCGCGTCCGTCACCGTGTAAGCAAGGCGCCGAGCTGCGCCGATGGTTTCGGCAGTCGCCCCCGCGCGGCTACGATCGTGGACGGCCAGTTGCAATTAATTCGCGGCTGGTTAACGGGGAGGGTATATCGTTCGTCTCATCCGGTGCCGAACCGGTGAGGTTTCAAGCCGCAGGTGGGAGGCTTCGATGCGCAAAGTTTCGGGGTATTTCGCGGCCTAGTCAACGCAAGTTCGCTGAGGCGTTCTCAGCATGGGCAGTCTGGGGAAGTTATGGATCTTTTAGCGCCCCCCGAGGTCACCTCGACGCTCATCCACACCGGGCCGGGAGCGGGCTCACTGATCGAGGCCGCCGGCGCCTGGCAGCGGCTGGCCGTCGAGTTGGAGAACTCGGTGGCCGGCTACACGTCGTCGCTGTCCACGCTCTTGGAGCAGTGGAGCGGCCCGTCGTCGGTGGCGATGCTGCAGGCCGTCCAGCCCTACCTGCAATGGCTGCGCGACACCGCGCAGCAGACCCAGCAGATGGCTGCTTCCGCGGAGTCCGCCGCGTCGGCGTTCACCACCGTCCGCTCGGCGGTGGTGTTGCCCGCGGTCGTGCTCGCCAACCGGACGCGGCTTGCGCAGCTGCTGGCCACCAACCGGTTCGGGCAGAACACGGCCGCGATCGCCGAGACCGAGAACGAATACCAGACCATGTGGACCAACAACTCCACCGCGATGACGCAGTACCAGGCGGCCTCCACCCAGGCCACCGGGCAGCTGTCGAGCTTCCAGTCGCCGATCACCACGACCGACGAGGCGGGCACCGAGCAGCAGGCCGACGCCGTCATGCAGGCCGACGCGACCGGCACCGGCAGCACCGCCAGCTCGATCGGCGACATCCTCAACGACCTCAATATGCCCACCGGCTTCGACCCCAACAGCGGCTGGTTCAACTACTGGAGCACCTGGGGCAACCAGTTCATCTCGTCGGGTTTCCCAATCAACATGCTCAGCTACCTCGCGCAGAACTCATCGGCCAGCGCGCTGCAGTCGGTGGGCGGTGACATCGGCGCCGGGCTGTCGGAGGGCCTGGACGCCACGACGGCCAGCCTGTCCAACGCGATCAAGTCCATCGGGTCGGCGGCGTCGGCGCCCACCGGCGCGATGGGCGTCGGCGTGACGGTCGGCAAGCTGATGGCCCCGCCAGCCGTGGTGGGCCTACTGCCGGGCGCGCAGACGCCGGTGCAACTGGCGTCCGCGGCGACGGCGGTGCCGCCCGCCGAGGCCGGCCTGCCGATGATGCCGATGATGGTGCCGCCGCCGATCTCGGCCGGCAGCGGCTGGCGCAAGAGACGCCAGCAGCAAAAGCAAGAGGACCAAGCCTTCGGCGCGGAAGTCAAGGGCAAAGTGATGCCTCGATCGCCCCTGGGTGGATGAGCGTCGACGCACGTGCCCCGCGGCCGCGGACAACGGGACGTCCCGCCGTCACGCACCGGAGAACTGTCGGATCGGTCGGCGCGTTGCGCTCGGCCCCGAGCCTGCCTACTGGGTAAAACGCCATGGACTTTGGAATGCTGCCGCCGGAGATCATCTCCGCGCTGATCTATTCCGGGCCCGGTTCCTGGTCGTGGATCGACGCCGCGGCCATGTGGCAGGAGCTCAGCCTCGAGCTGGAGCAGTCGCTGAGCGGCTACACCGCGGAGCTGTCGTCGCTGGCCGCCGGCTGGCAGGGCCCGTCCTACCTGGCGATGACCCAGGCCGCACAGCCGTACCTCGAGTGGCTCGACGTCACCGCGCAGCAGTGTCAGCAGGTCGCCGCCGCGCTGCAGACGGTCACGGCAGCCTTCGAATTCACCCACTTCACCGTCATCCCGCCCCCCGTGGTCGCGGCCAACCGGACGCGGCTGGCGGTCCTCGTGGCCACCAACTTCCTCGGCATCAACGCCCCGGCGATCGCGGAAACCGAGGCCGAGTACAACGCCATGTGGGTGACCGACGCGGCGGCGATGACCCAATACCAGGCGACCTCGACCGCGGCCACGGCGCAGCTGACCCAGTTCAGCGCGCCGATGACCGTCGCCAACCCGAACGGGGTCAACGAGCAGTCCGACGCGGTCTCCCAGGCGGCCGCCCAGGGCACCGGCAACACGGCGAGCGCGGTCGGTGACGCCCTCAACGACCTGAACGACTCCGGCGGCCTGCCCGACACCGGCTGGTTCAAGTACTGGAGCACCTGGGGGAACCAGACCATCGCCGGCGGTCTGCCGATCAACCTGCTCAGCTACCTGGCGCAGTTCAACGCGGCCCAATCGCTGTCCAGCGTGGGCGGCGACATCGGCGCGGGCCTGGCCGAGGGCACGGCCGCCCTGTCCTCGATGGAAACAAGCCTGATCAGCGCGATTGGATCCGCGGGGTCGCTGGCCCCCAACGGTTCCCTGGGCGTGGCGGTCACCGTGGGCAAGCTGATGTCGCCGCCCGCGGTGGTCGGCTTGTTGCCCGGCGCGACGCAGCCCGCGGTGCAGCTCGCGTCGGCGGTGTCGCCGCTGCCGTCGGGCGCCACCCCGCCGCCCGCGCTGCCGATGGCCCCGATGCGGCCGCCGCAGGGCGGGGCGCGCGGTCGTCGGCGTAACGGGCGCTACGACGACATCGAGGTCGGGGCCGAGCTGCCGGGCACCGTCATGCAACGGCCGCCGTCGGCGGGCTGATCCTTGGCGAAAGTGCAGGGCCGCGTGTGGCGGCGGGGCGAGGCGCAGGACGAGTTCGCGTTCGACAAGATCTCCGACTACCTCGCCGAGCCGGACGCCCTGGTGTGGGTGGACCTGTGCGATCCGGACCACGACACCATGTGCGACCTGGCGACCGAGCTGGGCCTGAACGCGTGGGCCGTCGAGGACGCGGTCGCCGCGGCAGAACGGGTGAAGGCCGCCGCGTACGGGTCGAACACCTTCTTCACGGTCTACGCCGTGGACCTCGCTGACGACGCCGACGATCAGCCGCAGCGGATGCTGGCGATGCACCGCATCTCGGCGTTCGTGCTGCCGCGCGGGCTGATCACGGTCCGGCTGACCGACGACTTCGACATGGCCCAGGTGCTGCAGCGCTGGCAGGAGATCGGCGGCCAGCAATACGGTGTCGGCTCCCTGGTGCACGGCCTGCTCGACGTGGTGGTGGACAGCCATTTCGCGGCCGTCGAGGCCTTGGACGACTGCATCGAGGGCATCGAGGACGAGCTGTTCGACGGCAAGCCGCATCACGCGACCTTCCAGCGCCGGACCTTCCGGATGCGCCGGGACCTGGTCAACCTGCGCCGCGTGGCGTTGCCGATGCGGGAGGTCGTCAATTCCATCCAGCATCACCGGGTGCAGGTGGAGTCCGGTCAGGAGCTGGACCCCCTGTACGCGGACCTGTACGACCACGTGTTGCGCGTGTCGGAATGGACGGAGTCGTTGCGCGACATGATCACGACGATCTTCGAGACCAACCTGTCGCTGCAGGACGCCCGGCTGAACACCATCATGAAGAAGCTCACCGGGTGGGCCGCCATCATCGCCGTGCCGACGGCCATCACCGGGTTCTACGGCCAGAACGTGCCGTATCCGGGCTTCGGCAGCACCGCGGGTTTCGTCGCGAGCAGCGTCGTCATCGTGATCATGATGGCGGTGCTGTACGTGATGTTCCGGCGGCGCGACTGGCTGTGAGGGTCGGCCCTACTGCACCGGCGTCCCGACGCCCCCGTTCAGACCGCGCTGGATGCCACGCAGGATCTTGTCGGTGAGGGCCGGACTGCCGGGCGGCGCGGTCTCCTGGCAGGAGCAGCTGAGGTGACTAAAGGGATTAGGGTCGGCGGTGGCGGTGGCTGCGGTCCATCCCGCAGCGCCGAGAACGAGTCCAACGCCGACCAAAAGTTTAGGGATCATTCGGTTTCGAGTACTCCACGGGTAGTTGCCATCAGCAAATTAACTCGTGGATCTGTCACCAGCCTGTCAACCGGCTGTTAATTTTACGAGGCGGGGGCGGCCGCGTACTTCGGGCAGTACGCCTTGATGCTGAGTCCCACGAAGTACCCGGCGTGATAGCCGTCCAGCTTGCTGCTGCTCAGCACGTCGTTGGCGACCTGTTCCGGGGTCTGGCCGGCGTCGAGCTCGTGGCAGACGGCGTGCGCGGAGTTGACGGCGGCGTCGGGCGACTCGAAGTTGATGCCCTTGCCCTTCAGCGCGGTGAGGAAGGCGTCATCGCCGGCGTTGGCGTGCGCGGCCGGGGTCGCACTGAACGCACCCAGCAACCACGCCATCGCGCCCATGCCGACGGCCGGCAGGGCCCGGTTGACGCTGGGCTTGCGGATCAGGGTGCTCGTCATTTGTGATACTCCCGTGGAACAGAAGTGCCGTCGCTTGCTGGAAGCGGGGCCCGCCCAAATTTTCGCACGTCGCGGCACCCTAAAGAGCCGTATAACCAACATTGCGATTGCTGACACACGAAGGTTAGCCCTGCCTTCGCTCGCCCGTCACTGTCGGGCGCTCGCGGATGCCGTGGTGGTGGACTGACCGCATGCCGTACACCCGTTGGTGGGCGCTCGCCCTGGCGGCGATCTGCCTGGTCGGCTGCGACAACCGGCACGTGTCGGCGGCCGCCGCCCGCGACACCTCCGGCACGTTCCGCTCCGGCGGCATGGACCGGACCTACCTGGTGCACGTGCCGCCCGGCGACCCGGTCGGACTGGTGCTCAGCCTGCACGGCGGCGGCGGTTCGGGAATGGCGCAGCGGGGCCTGACCGGCTTCGACACCGTCGCCGACGCCCACAACCTGCTCGTGGTGTATCCCGACGGGTACGACAAGAGCTGGGCCGACGGGCGCGGCGCCGCACCGGCCGCTCGCCGGCACGTCGACGACGTAAGTTTCCTGGTCGGGCTGGTAGGCAAGCTGCGAAGCGACTACAACATCGCCCCTGGCCACGTCTTCGTCACCGGCATGTCCAACGGCGGATTCATGGCCAACCGGCTGGCCTGCGACCGCGCCGACGTCTTCGCCGCGGTGGCGCCGGTCGCCGGCACCCTGGGGGTGGGCGTGGCGTGCAATCCCTCGCGGCCGGTGTCGGTGTGGGAGGCCCACGGCACCGCGGACTGGCTGGTGCCGTTCAACGGCGGCGACGTGCGCGGCCGCGGCGGCGTCAGCCACGCCATCTCGGTCGAAAGCATGGTGAATAAATGGCGCTCCGCCGACGGGTGCCACGGCGACCCCACGGTGGAGGTCCTGCCCAACGTGGGCGACGGCACCGTCGTGCACCGTTTCGACTCGACGGCCTGCGTGGACTCCACCGAGGTGGTACTGCTGCAGATCGACAAGGGCGGGCACACCTGGCCGGGCGGCAAGCAGTACCTGCCGACGGCCGTCATCGGGCCCACCACCCGCGCGGTGGACGGCTCGGAGGCCATCGCCGAGTTCTTCCTGGAGCACGCCCGCGACTAGGCCGGGGCGCGGTCAGCGCTGGCAGGCCGGGCACCAGTACGTCACGCGGTCCCCAGAGTCGTCGAACCTGATCGGGGTGCCGCAGCGCCGGCAGCCCTGCCCCGCGCGGCCGTAGACCCACAGCTGCCGGCCGCCGCGGGTGTCGCCGGTGGTGCACCGGTTCCAGCGCATCCGGTTCAGCCACAGCATGTCTCGGGCGCGGGAGACCAGCCGCAGCGGGTCGGCGACGGTACGCACCGGCGCGGTGGGCAATCGGCCGCTGAGGAAACACAATTCGTTGGCGTAGACGTTGCCGACGCCGGCCAGCACCCGCTGGTCCAACAGCGCCTCGGCGAGCGGCCGCTCCGCTTCGGCCGCCAGGTTGGCGGCGGCGACCGCGGGGTCCCAATCCTCGCCCAGCAGGTCGGGCCCTAGGTGCGCGACGGCATCGAGGTCGCGCTCACGCTCGAGGATCTCCAAGATGCCCAGGTCGACGCCGACGGCCCGGACGGCGCCGGCCTCGAGGACGATGCGCGCCCGATGGTCCACCCGCACCGGACGCTCGCTGACCCGCCAGCTGCCGTCCATCTTCAGGTGCGAGTGGATGCTGGTCTGCCCCACCCGGATGAACAGGTGCTTGCCGCGGCTGAGCACCTCGTCCACCACCTGCCCGGTGAGGTCGACCGTGGCGTAGCGGGGCACCCGGACGTCGCAGCGGGTGAGCGTGCGCCCGACCAGGTGCTGGCGCAGCACGGCCGCGGTGTGAAACACGGTGTCACCTTCGGGCATGTCAGCGCAGCCGCAATCCACGCGGGGTGCGGGAGAACCCCGCATCGATGAGCCCGGCCTGCACCGCGGATTCCGGGTCGCCGGCGCGCGGCTGCAGCGCCGGCGCGCCGTCGATGCGCTCGACGAGCAGCGCGCTGACCCGCCGGGACGCCACCAGCTCGGCGAGCGCGGCGGCCGCCGCGGGGTGGGCGGCCGGGTCCTCGGTGAAGGTCAGCAGGGACCGGCCGCCCCGCTCCAGGAACCAGGCGAGCTCGCCGTCGACCAGCACCACCAGCGCGCCGGCCTTGCGGCCCGGGCGCGCCCCGGAGCCGGCGTCGGAGCCCTCGCCGCGGGCGGCGGGCCAGGGCAGGGCGGCGCCGTAGGGGTTGGCCGGGTCGGCGGCGGCGAGCGCGACGGCCCGGTATTCCGGGCGTTCCGGGTCGATGCCGTCGCTGAAGGCCCGCAGCCGGTCGACCGTCGACGCCACGGCGAACTGCGCCCCACCCAGCGACTCGATGAAGTAGCCGCGCTGGCAGCGGCCGGCGTCCTCGAAGTTGCTCAGCACCTTGTACAGGGTGGCGAACCCGCCCGGGACCCCCTCGGCGGCCACCGCGCCCCGCGTCAGCACGCCGTGGCGGCCCAGCAACAGCTCGGCCTGGAAGTGGGCGCGCAGCGTGGAGTCCGGCTCGGCGACCGGCAGGGCCGACCACCGGCCGCCGACGGTCGGGTCGCTGGCGCGGGTTTGCGCGTGCGCCACGCTGTACCGGCTCAGCCGCGGCGCGCGCTGGGTCCGGTGCGCGGGGGCGGCGCGCTTGCGGGCGCGGCCACCGCCGAGGAAGGCCCGCACCGGGGCGAACGTGTCGCCGGTGACCCAGCCGGCCCAGACCAGCTCCCACAGCGCGGCTTTCAGCTCGCCCTCGGCCACCCCGCCCTGGCCCAGCTGGCGGAAGAAATAGGCGCCGCCGCCCGTCAGCGTGTCCAGGATGGCGCGGTGGGCGTCGGTGAACTCGATCTCGGCGGGCTTGTTCTGCGCCAACGCCAACGTCAGCGGCGCCGATTCGCCGAGGTGCAGGGCGATCCAGCCGTCGCCGCTGGAGATGGCGCCCGCGCCGGACCAGGTGACCTCCCCGGTGGCCAGCAGTTCATCGAGCAGCGCGGGGGAGTAGTCGCGGACGCGGGGCGCCAGCACCAGCGGCTCGATCGCCGAGGCGGGCAGGCGCACGCCGGCCAGCTGGTCGATCACCGACAGCAGCCCATCCAGCCCGGCGTGCGACGCGGAGTCGGTCGCGCCCACCCGGTGCCAGGCCGGCAGGAACCGCCCGTAGGCGGCGGTGCTCACCGGCTCCACCTGGGCGCGCAGCGCCGCCAGCGAGCGGCGCCGCAGGATGCGCAAGACGTCGGCGTCGCACCACTGCTCGCCGCCGGTCGGCCCGCCGCCGGCCTCCGGCGCGGCGACGAAGTCGCCGCGCACCAGCCGGCCGTCGGCGGCCCGCCGGCCCAGCACGTCGGCCGTCACCCGCAGGCCCAGCCCGAACCGGGCGGCGGCCTCGCCCGTGGTGAACGGCGTGTGAGTGCGGGCGTAGCGGCCCAGCAGCTCGCCCAGCGGGTCGGCCACCGCCACGGTGAACGCGGCCGGCACGCCCAGCGGGACGGCGACCCCGATGCCGTCGCGCAGCCTGCCGATGTCTTCGATCGCCACCCACCAGGTGCGCCCCGCGAACGACACCGTCAACGCGCGCCGGGCGGCGCGCAGGCCTTCCAGCCAGCCGCCGACGTCGGCGCCGCCGGCCCGCGCCGCGACCTCCTCCTCGGTCAGCGGACCCAGCAGCCGCAGTAGGTCCGCGACGCCCTCGGCGTCGCGGGCGGCGCGGTCCTCGGCCAGGTGCTGCAGCTGCCGGCCCGTCGCGGCGATGATCTCCGGGTCGAGCAGCTCGCGCAGCTCCACCCGGCCCAGCAGCTCGGCCAGCAGCGTGCTGTCCAGCGACAGCGCCGCGGCCCGCCGCTCGGCCAGCGGCGTGTCACCCTCGTACATGAACGCGCCGACGTAACCGAACAGCAGCGACGCCGCAAACGGCGACGGCCGCGCCGTCTCCACCTCCAGCACGCGCACCCGGCGCTGCGCGATGCCGGCCATCAGGGCGGTCAGGGCCGGTACGTCGTAGACGTCCTGCAGGCATTCGCGGACGGTCTCCAATACCACCGGGAAATCGGGATACTTGCGCGCCACCTCCAGCAGCTGGGCGGCCCGCTGACGCTGCTGCCACAGCGGCGAGCGGCGCCCGGGCTGGCGGTGCGGCAGCAGCAGGGACCGCGCCGCGCATTCCCGGAACCGCGACGCGAACAACGCCGAACCGCCCACCTCGACGGTGACGGTCGGGTCGATCTCGTCGGCGTCGAAGACGAACAGCTCCGCCCCCGGCGGCGCGTCCCCGGCGGCGGAGCCGAAGTCGGAGAACGTGTCCGGCAGGCGGACCACGATGCCGTCGTCGGAGGCCGTCGGCTTCTCGTCCAGGCCGTAGCGCTCGCGCAACCGGCGCCCCACCGCCAACGCCCACGGGCCGTTGACGCGCAGGCCGTACGGGGAGTGCAGGATCACCCGCCAGTCGCCCAGCTCGTCGCGGAACCGCTCGATCAGCAGGGTGGTGTCGGTCGGCACCACCCCGGCCGTGGTCCGCTGCTCGTCCAGCAGCGCCCACAGGTTGTCGGTGGCGTAGGCGTCGAAACCCAAAGCCGCGCAGCGAGATTCGAAGGCGCTGCGCTTGAGGCCGGCGAGCTCACCGGTGAACGCGCCGAGCGCCGCACCCAACTCGGCGGGCCGGCCCGCGTCGTCGCCGCGCCAGAACGGCAACCGGGCTGGCTGCCCCGGCGCCGGGATCACCAGCACCCGGTCGTGGGTGATCTCGGTGATCCGCCAGCTCGTGGCGCCCAGCGCGATGACGTCGCCCGGCCGCGACTCGTAGACCATCTCCTCGTCGAGTTCCCCGACCCGCGAGGGCTTCTCGGCCTCCGTGGCGAGGTAGACCGTGAACATCCCGCGGTCGGGGATGGCGCCGCCGGAGGTGACCGCCAACCGCTGGGCGCCGGGCCGGGCGGTGAGCGTGCCGGTGTCGCGGTCGTAGACCAGGCGGGGCCGCAGTTCGGCGAATTCCGTCGACGGATACTTGCCCGACAGCAGGTCCAGCGTGGCCTCGTACACGCTGCGCGGCAGCGTCGCGAACGGCGCGGCCCGGCGCACCGTGTCGAACCAGCGGTCGGCGTCCAGCGGCTCGAGCGCGGCGGCCGCCACCGTCTGCTGGGCGAGGATGTCGAGCGGGTTGGCCGGTACCCGCATCGCTTCGATCTGCCCGGCCAGCATCCGCTCCACCGTGACCGCGCAGCCGATCAGGTCGGTGCGGTGTTTGGGGAACAGCACCCCCTGCGACACCTCGCCCACCTGGTGCCCCGCCCGCCCGATGCGCTGCAGGCCGCTGGCCACCGACGGCGGCGCCTCGACCTGGATCACCAGGTCCACCGCCCCCATGTCGATGCCCAGTTCCAGGCTCGAGGTGGCCACCACCGCCTTGAGCAGGCCCCGCTTCAGGTCCTCCTCGACCAGCGCGCGCTGCTCCTTGCTGACCGAGCCGTGGTGCGCGCGGGCCAGCAGCGTGTCGGCGCCCAGGGTCTGCCCGCTGCCCATCAGGTGCGCCGGCGCACCGCCCGGCACGCCGCGGTTGGCGTCCGACGCCAGCTCCACGCCGGTGCGTTCGGCGTGGATCTCGTTGAGCCGGGCGGTCAATCGCTCGGCCAGCCGCCGCGAGTTGGCGAACACGATGGTCGAGTTGTGCGCCTCGATGAGGTCGACGAGCCGCGCCTCGACGTCCGGCCAGATGCTGTTGTTGGCGAGGTTGGCCATGTCCGGCACCGGCACCTGCACGCTCAGCTCGATGGTCTTCCCGGACTGCGGCGCGACGATGGTCGTCGGTGCCTGCCCGGACAGGAACCGGGCCAGCTCCTCGGCGGGCCGCACCGTCGCCGACAGCCCGATGCGCTGCGCCGGCCGCGCCTCGGTCGATTCCCGGCGCAGCTCATCGAGCCGCTCCAGCGACAGGGCCAGGTGCGCGCCGCGTTTGCCGCCCGCGATGGCGTGGATCTCGTCGACGATCACCGTCTGCACCCCGGCGAGGGTCTCCCGGGCCGCCGACGTCAGCATCAAGAACAGCGACTCCGGGGTGGTGATCAGGACGTCGGGGGGCCGGGCGATCAGCTGGCGCCGCTCGGCCGGCGGGGTGTCACCGGAACGCACCCCGACGCTGATATGCGGGGTCGGCAGCCCCCGGTGGGCGGCGATCCGGGTGAGCCCGGCCAGCGGGGTGCGCAGGTTGCGTTCGACATCGACGGCCAGCGCCTTGAGGGGGGACACGTAGAGCACGCGGGTGCCGGCCGGCCGTTCGGGCGATGCGGCCAGCGAGTCCAGGGCCCACAGGAACGCGGCGAGCGTCTTGCCGGAACCGGTCGGCGCGATCACCAGGGAGTGGTTCGCCAGCACCTTCGCCACGCCCACCACCGCGCAGGCGCAGGCGTGGGACGCGATC
>NZ_LZJC01000078.1 GCF_001666755.1 Mycobacterium sp. E1214 | reverse complement strand
GCCGGGTTTTCGGTGAGAACGATGCGGCAGGTGACCCCTCGCTGGGCGGCCTTATCGAGGGCGGAGACCACCGCGCGGTCTTTGAGTTCTTCGCTGGTGACATCGATGCTGTGGGTTGCGTGGTCGATGTGTTGCAGGAAGAGGGCCGGTGCTGCGGGAGACCAGATGAGGTTGGGCGCGGCAGTGGCCTCGGGCGGGCGCCCGGACGGGGCGTAGTCGGCGTCGAATGTTGCCGCGATGGCTGACACGTCGATCGGGTTGGTATCGATTACCCAGGCGTCACGGCTGGTCGGGTAGTACTCCGGTGTGAGATTGCCGGTGCCGACTGCGGTGGCGGTGTCGTCGACGGTGATGGTTTTCTGGTGGTAGATCACGCCGTTGGGGGCCCATCTTACGTCGACGCCGGCGGCACTGAGTTGCTGGAACGTTGCGGCGTTGTTGGTGCGGCCATGAAACGCGGCGTCGAGAATAATTTTGGTGTCGACGCCTCGGTGGTGCGCATCGACGAGCGCCGTGATGGCCGCGGGGTCGGTCAGTTCATACATCGTGATGTGAACCGCGCGCGACGCACTGGTGATCAGGCCGACGATGGGGTTGTAGCCGGCCTCGGGCTCTTGAACCAAGCGGTAGTAGGCGTCGGCCGCATGAACGTGAGGCGCTGCGCACGCGCCGCTCCCCAACGCCAGGGTGAGTCCGGCAACGGTCGCTCCGAGCCAGCTCGGCGCCTTGCGGGCTGCGACGAAAACGTACGCCTGCATCCGGGGTGTCCTTTGCACTGCAGCGTTTATGTCGACCCGGTTTAGCTGTCTGGTGAGCCGGCGGCGGCGGCGCCAGGGCGTCGTGGGTCTATTCGACCACGCGGTGTCGCTTGCTGGTCCGCCCGATAAGTGCACAGTGGTGTGTTCTCACGTGCGGCTGTCCGCCTGCGAATCGGTTGAGCGGCTAGCACGTTTGGGGACTGAGGGCGCTGGCCGACGGGCGCGGCGGCCGGGTGCCAGCAGCGGCGAGGGAACGAGCCGTTGCTGCCATCCGGGCCTGTGAGGTGCGCCTGCTTAAGTGCGTGTGTCTCAAACGTGTCCGCGCAGTCGTTTAGGTGGCCTGACCAAGGCGTTGGACGATCCTCGACGCCAGGGTCGTCGCCGCAGCGCCAGCGTTATCGCTGCAGGTCATCACGTCGATGACGACGTTGCGTTTCGCGGTCACCGCCCGCTGGCATGTGCCGCTGCCGTTTTGCGGCGCGACGGTAGCGGTCAGGATGTCACCGCGCAGGGCGACGTCCTGGACCGTCCACGGCAACGGCTTGTTGTCCTTGAGGGACAACACAATGGGGCCTACCCGGCAGCCCTGCCAGGTGGCGGCTTGCTGGCTGACGAACGCCGTGGCGGCTGACTCGGTCGAAAACGTCGTAACCCCGTCGAACACGGTGTGCAGCTGATTCTCATCGGCGTCACGCAGTGCCTGCACAAACGTGGCGCGCGGCCCAGCCGGGTCATAGGCAACCCTGGCGGCCGGAACGACGACACCCGTGCACTGGGGTGGGTTGGTTTGGTCGGTGAACATGCCCGGCCCGTTCAGCTTCGGCATGACTTCGAGTTGCCCGGCCCCCATGACCTGGGTGACAGTCGCGACCTCGGGCACCAGTGCTGGCAGGGCCGAATCATCAACCGGGCCCGCCGGCGGCGTAGCGCCGGGGGCGGGCACCGACGGCGCGGTCTGAGGCGCCGGGGACGACTTGACCGGCGGGGCGGGCACAGGGACACCCGCAGCTGCCGCGGCGGTCGTGGATCCGTGGTCGTCGCCGTAACCGGCGAGTGCGAGCGTGCTGACCGCCAGCACGGCCACCGCAGCTACCCCGGCCGCACCGATCGCCCACCACTGCACCTTGCGCTTACCTAAGGGGGTCGGCGGCATGGGGCCGAGGCCAGGGCCTGCCCAAGCGTTGGGCGGCCCCCAAGGGCGAGCGGCCGGTGGCGCTATCGCGGACGCGGGGTGCTGGAAAGCCCCCGGGCCCGCTGCCGGGGCCCACGGTTGGACAGGAGGGCGCACGGCGGTCCCGGCAGGGCCTGCAGGAGGAAACGCGGCGGGCGGCGGCGAGGCCGGGCGCCTGTACGGGTTGCCGTATCCGGCATACCCGCGGTGCTGGGGGGACGGGGTGAAGGTCTCAGTCATCGTTTCGACTCCTAGCCGTAGGGACCCGCTCTAATACACGCCCCGTGATGCAACATATTCAACCATAAAGACGTAGCACTTAGCAAGGGGAGTCGTAGCACCGGCGGTTAAAGCTGGCGTAGCAGTCATAAGGGCATGTCAAAAGGGCATTATCCGTTGCTGCTATGGTGGTCAATATGGAGCGGTAGCGGCCCTAATCGGGGGTATATATCGTCATTGCAAGTACAGCATTCGTACCGTTGCGGCTGACCGCTGTTGCAGTTTGACTGCGCTGCGAGCCGGCGCACGTAGCTGGGTTGGTCGGAGACGGTGATCGAAGCGTGGGGGTCTGATGGAGCGGTGTGGGTGGCTGGCGCGGCGGGCGCCGGGGCCTCTTACGCCTGGGGTGCCACACACAATCGCCACGTCGGGGGGTATCCCGCCGTCTTGTTCTCTGGCAGATCCTGTGACGCGCGAGACATAATAAGCGCGTTTAACCATTCCGTTCGCAGTGGTAGACGAGCTCGTATGAACGCGAAACTTTCGAAGCTTTCACCAGTTCTGTTCGCCGGTGTCGCTGCCGCAGGAATCGCAGTTGCACCCTCCGCTGTCGCCGATCCGGCACCACCGCCGCCGGCCCCGCCGGCTCCCGGTTGCTACAACCCCGACGGCACGCCTTGCACGCCGTCGGCGGGCCCGCAGGGAGCCGGTGCCGAAATTGCTGGCGGCCCGGGAGCCCAGGCGGGCTCCAATGGCCAGGTTGCGGCCGGTGTCCCCGGTGGCCCGTGGGCTCAAGCGGGGCCGGGCGGAGGACTCGCGTGCGTACCAGGCGGCCCGTGCCGAACAATTAACCTGCCCGGATAACACTTCATCGCTTCGGGGTTCCGCGCGAGGGACGACGGCTGATGCTGGTCGAAGCCGGCCGGTTGTCATCTGCCGAAGTTATGTGACCGCCGGGCTAGTACCTCCTTGAAGAGTTTGATCACCCCTCCGTGCGCCGATGCAAAGATGGTCTCCATTGTCTGGTGATTGTCGAATCTCATTGTGCGGCTTGCGCGAAGGTAGGGACACCGGCACACCAACAGGCCGTGCCGTGGCCACAATCATGGCGACGTCAGCGTCTCTCGGACGAGCCGGGCATGTTCTGTGGCCACGCGTCACTGGGAAGCTCGTTGCCGCCAGTGACGCCCCGTGCTAGCGGCGGGTGAGCACCGTCAACACCGCGGACAGTGCCGCCCCAGTGGCGGCATCTACCGGCGCTTCGGCTTCTGCGGCCCGGACCACCTCGACCGGGACGTCGGCGGCGTGGGCGATTTCTTCCACGCTCAGTTCGGCGCGATAACGAGCCGCATACAGCCGCTGACCCAACGTGGCTCCCGGCGCGCGGGCGGCACGCAGCATCAGGTCTTTGTAACACTTGCGGACTGAGCTGAGTCCCCGCGCGACCTCGGGAGCTCCCTTGGCCGTCTGCGCCGCATTGGCGGCTACCGATTCGAGTCTGCGAAGATCGGACAAGATTGCCCCGACGCGGGCGCTGAACGCCGGGTCGGCAACATCGGACGGCAGCGCTGCAATCGCCGAAGTGATTGTGGATAAGGCGATTTCCACAGCGTCGGCCATCAACGGCGCGCGCACGGTATTGGTCATGACTTCGGTGCTGTCGTTGGCGTCGACGGTGCCAAGGTTGCTGCCATCGCGCAGGCGGGTGATCGTGCCATGTGGCCATTGCAGAGCTTGTTCGAGCCTGGCCAAGGTGGCCCTGCGGGGCCAGCGTCGACCTTTCTCAAAGTCGATGAGCGCACCGGCGTTGACGATTCCCTCACGGGCCAAGTAGCGCTGCGTCAGTTTGAGCTCTTCGCGGCGCGCGGCCACCGCCGCGCCAGCTCGAGCGATTCCGGGATCGGTGACCTCGGTCCGCTCGGCGTCCTCGCCGTCGCCCTCGTCTTCGTCGTCGTCGCGCCCGTCGGACCCCGCCCCGTTGGATGGATGAACACCGAAACGCACCAGGGCCCCCTCGGGATGGCCCAGGTGCACCGTGGTGGCGTCGCTGATCGCGAAGGTGTTCTGCGCGACGCCGTTGAGATAGGTGCCGTTGCGGCTCTGGTCGGTGGCGACCCACCCGCCAGGTGTGTAGTCAAGGCGCAGGTGGCTGCGTGAGATGCGGTCGTCACCGACGATCACTTGAGCCGGGAATTCTCGGCCGATCATGATCGGCGCCTGGCGGGGTCCATAGGTGTATGTGTGCTGGTCAGACTCGATCACCAACGCCATGTGCTGGCCGTCGGGCTGCATCTCTGACGGGGCGGGTGACGTGTCGTGAATGGTCTCCATACGCTCACACTCCAACATCGCGCCACGCTGCTACTGCTACTGCTACTGCTACGCTTACGCTATCACGATCGCGGCCATACACACCGCACATGCTGCACTTTTGGCGGCTGTTCCTGGTAGCCGCCCCAGACCGCGGCGCGGGCAGGGCCTAGCCCCTGCACCCTTAAACGGGCCGTTCCTTCCGGGGGGAGCGACATTTTGAGTGACCTTCGAGCGCTTGTTGAGTTCCCGGTTCCGGTGCGTGGCCTCTGCGGCTCTGCTCCGATTAGCGGCCGCGCAGGCAGCGGCTACCGCGTGCACACGCGAGGAAGATGTAGCGCGAGAGACAGCGAGGAAATACCGCCCGTGCCGTCTGGGGCCCGACCAGCGGCTCAGCCACCGAGTCGACCGTTAATCGCCGTGGCGATCGCCGTGGCTTGGTCGTCGGGGGCAAACCCGTACGACGCGACGTCGGCGACGACGTTGTTGCGGGCCGTCAACGCATGCTGGCAGCGCCACCCGCCGCCGCCCTCTTCGACCCCTTGGGCGGTCAGCACGCCGGCTTGGAAGTTGACGGTACTGATGGTGTACGTCTCCGGGCCGTCGTCATAGTTGGCCGTCGCCGATTTGCCTTGGCATCGAACCCACGCATCGTGCTGTTTGGTGACGAAGTCGGCGGCGGCCTGTGCCGTGGCGAAGCTGACGACAGCCTGGATGACGACGTGTTGCCAGTTCGAGCTGGCTTCGTGCAGCAGCTGGCCTCGCATGGCGATCCAGCCGCTGCCCTGGTAGGCGGCCTGCTCGGCAGGGTGGTAGGTCTGCAGGCAGTCCGCAGTGTCGGATTTGGGGTTGTCCATGTGGTTTTCGACCGACTGCACCACGGTCATCGCGGAGCTACCGACAATCGGGTTTAGAGCGGCCGGGTCGGGCAGCAGCCCGGGGAGGGCATTCACAGGCACGATCGCCGGCGGCGCCGCAGTGGTGGGCGCCGGTGATGACCCAGCGGCCGCCGGTGGGGCCATCGAGCCCGAGGCGCTGCCGCCTGATGCGCTCGTGCTACCGGCCGTTAGGGCTACCGCGGTGCCGACGACGGCCACTGTCGCCGCAGTAGCGGCCGCCACGAGGGCCCAGGTCCGGTTCATCCGCCGCGAGGTCGGTGGCCCGCCGGGCGCCGGCGCCCACGGCCCCGGTGCGAACTGACCCGCGGGCGCGCACGACGGTCCGGGCGACCAGACGGGCCCAGGCGCAGGAGCGCCCAACCACGGTACGCGAGGCCCGGCCACCGCGGTGGCCTCGCCCTGCGCTGCCCGGCGCGGCCCCGTGACCACGGTGGCCTCGGGGTCGGCCGCGGCGGCCGGCGTCGCTATGAAAGGTCCGTAGGGAGACCCCAACCCCGGGCGATGCTGCTGCAGTGACATGTCTATGTACCTTCCTAGATGCATCAGTATGCTGCACATATAAACATGCCGAAACGTAGCATCGCAACACGTTCGCGGGATCAGGATCAGATGCTCGATGACGGCTCTCCAGGCGCAATCCCGTCTTACGCTGCAGCGATAGTCCGACGGACGAGTCTTTTCGCGTCGTGCCACTGCAGGAAGAAGCGACAAGCACTACCTACGCTGCTGCATTTTCGCTCGCCATGATGAAGCGGCAGAGGCACGGGGTCGGCGGTCCCCGCAATCCCTGGCGGCGCCACCACCGCGAATGAGCCCCGCCGCACCCGTGGGACCGCGGCCCACCCCGATAGGCGACATCACCACGGCACGATCATCGGATGGACGATCAGACGCGGACCGTGACGGTGCAGTTAGCGCGTGCCGATGCGATCGTCTTGTGCGACTGGTTGGTCAATACCGATCTGAACACGGTGCCGATTACCCACCCGGCACAAAAGCAGGCGCTGGCAGACCTTCTGAGCCGATTTGAATGGGCCGCCCCTGAGGACGTTACGGTGGCCACCGCCGAGGACATTGCGGCGGCCCAAGCAGTCGTAGCCCGCGACATGGGCTGGTAGAGGCAGCAAAAAGGGTCGCTCGTGATCACGCAATTCCTGAAGCCGCCGCCGTCGTCAGCTGAGCAATCAGGTTCACCAACGCTGTTGCGTCCTCTGGTGTTACCGCGCGGTCGGCTTCGGCGTCTTCGAGCACTGATACCGCGAGCCCGGCCCCGTTGGCCGCCTCCTGAAGAGTCAATTCCGCGCGGTGGCGCGCGCCGTAGAGCTGCTGTCCCAAGGTGGCCTCAGGTGACTGCGCTGCGCGCATCATCAGGTTGTTATAGCTGCGACGCACGCTACTCAATGCCCGCATGACCGACGGGCTGCCTTTGGCGTTGCGCGCAGCGCTAGCGGCTAACCCTTCGAGCTTTCGCAGATCCGACAAGATGGCCGACGCTTCGGGGACGAACGATGGATCACCCGGTTCCGGCAGCGCCGAGATCGCTGTGATCAGGGTGTGCATGGCCAGTTCAATGGTTTCTGCCATCAGTGGCGCCTGCACAGCGTCGGTAAGAACCTCGGTGGCCTCGTCGGCAGCCACCGATCCAGGCTCTGGGGGCGCCGCGGCCACACCGTTCGTCGGTACCGCGACCACACCGTTCGTCGGCGCCGCGACGACCCCATCAGGCGCAACGACACCCCGTCGGATGCGGGTGATATGGCCCGTGGGCCAGTCGAGAACCTTTTCCAATTTCTCGAGGGTCCCCCGCCGCGGCCAGCTGCGGCCCTTCTCGAAGTTGATGAGCGCGCCCGCGTTGATGATGCCGTCTCGGTCCAAGCTGCGCTGAGAAATGTTGAGTTGCTGGCGACGTTCGGCGACCGCATTGCCGGCGCGAATCATGCCCGGATCGCTGAGGTCCGTCCACCACTCCTCTTCGCCCTCAACCGGACGCGCCATCTCACCGGACTGCTCGAGCGCTACATCAGACCCACCAGCAGGCGCGAGGCTCACCGCCACCACATCTGGCCCCCCCAGGTGAATTGTCGTGGCCGCGGTGATCGCCGCCGAACTTCGGCGCAAGCCGTCAATGAACATTCCGTTGGTACTGGTATCGATGGCCTGCCAACCGCTGGGATGTGGTTCCAGCCGAACATGTTTGCGCGAGATCCGCTCATCGTCGACAACGACGGCACTCGCAGTGTCCCTGCCGATGAACGCGACCCCGGCCTCAGGCCGCAGCGTGTGCGTCGCCCGCCCCACCCGTACCACGAGCATCGGGATGTGCGCAGTCGTCGACTGGTTGGATGGCAATGATCGCTCCCTTACATACGTGACACCCAAGCTGCTGCGGTAGCAACCAATGCACTCGCCATAATGCTACATCTTCGGCTTGGGCGGCTGTCTACCGAAGGCGATGACGCGCCGCGAAAGGGCATCGCCGCTTGCAGATAACCGCCCGGGTAAGCACCTTGCGGCCGGCGCATTACGCCGGAAACCTGGTATCTTACAGCACGTTTCCTCGGTTAAGCACCTGCATCAGTTGCGTGAAGGCTCGTCGCGCGGCTCCAACGCCAACCCGCTCGCGTTGAACCAGTTGCACTGACCATGCGCCATGGTTACAGTCGCAGCATCCGGGCGACCCCTTGCCGCCCGGCAGCTGCAACGAGGGGGCACCGTGACCGACGACGACGCAGGCAGATACGACGTCAGTCCTGTGACAGCGCCGCAGCGACTGGAACAGCATGTGCGCCCGCATACCGGCGCGATGGACCCAGCCAACCGCACCGTTCTGGGAGTCAGTCTGGCGGTAGCGGGCATGATGACCATGTCGGTGACGGCTTTGCTGATGGGCAACATTTTGGGCGGCTCGGTGTTCGCAGTGAAATTCGAAGAGGGCACCTTCCCGCCGAATTCCGCCGGCGTCGTGCAACAAGGCCTCGTCTCGGTCTTCGCGGCGACCGTGTTGGCGTTCGTCTCGGCGGGACTCGCAGCGAGCGCCGTGGTGATACGCCCGCACACCGTGGTCCAGGTAGTCGGCGCCCTCATGCTCATGGCGCTAATCCCAGTGCTTCTGGCGCTCTGGCTCTGCTACGGCCTGGCCTTCTAATCCTGCAAAGCCCCGCCCGCGGGCGCTCACTAAAGTCCGCCGCGAGCGCATCGACGCCGCCGACCAACCCGTGGTCGCCGCGCAGCGGGATCTCAACGCCGCCGCTAGATTCACTGCCGACACCACGCATCGCCCAGCGTGTGAACAGTGCCGAGGGCCTTACGGTGCGATGCGAAGCGACGCAGAACTAGTCGGCTGTCGGAGACACCACGACCGGTGTCCGCCTCGGGGATGACGGCGCGAAACGCTATGAACGGCGCGAGATGTTCTCATTAATTGCACGGACAAGCCTCACGCCCACGGTGATGGTATTTTGCCCGCACACGCGCACATCCACGATGACATTGCGCTGCCTGCCCATCGCCCGATCGCACTGACTATCGGGGTGGTCGGTCACTCCGGCTGGCAGCAACACCGTGCTAGCAATGCCCTCACTGTCGAGGACGATGGTGATCTTGGCGTCCTGGTCCGGTTGGCCGTTGGCGAATGACACCGTTACGTCGGTCATCCGGCAGTCCTGCCACGCCGCAACCTGCTGGGCATAAAAGCGTTGTGCGGCAGCATCATCTGGGAAGACGACCACCGACTGGATCACCTTATGACGTCCCGGGCTGGCTTCCCGCAGCCCTTGAACCGCGACGCCGGTATTGCCCGAGTCGGTGTAGGTGCTCGTCAGTGCCGGCGCCACTGCGCTAGCGCACTTCGCTGGGGAGATCGAGACATCGGATCCGAGAGACGCGGCCACCTCAAGGGCGTTGAGCTGCACGCCGTTGAGCAAGGTACTGACTTGTTGCGCCGAGACCAGGAAGGTCGGCAACGCTGCGACGTCGAGCGGCGGTGGCGCCGGCGGGGAAGAAGTCGGCGCAGGCTTTGACAACACGGGAATTCGCGTGGACGTCGGAGACGGCGAGATGAGCGCGGTCTTCGAGTTGCTGCTGCCCCGCACCACCAACGTCGCCACCAGCACCACCACCGCCACCGCGGCCGCCCCAGCCACCCACCACGACCACCGCTTGCGCCGCGGCCTCGCGGGCTGTTTCCCGGGCGGCAAGCCCCCTGCGCCCACGGGATAGGGGTATGGCGGCTGCCCTGGTGACTGGTGCCAGATCGGTCCTGCTGGCGGCGGACCCTGCCAAGGCGGTGGACCAGGAGGCGGGAAAGGAGTTTGCGGCGCGTAAGTCGGTTCGCCCGACGGCCGCGGCGGTCCCGCCCGATACTGCGGAGCGCGAGAGTGCGGCAGCTTGCTGGTCTCTTCGCCGTGGCCGGGCCCCCATTCGGTGCTCATCCGCCAAGCCTCTCTCAAGCCAACGATCGGGCGCAGCGAAACGCTGGTAGCAGAAGTTATTGTCGCTGCTGACTAACCCGGTCGAAATCGTGATGGTACGGGTGAAGCGAAGAACTAGGTGGGGCCGCTACCGGCGCTGACCACATCAGCGCGCCAAACGTAGTCCCCGAGGGGTCGGTGAGCGGGCCGGCCTAATGTATGGCGGCTGCAGTCACCCTCAGCGGGACCGCCACGGGTGCGCGCCGAGCATCGCCGTGACCGAGTCAATGACCGCGGCGTCGGTTCGACCTTCGTTGGCGAGCTGCTGAGTGGCCGCCGCGATCCGGACAAGAAGTCCACCATAGGTGCGGCTGGCGGCCTCGACGTAGGTGTGCGCGGCGTCGAGGCCAAGTGTCGTCAAGCCTCTCAGGTGTTCCAACAGATCGCTGGCCTGATGCTGGACCCGGGTCACCTGGGCGACCACGGAGGCGGTCTGAAGCGGTCGGGCTTCGCTGCCCAGCGCCGCCTCGAGCGTGAAATTGAGATCGCCCGCCGCGGCCAGGACATCCTCGATATGACCGGTGTAAGCCCGTACTTCTGCGGGTGGGATCGGAACACTCAGCAATTGCCCCGCGGCTGGCTCACTCGCATGAGCTTGAGCTCGTGCCTGCGCGGCCGCCGCCTCGGCTGCGTGCAGAGCCGCCAGTGCTTGCTCTGTCTGTCCTCGTGCCGCTTCCACTTCGGCGGCACACGCGGCGCGGACCTGGGCGATCGCGTCGTCAGCGTCCGCGCGGGCCCGGGCCAGCGCCGCCTTGGCAGCGGCTACCTCGCCCTCAGCGCGCCCCTGCGCGGCGGCCACCGCCGCCTCGCTGTCAGCGCGCAGCTGCTCGACATCGCCGCGCAACTCTTCCACCGATTGATGAGCTAGACCGCGTTCTTCGGCGCGCTCGACGAGCCGCTGTTCGGCGCGCTCGTCTGCGGCGCGGGCCTGCTCCTGGGCGGCGGCGATCTCGGCCGTTGCTTCGGCGCGCACCCGTTCCAACTCGGCGCGCACTTCTTCCAAGGCTTGCTGGGCGCTCTTGCGCTCCTCACGGCGCTCTGCGGCGCGTTCTTGAGCGCGCTCGTCTGCGGCGCGGGCCTGCTCCTCAGCGGCGGCGACGAAGCTCGCCGCGTCGGCCTGTGCGCGCTCCACTTCGGCCCGCGCGTCCTCCAAAGCTGCTTGCGCGCTGCGTAATTCAGCGGCATGCTCGGCGGCCCGTTGTGCAGCTTCAGCCTTTGCAGCACGGGCACGTTCGCGGGCGTCCTCGGCGGCGCGTGCGGACTCCTCGGCTTCTGCGCGGGCCAGCTCCGCCGCCGCCTCAGCGTCCTGGCGGGCTTGCTCAGCCTCGCGCATGCGCTGTTCGGCCACCGCGCGCAGATGGTCAGCCTGGACCAACTGCATCACCGGTGAGAGCCGCTTGGGTGCCGCTCCAAAGCGGTTGCGGTGCTCGATGAGCTCGCGTTCACTCATCGCGGCCACCGCCGCCAGTTCGGGCGACGGGGTTTGGCCGCACTGCTGCGCGGCCTCGACGGCGGCGATCGCCGCCCGTCTGGTCAACGCCGCCCAGCTTTCGACGTCGAGATCCTCGATGTGCTGGCGCAGCGTGGTCATCGGCGTCGCCGCCTGCCCGCCGCCGCCACCTTGTTCGCGGAGTCAACTGCAGCATCAGTGTCACGCGGTGCCGCTGGCTCCGTCTCCGCTGACGGCGAGGACTCCGGCGCCGGCGCGGGCGGTTCCTCGCTGCCGGCTGCCTGCGCGGCGGGAAGGGTAAGCCCGGACAGCAGACCGCCTTGCTGGGCCAGCACGCGCGCCACTTGGTCTAAATACACCGCGACTGCGTCGCGCAGCGTCTCATCGCCGAGCTGTTCGGCGTCACGCAGCAACCCGCGTAGCAGCGCCTCAGTCAACTCCGGGCCCAAACCGAGGGAAGCGGCCTGGCTGGACGCCGGCTCGATCCCGGCCGTTTCCACCACCCACACCAGCCGCTGCCAGCAGCGCTGCACCGCCGTGTTGTGCCGCTCAGCGTCACGGGCCTGTTCGGAATGGCGGTCCTGCTGCTCGCGCAGCATCCGGTCTCGCTTGGATGCACGCCCAACGGCGAAAAGGATCACAGCTGCCAGCAGCACAGCCGCCACCAAGGCTGCCGCACCCCCGAACCCCGCTGACGTGACGAACTCGCGGGCCGGCGGCAACGCGGGCAGCCCTTGAGGCGCTAGAACCACCGGCGCAGCTGCGGGCATCGACATGGAAGAACCATACCGACCCAACCTGGCTCAGCGCGATGGCCGCGCGGACCTGTTTTTCGCGACCGTCGCACAACCATGCGCGACCAGATACGTTCACGACAACTACGCCTAACAGCCCGACCGGCGTTGTGCGGCAAGGCATACCAGTGAACGAGGTACCCGGTGAAACACTTCACGCGCAGCATCCCACCGTGGCGTCGCCTTACGGCGGCCGCCGCAGCGGCACTGCTCACCGGGTGCAGTTCCATGCATGCACTCGCCCCCTCGCCACCGGCGGCCCTCAGCGCAGACCACAGTGCCTACCTGCTGACACAGGAGCCCGAAGCCGGATACTCGGCCGTGCTGGACATCATCAAGCAGGCGCATCACACGCTGCGAATAACGATGTACGAATTGGCGGACCCGGCCGCGGTCGGCGCCATCGTTGACGCCCACCGTCGAGGCGTCGACACCAAGGTCATCCTCGACGCCGCATTCCACGGCCGCCAAACCAATTCCGCCGCCTACGACCAACTCACAGCCGCCGGCGTCGACGTTCGGTGGGCGCCCGCAGCGACCATCTTTCACCAAAAGACACTCACCGCCGATAACACCGAAACCGCTATCGGCACAGCCAATCTCGTCGCCAAATACTACTCATCAAGCCGCGACGCCTGGGTCCTGGACCGCGACCCCACCGACATCGCCGCCATCACCGCCACTTTCGACGCCGACTATTCCGCCGCGACCGTGCGCCCCGCACCAGGCGTGGTCAACCCCCACCTCATCTGGTCGCCCGACGCACGCGCGACCTTCCTGCAACACCTGGACAACGCCGGCCACAGCATCGAGCTCACCACCGAAGAACTCAAAGACCGTGCCGTCGTGGCAGCCTTGACCAAAGCCGCCCACCGCGGCCTCACCTGCCGCATCGTCCTAACGACCAACCCGGCGACCACGCACACCATCGACGAACTCACCACTGCCGGCTGCCAGATCCATCAATTCCCGGCCGACGCCAAGCACCTGTACATGCACGAAAAAATCATCCTCATCGACAGGGCACAACTGATCATCGGCAGTCAAAACCTCTCCACCACAAGCCTATTGGAGAACCGTGAACTGTCGTTGCTGCTCACCAACGAGACCGCAAAACCTGTCCTGGACGCCGTGGCCGCCATTTTCGATAACGATTACCGCCAAGCCGCACCATAGGCGCGCAACGCGGCACACCACCGCCGCAAAACGCATAATGAGAGAGTGCAGCGCACCCCGGTTCCGCCAGCCCCGATGCTGGCCAGCGCCGCCGCCCCTCCCGCCGACACCGCCGGCTACTGCTTTGAGGCAAAGTGGGACGGCATCAGGCTACTGGCGCGCTGTGCGGAGCGGGTCGAACTGTTCAGCCGCCAGGCCACTAACCTCACCGCCTGCTTTCCAGAGATCGTCGACGCGCTGTTAACCACCCTGCAGGGGCGACCTGCCATTCTCGACGGCGAGCTCGTCGCGTTCGACCACAACGCGCAGCCATCCTTCGAGCTGATCCAGCGCCGCTTGCGCACCTCCCGCCCCGGTGCCCACCTGTTGGCTTCGGTGCCAGTGACGTTCTGTGTGTTCGACCTGATCTACCTCGACCGACACGATCTCACCGGACAGACGTATCTGCGGCGCCGCCACCTACTCGATGATCTGCGCTTGCATAAGCCGCCCATCATCGTCTCCCCGTACTGGACCGGTATCAGTGCCGATGCCATGGCAGAGATTATGCGCGGGCTGGGCCTGGAGGGCTATGTGCTCAAACTCGCCAGCTCCACCTACCAGCCCGGCCGTCGCTCACCCGCATGGATCAAATACGTGGTCCGCCAACGCCGCCCCATGGTCATCGGAGGATTCCTCCCCAGCAGTTCAGACTCTCGCGGCGGGCTAGGCGCACTGCTGGTCGGAGGCTACGACGCCACCGGCGAGCTTCACTACTGCGGACACGTCAGCACTGGCTTGAACCAGCGCCAACGCGCCAGGCTCGTCCAGCGTCTCGCCAAGCTGGAGCAGACCGCCGCGCCGTTCGCGCCGCCGGTACCCGCCGCCCGCGGCGCCCGCTGGGTCCACCCCAGGGTGGTTGTGGACATCGAATACCGGCAATTCACCGGCCGGTTGCGACACCCCGCCCTCAAAGCTGTGCTGGAAGACGCTGAGAGCGGGGCCGTTTCGCTGCCCGCCCGCGACTAGGACGCCCCGAGATAAAAAAGGGCGAGTTGGACGGGCTTGGAGGACGCGCGCGGCCCTAGCCGTCGCTGACGGCTTTCCTTGTGGGCGACGGCGTCGATTGCGGCCGACGCCAAAGCCAGGTACTGACTGCTGGGCTGCTTGTCGACCTCTTGGCCGGGGCGATACGTGGAGTTGATGGACTCGCGCAGCGCTGGCGGTACTTGCTTCCAGTGATCCGGGCACATGAACAGGCGCGGCTCAATTTCGGTCGTGCAGCCGCGAGCGTGGCACACGTGGGGTACCGCGGGCGGCGCCGAAGGAGTTGACTTCATCGCGGCACCTTCACGGCTGGTAGGTGGTGTCGTCGACGGTCTGTGTGGTGGCGAAGTCGTTGATCACCTGCACGGTGCCCTCGACGGCCACCCCGATGAGCAAGACTGCGACCACGATGGCCACGGCGAGCCCGCCCAGCCACGGAAGCTTGCGCGCGTCATTCACCGTCGTCACTGCCTTGGCGTCGCGCCCACGGCGACAGGGCGTCCCGCATCGTCATCAGCAGGCTCTCGCGTTGACGCGGGTCCATCTCGAGTGCTCTGCGCAGTGCGGTGCTCAAGACCGGCTCCTGTCCCAGATGCGCTATCGCGCCGTGCCAACTGGGTCGCCAGCTCCAGGCGGCGCGCACGCGGGCGGTGTGATCGGGTGCGGGGTCTGGCAGGGTGGCGGTCGCCCGCATTAGCCAGCGGATGCCTTCATTGTTGCCGCACGGGGATGCCGCGTACAGCATGGCCGCCAGCGGTCCGACGGCTTGCGCGGCCCAGATGTCGCCACCAGGCTTCGTCCGGGCGTGCAGAAGCGCCTCGGCGCATTCGAAGGCGTCGGCCGGCGAGGTCACCCGCGCGCTCGGATCGTCATGAGGGGGGCTGCAGATCACTTGTCCTCCTGAAAGATTCGATGTTCTCGTTCAGCCTCGGGGCGGACATTCGCGGACGCACGTGGCGGCATGTCAGCTCCCAATGGGCGCGGCGCCCGGGCTGGTCGGTGACGCGGCGCACGAGGCCACGCCGCGCCAGAATCACCAGCGCGCGATAGACCTCCTCGGCGACGACCGGCCGACCACGGCGCTGGCAGCGTTCGGTGACGGCCAGCCGAGCTTGCGTCGTCGACAACGGTTCTGTCGCATTTGTCAGAACGTCAAGAAGCTCGGCTCGCAGTTGCTCGGCGCTCACGACTGCGCGGCACCATGAACTAGCAGGCGATGGTAGGACGTCAATGTGAATCACCCACTTCAACCTGAGCGTCGCGGTCCACCGACTCCCAGTACGCGTCGGCTTGCCAGTAATCCACGTGCCAGTAGGCCTGGCGGCCCGACTTGCGACGCTCTACCAAGCCCCGGCGGTGCAGCTCGAGCAATGCGTCGTAAACGCGTTCATGCGTCAGCACCGGCTCTCGGTTGACGTTGATGCGTTCCGTAAGCGCGCGGGTGCTAAGCGGCCCGTCCGCGCAGCACAACACGGCCATGGCTATGTCCTGTGGGCTTAACCCGTTTACGCTCATGACCCCTCGACGGCTCGACGGTGACGCTCTATCACCCGGTCCCACATGGTGGCGGGTTTATCCACGGCGGCCTGCGCAGATTGGCAAAGCAGGCTCTTGACCGCGCGGTCGTATTTAGCGATGAACTCCTGCCAGTCGGGCAACTCGGTGGTGATGCCCGCTGTTCCGCGCCGCAACAGCCTTGCTTGCCCGCGGTTCTGCGGGAGCAGTCGGCGATAGTCGAGGCTGGGCCCCAGGTGCGAGGACAACGTTTTCCCGCCGGTGGCCTGATCGAAGCTTTCTTGGCGGCGGGTGGTCTCGCGCGACCACTGTTCGCCGCGCTGCAGCATCTCCATTTCGTCAGCGCCGTACATGATCAGGGCGGCTGGGAAGGTGGCGCGCAGCTCGCGGGCGTAGGCGCCGCCATAGACCGTGTCGAACTGGCAGGAAGCCTGCACCGACAACAGCATGTTGACGCCCAGGCCGCGGCCTTCTGAGACGTAGCGGCGCAGTGCGGGCATCGGAGCGACGTTGGTGGCTTCGTCGATGACCATCAGCAGCCGGTGCAGCATTTCCTTGCGCGCGGTTTTCCCGCGCCAGCTGCGGACCAGGTCGTCGAGCAGCGTGACGGCCGCGCCGGCGATTGACCCTTCGGCCGGGACGAGGATGAATAGGGTCGCGTCGGGGTCGGACAGAAACGACTCCTCAAAGCACGGGGCGGTGATGCCGCGCAGCCCCAACCGCATCCACGGGGTGACGGCCTTGCGCATGGTCAGCGCGATACTGTCGCGCTGGCGGGGGTCCATCGCTAAGGTGCGCAGCAGTGCGTTGCGAAAGAGCGGTTGGCTGGCCACTTCTCGTGCGGCGCTGTGCCAGCCGGGCGCGTTCGGGGTCTTGTCGTCGTCTTCCATGTTGTCCACGGCCAGCAGCACCCATTCGATGCCCTGACCGTGGCCGCACGGGGAGGCCGCGTAGAGCATCGCTGCCAGCACCGCCTCGGTATTGGCTTCCCAGATCCCGGCGTCGGAGACCTGGTCGATGCCCGAGCCCAACCCGACCGCCGACATCTGCATCATGGTGTTGGCCGCAGTGACCGCCTGATCCGGTGTGCTGATCATCGCGGTGGGATCAAACGAGCGCACCTGCGCATCTTGGGGATACACCGGCGAGTAATCCGGCCGCAAGTCGATGACTTGCTTTGGGCCCCAACGCCGTTGACATACCAGCCACATCAAGTCATCTTTCGACGACACGCACACCGCGGGCCCACCCCACAACACCGTTGCCGGCGCCAGCACTGAGCGGGTTTTTCCGGTTCCAGGTGGTGCTGACACCAGCACGTGACACTCACTCTCGGCGACGGAGAGCTGATTTGATGAACTATCACGGCTGAATCCGCAGTAGGGCGAGGTGGGCGGGCGATACATCTTTAGAACCTCCGGATCGGGCTGGGGTCACCGGGCGGGTCGTCGCGACGTGTCGGGAACACTCCCGGCCCGGTGAGGTCATCGGGTTGCAGGAAGCCGAAATCGACGTCGTTGACATCCTCGGGCGGACGCATGGGCCACCAGTCTCGGGCCCCGTCGACGGCGAGCCAGCCTTCCACGATCCCGTAGAGGCCGGCGGTCAGCAGGGCGGCCGGGATTTGAGCCACCAGCCACGGCACCGCGGCCGCCGACACCAGGGAATCGCCCGGGCCGGTGAGCCACAGCACCACCGGCAGCGGCGCACCCACGATCGCTGCTGCCCACATGAACGCCGCGATCGGGTACGAGCGCAGTTCGCCGGGAATTAGCTGGACGACCCATACCGACAACGCTTTGCCCGCCGGCCATCCCAGCGGTGCCAACACCGCCGCAGATATCAGAATTACCCAGTCCAGCATGGCGTAAGGCGTTTTAGGTGGCCGCAAATACCACGGGTGAATAATGTCATCGTCGGCGGGATCAACCCGCGCTCCGGTTATTATTCCATCGCGGTCACGTATTTGGCGCGCCAGTTCTTCTGCGCGCCTTTTTTGGAATATGAACGTTCGTTGATTGCGGGCGATCCACTTGCGGCGGATCTCGTCGAACCGGTCAGCAGGTACGTGCATCAGCAGCATCTCCGACGGCCGGTACAGGATCAGTGTAAAAGTCGCCCAGGCGTTGCGCGACGTCCAGAAGAAAGTTCTTCAACTCGGCTGCGGTGCGCGACACCCCGGTACTCTCCGCGTCGAGTCTGGCCGCGTCGATCGCCACCGCGCACTGGCTGAGCTGGTCTGATATCCGCAGCGCGGGGCTGCCGCCGGTCAGCGTCCACTTCGCCGAGCCCTCTTGCCACCCCAGCGCCACATCGAGGCGCGCGAGCGTTTTGACCGATAGTCCACCGCCGCGCTCGGCGGCCTTATACAGCGTCGACGGGGCAGGGCCGCCCGCGCCGGCGAGGTCCTCGCGGGTCCATCGCAGCTGCGCCAAGCGGTCCTCGACAAAAAACAGCAGGCGCCCCACTCCGTCTGCCGGGATTGCATTCACAGAAAAGACGGTAACAACCGATCAAGTTATTTCGCTACGGCCGTGGAATATCCGTTAATCCACCCTTTAGGCTAACCGCGAGGACAGGAGGTCAATCCGATGCACGGTGTTGTTGACAATGTCGCCGCCACCGTCAGGTGCGGTGCTTCGACCGTGCTGCCTGCCGCCTTAGTCATGGCATGCCGCAGGTTTGCTAGTGCAGTGCGCGATGGCCTAACTGGTGTTCGCGGCGACGGCGGTGCCGCCCATGAGTAACGGGTCACCAGACAATCTGGAGCTGTGCTGGGAAAGCACCCAAGAAATGCTGCACAGCCTCTACAGCGGCGGCCCCGGGTCAACGCAGATCCACGACCACGACAGCGCGGTCCCGCCCGCCGACGACGCCATGCTCCCGCCCGACCACGACTACGACGAACCGATCGGTGCAGGTTTCGCCCTCGCCGAGGACACCGGGAGCGACACCTCCCGCGCCTGTGAGCACACCCGCGATGTGGCCGAGCCCTTCGAGGCCCCACCTGATGAGCTGGACACCCCCACCGACGCCGGTGCGCTGCCGAGCATGGCCGACGCTGATCCCAGCAGCGGCGCGCTGCCTGACTACAGCGAAATCGCCTTGCCGGGAAGCGAACTGGTCGATGCGCTCACCCACCCGGGAGCCGACGGCGACAACGCCGACACTGCGGCAGAAGCCACCCGCACCCCCCGTTACAACAAGCGGATCGCTGCAGGATTCGCCGCGGCGACCGCGGTGGCCACCGTCGTGGTCACCGGCGCCATGCTCGCCATGCGCAGCGACCCGCACACCACCGACCCTGACCACGCTGCCCAACCCCATATCCGGCTCAGTGTCGTTGCCGCGCCGCCAAGTACCAGCCCGGCCGCCGACAACCAAGACGCCGCCATTCCCTACACCGCCACCTCGGTAGGGTGTCTGCCCGGCTCGACCGCCGCGCAATCGGTGGCCGGCCCCGACTCCACACAGGCCTGGGTCTGTGTCACCGGCGGCAACGTCGGCCAATACCTCGTACTCAACCTCGGCCGCAGCATGGTCGTCACCGCGGTGTCGATCACCCCAGGCTGGGTCGGCGCGGACGCCTCGGGCGCCGACCAGTGGCACCAGCACCGTGTGCTCACCCGCGTCCAATGGAGCTTCAACGACGCCCCGCCGACCGTGGTGCCCCAGGAGACCGGCAGCGTCCACGGCGAAGCCACCAAACCCATGCCGGCCCGCGGAGTGCTGGCCTCGCGCATCATCCTGCTCGTCCAAGAGACCGGCCGCGCACCCGCCGACATCACGCCGACCACCACGCCGGCCCCAGGCGGCGGCGGCCTCATCGGCGAGGTCCTCGGCCCACCAGCAGAACCCGCCGACCCAGCGCCGCCCAGCAGCACCCCGGCGCTGCCCGGCCTGCCCGCCGATCAAGCCCACACCGACCCCGCCGACAACACATTCGCTGTGTCGTCGATCAAAATCTTCGGCCACGCACCGCAATAACGAAGGCTCCCAACACATATGGTTACCAACACCTGGCGCAAACGCCTCGACGGCACCCACACCGCGCTGCGGCGCGCCGGCCTCACCATCGGCCTCACCGCCTGCAGTGTCGTGGCCATCTCGACCATCTGGGGATGGATTTTCAACGACCCGATCGACGTCGCCGGCCCCGCGCGCAGCGCGGTCAACCGCACCGCACTGGTCGGCTCGTACGCCCAAGACTGCGTGACCCGCTGGCTCACCGCCACCGCATCCCACCCGCAGGTGCTGCACGACTGCTGGTCACTGCGCGACCCGATCCGGCTGCCCACCACACCCGCGCTCATCGTCACCTCCCCCGCCGTCTCCGCCGTCACCCTCGTCAATGACGCCGGCACCACCCAGCAGTGGAGCGTGGTCATCAGCGTCTCCGAGCGGCCTTTTGAAGCCGCCACCCCGCACACCGCCTACTACCGGCTGCCCGTCGTCTACAGCAACTACGGCCTGCGGGCCAGCGCGCTGCCGGCCCGCGTCGACGGTCCCGGCGCCGGCGCCGACGCGCCCCTGGGCTACCCCACCGCCGTCGCTGACACCTCACCAGCATTCACCACCGTCAGCGGATTCATCACCAGCTTCTTGACCGGCGCCGGCGGCCTGGAACGCTACGTCACCACCAGCTCCGGGCTACTGCCCGCCGCCGACTACCGATCCGCCCAAGTCGCCAAACTGCTCGCCAACCACAGCGCCGGGGACCACGACGTGCCCGCCGAGGGCACCACCGTGCACGTATTGGCCACCGTCAGCGCCGTCACCAGCCAATACGCCCCGCTGCAGCTCGACTACCCGATCGTGTTGACCGTCACCAGCGGCCGTTGGAGCGTCTCGGGCCTGGACTACGCGCCGCTGTTGGCCGAGGGCGCCGAACTCACCCCCGTCATCCCCACCGCGGCCGGACCGCGCTAGCACGCAGGAGCCCCCACCATGAGCATCGAGCACCTCCCCTCGGCCCTACTCGCGGTCACCGTGGTGCTGCGGCTGGCGCGCCTCATGGGTCGCCGCGTGCGTGCGCTCATCAGAACCACTGCGCTCGGCGCCGGTCTGCTGCTGCTCGTCGCCGCGCCCCATGACCTGCCCGCCCTCGGGCCACTTCTGCACACTCTGTCAACGCACTAACCACGAAAGGAAACCCCTATGAACATCATCGCTTCGGCCCCAACGGTTTTGGCCGCCAACGACCTGGTCTCAGGCAGCCATTCGCTCTACACCATCGGCGTCGGTGTGCTGGTCGTGCTCATCCTGCTCGCCGGTGGGACACGCGCGGCCGGTTCCTTCTTCGGCGGGCGCATCGGTGCCACCGTGGCCTGGGCGCTGACCGCCGTCGTTGTTGCGGTCATCGTCGGATCTGGCTACGCCATCTACTCCTCCACCAAGCGCACCGTCGACCGCACCGGCATCACCACCGGCCAATTCGGTCAGTAACCCCTTCCGCCGGCACGCGTACCACCGCCCCGGGACTCGTTGACCGAGGGCGGTCACCATCGCTTGCTTGTGCGTTTATGGAGAAAGAAACGCCATGACTGAGTCAGCGCAGCTGTTCAAGGGTGTCCACGACACCCCCGTCTACACCGACATCCTGTTCAAGAAACCACTGCGGCTCGGCGTGGCGATCAGCCTCTACGGGGGCACTGCCCTGACCGCCGTCTTCACCATCCTGGCACTAGATTCCGGGCATGCCCGGGCCGTCTTGATTCACGGCCTGCTCACAACAGGCCTCCTCGCCGGGATCGCGGCTCTGATCCCCCGCGGGCGTCCCACCTTGCGCTTCCGTGCCACCAGCGTGTGGCGTGCGCTGCGTCCCCGCCTGGCCGCCAGCACCAGCAACCCGCTGCTGGCGCCGCCGCACACCGTGATCGGCAACCTCAGCTTCACCGCCCACGGGGTCCACGCCCACTACCTGATCAGCGGTCTGCCCTACTACCTGCAATCGACCAAACGCCGCATCGGGGTAGCCGATCGCCACCAAACCCTGGCCCGCGAACTCCCGGCCGGCAGCTGGGTTTTCGGCCTCGCCGTGCCGCAAAACCAACGCCAACTGTTACGCGCCATGCTCGACGGGCATCTCGATCAACCCCGGTGGCTCGAATCCTGCCGGCAGATGGCGCCCGTCATCGCTGAACAAACCCCCCGCAGCCGCATCTACTGGCTGACCCTGCCCGTCGACGCCGGCCGCGCCGGCCACAGCCCCATCGGACAGGCCGCCAAACTGCGCGACTGGGTCATCGGACGCGACAAAGACTCCGACGACTCCGTGGCCGCCTACCAGCACCTGGCCCACGACATCGTCACCGCGCTGCCCGAAGAATTCGCTCCCCAACCCGTCAGCGCCGCAATGCTCGACTGGTTCTGGCGCCACAACGCCTGGCGCGGAGTGTTCAACGAACCTCTGCCCCGCCACAGCGGCGCCAGCGAGCTCGACACCGGCGCGCTGCCTGTCGCGGTATTCGACGACGGCGACCAACACCACCACGGCGGCCGCGCGTTGCCACTACTTCTCATCGCTGCCGGCATGGCCGGCCTTGCCGCGGCGGCCGCCCTCCTCGTCGGTCCTCTGTTGGCCGCCCCCTTCGGCGCCATCGCCGCGCTCGCCATCCTGGCCTGGGCGCTCGGCATCCGCCGCATTCCGTCATGGCGCAAAACCCTGCGTGTTGCTAACCCCGAGGGTGCCCACCCCGACAGCTACCAAGCCATCCTGCCCGTCGTCGACATGCCCAAGGCCGGCATCGTGTTTCCCGGCTCGGAATTCCTGCAAGCCCTCGACGACCTCGATACCGGCGCCACCTTCGACTTCGCCGTCAACCTCGTCACGCTAAGCCGCGAAATGGAATTCGTGCGCAACGACCGAGCCAAAGGCAACATCGACGACCAATTCACCCAGCGCCGCGACGTCCGCAACGGCGACGCCGAACTCATCGCCACCTGGCGCCAGCTCGCCGAATACAACCGCCAGCTCGAAGCCAACATCGACGAACGCCCCCTGCACGCCGCCTTCCTGATCGCCGTCGGCGCACCCGACCAACACACCCTGGACTACAGCGTCAAACGCCTGCGCGAAGAACTCACCGCCTCCGGCCAAATCGCTATCCGCCACTACCGCGGCGCCCAAACCAAGCTGTGGGCCGCCTTCAACCCCGCCGCCCCCACCCACAGAACCACCGTCGACCAATTCACCCACCCCACCACCACCAAGAAATGGTCACGCTTCGTGCCGTTCACCTCATCCATGGTCGGCAACAACACCGGAATACTCTTGGGATTCAACAGAAACAACGCACTCAACAGCGCGGTGCTGCTCGACCTACCCGCCAGCGCACGCCGCAACCGCAACCCCTGCCTGGTCTGCAGCGGCGCGCTAGGCTACGGGAAATCCTATGCCGCCAAACGCATCACCCGCGGCGAGATCCAGCGCGGCGCACAAGCATTCATCGTCGACCCGGGCACCGAGTGGCAAAAAGCCCTCGCCGACATCGACAACAAAGCCGTCATCGACATGGCCGGTAACCACTTCAGCTGCGACCCGCTGCGCACCTTCCCCGCCGACGTCGCCGGCGGCTACTGGCTGGACTACCTGGTCCCCATGATGAGCCTAGACCCGCGCAGCGTCGGTGTACGCCGCCTGCGCACCCTGTTGCATCCCGACGCCCGCGACCGGCTCGGCATCACCAGCACCGCCGCACTGATGACCTACATCAGCAACATCCAGGCCCCCTCGAGCGGACCGGACACCCGCCCGCCGCAAGTCGCGCAGCTGGCCGACGACCTGGCCCCCGTCTTGGCCGCCCTGCAATCGTGGGCCACCTACGACTTCACCCAAGCCATCTTCGACGCCGCCCTTCCCGTGCCCGACCTGGCCCGCCTCGACGTCACGATCTGGCTCACCGGCAGCCTCGACCTACCCACCGCCGAGGAAATGAACACCCCGCATCTCTACGAACGCCTCTCCGACCGCAAGCGCGCCTCCGTGGCCATCTACGGCATGCTCGTCCGATTGGCCAGGGTCACCTTCTTCGCCGACAGCAGCCGCTTTGGCCTCATCGTCATCGAAGAAGCCGCCGCCCTACTCAACTCCCGCGCCGGCGCCGACGACGCCCACCTGATCAGCCGGCGCGCTCGCAAGCACTACACAGGGTTGTTGATCATCACCCAAGACCCGATCCGCGACCTGGCCCTCATGGGCGACCAGTTCATCACCCAACAACTCATCATGCCGTTTGAGAACGAAGACCTCGCACGCGAGGTCGCCGCCAAAGTCGGCATCCGCCTCGACGACTACCCCGACATCGAAGAATTCTTCCTTGCCCAACCCTCGCCCGACGAGATGCGCGACCCCACCGCCTTCGACGACCCCGACACCACCGCAGGCCCCAACCGCGGTGACCGGCAAGGCTACGGATTCTTCGTCGACGAATTCCGCCGCAAATCGCCCATCTGGGTCGCCAGCGAACCCGATCCCGCGCTACACCACGCCTACGACACCACCCCCGGACGCGTGGCATGAACACCGCGCCAACCACTTTCGGGCAACGCGCCGCCGAATACCTCGGCTACCAAATGGCCACCCGGCCGCGGCTGCGCCGCGTCACCACATTCTGGCTCATCACCCACACCCTCGCCGCCGCCGCGCTCGGCGCCGCCCCACCCGCGGCCGCCTCCACCCTCGCGGGCGCACTGAACTGGACCGGCATCACCGACAGCCACGGAGTGCCCGTCGGCAGCTACTACCTCTCCGTCGTCAGCACCAGCGAGGCCATCACCAAAGCAGGCCCCGGCCTCAGCGCCGACCCCTCGAGCTGGGCCCGCTGGCTCGCCAACGCCGTCACCACCGGCATGTCCCCACGAGCTCTTCATCGAACTCCTGCAAGCCCAAGCCGGCATCTACATCTTCATGATCGCCACATCACTGTGGCTGTTGCGGTTCGCCATGTCCAACACCTGGCTGTTGTGGCTGGCCACCTGGTTTCGTCCCATTTTCGACACCATCCGCGCGATCCTCGCCGACCTGTGGGTCTTCCCCATCTGTCTGCTGCTGGGGCTCGGCGTAGGCGCCTTCCACATCATGTGGCACGGCCGCAAAGGATTTGGAGCAGGCATCCTCGTGTCCACGATCGCGATCGGCGTGCTCGGCATCGTCGTCACGGGTGACCCGCTCTCCGACCTCTACAACGAAAACGGCCTACTGACCCAGGGGCGCAACCTCGGATTCAGCATCACCCAAGCAGCTTTCAACAACGGCTCCATCACCACCGGCGGCGGCCAAGCCCAACTTCAGCACCTCACCGGCGTCATCGCCGACGCCACCATCCGCATGCCATTGCAGCTGATGAACTTCGGCACCACCGTCGACGACATCGGAACCTGCGGCGGCGCCTACACCGCCGCCATGCTCACCCCCCACGACGGCAGCGACCTGGCCGGCCCCGCGCACGCCATGGCCTCCTGCGGCGCCCCGCAGGCCCTCTCATTCGCCCAACACCTCAGCGGCGCCAACCTCGCCCTCGGCGCCTGCTACGGCCTGCTCGGGGCGGTGTTCGCCTTCTTCGTCTGCTACGTCACCTACAGCTACGTCATGGTGTGCTGCGCGGCCTTCGTCAACGCCCTGATGTCCGTCGTGGCCGCCGCACCCGCCATGATCCACGGCAACCCGCGCCGGCGCGCCGCCCGACGCCTCACCATGTTCTTCAAACACGCCGCCCTAGTCTTCGCCTACACCACCTACATCTCCATGGCCGCCATGATCGTGCTCAGAATGGGGGCCCGCGGCGGCTACGCCGACCAAGTGGGAATGAGCCATCCACTGGCCCGGCTGATCATGATCGCCATCGTCTCCGCCGTCGCCATCGGCGTGTTCTGGTGGCTCAAACGCGAATTGGGCGACCACACCCGCCACGATTTCACCCACGCCGTCAGCGACCTCGTCCACCGCGGCCGCGACGGCTACCAGCGCGGCCAAGACGCCTACGACCGGGCCCGCGACCTCAACGCGCGCGCCCCCTGGTCCAAAACCTCCGACAGCGACGCCGATTCGCCCGACGACCCTGACCAGCCCCTCACCGGCACCCCCGTCAACGGCCGCCCACCAGGAGGGCGGCCACCCGCGCCGGGCCGCACCCGCCAGCGCACCCCCACCGGCCCAGCCAGCTCCCCGACATCCGGGGCCACCGGCGGCGGTTCCAATGCACCCGCTGCGGCAACAACGTCGGCCGCCGGCGATGGGGCCATGATGGCCGGTGAAGCGGCCACCGCGGTCGCCGCTCCCGAAGCCGTCGCCGGCGCCGCGCTCGCGAGCCACGTCATCAACCGCCAGCACCGCGACCGGGACCGCACTCGCGCCGCCGGCGGCCCACACCCCAACCAGAACGCCGCAGCACAAGCCCCAACACGCAGCGCTGCCGATAGCAGCGCACCGCCCAACGCACCGGCCACCGGCCGCTCTGGGCGGGTGGGGCCCTCTACGACCGCATCCGGCGCCTCCGGCACCACATCCGATCGACCTCGACCCAACCTGCCTCCGCCGCCCGATCGACCCGAGGTCGACCAGCCCAGCGCACCAATCCAAGGGCGTTCTTAGCTGTACAGCCCGCCCGAGGCGCGCAGGGGGTTGTGGTCAGCTTGTCGTGATCAGGTGCCGCGCTGTGTGCGGCTACCTGTCCCGGTCACGAATTCAGCGCGGCCGGGCTACAGCAACTACTTTCCGGGCTGTTCTTAGCCAGCGACGCAGTCGGTGCGGAACTTCAGCGAGTGCGTCGGCGCCGTCGCTTGTCGCCTTTGATGCGCAAGCCCATGAGCCATCCTGCCAGCCATGCCGGTTCAGGTTCGTTGCGTAATGCCTTGATTTGTTGGGAGGTGAGCCCTTCAGGGTGGCCGGCGCGCATGCCCGTGATGAGGACAGCGCCGCGCAGCAACGGGACGGTCCTGAGCGAAAACGCCGAAACGGCATGCAAGTTGAACGTGGCCATCCGGTTGATCGGGAGCGAGTTCGTGGCCGGATCGAACCAGAACACAAGGCCGTGCTCGGCGGTCAAGGATTCCGCTGCAGTGCCGACGTGGGCGGCAACGACACCGTCACCGAGGACGGGTACCAGCTTCATCGACTCGTCGCGCTGCACCAAGATACCCACCGGAACCAGCGCCTCGAGCAGGGCGACGTCCTGCGCGCTGAGCCTGCTGCGCGGCGTCCTCACGGGCAGCTACTCGGAGCGCTTCTCAGAGACTGCCGCGCGCAAGCCTTCGGCGAGGTCCGCGCGGGTCAGTTCGCGCAGGCGCAGCAGCTGCTCCTCGGTGACGTCGACGTCATCGCTGGCGAGCAGGTCGTCGAGCTCGGCGGTGTCGAGTCGATCGTTGCGGTGATCGCGGGCTTTTTCGACGACGTTGCGCACGAATCCGGCGTTGCCCAACACGTCGATGCCGCGGATCAAATCGCCTTCGGCGGTGTGGGTTTCCTCGGCGTAGAACCTTTCGAAATCCGGGCGCAGCACCTCGACGGCCTCGTCGGTGGTCACGTCCTCATCTTCACTGACCATGAGCTTGGTGAGCTCGATCAGCTCAGGCGGGGTGTAGCTGTGGAACTCTATCACGGTCGAAAACCGCCGCCGCAGACCTTGATTGACTTCCAGCATCCGCTCCGTGGCTTTGGCGTAACCGGCGCCGAACACCACCAGCTCGTCGCGGTGATTCTCCATATACAGCAGCAGCGTGTTGATGATCGCGTTGCCGTACGGGTCGCCGGTGGAGTAGCCCCGCTCGTGCAGGGTGTGCATCTCATCGAAGAACACCGCGCCCCCGAGCGCGCCTTCGAGCATCTCTTCGGTGTTTTTTTCCGCATCAGCCATGTAGCGGCCCAACAGTTTCGCGCGGCTGGTCTCGACGACCAGCGGCTTGCGCAACACCTTCAGGCCGCACAGCTGCTTGGTGAAAGACCGTGCCACAGACGTCTTTCCGGTTCCCGGTGGGCCCAGCAGCAGCGTGTGCCGCGAGGTCACCGGCACCCGTAGGCCCACCTTGGTGCGAGCCAGATTGACCTTCGTGGTGGAACGGATGCGCTTGATTTCACGTTTGGCGGTTTCCATGCCCAGCATCGCATCGAGCTCAGCTTGCCCTTCGGCCAAATACTCCGAGGCCTTTTCAGCGTCGCGGGCCGTTTCGGTCTCCAGGCGACTCGGGGCGCTGGCGGGGTCCCACGGATCGGTGCGCGCTTCGATGGTTTCGGGGTCGGTGAGCACCAGGCGCCGGCTCGGGTCGTCCATGGCGTCGCGGGCCGGGCTGAATTTCGGGTCGCGTGAATACACCCGGCGCAGCAGCTGGGCGGCCTCGTCCTCGCGGCCCAAATGCCGAAGACACATGGCTTGGGTGTAGAGCGTCACGGTCGCGGCCGCGGGCACCCGCTCATCGTTGGCGACTTTCTCGCCGCGGCGAAACGCGTCCTCGAACACCCCCAGCGACGCCAGCGCGGTGGTAGCCATCGCGGTGGCGGCGCACTCGTATTCTGGCCGATACCACCGTCTTTCGATAGGAAACAGGCGCAGCACGTCGGTCCAGCGTTGCGTGCGGAAATGCAGCAGCCCGTGGACATAGGTGTGCATGTCGGCGTCGAAAGGGTCGGTCGGCGTGGCCGCAGAGCTCAGCAGCGCGGCGGCCTGGCTGTAGTTGCCTTCACGCACCAACACTGTGGCGTAGGCGCCGCGCAGCGCATCGACTGAGCTGACGGGCAGGTGCAGAAACAGGCCGTCGAACACGGTCGGGCGAAAGTCGGCGCCATTCACGCCCAGGCGGCGGATCTCCCACCCGAAAGTTCCCGAGGCCGCCCATGCCCCGGCCAGGACCTCGATGGTGTCCTCGCCGGCGAGCACCCGGCCCATCCAGCCGTCACAGGCTGCTGGGTCGGCGCGGGTGACCGTGCGGAACATGTCGGCGGCCACCTGCCGGTTATGGCTGGGCACCAGGCCGCCCACGCCGATCCCCGACGCCAACAGTCCGCGTCGAAAGGCGGTGCGCGCCGGGGTTTCTGCCTCAATGCCTGTCATGGTGATCTTGAATGTAATCTCTTAGGCCGCGCGGCGGGGGCCGGTCTCGATCAAGCGGCGCTCATAGTCGAGATTGATGCGCAGCCGGTACTGAAATGCCCACGTGCGGATCACCGCGGCGCCGCTGTTCTCCTGCTCGAGGTGAATATCGGCGTTGCTCGCCGATCGCTTGCCGACGGTGCGCACCGTCACCGCGGCGCCGGCTGGCGCCGCACCGTCGACGCGGTCGTAGACCACTAGGTACGGATACCGGGAGGGGGGCAGGTGCTCGGCGAGGCCTGCGGGGCCGACTACCTGCAGACCAGCGCCGGTTACCGGCTGCCAGCGGTGCGGCTTTTGAGTCAAGACGAGCACCTGGTAGCCGGTGGCGGCCGCGCGAAGCGCCACTTGCACCAGCAGCGCGAACTCCCCGGAGATCGTCACTGTGGCCAGCTCGGTGGGCTCGCTCAGATCAACCAGTAGCGGGTGTCCGCTGGCGGTTCCGATGATGATGCCCGTCGCGCCAATCGGCACCGAGACCTTCTCCTCGGCACCCAGCTCACGCGCCGGCGCCGCCAGCCCCGCAGTGCCCGGGGTCACCAGCCCCGCACCCAGCGCCGCGTCGTGGCGGCCTACCAGCGGGTTAAGCCCGGTCAGCGGCGGCTCGGCCAGTGGGCCACCGGTGTGGTAGCGCACCATCACCCCTGCCGTGGTGGCGCCATTGTCGGCGCGGCGCAGCTGCACCGACACCACGGTGGCGTCGGTGTCCGGCGCCCACAGCCGGTCGATGCTGGTGCTGGAGATGTCACCCGGGGATATCCAATAGGTGTGTACGTAGCCACCCGGGTGGCGCAGTCGGCCCCATCCGGCCTGCATGGCGCCCGGGTCGATCCCGGCCAGCAGCGCCTCATCGGCGTCGCGGATTTGCGCTGCGGTCAACACCCTGGCCGGGATGCGCAAACTGGTCAGCTCTGCGGCCAGCCATTCCGCGGCCGCGCTCATCGTGGCCGCCACCGACTCGCGCCACACAATCGCACGGGCGCTGTGCAAGGCGTCGAGGCGCACCACAAGCCAGGTTCGCCGCTGGCCGACCGCCGGATGGTCACCCACCTCGCCGGAATACACCGGCGCATACGGGTGATGGGTCTTGGGTGCGCGACGCGCGCCGGCACTGACGATGTCTATGCCTTCCAAGCGCACATCGAACTGTTCGAGTCCGGCGGCCACCGCGTCGAGGGGCAGCTTCGCTAACGACTCCACCCGCGGGTAGTCCAGCACTGAAGGGCTGTGCGGGGGCCCGTCGACGGCCACCACCGCCACCAAATGCTGCCCGACTGCCCGGATACCGACCGGCCCGGACCCGAAGGAGCGTTCGTAGTCGGCGAGCTCGCCGACCGGGACCCCCAGCCGGGGGTGGCGCACGGTCACAGATCGCCACGCCAGCGTCAACAGCGGGGCGCCACGCCAACACAGCAGCGCCAGCACCGTCACCACCACGGCGGTCCCAACACCGGTCCACCAGCCGGCCCGGCCGGCCATGCTCACCCCCGCCGCCAACAGCGCGACGTCGACGATGAACACCGCCACCACTCGCGGCCAGCTCGCGGCCACACTGAGCGGGAAGGTCGCCTTCATGACCCCGCCCCCCGCCGGCGCATCAGTGCCGCCGAGCCCAGCACCA
>NZ_LZJC01000077.1 GCF_001666755.1 Mycobacterium sp. E1214 | reverse complement strand
GCAGGACGTCCAGGTCACCCCAGTAGACGTCGGCCAGGAACTGCTGCAGCGCCCGGTGCAGCATCGGGCCGCGCCACTGTTGGGCGCCCCGGCCCCGCCGGAACCGCCAGCGGCTCCCGCACCGGCCGCGCCGCCGGCGAGCCCGGCGCCGCAGGCCTCGCCGTCGCCCAAGCCTGCGGCAACGGCGAACGCGCCCGCGCCCAAGCGGCCGGGACCAGCTGCGGCCGGCTGACCGGCGCGTCGGCGCACCCGCCTACACTCGGCGGTGATGAGCCGTCATGAATCCTCTGCCCCCGCAGCCGAGCTGAGCGCCGCCATCCGCGCCGCGCTGGGCAAGGTGATCGACCCCGAACTGCGGCGTCCGATCACCGAGCTCGGCATGGTCAAGAGCATCGACGTCGAGCCCGGCGGCGCGGTGCACGTGGGGGTCTACCTCACCACCGCGGCCTGCCCGAAGAAGACCGAGATCACCGAGCGGGTCAGCCAGGCGGTCACCGACGTTCCCGGCACCGGCGCGGTGACGGTCAGCCTCGACGTGATGAACGACGAGCAGCGCACCGAACTGCGCAAACAGCTGCGCGGCGACGCCCGCGAGCCGGTCATCCCGTTCGCCCAGCCGAACTCGCTGACCCGCGTGTACGCCGTCGCCTCCGGCAAGGGCGGCGTCGGGAAGTCGAGCGTCACCGTCAACCTGGCGGCGGCCATGGCGGCGCGCGGCCTGTCCGTGGGCGTGCTCGACGCCGACATCCACGGCCACTCGATCCCCCGCATGATGGGCAGCACCGACCGGCCCACCCAGGTGGAGTCGATGATCCTGCCGCCCATCGCCCACGAGGTGCGGGTCATCTCGATCGCCCAGTTCACCGAGGGCAACACCCCGGTGGTGTGGCGCGGCCCGATGCTGCACCGGGCGCTGCAGCAGTTCCTGGCCGACGTCTACTGGGGTGACCTGGACGTCCTGCTCCTCGACCTGCCGCCGGGCACCGGCGACATCGCCATCTCGGTCGCCCAGCTGATCCCGAACGCGGAGATCCTCGTGGTGACGACGCCGCAGCTGGCCGCCGCCGAGGTCGCCGAGCGGGCCGGCAGCATCGCGCTGCAGACCCGGCAGCGCGTCGTCGGCGTCGTGGAGAACATGTCGGGCCTGACGCTGCCGGACGGGACGATCCTGCAGGTCTTCGGCGAAGGCGGCGGACAGCAGGTGGCCGAGCGGCTGTCGCGGGCGGTGGGCGCCGACGTGCCGTTGCTGGGCCAGATCCCGCTGGACCCCGCGCTGGTGGCCGCCGGCGATTCCGGCACGCCGATCGTGTTGAGCGCGCCCGACTCGCCGGTCGGCAAGGCGCTGCGCGGCGTCGCCGACAGCCTGTCGGCGCGCAAACGCGGGCTGGCCGGCGTCTCGCTGGGGCTGGACCCGACCCGCCGCTGACCCGACCGCTCAGGTGGCGTCGGCGTCGAACGGCGCGGGCCCGGGCGCGTGGCCGCCCGCAGGCGGGGCGCCCGGTTCGGCCGGTGCCGACGGCGCGGCGGGCGGCACGGCCGTCCCGTTGGCCGGCCGGTCGAACGCGCCGGTGAAGATCGAGTCGTCGCCGTCGAGCAGGTGCTTGGTGAGCGCGGCGCGCGGCGTCATCCCCCGCAGCTTCTGCAGCTCGCTGAGCGGCACCCGCAGGTCGTCGAACTCGGGGCCGAGGTCCTCACGCAGCTGGCTGGTGACGCCGCTGAGGTAGTCGCGGGCCTGACGCAGGGCGTTCGACGTCCACCGGATGGCGCCCGGCAGCCGCTCCGGCCCGAGGACCACCAGCCCGACCACCACGAGGACGAGCATGTGCTCCCAGCTGAGGCTGCCGAGCATCAGCTGCCGTCGGGATCCGGCTTGACCGTCAGCGTGACGTGCCGACCGTCGCGCACGACCTCGATGGGGGCGTCCTGGCCGATGGTCAGCTGCCGCACGGCGACGACGAACTCGTCGGCGTCCGCGACCTTGCGGTCGCCGACCTTGACGATCACGTCGTTCTCCAGCAGCCCACCCTTCTGCGCGGGGCTGCCCGCCTTGACGTTGGCGACCTGCGCGCCGGAGGCGATCGCGTTGCTCACCGAGCGGGTGCTGATGCCCAGCGTCGGGTGCACGATCTTGCCGTCCTTGATCAGCGTCTGCGCCACCTGTTTGGCCTCGTTGACGGGAATGGCGAAGCCCAGGCCGCTCGCGCTGTCCGACAGCGACTTGCCCGCGGTGTTGATGCCGATCACCTGGGAATCCATGTCGATCAGCGGGCCACCGGAGTTGCCGTGGTTGATCGACGCGTCGGTCTGCACGCCGTCGATCACCGTGTCGGTGTCGGACCCCTCCCCCGACAGCGGCACCGGCCGGTGCAGCGCGCTGATGATGCCGTGGGTCACGGTGCTGCGCAGCCCCAGCGGCGCGCCGGCGGCCAGCACCTCGTCACCCACCCGCACCTTGTCGGAATCGCCCAGCCGGGCCACCGTGAGGTTGTCGACGTTGTCGACCTTCAGCACGGCCAGGTCGGTCTTGGGGTCGCGCCCGACCAGGTTGGCGGGCACCTCCTTGCCGTCGTTGAACACGACGGTCGTCTTGAACTGGCTGGGGTTGTTGGCGGCCTCGGAGATGACGTGGTTGTTGGTGACGATGTAGCCGCGGCCGTCGATGACGACACCGGAGCCCTGCATGCCCTCCTGGTCGCTCTTGGACTCGATGGTCACCACGGCGCCCGCCGTCGCGGCCGCCACCTTGGCGAACCGGCCGGCCGGCGACTCGCCGTTGCCGTTGGTCGACAGCGTCACCTTCGAGGTGGTGAACGCCTCGGCCACCTCGGCGGTCTTGCGACCGATCAGCCCTCCGAGCGCCCCGATCACCAGGGCGATGACCAGCAGCACGAGCAGCGCCAGGTAGGACACCTTGCGGCCGAACAGCACGTCGCGCACGCCGAGCTTGCCGCCGTACCCCGCCGCGACCTTCGGCGCCGCCGGAGGCAGCGCCGGGGTGCCCAGGCCCGCCGCGGCGCCCGGGTCGCGCCACGGATCGTCGTGGTCGTCGGCCTCGGCGCCGTTGCGCTCGGCGGTCAGCGCGCCCGCGTCGACGGGGTGGCGCTGCAGCGTATCGACGCTCCCGGCGGGCCGGCTGAAGGCCTCCTGCAGGACGGGGTCGGACGACCGGTCGTGCGGCCGGAACTCGGCCTGGTCACGGTACTTTCTCGGGCGGACCCGGTCGGCGACGAACGATCCGCGCAGCCCGTCGGGGCGGCTGAACGTCTGGCGCGAGGTCGGGTCGACCGGCGGCCGGAAGACGGGACGGGGCGGCAAGCGGTTGCCGGCGTCGCCGCCGGAGTCCCTACCGGAATCCCTGCCGGGGTCGTTGCCCAGGCCCGGGCCGGAGTCACTGCCTTGGTCGGAGGTCACGTTGCCCCTTTAGATCCTCTGCTCGAGCGCTCGAGACAGGCCGGTGCCCGCCGAGATGCCCGGCGCAGCCGCTGTCCGTGTCCACCCTAGTATCCACGGCCGGCGCCACGGCGGCAGGAACGCGCGCGCGGGCCGGTCGGCGGCGATCGGTGAAGAATCCGCTGGCTAGCGGCGTTTGCGCTGCTGCCGGGCGTCCCGATCGGCGAGCCCGTCGGGCGCCGGCGCGGGCGATTCCTCCGGCAGGTCGTACGGGATGTCGGCCAGCATTCCGAGCAGCGCAGCCGGGATGCGGATGGGGTGTGAGTCGCGCAGGGCCGCCCGCGCCCGGCTTTGCCCGTCCACCTCGGCGGCGCACTGTGGGCACAGCGAGAGATGATGTGCGGCGCGCAGGTGCGCATTCATGCGCAGCTCGCCGTCGACGAACGCCGCGATCGCCTCCACCGACAGATGCTCGGTGGAGCCGAATTGCCGAGGCGCCCCGATCGGAGCGTCGCTTTGGGAGGCGAATTGCGCGGGCAACCAGGAGAAGGCGCGACGGAACAGGTGTCCTCGGTCGGACATCACCAGCTCCTTTCGCCGCCACCCGCGTCCCTATCTGTCGAATGTAGCGCGAGCCGGCGCCGAAGTGGCGCCCAAACCGCGGCGGTCGGCCTGGCTCAGGCCGATCGGGCCGGCACGCCGTCCGACGAGGCGCCGTGGGACGGGTGCGCGGCGAGGTAGTCGCGCAGCGCCTGGCGACCGCGGTGGATGCGGCTGCGGACCGTGCCGAGCTTGACCCCCAGCGTCGCACCGATCTCCTCATAGGAAAGGCCTTCGATGTCGCACAGCACGACGGCGGCGCGGAACTCCGGCGGCAACGAGTCCAGGGCGGCCTGCAGGTCGGGACCCAGCCGTGAGTCGTGGAAGATCTGCTCGGGGTTCGGCTCGTCGGCGGGCACCCGCTCGTAATCCTCGGGCAGCGCCTCCATCCGGATGCGGGCGCGGCGGCGCACCATGTCCAGGAACAGGTTCGTGGTGATGCGGTGCAACCATCCCTCGAAGGTGCCCGGCTGGTAGTTCTGCACCGACCGGAACACCCGGATGAACGTCTCCTGCGTCAGGTCCTCGGCGTCCTGCTGGTTGCCGGACAGCCGGTAGGCGAGCCGGTACACGCGGTCGGCGTGCTGCCGGACGAGTTCGTCCCACGACGGCATGGCAGCCTTGTCGCCGGTCGCGTCGAACACGGCGGTCCCCTGCGGCGTGTCGGCGGGCTCGACCCATTCGTCGGTGGGGAGCTCCTGCGCGTGCGACATGCTCGTGGGGCTTAACAGGGTGGTGATGATGTCCTCCGAAGTCGTCCTGCCAAACAGTGGCATTTCGTCACTCGTGCCAACCGGCAGCTGCCAATCCGTATTCCCGGTCCAACGCGCTCCGCGATCCATACGGACACCGTCGTCCACTGGCGTATGCGCGGTATAGGAACAATCTGAGCTCCGGCTGAGAAACCGTATTGTTACCTGCGTCGAGCAGGACATATCCACCGCGCGGTGACCTTAAACGCCGCGCGCGCACCGGGCGTGTCGATGCGGGCCGATTCAGGCGCGCCTGCCCGACGCCGCCCGGAATTGGCATACGCTGCGGGCATGGACGGCACCGACGCGCAAACCCAGGGCCAGGCGGCGCCGAGTCGGGCCGAATCGCTCTTCGCGCACGCCGAGGGCTCGATCTCCGAGGACGCGTTGCTGGCCGCCGCCCGTGAGCGCGCCGTGGACATCGGCGCGGGCGCGGTCACGCCGGCGGTCGGCGCGCTGCTCAGCCTGCTCACCAAGCTGAGCGGCGGCAAGGCGGTCGCCGAGGTGGGTACCGGCGCGGGCGTCAGCGGCCTGTGGCTGCTCTCGGGCATGAGCGATGACGGGGTGCTGACCACGATCGACATCGAGCCCGAATACCTGCGGCTGGCCAAGCAGGCGTTCACCGAGGCCGGCATCGGGCCGGGGCGCACGCGGCTCATCGGCGGCCGCGCCCAGGACGTGCTGACCCGGCTGGCCGACGAGTCCTACGACCTGGTGTTCATCGACGCCGACCCGATCGATCAGCCGCATTACGTCGTCGAAGGCGTCCGGCTGCTGCGCGCGGGCGGCGCCATCGTCGTGCACCGCGCGGCGCTGGGTGGGCGGGCCGGTGATCCCGCGGCCCGCGACGCCGAGGTGATGGCGGTGCGCGAGGCGGCCCGCCTCATCGCCGAGGACGAGCGGCTGACGCCGGCACTGGTGCCGCTCGGCGACGGCATCCTCGCCGCCGTACGCGACTGAATCATTTGACGAAGAAATCCGCGGCGCTGGCCCCTTGACCATCGACTGAACGCGCGTTTAGTGTACTGAACATGCGTTCAGCCGATCTGACCGCAGCGGCCCGGATCCGCGACGCGGCCATCGAGCAATTCGGCCGGCACGGCTTCGGGGTGGGCCTGCGCACGATCGCCGAGGCCGCGGGGGTCAGCGCCGCGCTGGTGATCCACCATTTCGGCTCCAAGGACGGGCTGCGCAAGGCCTGCGACGACTACATCGCCGAGGACATCCGCAACAGCAAGACCGAGGCGGTGCAATCGAGGGACCCCGCCACGTGGTTCGCGCAGCTGGCCGAGATCGAGTCGTATGCGCCGATGATGGCCTACCTGGTGCGCAGCTTGCAGTCGGGCGGCGAGCTGGCAAAGATGTTGTGGCGCAGGATGATCGACAACACCGAGGCCTACCTGGCCGAGGGCGTGCGCGCCGGCACCATCAAACCCAGCCGCGACCCGCGGGCCCGGGCCCGCTACGTCGGCATCACCGGCGGCGGCGGGTTCCTGCTCTACCTCCAAATGCACGACACCCCAATGGATATCCGCGCGGTCCTGCGCGACTACGCCCGCGACATGGTGTTGCCCGCGTTGGAGGTCTACACCGAGGGCATGCTGGCGGACCGCACCATGTACGACGCCTTTCTGGCGGCCGACGGGCCCGGCGCGCAAGACCGGGACACAGACGTTCCAGACACCGACGAGCAAGGAGGATCCCATGCCGACTGACGAACGCCCTCCCATCGAAATCCACGGGCTGGTCAAGCGTTTCGGCAAGCAGCGCGCGCTGGACGGGCTGGAGCTGACGGTGCAGCACGGCGAAGTGCACGGGTTTCTCGGGCCGAACGGCGCCGGGAAGTCGACGACGATTCGCATCCTGCTCGGCCTCGTCAGGGCCGACGCCGGCCGCGTGCGACTGCTCGGCGGCGACCCGTGGACCGATGCCGTCGACCTGCACCGCCACCTCGCCTACGTTCCCGGCGACGTGACGCTGTGGCCGTCGTTGACCGGCGGCGAGACGATCGACCTGCTGGCCCGGATGCGCGGCGGCGTCGACCAGCGGCGGCGGGCCGAGCTGATCGAGCGCTTCGACCTGAACCCGCACAAGAAGGCCCGCGCCTACTCCAAGGGCAACCGCCAGAAGGTCTCGTTGGTCTCCGCCTTCTCCTCGCACGCCAGCCTGTTGCTCCTCGACGAGCCGAGCAGCGGCCTGGACCCGTTGATGGAGAACGTCTTTCAGCAATGCGTCGCCGAGGCGCGGGACCGCGGCGCGACCGTGCTGCTGTCCAGCCACATCCTGGCCGAGACCGAGGCGCTGTGCGACAAGGTGACCATCATCCGGGACGGCAGGGCCGTCGAGAGCGGCACGCTGGAATCGATGCGGCACCTCAGCCGCACCTCGATCAAAGCCGAGATGACGGGCGACCCAGGTGATCTGAGCCGGATCAAGGGTGTCGAGGACGTCAGCGTCGAGGGCCGCACACTGCGCGCGCAGGTCGACAGCGAAAGCTTGGGTGAGTTCATCCGGGTGCTCGGAGACGCCGGGGTGCGCAGCCTGGTCAGCCAGCCGCCGACCCTCGAGGAACTGTTCCTGCGCCATTACGACACCGGCGACGGCCACCGGGATCGCGGCGCGCGAGCGGTGTCCGCGTCATGAGCACCGCCACGGTCGACCGACCGCGTCAGCCGGCTCGCCACCCGGTCGCGCGCCGATCACACTTCGCCGGCACGCTCGGCATGCTCCGGCTGTACCTGCGCCGCGACCGGATCTCGTTGCCCCTGTGGGTGGCGTTGCTGTCGGTGCCGTTGGGCACCGTCTACGTCGGCAGCATCGAAAAGCTCTACCCGGATGCCGCCGGGCGTGCCGGGTTCGTGGCCGCCATCATGGCCAGCCCCGCCCAGCGCGCCCTCTACGGGCGGGTGTACGCCGACAACCTTGGCGCCGTAGGCATTTGGAAAGCCGGCATGTTCCACGTACTGATCGCCGTCGCCGTCATCCTCACGGTGATCCGGCACACCCGCGCCGACGAGGAGACCGGGCGCACCGAACTGGTCGACTCCACCGCGGTAGGCCGGTACGCCAGCCTGAGCGCGGCGCTGCTGTTGTCGTTCGGGGCGTCGATCGCCACCGGCGCGCTCGGCGCCGCGGGGCTGCTCGCCACCGACGTCGCGGCCGCCGGGTCGCTGGTCTTCGGCGCGGCGCTGGCCTGCTCGGGCCTGGTGTTCACCGCCGTCGCCGCGGTCGCCGCCCAGCTGTCGCCGAGCGCCCGGCTGGCCCGCGGCGTCGCGTTCGCCGCGCTGGGCGCGGCGTTCACGATGCGCGCCGTCGGCGACGCGGGGCAACCCGCCCTGTCCTGGCTGTCGCCCCTGGGCTGGTCGCTGCAGGTCCGCCCCTACGCCGGCGACCGCTGGTGGGTGCTGCTGCTGCATGTGCTGACGACGGCCGCGCTCACCGCGCTGGCCTACCGCCTGCTCGCCGGCCGCGACGTCGGCGCGGGGCTCGCGCCCGAACGGCCCGGCCGGGGCGCCGCCGGCCCGGCGCTGTCCGGCGTCGTCGGGCTGACCTGGCGGCTGGACCGCCCCGCGATACTGCTCTGGATTGCCGGGCTGAGCCTGTACGGCCTCCTGATGGGCAGCGTGGCGCACGGCGTCGGCGACGAGTTGGGCGGTGACGGTACCGCACGTGAGATCGTCGCACGCATGGGCGGGACCAGCGCCGTCGAGCAGGCGTTCGTCGCGGTCGCGTTCACCATGATGGGCATGGTGGCCGCCGCCTTCGCGGTGTCGCTCGCGCTACGGCCGCAGCAGGAGGAGGGCAGCGGGCGCGCGGAGCCGGTGCTGGCCGGCGCCGTGGCCCGAAATCGTTGGCTGGCAAGCCATGTCGGTGCCGCACTGCTGGGTTCGGCGACCGCGATGCTGGGCAGCGGCCTGGCCGGCGGGGTGGTCTACGGGCTTGCCGCGGCGGATCTCGGCGGCAAGCTGGCCGCCGTGCTCGGCACCGCCGCGGTCCAGTTGCCCGCCGTGTGGCTGCTGGCGGCCGTCACGGTCGCGTTGTTCGGTGCCGCGCCGCGCTTCGCCCCGGCGGCGTGGGCGGTGCTCGTCGCGTTCGTCACCCTCTACCTGATCGGCTCGCTGGCCCGGTTCCCGCAGTGGCTGCTCGACTGCGAACCCTTTGCGCACATCCCGCTGGTCGGGGCCGGCTTCCGCGCTGCGCCTCTGGTGTATTTGCTGGCCCTGGACGTAGGGTTGTTCTCTCTGGGTGCCCTGGCGTTCCGGCGCCGCGACCTGCGTTGCTAGGAGCGTGATGAACACCGGGATTCGAGTGGCACTGACGTCCGTCTGGGGCGTCGCGTCGTGGATCCTCATCCTGATGGTCCCGGCGGGGACGCTGCACTACTGGCAGGGGTGGGTCTTCATCGCCGTGTTCACCACGGCGACGATCGCGCCGACCGTCTACCTCGCTCGGCATAACCCGGTGGCCCTGCAGCGGCGGATGCGGGCCGGGCCGCGGGCCGAACCCCGCAAGGCGCAGAAGTTCATCATCACCGGCTCGTTCCTCGGCCTGTTCGTCATCATGGTGTTCAGCGCGGTCGACCACCGCTTCCACTGGTCCCACGTGCCGGCGTGGCTGTCCGTCGTCGGCGACATCCTGGTGGCGACGGGGCTGGGCATCGCCATGCTGGTGATCGTCCAGAACAATTACGCCGCCGCCACCGTGCAGGTGGAGCAGGGCCAAACCGTGATCTCGAGCGGCCTTTACGGCATCGTGCGGCACCCGATGTACGTCGGGAACGTCGTCATGATGACGGGAATACCGCTGGCGCTGGGCTCCTACTGGGGGCTGCTGTTCGTGCTCCCGGGCGTCGCCGTGCTCGTCGCGCGCATCCTCGACGAGGAAAAACTGCTCTTCGCCCAACTCGCCGGGTACACCGAGTACGGGCGGCGGGTGCGCTACCGCCTGGTTCCCCACGTCTGGTGACGACTCTCCTAGGGTGAATGCGTGACCGGGACACCGACTCTGGATTGCCCGTGGCGGCGCCGCGGCGCCCTGCGCTACGCGCTGGCCAGGATGGGGGGCATCGCCCGGCCGCCGGTGACGGTGACCCCGGCGCCGGCCGGTATTCACATCGACCGCGACGTCGACGTCCCGACCCGTGACGGAACCTTGTTGCGCATCAACGTCTTTCGCCGCAGTGACGCGCCCAAGCCGGCGATCCTGAGCATCCACCCCTACGGCAAGGACAATCTGCCGACCCGTCGGGGCGAGAAATCGACCTTCTCCGCGCAGTACCGCGCGATCCGCCAGCCGCAGCCGGTGACCTTTTCCGAGCTGACGAGCTGGGAGGCGCCCGATCCGGCGTGGTGGACCGCGCGCGGCTTCGCCGTGGTCAACGCCGACTCCCGCGGCTGCGGCCATTCCGAGGGCACCGGCAAACTACTGTCGCGCCAGGAGGCCGAGGACACCTACGACCTGGTGCAATGGATCGCCGCCCAGCCGTGGTGCGACGGCAACGTCGTCATGCTCGGGGTGTCGTACCTGGCCATCAGCCAGTACGCCGTCGCGGCCCTGGCGCCGCCCGCACTGCGCGCGATCTGCCCCTGGGAGGGGTTCACCGACGCCTACCGCGACCTGATGTTTCCCGGCGGCGTGCAAGAGCGGGGCTTCAGCCGGCTGTGGTCACGCAACCTGCGCCGCGACACCCGCCAGAGCTACGACCTGATGCAGCTGCAACGCGACCACCCGCTGCGCGACGCGTCCTGGCGCGCGATGGTTCCCGACCTCGCCGCGATCACCGTGCCGATGCTGGTGTGTGGCAGCTTCTCCGACAACAACTTGCACAGCCGCGGCTCGATGCGGGCGTTTACGCGCGCCGGCTCCGCCCACGCGCGCCTGTACACCCACCGCGGCGGCAAGTGGGCGACGTTCTACTCCGAACCCGCGCTGGCCGAACAGCTGGCGTTCTTCCGGCAGGTGCTGTCCGGCGCGGCGGCGACGCGCAGCGTGCGTCTCGAGATTCGCCACGATCGCGACACCGTCACCGCGGTGCGCGAAGAGACGGAGTGGCCGCTGGACCGGACCCGTTGGCGCGCACTGTATTTAGGGGCTGGGGCGACGCTGACACCCGACCGGCCCGCCACGCCCGGCGCCGTCACCTTCGGGACGCGGTCGCGGGCCGCAGTGTTTCGCTGGACGATCCCGGCCGACGTCGAGCTCACCGGGCCGATGGTCGCCCGGCTGTGGGTGCAGCTGGACGGCTGCGACGACGCGAATCTGTTCGTCGGCGTGGAGAAGTGGCGCCGCAGCCGATTCGGGAGCCGCTTCGTCGGATTCGAAGGGTCCTACGGCTACGGCCGCGACCGGGTGGCCACCGGTTGGCAGCGAGTTGCGTTGCGGGCATTGGACCCCGAGGCGTCCCGGCCGTGGGAGCCGGTAAGCGCGGGCGTCGACCCGCAACCGGTCCCGCCCGGCGCGGTCGTCGCCGTCGACATCGGGTTGGGGCCCTCGGCGACGGTGTTCCGCGCCGGCGAGGAGTTGCGGCTGGTGGTCGCCGGCCGCTGGTTGTCGCCGAGAAACCCGCTCACCGGCCAATTCCCGGCGGCGTACGCCGCGTCGCCGCGCGGTCGGGTGACCCTGCACTGGGACTCCGGGCGGCACGACGCCCACCTGCTCGTCCCGGAGATTCCGGCGTAGCCCGCCGGCCGCAGCCAAGCCCCGCACGTCCCGCGCTAGATCCAGACGCCCTTGCCCACCGCGACGACGCCGCCGGCGCTGATCGCGAAGCGCTCGCGGTCGCGCTCTAAGTCCCCGCCGACCATCTCCCCCGGCCCCACGACGACGTTCTTGTCCAGGATGGCGTGGCGCACCACCGCGCCGCGACCGACGCGGGCGCCGGGCATGATCACGCTGCCCTCCACGATCGCACCGTCGTCGACCACGACGTTGGAGGACAGCACCGAGTTGCGCACCGAGGCCGCCGAGATGATGCTGCCGGCGCCCACCACCGACTCTTGCGCCGAGCCGCCGTTGACGAACTTGGCCGGCGCCAAGTTCTCCGACTCGCCGCGGATCGGCCAGCGCTTGTTGTAGAGGTTGAACACCGGATGCACGGACACCAGGTCCATGTGGGCGTCGTAGAACGCGTCCAGCGTTCCCACGTCGCGCCAGTACGCCCGGTCGCGGTCGGTGGCGCCGGGCACCTCGTTGTCGCTGAAGTCGTACACCGCGGCCATCCCGTCGCCGACCAGCCGCGGGATGATGTCACCGCCCATGTCGTGATCCGAGTGGTCGTCGTCGGCGTCGGCGCGGATGGCGTCGATCAGCACCTTGGTGGTGAAGATGTAGTTGCCCATCGAGACGAACGTGGACTCCGGATCGTCCGGCGTGCCGGGCGGGTCGAGGGGCTTTTCCACGAAGTCGCGGATGCGGCCCGATTCGTCGGCGTCGATGCAGCCGAAGGCGCTGGCCTCGCTGCGGGGCACCCGGATCCCGGCCACCGTCGCGCCGGCCCCGCTGTCGATGTGGAAGCGCACCATCTGCTCGGGGTCCATCCGGTACACGTGATCGGCACCGAAAACCACTATGTAATCGGGGTCTTCGTCATAAATCAGGTTGAGCGATTGGTAGATCGCGTCGGCGGAGCCCGTGTACCAGCGCGGGCCCAGACGCTGCTGCGCGGGCACCGGGGTGATGTACTCGCCGGCCAGGCCGGACAACCGCCAGTTCTGCGAGATGTGGCGGTCCAGTGAATGCGACTTGTACTGCGTGAGAACGCAAATTCGCAAGTAGCGGGCGTTGACGAGGTTGGACAGCACGAAGTCGATCAGCCGGTAGGCGCCCCCGAACGGGACCGCGGGCTTGGCGCGATCCGCGGTCAGCGGATACAACCGCTTGCCCTCACCGCCGGCCAGGACGATGCCCAGCACGTGTGGCGCTTCCCTCATGACGTCAAACCTATCGGCACCCGCGAAGCGCTGCCAGGGGGAACGCCCTTTTCGCGGCCCCGCAGCGAGCAGGTGCGGCTGTCCGTCAAGGTATTTGGCCCCGCGGGCACCGGATTCGCTTGCCGCGGCGCCGGGCCCCGCCTCGCGGGGCTCGTCGACCTCGCTCGCGCCGATCGGTTCAAGGTCTCCTCGCCCCGCCTCGCGGGGCTCGTCGACCTCGCTCGCGCCGACCGGTTCAAGGTCTCCTCGCCCCGCCTCGCGGGGCGAGGAGACCTCGAACTACGGTGCGGGTATGCGGGTGGCGATGATGACGAGGGAATATCCCCCAGAAATCTACGGCGGGGCCGGGGTACACGTCACCGAACTGGTCGCTCAGCTGCGGCGGTTGTGCGCCGTCGACGTGCACTGCATGGGCGCGCCGCGCACGGGCGTCCCGGGAGTGCAGGCGCACCAACCCGACCCGCGGCTGCAGAACGCGAACGCGGCGCTGGCCACGCTGTCCGCGGACCTGATGATGGTGGACGCCGCGGCGGCGGCCACCGTGGTCCATTCGCACACCTGGTACACCGGGATGGCCGGGCATCTCGCCGCGCTGCTCTACGACGTGCCCCACGTGTTGACCGCGCACTCGCTCGAGCCCCTGCGGCCCTGGAAGGCCGAGCAACTCGGTGGCGGTTACCGCGTCTCGTCGTGGGTGGAGCACACGGCGGTGCTGGGCGCCCACGCCGTGATCGCGGTCAGCTCCGCGATGCGCGAGGACATCTTGCGCGTGTACCCCGCACTGGACCCCAGCGCCGTGCACGTCATTCGCAACGGCGTCGACACCGATGTCTGGCATCCGGCAGGCCCGGAGCCCACCGGGTCGGTGCTGGCGGAGATCGGTGTCGACCCGTCCCGGCCCACCGTGGTGTTCGTGGGCCGCATCACCCGGCAGAAGGGCCTCGCCCACCTGGTGGCGGCCGCGCACCGGTTCAGCCCCGAAATTCAGGTGGTGTTGTGTGCCGGCGCGCCCGACACCCCGGAGATCGCCGAGGAGACGCGCACGGCGGTGGGCCGGCTGGCCGACGCCCGCGACAGGGTCTTCTGGATCAGGGAGATGCTCCCGACGGGCGAGCTGCGCGAAATCCTCTCGGCGGCAGACGTGTTCGTCTGCCCGTCGGTGTATGAGCCGCTCGGGATCGTGAACCTGGAGGCAATGGCCTGCGGGACGGCGGTGGTGGCCTCCGACGTCGGCGGCATCCCGGAGGTGGTCGCCGACGGGGTCACCGGTTCACTGGTGCACTACGACGCCGACGATCCGGCTGGCTACGAATCGCGGTTGGCCGAGGCGGTCAATGGGCTCGTCGCTGAGCCCGAGCGGGCGAAACGCTACGGCCAGGCGGGACGCCAGCGCTGCGTCGAGGAATTTTCCTGGGCCCGCGTCGCCGAGCAGACCGTGGACATCTATCGGAAGGTGGGCGCTTAGCGCCGCCGAAATCGCCTGGGAAGCGACCCGGAAGGCCGCAAGCCTGCCCGTGACAGCCCTAAGTGGCGCTCGTGACGCCCTTGAGTTCGTCACCCAGGGCGGCGGCTTCGTCGGGCGTCAGCTCGACGACCAAACGCCCGCCGCCCTCAAGTGGTACCCGCATCACGATGCCGCGCCCCTCCTTGGTTGCTTCCAGAGGACCGTCGCCGGTCCGGGGCTTCATCGCCGCCATCGAGTGCTCCCTCCAGGTTCGAGCTGGCCCGCCCTCGCGGACCTGGTCGGCGCCGAGCATGCCCCGCCAGCGAATTTTCTGCCACACCCGGCATCGAACTGCCACATCACCCCCCTATTGTTCCCTATAGAGGTCACCACTTGCACAAAGACCCGGTTGTGGGTGCTCACCGGGTGGTTGCGGGTACCCAGCATTCACGGATGTGATCGTCGACCATTCCGGTAGCCTGCATCAGCGCGTAGGCGGTCGTGGGCCCGACGAAGCGAAAGCCGCGCCGCTTCAGGTCGGCCGCCATCGCCTTCGATTCGGCGGTGGCCGATGGGATTTCGGAGCCGTCGAGCGGCCGCGGCCGCGGCGGCGGCGCGTAGGACCACAGCAGCTTCGACAGGTCCTGCGGGCTGCCCAGCTCCGCCGCGGCCCGCGCGTTGGCGATGGTCGCGTCGATCTTGGCCCGGTTGCGGACGATGCCGGCGTCCGCCAGCAGCCGCTGCACGTCGGCGTCGGAGAACTCGGCGACCTGCGCGGCGTCGAACCCGGCGAAGGCGCGCCGGAAGTTGTCCCGCTTACGCAGGATCACCAGCCACGACAACCCGCTCTGGAAGGCCTCCAGACTCATCCGCTCGAACAGCGCCGTCCCGTCGTGCACGGGGCGGCCCCACTCATAGTCGTGGTAGTCGCGGTACAGCTCGAAGTCCGGCCCGGGCCGGATGCCCGCCCAGCCGCACCGGACAAGTTCCTCGTCGCTCACATTCAGTCCTGACGATCGTCGCCCTCGGCCGGTTCCACCGGCGCGCCGCCGGCGTGCGCCTCTGCGTGCGCTTCGGTGTCGCCGTTGCCGGTTCCGGCGGCGTTCACCGCGGCGAGCTGGCCGCGCAGCGCCTCCAGCTCGCGGGCCAGGCGCTCCAACACCCAGTCGACCTCGCTGGCCTTGTAGCCGCGCAGCACCTGGGTGAACTTCACCGCGTCGACGTCGGCGCCGGTCACCCCGTAGGCGGGCAGCACCGTCGCCGTCGTCCCCCGGGGCAGGGGCGGCAGCTGCTCACCCCGCCCGAACAGCAGGCTGGCCGCGCCGAACAGCACGACCGCCACCAGCACCAGCACGACCAGGTACAACAACACCAACGCCACGCGGTCGATACTGCCCTATCGCCCCGACAGTGCCGTGCTCAGCGCGGCCGCAGGACGTTCATCGGCGGGCGGTCGGCCAGCGACACCGGCGACGTGCGCTCGGTGTAGCCGAAGCCGTCGGCGCCGTCGGCGACGAATTGGGTCAACCCGACCCCCGAGTCGCGGACGCCGCAGCGCGACAGCAGCGTCGCGATGACCTGCCGGCTCATCGCGCCGAGTTCAGCCAGCGGCCGGTTACGGTGCGCCCGCACACCGAGGTTGACCTGCGCGATGGCGTCGCGGCCCAGCCGGTCGAAGGCGTCCACGAGCAGGCCGATCTCCACGCCGTAGCCGGGCGCGAACGGCACCGATGTGAGCAGCTCGCGGGTGGCCGCGTACTCCCCGCCGAGGGGCTGCAGCACGTGGCCCAGCTCGGGGCGCAGCGCCGCCAGCAGCGGCCGCGCGACCAGCTCGGTGACCCGCCCGCCGCCGGTCGCCCCGGCGGCGCCTTCGGCGTCGCCCACCTTGAGGGGTCGCCGGTAGAAGCTTTTCACCAGGTGCACGCCGTCGCCGGTGAGCAGCGGCGCGACCAGCCAGGGCACGAACATCGGGTGAGGGTCGAGCAGGTCGGAGTCGACGAAGACCACGATGTCGCCGCCGGTGACGGCCAGTGAGCGCCACAGCGCCTCGCCCTTGCCGGGGCGCACGGGCACCTCGGGCAGCGCCTGCTCGCGGCGCACGACGCGGGCGCCGGCGGCCACCGCGCGGATCTCGGTGTCGTCGGTGGAGCCGGAGTCCAGCACGATCAGCTCGTCGACCAGGCCGTCCAGCAGCGGCGAGATGCTCTCGATCACCGCCGCGATGGTCTCTTCCTCGTCCAGGGCCGGCAGCACCACCGAGATGGTCCGCCCGGCCTTCGCGGCGACCAGGTCGGCCACGCTCCAGCCGGGCCGCACCCAGCTGCGGTCGGCCAGCCAGATGTCGCCGGGCCGGGCGGCGAGCATGCCGGCGTCGCTGACGTGCCCGGCGCACAGGTCCGACGCCGTCACGCGAGCCCCCTGACCGTGCGGGCCGGCGGGCGGGTCCCCTGAATCGACGCGACCATCTCCAGCACCCGGCGGGTGGCCGCCACCTCGTGCACGCGAAACATCCGGGCGCCGGCGGCCGCCGCGAGCGCGGTGGCGGCCAGCGTGCCCTCGAGGCGCTCGGTCAACTCCACCCCCAGAGTCTCCCCGACGAAGTCCTTGTTACTCAAAGCCATCAGCACCGGCCACCCGGTATTCACGAGATCACCGACGTGCCGTAACAGCGCCAGCCCGTGGAAGGTGTTCTTGCCGAAGTCGTGGGTGGGGTCGATCAGTATCCGGTCGCGGGCCACCCCGAGCGCGACCGCCCGCTCGGCGGCGGCCGTGACCTGCGCCAGGACGTCGTCGACCACGCCCCGCGTGGTGGTCCCGTAGTGGACCCGGAACGGGCGGGTCCGCGGCGCCGCGCCGCCGGTGTGCGAGCACACCAGCCCCGCACCGAACTCGGCGGCCACCTCGGGCAGCGCCGGGTCGACGCCCGCCCAGGTGTCGTTGACCAGGTCGGCGCCGGCCGCGCAGGCGACCCGGGCCACCCCGGAGCGCCAGGTGTCCACGCTGATCAGCTGGTCGGGGTAGGCGTCGCGCAGCCACTCGATGAAGGGCACCAGCCGGGCGATCTCGGTGTCGGCGTCGACGTGCTGGCCGGGCCCGGCCTTGACGCCGCCGACGTCGATGACGTCGGCGCCCTCGGCGACGGCCCGGTGCGCGGCGGCCTGGGCGGCGGCGTCGCTGAAGGTCGCGCCCCGGTCGTAGAACGAGTCCGGCGTCCGGTTGACGATCGCCATGACCAGCGCGCGATCGCCGGCGACCGGGCGGCCGCACAGTGTCGCTTGCACACGTCCATGGTGCCCGGTCACGGCCCGCGCCGCCGCGCGGGCCGCGTCGTCCCCGAGCGCGCGCCCGGTCGCACGCTCGGCGTCACACACCGGCATCAGCCCTGCGGCCGCTTGCCCTCCGCGACCTCGTCGGGATACTCGTCGTAGAACGGCACGTAGCCCTCGTCGCGGCCGGCCAGCACGTACAGCGGGTCCTCGACGTCGGGGCCGTAGCCCTGGTCGCGCAGCTCGACCTTGCGGCTCTTGAACGTCGTCGTCTGCGCCAGCTCCTTGACGATCCGCACGAACAGCGGCAGCGCGTAGACCGGGAGTTGGCCGTAGACGGCGCGCGCCAGCGACTTGCCGTCGAACTCCGCGCCCTCGCGCAGCTTGACCGCCGCCATGCCGGCGCGGCCGCCGGTGCGCGGCACCTCGACGCCGAACACCGTGCACTCCTCGACCGACTCGTCGGACACCAGAGCGGCCTCGACCTGGGTCGTGGCGACGTTCTCGCCCTTCCATCGGAACGTGTCGCCGAGCCGGTCGACGAACGCCGCGTGGCCCATGCCCTGCGGGCTCATCACGTCACCCGAGTTGAACCAGCAGTCACCCTCACGAAAAGCGTTGCGCACCAACTTCTTCTCGCTCGACTCTGAGTCGGTGTAGCCGTCGAACGGCTGCAGCCGGTTGACCTTGCTGAGCAGCAGGCCGGGCTCCCCCGCCGGCACCCGGCGCACCCGGCCGTCGTCGTCGCGCAGCGGGGCGCCGGTGTCCGGGTCGTACTCGACGTAGGCCAGCGGCAGCGGGAAGACGCCCGTCGAGCGGGGCACGTTGAACACGTTGATGAACGCGGTGTTGCCCTCGCTGGAGGCGTAGAACTCGCAGACCCGCTTGATCCCGAACCGCTTGGTGAACTCGTCCCAGATCTCCGGGCGCAGGCCGTTGCCGGCGATCACCCGCACCTTGTGCTTGCGGTCGGTCGGCTTGGGCGGCTGGTTGAGCAGGTAGCGGCACACCTCGCCGATGTAGATGAACGCCGTGGCGTCGCTGGCGATCACCTCGTCCCAGAACTTCGACGCCGAGAAGGACTTGCCCAGCGCCAGCGTTGCGCCCGAGTTGATCACCGACGACAGCGCCACCGTCAGCGCGTTGTTGTGGTACAGCGGCAGGCAGCAGTACAGGGTGTCGGAGGGCTTGAGCCGCAGCCCGATGCCGCCGAACGCGGCCAGCGCCTTGAGCCAGCGCAGGTGGGTCATCACGCTGGCCTTCGGGAAGCCGGTGGTGCCCGAGGTGAAGATGTAGAACGCGGTGTCCTTGGCCAGCACCGCCGACGCGGACGCCGGGTTGGTGGCCGGGGCGCCGACGGCGAAGCGCTCCAGGTCCTCGATGGTCAGCGTCTCGGTGTCACCGGACCCGCCGCACTCGGCCACGGCGCTGACCAGGTCGGTCTCGGCGACCAGCACCTTGGCCTTGAGCAGGCCGAGGCTGTGCTGGAGCACCTCGCCGCGCTGGTGGTAGTTGAGCATCCCGGCGACGGCCCCGCACTTGACGGTGGCCAGCATGGTCAGCACCGCGTGCGGCGAGTTGCGCAGCATGACCGCGACGACGTCGCCGTGCCCCACGCCGCGCGCGGCCAGCACCGCGGCGTACCGGTTGGCCGCCGCGTTAGCGTCGGCGTAGGTCAGCTGCTGATCCCCGAAGCGCAGGAAGACGCGGTCGCCGTAGCGGGCCGCCCGCTCGGCGAACACCGTGCCGATCGACTTCTTGGAGTTCGGCTGCGCCAGCAGCCCGGTCAGCGCGCCGCGCACGATCACCGGCGCGTCCGCCAGCAGGCCCGGCACCCGAGTTGCGATATCGGTCAGAGTGACCGCCGCGCGCGCTCCCCCGTCGCCATCGGACACGTGATCCCCTCGATTCGTCAGAAGAATGTCAAGCTCGGCGGACAGCCTAATAGGGGCGCCGGGGGACGTCGCCCGATCAGCCGGGTGCGCACGCGTCGAGCGCCGCCCGCACCTTGTCGACGAGCACCAACCGGTCCATCGCCCGCGGGGAGATGTAGCCGCCGTCGCGCAGCCCGCGCAGCCAGGTCCACAGGCCCTCGTAGTGCCCCGCGGGGTCGAGCAGCACGACGGGTTTGCCGTGCAGCCCGAGGTATCCGGTGGTCCAGGCGTCGAACAGTTCGTCGAGGGTGCCGACGCCGCCGGGCAGCACGATGAAGGCGTTGGAGCGGTCCTCCATGACCTGCTTGCGCTCGTGCATGGTCTGGCTGACGATCAACTCGTGGGCGTCGGTGTCGGCGACCTCGCGGCGCATCAGGATCTGCGGGATGACGCCGACGGTGCGGCCGCCGCGGGAGCGCGCGGCGCTGGCCACCGCGCCCATGGCCGATACCTTGCCGCCGCCCCACACCAGCGTCCAGCCCCGCTCGGCGATGGCCTCGCCGAGTTCGGCGGCCAGGGCCAGCAATTCGGGATGCTGGGGGCCCGACGCGCAGTAGACACACACCGCCCAGCCGCCCGAGGAATCGCCGTCCCGCCGCATAGTCGCCAAAGGTAGACCACCGCGATACGGCCCGTCGTATCTGGGGCTTTCGCCCTGCGGGCGGCGCCGTCGGCACTAAAATCCGGCGGTGCCGATTCGCTGGAATGTGCCCGAGCAGGCGGCCGCGTTGGACCGGCTGAACGCCACCCTGGGCGACGCGCGCCCGGCCGGCGCGGTAGTCCTGGGACCCGACGGCTGCGGTAAGTCCACGCTGGCCCGGTTGGCCGCCGAGCGGTTCGCCGGCGGCCGGCCCGGCACGGTCACCCGCTGGGTCACCGGCACGCCGACCGAGCGCGCGGTGCCGTTCGGGGCGTTCAGCCACCTGGTGCGCATCGCCGACCTCGGCAAGCCGGCCGCGTTGCTGCGCGCGGCCCGCGCGTCGCTGGGCGGTGACGAGCTGCTGCTGATCGTCGACGACGCCCAGCACCTCGACGTGTTGTCGGCGACGCTGGTGTACCAGCTGGCGCTGGCCGGCACGGTGCGGATGGTGGTCACCGCGCGCGCCGACTCCGCCCCCGACGCCGTCGCCGCGCTCTGGGCCGACGGGTTGCTCACCCGGATTGACGTCGACGCGCCGGCCACGTCCGCCCCGCCGTCGCCCGACGCCTTCCTCGCCGAGTTGCCCGCGCCGGCCCGGTCGGTGCTGGACTACCTCGCAATTGCCGAACCGTTACCGCAGGCCACGCTGACCGCGCTGGTGGGCGACGGCGCGGTCGCCCAGGCGGTCGAGTGGGGCGCCGCCGAAACCCGGGTCCGCGGCGGGGCCTCGCAAGACCCGGTGGTCTACACCGCGCACCCGGTCTTCGCCGACCGCGCGCGGGCGGCGCTGGGTTTCGACGAGGCCCGGCAACGGCGCACCGACCTGCTCGGCCTGTGGGCGCAGCGACCGCCCGATCACCTGAGCGACCGGCTGCGGCTGGCGGTGCTGGCGCTGGACAGCGCGACCCCCCAGCGGGCCACGGAGGTCGTCGCCGCCGCACGCGACGCGTTGCGGTTGGGTGACCTGACGCTGGGCGAGCGGCTGGCCCGGTCGGCGCTGGAGCGCTCCGGCGGGCTGACGGCCCGGCTGGCGCTGGCCCACGCGCTGGCGTGGCAGGGCCGGGGCCGCGAGGCCGACGCGGTGCTGGGCGAGGTCGACTCCACCGCGCTGACCGAGACGGCGCTGCTGGATTGGGCGCTGCTGCGGGCGGCCAACCAGTTCTGGATGCTCAGCGAGCCGGAGCGGGCCACCGCTTTTTTGCAGACGGTCCGCAACCGGGTCGGTGACGGCGGGGCGCGCACCACGCTCGACGCGCTGAGCGCGACGTTCGCCATGAACGCCGGCAACGTCGCGCACGCCGTGCGCGTCGGCGGCCAGGTGTTGGCGTCGCCGGCGGCCGACGATCAGGCGGTGGCGTGGGCGGCCAGCGCCGCCGCGCTGTGCGCGGCGCGGCAGGGCCGCTTCGACGACGTGGAGCCGTTGGCGCGGCGGGCCTTCGCCGCCGAGCATCCCGGGCTGCTGCGGTTCACGGTCGGGCTCGGGCAGACCACCGCCCTGTTGATGACGGGCCGGCTGGACGCGGCGGCGGCGCTGGCGCAGCAGTTCACCGACTTCGCCGAATCGCAGCAGCCGGGGCGCGCGATCGGCGAGGTGCTGCTGGCGCACGTGTTGATCGCGGCCGGCGAGTTCGACCGCGCCGTCGCGCTGCTCGAGCCGGCGGCGTCGACGCTGCAACGCACCGGCTACTCGTGGGGCCCCCTGTCGCTGATGCTGCTGGCCACCGCGCTGGCGCAGCTCGGTGACACCGCCGCCGCGGCGAAGGCGTTGAGCCGTGCCGAATCCCGGCACGGCACCAAGTCGGCGCTGTTCGCCCCGGAGCTGGGCCTGGCGCGCGCCTGGCGGCTGGCGTCGATGCGCGACCGGCACGGCGCGGTGTCGGCCGCCCGCGACGCCGCCCGGATGGCCGAGCGCGGCGGGCAGCTGGCCGCGGCGCTGCGCGCCTGGCACGAAGCCGTCCGGCTCGGCGACACCCGGGCCGCCGAGCCGTTGGCCCGGCTGTGTGCCGAGATCGACTGCGCGACGGGGCGCGTCGCGCTGGCGCACGCCCGCGCGCTGGCCGCCGGCGACGACGCGGCGCTGCTGGCCGCCGCGGCCGAGCTGGCGGCGCTCGGCATGCACGCCGCCGCGACCGACGCCGCCGCGCAGGCGCGGGGCGCGCCGATCGGGCGACCGGGCTAGGCCGCGCTCAGCCGGTCAGGTAGTCGCGCAGCATGTCCACGGCCGCGGTGATGTTGGCGACCGGGACCCGCTCGTCGCGCTTGTGGGCCAGGTTCGGATCGCCGGGCCCGAAATTGACCGCGGGCACCCCGCGGGCGGCGAACCGCGACACGTCGGTCCACCCGTACTTGGCCCGGACCTGGCCGCCGGCGGCCTCGACCAACGCCTTGGCGGCGGGCTGGGACAGACCGGGCAGCGCCCCGGCCGCGGCGTCGGCCAGCTCGATCTGCACGTCGAGACCGTCGAACACCTCGCGGACGTGCTGCAGCGCGTCGGCGACCGACCGGTCGGGGGCGAAGCGGAAGTTGACCGTCACCGACGCGGCGTCGGGAATGACGTTGCCGGCCACGCCGCCGTCGATGCGCACCGCGGACAGGCCCTCGCGGTAGGCGCAGCCGTCGATGTCGACGGTGCGCGCGCTGTAGGCGGCCAACCGGTCCAACACCCCGCCCAGCTTGTGAATGGCGTTGTCGCCCAACCATGATCGGGCCGAGTGGGCGCGGGTGCCGGCGGCGCTGACGACGACGCGCAGCGTGCCCTGGCAGCCGGCTTCGATGTAGCCGCCGGTGGGTTCACCCAGGATGGCGACGTCGGCGGCCAGCCAGTCCGGCAGCTCCCGCTCGATGCGGCCCAAACCGTTGGCGGCGGCGTCGATTTCCTCGCAGTCGTAGAACACCAGCGTCAGGTCGTGGGCCGGCTCGGCGACCGTGGCCGCCAGGTGCAGGAAGACGGCGTCCCCGGATTTCATGTCGGCGGTGCCGCAGCCGTACAGGTCGCCGCCGTCGCGCCGGCTGGGCAGGTTGCCGGCCACCGGGACGGTGTCGAGGTGCCCGGCGAGCAGCACCCGCGATCCCAGCCGCCGGTGGGTCCGCGCCAGCACCGCGTTGCCGTTGCGGACGATCTCGAATCCCGACGTCTGGGCGCGCAACGCCGCCTCCACCTCGTCGGCCAGGCGCGCCTCGTCCCGCGATTCGCTCGGGATGTCGACCAGCGCCGCGGTCAGCGCGATCGGATCCCCGCCCAAGTCCAGCACGAACCTGAGGGTAATCGCTGCGGCGGTGCGTGCCGCGCTAGACGAACACCTGCGGCGGCATCACCTTGGGCTTGACGCCGTACCGCGGCCCCACGCCGTAGCCGCCGCGCCCGGCCGAGGCCACCGCCGGCATGCCCGTCGCCCAGGTGGTCTGCGGTTCCCCGTCGAGGGGCGCGGCCCATTCCGAACCGGCCAGCGTCGGTGGTGGGGCGGCCGGGGTTGCCGCCGACCAGGCGGCCGGCACCCGCAGCGCGCCGATCGCGTTCGCCGAGCCCAGACCCGCCAGCACCGGGGTGGCCGCGGAGCCGGCCGGGGCCCCCGCGGCCAGCAGAGCGCCCGCGCCGCCCAGCCCGCCGGCCACCGCCGCCGCGGGCACGGCCGTGTCCACGGTGTGCTGGTAGAGCACCCCGGACACGATGGCGTTGAACACGTTCCACGACACATCGTCGAACGCGGCGTTGCCGACGTTGGAGACCACCGAGTTGCCGAGGATGTCGTCCAGCGGGGTCGCGGTCGGATCCGCCAGCGACTGCACCAGGTCGGGCGCGTTGGACACGGCTTGGTGCAACCCGTTCGTCGTGGCCGCGGCCGCCGACGCCGGCGCCAAACCTCCGGCCTGGTCGGTGGCCGGGGGCGGCGCCGTGAGCGGGCTCAGCCGCGCGGCGGCCGCCGACGCCGCCGCGTAGCCGTACATGGCGGCGGCGTCGGCGGCCCACATCTCGCCGTATTGCGCCTCGGTGGCGGCGATGGCCGCGGTGTTCTGCCCGAGCACGTTGGTGGCGAGCAGCGCGGCGAGTTGGGCCCGGTTGGCGGCGACGACGGCCGGCGGCACCGTCATCGCGAACGCCGCCTCGTAGGCCGCCGCCGACGCCATGGCCTGGGCGGCGGCGTGCTCGAGTTCACCCGCGGTGGTGCGCAGCCACGTCAGGTACGGCTCGACGGCGCTCGCCATCGCGGCCGACGACGGCCCGATCCACTCGTCGCCGGTGAGGTTCGCGATCGCCGACTGACTGCCCAGGGCGGTGCTGTTCAGCTCGTCGGCGAGTGCGCCGAACGCCGCCGCGGCGGCCAGCATCGGCCCGGCGCCGGCGCCGGTGTACATGCGCAGGGAATTGGTCTCGGGCGGCAGCGCCCCGAAGTCGAAAGCCATTGCTCTGCTCCTGTTCGGCGGGTTGTCAGACGGCGGGCTTGGGCATGACGGTGGGCTTGACGCCGTAGCGCGGCGCGCCGAGGCCGGAGCCGCCGCGGCCGGTGCTGGCCATCGCGGGCAACCCAGCGGGGACGGCGCCGACGGGTGCGGCGGGCGGCGCGGCGGCGCTGTGGCCGGTCAGCTGCACCGGCGCGGTGCTGGCCGCGGGGACCCCACCGGCCGCCCAGCCGGGAGGCACCGACAACGCGCCGATCGACGGGCCCCCGCCCACGTTCGCGAGCACCCCGGGCGCGGCGCCCGGGGCCGCCGGCGGCGCGGCCGCAGCCACCGGCACCGCGGCACCGGCGTCGGCGGTGACGGCCGCGGAGGTGCTGAACAGGCCGGCGCCCGGGGCGAATTGGCCGGCCCCCAGCGAGATGAAGTCCGACGCCGCGGCGCCGACGTTCTGGCCCCATTCGATGGTGGTGCCCAGCGCGGCGCCCGTGTCGGACGACGGGTCGGCCGCCGCCGCGGCGGCGGCCCTGGGCAGGGCAGCGGCGCTGGTGGTCACCTGGTTGGCGGCCTCGGTGTCGCCGTACGAACCGGCGTTGCTGGTGAGCGTGCTGACCAGCGATTGGTGCACCGCTTTGGCCTGCGCGCTGACCTGCTGGTACCAGGTGCCGTAGGCGGAGAACTGCGCGGCCTGCAGCGCCGACACCTCGTCGGCGGCCGCCGGCGCGATGCTCGTGGTCGCGGCGGCGGCCGCCGCATCCTGGGCGGCCAGCGCCGAACCGAGACCGTCGAGCGCGCCGGCCGCGGCCAGCAGCGCCTCGGGTCGGATGGTGACAAAGGACGTGGTGACAAGGGACGTGGTAACGGACATCGTGTGCTCCTCCGGTGATCGAGCGGCCTCGACGGGCCGGCGGAGGGATCAGCGGCGGGCCCACGACGTGACCTGCCTCACCCCCGAGCGCCCGCGTACCCGGAAATCCGCCGTTAACGCCGCCGTTACGGGTGCGGCGTCGTCGGGGCCGGGCGGGTCCCGCACGGTCGTCCGGGGGCGATAACCTGACCGCCGTGACTGGAGCTGCGGTGGGTGTGGGGCTGGCGACGCTGGCGTCGGATGGATCGATCCTCGACACGTGGTTTCCGGCACCGGAACTCACCGACTCCGGGACGTCCGGCACGTCGCGGCTGGCGCTGTCCGACGTTGCGCCGGAGCTGGCCGCGTTGGTCGGCCGCGACGACGACCGCGGCACGGAGACCATCGCGGTCCGCACGGTCATCGGCTCGCTCGACGACGTCGCCGCCGACGCGCACGACGCCTACCTGAGGCTGCACCTGCTGTCGCACCGGCTGGTGGCGCCCCACGGGCTGAATGCCGGCGGCTTGTTCTCGGTGCTGACCAACGTGGTCTGGACCAACCGCGGGCCGTGCGCCATCGAGGGCTTCGAGGCGGTCCGGGCGCGGCTGCGCCGGCACGGGCCGGTGACGGTGTACGGGGTCGACAAGTTCCCGCGGATGGTCGACTACGTGCTACCGACCGGGGTGCGCATCGCCGACGCCGACCGGGTGCGCCTCGGCGCGCACCTGGCGCCGGGCACGACGGTCATGCACGAAGGCTTCGTCAACTACAACGCCGGCACGCTGGGCGCGTCGATGGTGGAGGGCCGCATCTCGGCCGGCGTCGTGGTCGGCGACGGCTCGGACGTCGGGGGCGGCGCGTCCATCATGGGCACCCTGTCCGGCGGCGGCACCGAGGTGATCTCGATCGGCAAGCGCTGCCTGCTGGGCGCCAACGCGGGGCTGGGCATCTCGCTGGGCGACGACTGCGTCGTCGAGGCCGGCTTGTACGTCACCGCCGGCACCAAGGTCGCCACGCCCGACGGTCAGGTGCTCAAGGCCCGCGACCTCTCCGGCGGCAACCACCTGCTGTTCCGGCGCAACTCGGTGAGCGGGGCGGTCGAGGTGGTCCCGCGCGGCGGGCAGGGCATCGCCCTCAACGAGGACCTGCACGCCAACTGACGGCCCCTATAGCCGCGCGGGCTGCTTGGGCGCCGCGCGGCCGCTGCGCAGCGTCGTGCCCCTGGTCTCGGGCAGCAGGTAGATGGACACGAAACTGGCCAGCACCAGGGCGGCCATCATCAGCCCGATCGCCCAACTGCCGTAGCTCGCCAGCAGCGGGCCCGCGAGCAGCGGCGGCACGGCCGCGCCGAGGATGCCGGCCAGGTTCATCGCCACCGCCGCGCCGCTGTAGCGGTACCGGGTGGCGAACAGCTCGGGCACGAACGCCCCGGACGGCCCGTTGGCGACGGCCGCGGCGGCGAACATGCCCAGGACGGCGACCGCGTAGAGCACCGGCTTGCCGGTGTCCATCAACGGGACGACCAGGAACGCCCAGGGCAGGCACGCCGACAGGCCCACCAGCATCACGCGACGGCGTCCCACCCGGTCCGACACCCACGCCGAGACGGACACGAACACGATGCTGGTCAGCCCGCCCAGCGCGCCGACCCCCCAGATGAAGGCGCGCGAATAGCCGAGGTGGTTGTGGGCGTACATCACGAGGAACGTGTTGCCCAGGTAGACGAAGCCCATGCCGCCCAGGAAGCTGCCCGCGACCAGCAGGATCTCGCGCCGCTGCAGCCGGAACAGCTCGGCCAGGGGCGCCTTGGGCACCAGGTCGCGGGCTTTCTCCTCCACGAAGACGGGGGTCTCCTCGATGTTGAGCCGCACGTACAGCGCGATGGCGATCAGCCCGCTGCTGATCAGGAACGGCACCCGCCAGCCCCATTCCATGAAGGCGGGGCTCTTCTCGCCCATGGTCACGTTGACGGCCAGGAAGGTCAGGCTGGCCAGCACGCCCGCGGTGCCGCCGCCCAGCGAGGTGAACATGCCGTACCAGCCGCGGCGGCCGACCGGCGCGTACTCGGCGCTCAGCAGCACCGAACCGGCCCACTCGCCGCCGACCGCGAACCCCTGCAGCAGCCGCAGCACGATCAGGATCAACGGCGCCGCGACGCCGATCGACGCGGTGCCGGGCACCAGGCCCACGCTCACCGTCGACGCGCCCATGATCAGCAGCGTGGCGACCAGCGTCTTCTTTCGGCCCAGCCGGTCCCCGAAGTACCCGAAGACGGCGGCGCCGAGCGGCCGGGACACGAACGCCGTCGCGAACGTGGCCAGCGACGCCAGGGTCGCCACCGCCGGGCTCAGACGCGGGAAGAACACCGTCGGGAACACCAGCGCCGCCGCGGTGCCGTAGATCAGGAAGTCGTAGAACTCGATCGCCGACCCCACCAGGCAGGCGGCGGCCACCCGCCGCATCGGTGTCGGCCGCGGACCGGCGGCGCTCGTCGGGGCCGAGCCATCCGGCCGCCTCAGCTGTGTCACGTGTCATCCTCGAAGAACGGGTGTCCGGTCGGACTCGGACGTCGTGCAGGTCCACAACGAAGCTATGCGAACGCGGGGCCGCACGCTTGTCCAGAATGCTGGCAATCTGCTGCGTGTCGGGCAGCGCGGCCGCTGACCGGGAGTTTTGTGCCGCCGTCGTGACGCAATTGAGACGTGGCGGCACCCCCGCGTTAGCCGTCGGCTAGCAGCTGCTTCTTGAGGACCTTGCCCATCGCGTTGCGGGGCAGCGCGTCGACGACGCGCACCTCCCGCGGCCGCTTGTGCACCGAAAGCTGCTGCGCCACATGGTCGATCAGCTCGTCGGGCTGGGCCGAGCCGACGACGAACGCGACGATGCGCTGGCCCAGGTCCTCGTCGGGCATCCCGATGACCGCGGCCTCGGCCACCCCCGGGTGCCCGAGCAGCGCGGTCTCGATCTCCCCGGCGCCGACGCGGTAGCCGCCGGACTTGATGAGGTCGACCGACTCGCGGCCCACGATGCGGTGCATGCCGCCGCCGTCGACGACCGCGACGTCGCCGGTGCGGTACCAGCCGTCGGCGTCGAACGCCGCGGCCGTGGCCTCGGGCCGGTTCAGGTAGCCGTCGAACATCGTCGGCCCGCGCACCTCCAACTTGCCGACGGTCTCGCCGTCGTCGGGCACCGGCGCGCCGCCGTCATCGAGCAGCCGGGTCTGCACGCCCGCCAACGGCAACCCCACCCAGCCGGCGCGCCGCTCGCCGTCCGCCCGGGTGGAGATGGTGATCAGCGACTCCGAGGCGCCGTACCGTTCGATGGGCTGGTGCCCGGTCAGCGCCTCGAGCCGATCGAACACCGGCACCGGCAGCGGCGCGCTGCCCGAGACCAGCAGCCGCGCCGGGCGCAGCGCGCGGGCGGCGGCCTCGTCGGCCACCACCCGCGACCACACGGTGGGCACCGCGAAGAACAGCGTCCCGCCGAGGTCCTCGGCGGCCTGCGCGTAGGCCTCCGGCTTGGGCCTGCCGGTGTGCACGAAGCGGTTGCCGATCCGCAGCGACCCCAGCAGCCCGAGCACCAGGCCGTGGATGTGGAACAGCGGCAGCCCGTGCACCAGCACGTCGTCGGCCGTCCACTGCCAGGCCTGCGCCAGCGCGTCCAGGTCGGCGGCGATCGCCCGCCGGCTCACCACCACGCCCTTCGGCGGCCCGGTGGTCCCGGAGGTGTAGATCACCATCGCGGTGGCCTCGGGCGGCGGCTCGGGATAGCGGTGCCAGGACCGGGCGTGCGCGCGAACGGGGATGTGCGGCAACCCCTCCCGCTCGTCGGGGACCGGCCCGAGCCACGCCTGCGCCCCGGAATCGGAGAGCATGTGCCGGCGCTCGGCCGCCCCGACGTCGGAGGGCACCGGGACGAACGGCACCCCGGCGATGAGGCAGCCGGTGACCGCGAGGACGGTCTGCGCGGTCGGGGTGGCCAGGATCGCGACGCGCCCCGCGCCGGCGACCCGCTCGGCCACCGAGGTGGCGCCGCCGACCAGATCGCTGCGGCTCAACACGGCGCCGTCGATGCGCACCGCATCGGGAATATCGGTCGCGGCGACCGCCGCGGGATTCAGAGACTCCAGCAGCACGACTGCAGGGTACCGCCCCTAGAAAGTCAGACCTGCTCGTCCCAGATCTTCATCAGCAGGGACAGGATCTCCTCGCCGCGGCCCAGCCCTCCGAGGTGACTCTCGCCCGGCAGCACGAACAATTCCGCGTCGGGCAACAGCTGCACCACGTGCTCGCCGTGGGAGAACGGGACGATGTGGTCGCTGTCGCCGTGCCACCAGCGGACCGGCACCCGCACCTCGTCGAGCCGGAACCCCCAGTCCTGGGTGAACAGGATGATGTCGTTGAAGGGGGCCGCGAGCTGCTTGCGGCTGCCGTTGAGCAGGTCGTCGAGGAACATGGCACCGAATTCCGGCCGGGTCAGCAAGCGCCGGTCCCCCTCGGGCGAGACCGCGGCGTAGAGGTAGAGGGCGGTGTTCGCGACGGGGCGGATGGCGCGGACCATCAGGCTGGCCCCGATGCGCAGGGGATCTCCGCCCAGCCGCAGCAGCGGCGCGGCCCGTTTGCCGAGATTCATCAGCCCGCTGGTGATGCCCTCGTCGCCGAGGAACGGCGCCACGCCGCCGAGGATGCCGGCCGCGACCACCCGGTCGGACAAGGCCGCGGCCGACGCGAGCGCGTACGGGCCGCCCCCGGACAGGCCGATGACGGCCAGCCGGTCGATGCCGAGGGTGTCCGCGATCGTCGCCAGGTCGTCGGCGAAGGCCCGGATGTTGGGGTACCGGTGCGGGGTCGACGAGCCGATCCCCGGACGGTCGAGGCCGATCAGGCGGATGCCGTGATCCTTGGCGTACACGCGGGCCTCGGTGGGAATTTGGCGGCGCGCGCCGGGCGTGCCGTGCAGCCAGAAGACTGCCCGCCCGTGCGGGTCGCCGAACTCGGCGAAGCCGATCTGGCGATCCTCACCGACGGCGACGTTGCCTTCGAGTTTGGGGCGGGCGATCTCCATGACCATGTCAGCAGCTTGGCATGTGACGGCGTGTTTACGAAAGGCTCACCGCGCGGGTCGGGCGGGCGGCGGCGGGTTAGCTGCGCATTGACACGGGCTGGCGCCGCGGAGTAGGCACAACGGGGCATCGTCGGGTCGCCGATCCCGCGCCGCGGCACATCAGGAGGGTCAGGTTGGTGGCAGGCTCCGACACCGATTCCGCGTTTCACGCGAAGCTGCGCGCGCTGGTCGGGCAGCACACCGGCGGCACCGGAAGGCCGACGGTGGCCCCGGATCCGGTAAACCAGCCGATGATTCGGCATTGGGCCCACGCGCTGGACGACATGAATCCCGTCTACCTGGAACCGGAGTTCGCCGAGGCGTCGCGGTTCGGCGGGATCGTGTCGCCGCCGGTGATGCTGCAGACCTGGACCATGCCGTCGCCCAAGCTCGACGGCATCAAGGAACGCGGCGGCGCCCCGATCGAGGTCGAGGGCAACCCGACGGCGTTCCTCGACGAGGCGGGCTACACCAGCACCGTGGCGACCAACTCGGAGTTCGAGATCGAGCGCTACCCCCGGCTGGGCGACGTGATCAGCGCGACGTCGGTGTTCGAAAGCGTCTCCGAGGAGAAAAAGACCGCGCTGGGCGCGGGCTACTTCCTGACCTGGGTCCTGACCTATTCCGATCAGCACGGCGAGGTGCTGGGCCGGCAGCGGTTCCGGGTGCTGCGCTTCCGGCCGGCGAACTGATGGCGGCCCGACTGGCGCCGGCCGTCAGCCCGGACACCGAATTCTTCTGGAACGGGTTGCGCGACAACAAGCTTCTGATCCAACGTTGTGACGGTTGCGGGGCGCTGCGCAACCCGCCACGGCCGATGTGCCCACACTGCCGGTCCCTGGCCTGGACCGCGATCGAGTCGTCGGGGCGCGGCACCGTGTACAGCCACGTGGTCCCGCTGGAACCGAAATTCCCGTTCTTCGACTACCCCTACGTCGTGGTGCTGGTCGAGCTCGACGAGGGCGTCCGGCTGGTCTCGAACCTATGCGGGGTCGACCCGGCCGCGGTCACGCCCGGGATGCCGGTGGAGGTCTTCTTCGAGCAATTCGACGACGGTCTCGTGCTGCACCAGTTCCGGCCCGCGCCCGAAGGACGCCCATGACCGCCCGCACCACCCTGCGCTGGGCCGACATCGCGGTCGGCGACCAGGTCACCCCGCTCGAAATACCGGTCACCACAACGCTGATCGTCGCCGGCGCGATCGCCACCCGCGACTTCATGCCAGTGCACCACGACCGCGACTACGCCAACCAGCAGGGCTCGCCCAACCTGTTCATGAACATCCTGACCACCAACGGCTACTGCGTGCGGTTCCTCACCGACTGGGCCGGGCCCGAGGCGATGGTCAAGAACCTGTCGATCCGGCTGGGCGTGCCGTGCTATCCCGACGACCCGCTGCGCTTCGCCGGTGCCGTCACGGGCAAGACGGCGGGATGCGGGGGCGAGAACTTCGTCGAGGTCGCCTTCGCCGGCGCCAACAGCCTCGGCAACCACGTGTCCGGCACCGCGGTCCTGAGCCTGCTCGACGCGGCAGGCTCCACAGCGTGAGCGCCCTGCCCGGCCACTGCGCCATCGCCGGCATCGGCCAGACCGAGTTCTCCAAGGAATCGGGGCGCAGCGAGCTGCAATTGGCTTGCGAGGCAGTCAGTTCCGCGCTCGACGACGCCGGCTTGTCCCCGTCCGACGTGGACGGCATGGTCACGTTCACCATGGATTCCAGCGACGAGATCGACGTCGCCCGCAACGTGGGCATCGGCGACCTGTCGTTCTTCTCCCGGGTGCCGCACGGCGGCGGGGCGGCGGCCGGTACCGTGCTGCACGCCGCGACGGCGATCGCCGCCGGCGTCGCCGACGTGGTGGTGTGCTGGCGCGCGTTCAACGAGCGGTCTGGTTTCCGGTTCGGCGGCAGCGGGCGCAGCATGGCTGAAACCCCGCTGTTCATGGCGCATTACGCGCCGTTCGGGTTGCTGACGCCGGCGGCGTGGGTGGCGCTGCACGCCCAGCGTTACATGTCGACCTACGGCGTCACCAACGCCGACTTTGGCAGGATCGCGGTCGTCGACCGCCACCACGCCGCCACCAACCCCGACGCCTGGTTCTATCGGCGGCCCATCACGCTCGACGACCACCAGCAATCCCGCTGGATCGTCGCGCCCGTGCTGCGGCTGCTCGACTGCTGCCAGGAAAGCGACGGCGGGGTCGCTCTCGTCGTCACCAGCGCCGAACGCGCCCGCGACCTGCGCCAGCCGCCGGCGGTCATCACCGCGGCCGCGCAGGGCGCAGCGCGCGAGGGCGAGATGATGACCAGCTACTACCGCGACGACATCACCGGGCTGCCGGAGATGGGCGTCGTCGCCCGACGGCTGTGGCGGGACTCCGGCCTCACCCCCGCCGACATCCAAACCGCCTTCATCTACGACCATTTCACGCCGTTCGTGTTCACCCAGCTCGAGGAGCTCGGGTTCTGCGGTCGCGGGGAGGCGAAGGACTTCGCGACCGTCGAGCGGCTGTCACTGGGCGGCGACTTGCCGATCAACACCAACGGCGGGCTGTTGGGCGAGGCCTACATCCACGGCATGAACGGCATCACCGAGGGGGTCCGCCAAATCCGCGGGACGTCGCACAACCAGGTGGACCACGTCGAGCACGTGCTGGTCACGTCGGGCACCGGCGTGCCCACGAGCGGGTTGATCCTGGCGCCGGCGGGGTGAGGTGGCGGCGCACCGCGTCCCGACGGCCCAGACCCGCGCGCTCACCGATGGGCCAGCGCGCGCAGGAAGAACGCGAGGTTGGCGGGCCGTTCGGCCAGCCGCCGCATGAAGTAGCCGTACCACTGCCCGCCGAAGGGGACGTAGACCCGCACGGCGTTGCCCGCTTCGGCCAGCCGGCGCTGCTCGTCGTCGCGGATGCCGTAGAGCATCTGGTACTCGAAGTCGGCTGTGCCACGGCCGAACTGCCCGGCCAGCCGCGGAACCGCCTCGACGATTTGCGGGTCGTGCGAGGCCACCATCGGATAGCCCGCGCCGCCCATCAGCACCCGCAGGCATGCCAGGTAGGACTCGGTGACCGCGGCCGCGTCCCGGTAGGCCACCGACGCCGGTTCGTCGTAGGCGCCCTTGCACAGCCGGACCCGCGCCCCGGTCCCGGCGAACTCCGCGCAATCGCCGAGGGTGCGCCGCAGGTAGGCCTGCAACACCACCCCGAGCCAGTCGAAGTCCCCGCGCAGTTCCCGCACGATGGACAGCGTGGTGTCGGTGGTCGTGTGGTCCTCGGCGTCCACGGTCACCCACACGTCCGCACGTTGCGCCGCCGCGCAGATCGCGAAGGCGTTGTCCCGCGCGATCTTTGCGCCGTCGCGGTCCAGCGCCCGCCCCAGCGCGGACAGCTTCACCGACACCTCCAACGGGCGCACGCCGCCCGCCGGCTGCGCGTCGCGGCGCCCGAGGCGCTCGATCAGGTCGAGATAGACCCGCACCGCGGCGTCGGCGTCGCGGACGTCGGTGACGTCCTCGCCGAGGTAGTCGAGGCTGACCAGGCGACCCGAATCACGCAGCGCCGCAGCGGTTCCCAGCGCGGCGTCGACGGTCTCGCCCGGGACGAACCGGCGCACCACCCTGCGGGTGGCGGGTAGGCGCTCGGCGGCGCGGCGCAACCCCTCGCCGCGGCCGGCCGCCAAGATCACCGGGCGCAGGGTGCCGGCGAACACGCCGGCCATCAGTCGGCGTCCATGTGCGGGTAGCCGTGCCGGGTCGCGGGCACGAACGTCTCCTTGATGGTCCGGGCCGAGGTCCAGCGCATCAGGTTGAGCACCGACCCCGCCTTATCGTTGGTCCCCGACCCGCGCGACCCGCCGAACGGCTGGCGCCCGACGACCGCGCCGGTCGGCTTGTCGTTGACGTAGAAGTTGCCGGCCGCGAACCGCAACCGCTCCTGGGCTTTCAGCACGGCCGCGCGGTCGTCGGCGATGACGGCACCGGTCAGCGCGTACCGGGAGCCGGTGTCGATGACTTCGAGGATGCGGTCGTAGTCGTCGTCGGGGTAGACGTGCACCGCCAGCAGTGGGCCGAAGTATTCGGTGGCGAACGCCTCGTCGGTCGGGTCGTCGGAGAGCAGCACGGTGGGGCGCACGAAATACCCGACGCTGTCGTCGTATTCGCCGCCCACCGCGACGGTCAGGTGGGCGGCGCCCTTGGCCCGTTCGATGGCGTCGACGTTCTTGGCGTACGCGCGCCGGTCGATCAGCGCGCCGCCGAAATTGCTCAGATCGGTGACGTCGCCGTAGCGCAGCGCCGCCGTCTGGTCCAGGAACTCGTCGCCCATGCGCCGCCACACCGACTCGGCGACGAAGGCGCGCGAGGCCGCCGAGCACTTCTGCCCCTGGTAGTCGAAGGCGCCGCGGATCAGGGCCGTGGCCAACACCTCCGGGCGCGCCGAGGCGTGGGCGAGCACGAAGTCCTTGCCGCCGGTCTCCCCGACGAGTCGCGGATAGCTCTGGTAGCGGTCGATGTTGGCGCCCACCCGTTGCCACAACTGGCCGAAGGTGGCCGTCGAACCGGTGAAGTGGATCCCCGCCAGCCGCGGATCGGCCAGCGCCACGTCGGAGACCGCGAGGCCGTCACCGGTCACCAGGTTGATCACCCCGGGCGGCAGGCCCGCGGCTTCGAGCAGTTGCATGGTGAGGTAGGCCGATAGCGTCTGGGTGATCGACGGCTTCCACACCACGGTGTTGCCCAGCAGCGCCGGCGCCGTCGGCAGGTTGCCCGCGATGGAGGTGAAGTTGAACGGGGTGATCGCGTACACGAACCCGTCCAGCGGCCGGTAATCGCTGCGGTTCCACTCCCCCGGCCCGCTGATCGGCTGCTGCGCCAGCAGCTGGCGCGCGAACGCCACGTTGAAGCGCCAGAAGTCGATCTGTTCGCACGGCGAGTCGATCTCAGCCTGATAGGCCGACTTGGACTGGCCGAGCATGGTTGCGGCGGCGATCTTTTCGCGCCACGGCCCGGCCAGCAGGTCGGCGGCCCGCAGGAACACCGCGGCCCGCTCGTCGAAAGGCGTTGCGGCCCAATCGTGTTTCGCCGACGTCGCGGCGTCGATGGCCGCTGCCGCGTCGGCGGCCACGGCGTTGGTCAGGGTGCCGAGCGTGGCGGCGTGGCGGTGTGGCTGCACGACGTCGACGCGATCGCCGTCGCCCATCCGGTGTTTACCGCCGATCACGTGGGGCAGGTCGAGGGGATTGTCGGCCAGGGCGGCGAGTTCGGCGCGCAGCCGGGCGCGTTCCGGCGAGTGCGGGGCGTAGTCGTGAACGGGCTCGTTGCCCGGCACGGGGACTTGGGTGATCGCGTCCATGGTGCCAGGGTCCTCGCGCCGGACGCGCAGGAATTTAGCCGATCGGACAAGACTGGCGCGCGAGAGTAGTACGATCGGACAGCATGGCCGGTGTCGGGCTGGGTCAGTTGCTGCTCGCGCTGGACGCGACGCTGGTCAGCCTGGTGGACGCGCCGCGCGGCCTGGACCTGTCGGTGCGCTCGACGGCGTTCATCGATTCCGACGACGTCCGGCTGGGTCTGGCGGCGGCGGCGAGCTCCGCCGACGTCTTCTTCCTGGTGGGTGTCGGCGACGCCGAGGGGTTGCGCTGGGTCGACGACCAGGCGCGGGACCGGGTGCCGGTGGCGGTCTTCGTCAAGGAACCGTCGGCGGCGTTGGTCAGCGCCGCCGTCGCGGCCGGGTCGGCCGTCGTCGCCGTCGACCCGAGGGCCCGCTGGGAGCGGCTGTACCACTTGGTCAACCACGTCCTGGAGCACCACCGCGACCGCGCCGACGCGGTGGACGACTCGGGCACCGACCTGTTCGGGTTGGCGCAATCGCTCGCCGAACGCATCCACGGCATGGTCAGCATCGAAAACGCCCGCTCCCACGTGCTGGCCTACTCGGCGTCCAACGACGAGGCCGACGAGCTGCGCCGGCTGTCCATCCTCGGCCGGGCCGGCCCGCCCGATCACCTGGAGTGGATCGGCCAGTGGGGCATCTTCGACGCGCTGCGGGCGGGCAACGAGGTGGTGCGCGTCGCCGAGCGGCCCGAGTTGGGGCTGCGTCCCCGGCTGGCCGTCGGCATCTACCGGCCGGCGCCCGACGCCCGGCGACCCCCGGTGTTTGCCGGCACCATCTGGGTGCAGCAAGGTTCGACGCCGCTGGCCGACGACGCCGAGGAGATGCTGCGCGGCGCGGCCGTCCTGGCGGGGCGCATCCTGGCGCGCCTGGCGGCCCGCCCGTCGACGCAGGCGCGCCGCGTGCAGCAACTCCTCGGGCTCACCGACGCCGGCCCCGTGACGCCCGACGACGTCGCCGCCGCCGCGCGCGACCTGGGCCTGAGCGCCGACGGCCCCGCGGCGCTCGTCGGTTGGGACGCCACGGGCAGCACCCCCCGGCTGGCCCGGCTCGACGAGGTGATCGCGCTGAGCGCCAACGCGTTTCGCCACGACGCGCAGGTGGCCACGCGGGCGTCGCGGATCTACGTGCTGCTGCCGCAGACGCAGCCCCGCGCGGTCGCGTCGTGGGCGCGGGGGGCGGTCGGCGCGTTGCGCGCCGAGCTGGGCGTGCAGCTGCGGGCGGCCATCGCCGCGCCGATCGCCGGCCTGGGCGGGGTCGCCGCGGCCCGCGTGGAGATCGACCGCGTGCTGGACAGCGCTGAGCGCCATCCGGTTTCGATCGGGCCGGTAACGTCGTTGGCCGAGGCGCGCACCACCGTCCTGCTCGACGAAATCGTGACGCTCGTCGGCGGCGAGGACCGACTGCTCGACCCGCGGATCGCGCAGTTGCGCGCGCAGGAGCCGGTGCTGGCCGAGACGCTGCGCACCTACCTGGACAGCTTCGGCGACATCGGCGCGGCCGCGCGGTCGCTGCAGGTACACCCCAACACCGTGCGCTACCGGGTGCGCCGGATCGAGAGGCTGCTGGCGGTGTCGCTGGCCGATCCCGAGGTGCGACTGCTGTTTTCGCTGGGCCTGCGGGTCGCGCAGCAACGATAGCGACACCCCGTACCACCCCGGCGGCCGCGGGGCCGTTCCCCGGTAACGTGGCCCGCATGCGCCAACTCGTGCGGGAGGTCCACGCCTGCGCGGGCGAGACATTGCGGGCCCCGGCGCCTTGATCCCGTCCGCCGTGCTGGTCACCATCGTCGTGATGGCCCTCGCCGTCAGCCTGGAGCCGTTCCGCATCGGCATGACCGTGCTGATGCTCAACCGGCCCAGGCCGGCGCTGCAGTTACTGGCCTTCCTGTCCGGCGGCTTCGCGATGGGGACGACGGTCGGCCTGGCGGTGCTGTTCGTCTTTCGGCGCGTGTTGCCCGCAGCCACATACTTCACGCTGCCCCGGGTGCAGGTCATGATCGGTGCGCTGGCGCTGCTGGCCGCGGCCGTGCTGGCGGGCCGGGCGAGCGTCCTGCGGCGATCGCGGCGCGATCGGGCAGCGCCGGCCGGCGACGAGCGGGACGGCTCCGGGGGAGCGCCAGGACGGTTGGCCTCGTGGCGAACCCGGATCCGCAACGAGCGCTCGCTCTGGGTGGCGGCGGCGGCCGGGCTGGGCATCGCGCTGCCGTCGGTGGACTACCTGGCCGCCCTGGCCGCCATCCTGGCGTCGCGTGCCGCGGTCGTCAGCCAGGTCGGCGCGCTGGTGGTGTTCAACGTGGTCGCGTTCGCCTTCGTCGAGATCCCGCTGATCGCCTACGCCATCACGCCCGAGGCGACGCGCGCCACCATGACCGCGCTGCAGCGGTGGATACGGTCGCGGCGGGACACCGAGGTCGCGGGCCTGTTGGCCGCGGTCGGTGCTGTCCTGCTCGCGGTCGGCGCGATCAGCCTGTAGCGCTAGGGCTGCGATTCGGCGAGGAACCGCTCCACCACGTCGGGCCCGGTGGAATGCAGCGCGATGGACAGCTCCAGCAGCCTGTCCTTGGCCTTCTTGGGGAGCAACTCGATCGACTTGGTGGTGGCCGAGTCGTACTTCGCACCCGGAAATCGCTGCAACACAACGTCTTTCTGCTCTTCGGTGGTGTAGATCTCCAGCAGCTTCATGCCGGCGAAGGCCTCTCTGGCCGAATCGGCCATCCCCGCCTCCGCCAGCGCCTGCAGCCGCTCCTCGTTGATCCAGACATTGACCTTGATCGCGGCGTCGGTCGTGCTCATCGGTCGCGTCCCTCCAATTGCTCCAGGTAGAAGATGGGAAGCCGGTTCTGCAGATACTCTTCGTCGACGAACGGCGACCCCTGCCCGTACTGGGCGGCGCTCTGCATGACCACGTCGAAAACCTCGGGCCGCATCACCATGCGCGTCGGCTTCACCTCGTCGGTCAGGATGCTTCGGATCAAGCTGCCGCTGAAACTCTGGGCCGTCTCGTCGAAGCCGCACAGCGCCGAGCTTTCGATGCCGGAACACTCCGGGCTGAACCAGTTCTCGCGCAGGAAGACGGGCTTGAGACCGAGTTGGTCCCGGTGTTGCTGCAGCAGGTTCTGCGCGTCGTAGGGGCCGTAGAAATCGCCGACCCCGGCGTGGTCGCGCCCGAACATGTGATGCGTGCAGCCGAGATTCGTCCGCAGGATGGCGTGGAAGATGGCCTCCCGAGGGCCGGCATACCGCATGTCCCACAAGGTGAACGACACCATGTGCACGTCCTCGCGGAAGTACCCGCTGGTGCGCAGCGCGTCTTGGGTCAGCAGGATGGCCTCGTCGACGTAGTCGCCAATCCTTTTCTGCCCCATGATCGCGTTAACGAGCACGCCGGTCTTCAACGTGTCGACGGGCAAGTCCTCGTTGGCGGCGAACCAGGCCTGCTTCATCAGCGCCTCGTGACCCGTGTGCGGGACGTTGCGGGTCTGGTGAGCGACGACGTGCTGCCAGCCTTTGCGCTGCGCCGCCTCGCGGTGCTGGATCGGGGTCAGCCAGAAGCTCTTGAAGGGCTCGTTGAAGACCGGTTCGTTGATCAGCGTGATGTCCCCGCCGACGAACCGGTTCTCATATGCCAGCGTCTTCTTCACCCCGGGATGCCGCGGATCCGTTGTCCCATAGGTCTTTTCGGCGAGGCTGTGCAGGTCGTACTCGTAGATCTCGGCGACGTCGAAGATCGCGATCGGGGCGTCGAGGTAGTCGAGCACCACGCTGGCGCCCTCCGTGATGCCCAGCCTCTCGATGTCGTCGGCGGAGATGTCGAACACGATCGGAATGCTCCACAGCGTTCCGTCCGGGAGCTGCAGTTTGTCCAGCGTGCTGTCCACCTCGTGGCGGCCCATGAACCCGGTCAGCGGCGTGAAGAACCCGTAGGAGAGGCTGATGACCTCGTGCGCCGTCGCCTTCGATATCGGAACTCGCGGCAAGCCCTCGATCCGGCCGGCCGCGCCCTCGGTCGACACCCGCTGCACGATCGGCTTTCCGTTGTGTCCCGTATAGCTCATCTGCTGACCTCGTTTCGACGATTCGCCTCTGACAGTGACGTTTTCGGCCGGCCCCGCGCTTCTGCAGGGCCCGCAGGGGTCCTAGACCTCGGCGCCGTCCCGGTCGGCGGCGACGGTCGGGATGATGCCGGTCTTCTCGAGGTGCGCAATCACTTCGTCGGCCAGCGTCTCGGCGTCCTTGAGGCCGCCCTCGAGCCGCAACTCCGGCTCCGCGGGAGCTTCGTACGGGTCGTCGATGCCCGTGAATCCCTTAATCTGTCCGGCCCGCGCTTTCTTGTAAAGCCCTTTGGGGTCGCGCTTTTCGCAGATCTCGATCGGCGTGTCGATGAAGATCTCCTGAAAGTCACCCTCGTCGAGGGTTTCGCGCACCGCGTCGCGGTCGCGCCGGTAGGGACTGATGAAGGCGGTCAGCGCGATGACGCCGGCCTCGCAGAACAGCTTCGAGACCGCGCCGATGCGCCGGATGTTCTCCTCGCGATCCTCCGCGGAGAAGCCCAGCCCGAACCGCCGGGCGAACTCGGCCCCGTGGCGCGGTTCGAGGGTGTCCGGGCCGGCGTTGAGCCCGTAGCGGACGTTGTCGCCGTCGAGCAGGTAACTGCGCACCCCGCGCTCGTAGAGCTTCTGCTCGACCGTGTTGGCCACCGTGCTCTTGCCGCTCCCGCTGAGCCCGGTGAACCACAGGACGCAGCCGCGGTGCCCGTTCAGTTGTTCCCGGCTGCCGCGGCTGATGTGGTGCTCGTGCCAGGTGATGTTCGACATTGCTAGCTCCTCGTGGCCGTCGCGGGCAGGGCATCGGGTGGGGCGTGGGGGTGACGCGACCTACCGCGACCGCGCACCGAGGCGACGGCGCCGCGTCGCTGACAGTCAGCTAACTTTACGACAGATCCCCAGCCGCCAAGTCACGTCGCTGCACGCGGTAGCCGCCCGCCGCGTCGTCGCGCGTCGGCGGTTTCGCGGCCTCGGCACCGCCGCGCCGTGGGCACCCGCCGGCCCGGGCCGCCGATCCGCCGCGCCGCGGCGCTCAATCGCGCACGAAGGCCCAGCAACGGTCGCCGCGCGGGCACGTGCGGTCGGCACCCGCGGGGTTCGGCGACGCGGCGCTCGACACCGCCCCGCCGGCCCGGCACGACGGCCCGCGGGTGCCGCGACGGCGCCGACGCCAGAGTTACGATCGGGGCGAGTTCAACTGCCACCCGCGGGTGGGGGTCACTGCCCACCCGGCTGCGCGACCACGTCGGGCACCTGCTCCGCCAAGTACTCGGCGAGCCCACCGATCGTCGGATAGTCGAAGACCGCGGTGGCGTTGATCGTGAACACCCCACCGAACTGAGCGTGCAACCGGTTGCGCAGCTCGACCGCCATCAACGAGTCCGTGCCCAGGTCCAAGAACCGGCTGGACGCGGCGGGCGGCGTGGCGAGCCGCAGGAAGTGCTGCACTTCGCGCTGCAGGTGCTCGGTGAGGAAAGCGGCGCGCTGCCCCTCGGGCACCTCGTGCAGTTGCTTGAGCAGCTCGCTGTCGACGACTTCGGCCGATTCGCTGGGCAGCACCAGATCCAGGATCGGCGGCCGCGAGCCGCCCATGACTTTCGCCGCCCGCGCCCAGTTCGCCTTGAGCACCGTCGCCTGCCCGGTGCCGTTGGCGACCACCTCGGCGAGCGCGCCGAGGGCGTCCGCGGCGTCCAGCGGGAGCAGCCCCTGGGCGCTGATGTTCGCGCTGGCCGCCTCCGACGCGGCCATACCGGCGCCACCCCAGGGACCGAAGTTGATGCAGGTGGCCGGCAGGCCGCGCGCTTTGCGGTCCGCGACCAGGCCATCGAGCAACGCGTTCGCCGTCGAGTAGTTCGCCTGCCCGGGCGGGCCGAGCAAGCTCGACACCGACGAGGACACGATGAAGAAGTCCAGCGCGTCGTCCCGGGTCAACCGGTCCAGGTGCAAAGCGCCGAAGGCCTTCGGCGCCAACGTGGTTCGGAACCGGTTGAGGTCCTGCTGCTTGAGCAACGCGTCGTCGAGAACCCCGGCCAGATGCGCGACACCGGCGAGCGGCGGCAGCTCGTCGCGGATGCGCTCCAGCAGCTGTTCGACGTCCGGCTCGCGGCCCACGTCGGCCGAGAACGTGTGGATCCGCGTCTTGTAGCGCTCGGTGATCTCCTCGATCGTCGCGCGCGCGTCCGCGTCCGGCTCCCGCCGGCTGGTCAACACGATGTCCCCCGCGCCGCGCTGCGCCAGGTAGGCCGCCGCGCTCAGGCCGATGGCGCCCAGGCCGCCGGTGATCAGGTAGGTCCGATCCGGTTGCGGCGCCAGCGCATTGGGCATCTGGCACACGATCTTTCCGATGTGGCGGGCCTGCTGCATGCGGCGGAACGCCGTCCTGGCCTCGGTCAGCGGGTAGACCTCGGCGGGCAGCGGCATCCACTCCCCCTTGGCCAGCCCTTCCGACACCTCGGTGAGCAGGTCGCGGATGCGTTCCGGCTCTTCGAACATCACCGTGTCCAGCGCGACGATCTCGTAGGCGATGTCGGGCCGGGCTTCGGCCATCTGCTCGCGGGTCCAGATGTCGCGTTTGGCGATCTCGGCGAATCGGCCGTTGCGCGCGGTGGCCCGCACCGTCGCCTCGATGAACCCCTCACCGGTCAGGCTGTTGAGCACCACGTCCACGCCGGCGCCGTCGGTGTCCCGCAGGATCTGGTCGGCGAAATCGGTGCTGCGCGAATCGTAGACGTGCTCCACGCCGAGGTTGCGCAGCGTCGCACGCTTGAAGGTGCTGGCCGTCGCGAAGACGTGAGCGCCGTGCTGCTGCGCCATCTGGATCGCCGCCAATCCGACACCGCCGCTGGCGGCGTGGATCAGCACCTTGTCGCCGGGGTTCAGCTTCGCCCAGTCGAACGAGAGCCGCACCGTGAGCGCCGCCGCCGGAATGGTGGCCGCCTCCACCGCGCTGACCCCGTCCGGGATCGGCGCCACGAATTGGGCGGGCACGTTGAACCGGCTGGCGAACGCGCCCTGCATGGAGCCGTAGACCCGCTGGCCGACCTCCAGTCCGGTCACGCCCTCGCCGAGTTGGGTGACGGTGCCGGCGAAGTCACCACCGACCGGGCCCGGGTCCCCGGGGTAGAGGCCCAACACGTTGAGCACGTCGCGGAAGTTCAGGCCGGCGGCCTCGACCCGCACCTGGACGTAGCCCCCGTCCGGCGGCAGGGCGTCCTTCTCGGTCAGACGCAGGTTGTCGATCGCACCGCGTTCGGTGGGCAACAGGGCGTAGTCGTCGGCGCGCGGCACGTTGAGGTGACCGCTACGCGACCACTGCAGCAGCCGGGACGCCAGCGCCTTGCCTTGCCGCACAGCCAATTCCGGCTCGTCGATGGGGCTGGCAAGCAAACCGGTCAGCAACGTCACCGCCTCCGGCGAGCCGTCGACGTCCACGAGCCTGCTGCGCAGCCCCGGTTCCTCGTTCGCCAGGGTGCGCCCCAGGCCCCACAGCGCGGCCTGGACCGCGTCGACCGGCTCCGCGGATTCGGTCGCCACAGCGCGTTCGGTGACGATCCACAGCCCGCCGGGCAGTTTCACCGAGTTGTCTTCCTGCGCGGTGTGCACCGCGCTGAGCAGGTTGTCGACCTCGGCCTCCAGCCGGCTGATCGCCGCGGCGGTCGACTCGTTCGCCGCGCGGCCGCGGCTGCGCCACACGATGCCCGTGTACGGCACGCCCGTCTGGTGCGCGTGCGCCAGCACCTGGCCCAGCAGCTCGGAGTCGTCGGTCCGGTCGAACGGGATGCAGCCCGGCAGCGCCGCCGCCAGTTCGCCGAACCCGGCGACCAGCCAGGTGCCGCCGGGGTGTGCGGCCTGCTCGGCCGCGGCCAGCGGCACCTCGTGCCAGCCCAGGGTGTAGAGCAACCGGGTCGCGTCGCCGCCGAGCCCGCGCAACAACGCCTCCCGCGGCGCCCGCTTGACGGTGAAGCCGTGGATGCCGCCGAGGTCGCGGCCGTCGCGGCCGACGTAGTGCAGGTCGAAGACCTGGGTTTCGCTCATCAGCTCGTTGGTGCGCCACGTGGCCCGGCAGTAGAACCGGCGAGGCATCTTGTCGGTCAGCGTGACCTGCTCGTAGCGCAGCGGCAAGAACAACCCGCTGACGCCTTGTTCGGCCGCCCGCAGCGCCGGGAACGCGGGAAACGCGACGCCCGTGCACAGGTCCATCAGCACCGGGTGCATCGGCTCGGTCCCCAGGTTCTCTGCCAGCTCCTCGCCGACCGAGATGTCGCCGACCGCCTCGCCCTCGCCGAGCCACAGCGATTTCAGCGACCCGGACCAGTTGGGGCCCCACGACAGCTCCATGTCGTCGAAGGTCTCGAACAGCTCCTGCGGACGCATCCGCTCCATCCGTTCGATCGCGTCGTCGATGGGCTCGGCCTGGTCGGGCTCGGCGCCGGCACCCGCGAGCGCGGTGCCGTCGGCGTTGCGCGACCACTCGGCATCCTTGACGCCGTAAGGCCGGCTGTGCACCGAAAACTTCCAGCCCTCGTCGAGCGGGTGCAGCGTCAGTTGCACCTCGCGAGACGCCTTGTCGGGCAGGATGATCGGCTCGTAGAAGAAGACCTCTTTGACGTGCGCCGGCGTGCCGACGGCGGCCAGGGCCATCGCGGCGTAGGTGGCGCCGGGAACGACGACGGTGCCATAGATGACGTGGTCACCCAGCCAGGGCTGCGATTTGACCGACAGCCTGCTGGTGTAGACCGTGTCGCCCGACGCGAGATCCTTGCCGCTGCCGAGCAATCCCGACATCGCCGGGCCGTCGACGGTGATCGCCGAGCTCTTGGGCCAGAAGCGGCGCCGCTGGAACGGGTAGGTCGGCAGTTCCAGCCGGCGGCCGCGCGGCGGGTGCAGCGCGGCGAACGTTGGCCGGTGACCGCTGACGTAGGCGTTGGCCAACGCGTCGGCGATCTGACGACGGTCGGCGACGCCCTTGCGCAGCGACACGATGGCCCGCGGTGCGGCCAGGTGCTCCGGCCAGACCTGGACCGCGGCCCCGGTCAACACCGGCTGCGGGCCGATCTCCATGAGCACCGTGCAACCCAGCGCGGCGACGGTGCGCACGCTCTCGGCGAACTGCACCGGCTGCCGGGAATGCCTGCGCCAGTATTGCGCGTCCAGCGGGGTTTCCGCGGTCAGGATGGCGCCCGTGCGGTTGCACACCAACGGCAGCGTCGGCGTCGCGAACGCGAATTGGCTTGCGAACGACTCGAATTCACCCAGGACCGGTTCCAGCAGCTCGGAGTGGAAGGCGTGGCTGGTCTCCAGCCACGTGCAGCGCACCCCGTCGCCGCTGAACGTGGCGACCACCTGCTCGAGGTCGCCGACCGGCCCCGAGAGCACCGTGTTGGGCCCGTTGTACGCGCCGACCGAAACCTTCGGGAACGCACCGGCCACCTGCTCGACCTGCGTGGGGTCGGCGAAGACGGCCACCATGCGGCCGCCCGCGGGCAGGCTGCCGAACAGCCGGCCGCGCTCGGCCATCAGGCGGGCACCGTCCTCGAGGCTGAACACCCCGGCCACGCAGGCCGCGGCGTACTGGCCCACGCTGTGGCCGAGGACGACGTCGGGCTCGAGGCCCCAGGACTGCCAGAGTCGCGCCAGACCCATCTCGACGGCGAACAACGCCGGCTGCGCGAACGACGTGTGCTTGAGCGTTTGCCCGGCCCTGCCGCCGGTTTCGCGGTCGGTGGCGAAGATGACGTCCAGCAGCGGCTGTCCGAGGGTCCCGCTGACCGCGTCCGCGCACCGTTGCACCGTCTCGGCGAAAACCGGCTCCGCGGCGAACAATTCGCGCGCCATCCCGGGGTATTGGCTGCCCTGCCCGGTGAACAGCCACGCCGTCGTCGGCCGGTCGGCGCACTCGGCGCGATACACGCCCGGACGCAGCTGGCCGGCGGACAGGTCGGCGATGCCCGTGAGGGCCGTGGGCACCGAATCCACCACGAGCGCGGCGCGGTGCTCGAAGTGCGAGCGGCCCGCACCGGCCGTCAGTGCCACCTCGGCGATGTCGGCGTCCGGGTGTTCGGTCAGCCACGCGCCGTACCGCTGCGCGAGTTCGACCAGCGCCTCCGCGGAGCGCGCCGACAACGGCAGCACGCTGACCGCGCCGCGCGAACCGGTCGACTCCGCGGCATCGGCGGGCTCGGCGTCGGCGACCGCCGGCGCCTCTTCGATCAGGACGTGCGCGTTGGTGCCGGTGAACCCGAACGAGCTGACACCGGCGCGCCGCGGCCGCCCGTTGGCCTCCCACGGCGTCGGCGCGTCGACGACCTTCACCGGCAGCGAGCCCCACGGGATGTGCGGCGACGGGTTGTCGAAGTGCAGGCTGGGGGGCAGCACACCGTTTTGCAGTGACAGCACCACCTTGATCAGCCCCGCCGCGCCCGACGCGGATTCGGTGTGGCCGATGTTGGTCTTCACCGAGCCCATCAGCAGCGGCCGGTTGGTGTCGCGCGCCGCGCCGTAGACGGCTCCGGCCGCCTGGACCTCGATCGGGTCGCCGAGCGGGGTGCCCGTCCCGTGCGCCTCGAGGTAGTCGATGTCCGCTCCGGACAGGCCGGCCCGGGCCAGCGCCGTGGCGATAAGCCGTTGCTGCGCACCACCATTGGGGACGGTCAGACCGCTCGACGCGCCGTCCTGGTTGACCGCGCTGCCCGGGATCACCGCGGCGACGTGGTCACCGTCGCGCCGCGCGTCGCTGAGCCGCTTGAGCACCAGGATGCCGCAGCCCTCGCTGCGGACGTACCCGTCGGCCGAGGCGTCGAAGGTCTTGCACCGCCCGACCGGCGACAGCATCCGGGCGCGCGACGCGGCGACCACCGTCACGGGACTGAGCAAGACGTTCACCCCGCCCGCCACCGCGAGGTCGCAGTCACCGGAGTGCAGCGCCTGCACCGCCTGGTGGACGGCGACGAGCGACGAACTGCACGCCGTGTCGACCGCGACCGCCGGCCCCTCGAAGCCGAGCGCGAAGGCCACCCGCCCGGAGATCGCGTTGAGCGCGTTGCCGGTGATGAAATACGGCTCGATCTTGTCGATGGACTCGGCCGAGAGCAGATGCGCGTATTCGTTGGCCGCCACACCGGCGAAGATGCCGGTTCGGCTGCCGCGCAACGACGCCGGCGCGTAACCGGCCCGCTCCAGCCCCTCCCACACGGTTTCGAGCATGAGCCGCTGCTGCGGCTCGATCCAGACGGCCTCGCGCGGCGAGATGCCGAAGAACTCGGGGTCGAACCCGTCGATGCCGTCCAGGAAGCCGCCGAAGCGGGTGTAGGTCTTGCCCACGGTGTCCGGGTCGGGGTCGTAGAACTCGTCGATGTCGAACCGGTCCTCGGGCACCTCCCGGATCGCGTCGACACCTTCGGACAGCACGCCCCAAAACGCCTCGGGATTGGGGGCTTTGGGGAACCGGCAGGACACGGCGATGATCGCGATCGGCTCGTCGGAGGCGGCCGCGGCCGCGGCGGCCGGCGCCGGGGTGGACTTGTGCTCGGTCAGCGCCAGGACGTCACCGAGCAGGTAGTCGACCACGTCGGACAACCGGGGGTAGTCCATGGCCAGCGTCGCGGGGATCTCGGCGCCCACCCCCTGCTCGATGCGCCGCCGCAACTCGACGGCCATCAGCGAATCCATGCCGAGGTCGAAAAATCCGGCGTCCTCGCGGATCTCGGACGGGTCTATCCGGGTGACGTCGGCCACCTCGTCGCGCAGGAAGTTCGACAGGAGTCTGCGGCGTTGCTGCACGGGCGCGCCTGCGAGCCGTTCGACCAACTCCGTCTTCCCGGACGCCCTGGTGCGCGCCGCGACGCCGCCGGGCACCTCACCCTCGAGTTCGGCCTCCAGCTCGGCCAGGAACGCGCGCCGGCCCGCTTGCTGGTAGAGCGGCAGGAATCGCGCCCAGTCGACACGGGCCACGACGCCCTGCGCGGCCCCCCGGTCACCGGCGATCAGGTCGGCCAGACCGGCCAGCGCGTCGGCCGGCGTGAGGGTCTTGATGCCGCGCTTGTCCAACTTGGCGCGCGCCTCGGCGTCGGCCATGCCCACCGACCAGGGGCCGAAGTTGGCGCTGACACCGGCGATGCCGCGCTCGCGCAGGCGCCAGCTCAACCCGTCCAAGAAGGCGTTGGCCGCGCCGTAGGCGGTCTGCCCGTAGCCACCCCACACCGAGGCGATCGAGGAGGTGCAGACGAAGAAATCCAACGCCAAATCCTCGGCGGCCTCGCTGAGATGCCAAGCCCCCCAGACCTTTCCGGCAAAAACCCGGTCGATCTCGGGGTCGCCGAGGTCGCTGAGCGCGGTGCCGGCGATCTCGCCCGCGGCATGCACGATGCCGGCCAGCGGCGGCAGCTCGGCCGCGACGGTGGCCAGCAGTCGCGCGACGTCGTGGGCGTCGGCGACGTCGGCGGTCACGACGCGGATCTCGGTGCCGTGCTGCCCGCCCAGCGCGTCGATGCGCTGCCGCGCAGCCTCGGTCGGGGCGCGCCGGCTGGTCAGCACCAGGTGCTTGGCACCGTGGGCCGCGAGGTAGCCGGCGATCTCCAGCCCGATCGAACCGAGGCCTCCCGTCACCAGGTAGCTGGCGTCGGCGCGCACCGCCGGCGGGGCGGCGCTCGGCGCGCCGACCCGGCGCACCAGCCGGGGCACGTGCGTCGAGTCCGTACGGATCGCCAACTGGTCCTCGCGGCGATCGGCGACGGCCAGGTGGTCGAGCAGCCGCGCCCACTCGCCCGCGTCGCCCGTCGACAGGTCGGCCAGCCCGCCCCACACGTGGGGCAGCTCCAGCGAGGCCGCCCGGCCGAATCCCCACAGCGCCGTCTGTTCCGGTGACACGACGTCGCCGTCGAGGACGCGCTGCGCCCCGCGGGTCACCAACCAGATCGGCGCCCGCAGCCCGGCGGCCGCCGCGGTCCCCAAGAGCCGCCGGGCGCCTCCGAGCAGCTGGTGTTGCAGCCGCAACAGTGCGCGCTGCGAGGGCCCGGTGGACGCCTGCGGCGCCGCGACGGCCACGATCCTCAAGCCCGCGGACTGCTCGGCCGCCGCCGACATTGCGGCCGTCAGGGCGACCGTCAACTCCTGCTCGTCGGTGTCCGATGCGGGCAGCGCAAGGACGCGGTGGTCGTCGCCGCGCGCGGTGAGCGCCTCGAGTAGCGGCGCCATCGCGGCACCGGGGTCGCCGACGAGCAACCAGGTGACCGGCTCGGCGACGCCGGATTCGGCGAGAGCGCCCGTTTGCCAACGGAATTCGTAACGCGCGTCGGTGATGGCGGCGGTGGTGCGCTGCGCGTTGTGCTGAGCGGCGAGCTTCGCGAGCACACCGAGGGTGTGCGCATCGTCACCGGCACCGCCGACGAGGGCGGCCAGTTCGGCGATCTTGCCGTCCTCGAGCAGCCGCACGACGGGGCTGGTCGACGGCGACTGCTGCGACGGCGCCTCGCGGCCCTCCCGGAACCAGTACTGCCGGTGCTGGAAGGGGTAGGTGGGCAGGTCGAGCCGGCGCGCGGGCCCGTGCAGCACCGCGCGGAAGTCGGGTTCGTGCCCCAGCGCGTAGGCGTCGGCGAGGGCTTCGAGGATCTGCCGGTGGTCGGCGGTGTTCTTGCGCAGCGACGCGATCGCCCGCGGCGTGGTCGACGGCTCGGGCCACGCCCGCAGCGCCGCGGCGGTGAGCACCGGCTGCGGTCCGATCTCCAGCAGCACCTTGCAACCCAGTTCGTGCAACGTCCGCACGCTCTTGGCGAATTCGACCGGCTGGCGGGCGTGCCGGCGCCAGTAGTTGCCGTCGAGCTTCTGGGTGCGGCCGATCGCGGCGCCGGTGCGGTTGTCGATCAGAATCCGTTGCGGCGGCGCGTAGGTGAAGCCGTCCGCGTACCTCTCGAACTCGTCGAGAATCGGGTCCAGCAGCGCCGAGTGGAACGCGTGGCTGGTGTCCAGCCGGTCGCAACGCGTGCCGTCGGCGCTCAGCGCCGCGACCGCCTGGTCCACATCGCCTGCGGGACCGGACAATACGGTGTTGGCGCCGTTGTAGGCGGCGACCGACAGGCTGGGGAACCGGTCGGTGAGGGCCTCTACGCGCTCCGCGCCGGCGAACACCGCGACCATCCGGCCGCCGGCGGGCAGGCTGCCGAACAAACGGCCACGCTCGGCCATCAGCAGGGCGCCGTCTTCGAGGCTCAGCACGCCGGCGACGCACGCCGCCGCGTACTGGCCGACGCTGTGCCCCAGCACCACGTCGGGTTCGAAACCCCAGGACTGCCACAGCCGGGCCAGACCCATCTCGATCGCGAACAGCGCCGGCTGGGCGTACGACGTCTGCCGCAGCGTCTCGCCGTCCCGGTCGTCCACCGCGAAAATGACGTCGAGCAACGGCTTTTCGAGCGCGTCGGCGACCACTTCGGCGCAGCAGCGCACCGTGTCGGCGAATACCGGCTCGCTGTCGAACAATTCGCGGGCCATGCCCGGGTACTGGCTGCCTTGGCCGGTGAACAGCCACGCCGTCTTCGGCCGGTCGTGCGCCTCCCCGCGGACCAGCCCGGGCGCGGGGCGGTCCTCGGCCAGCGCGGCGAGCAGGTCGCGGGCGCCTGCCATCGAGTCGACGACCAGCGCCGCGCGGTGTTCCAGGTGTGCCCGGCCCACGCCGGCGGTGAAGCACAAATCCGCCACGGTCGCTTCGGGGTGCGCGCGCAGCCAGGTGTGGTAGTTCCCGGCGAGCTGCACCAGCGCGGCCGGGGTGCGCGCCGACAGGGCAAGCACGCGGGGCCGCCCCTCGCGGTGCGCTTCGACCGGCTGGGGCGCCGCCGTGGCTCGGTCCGCCGGTTCGGGAGCCTCCGCGAGGATGACATGGGCGTTGGTTCCGGCGAAACCGAAGGAGCTGACCCCCGCGATCCGGGGCCGGCCGTTGCGTTCCCACGCGGTCGGTTCCGTCACGACCTGCACCGCGAGCCGGTCCCACGGAATGTGCGGCGACGGGTCCCGGAAGTGCAAATGCTCTGGCAGCAACTCGTTTTCGAGCGACAGGATCACCTTGATCACCCCGGCGATGCCCGCCGCGGCTTCCAGGTGCCCGATGTTGGTCTTGACCGAACCGATCAGCAGGGGCCGGTCCGCCTCGCGCCCGGCACCCAAAACGGCGCCCGCGGCCTGGGCCTCGATGGGATCGCCGAGCGACGTCCCGGTCCCGTGCGCCTCCAGGTACCCCACGTCACCGGGCGCGACGCCGGCGCGTTTGCACGCCTCGGCGATAACCCGCTGTTGGGCAACGCCGTTGGGGACCGTCAAACCGCCCGACGCGCCGTCCTGGTTGATCGCGCTTCCCCGGATCACCGCGCGGATCCGGTCGCCGTCGCGGATCGCGTCGGCGAGCCGCTTCACGACGATCACGCCGCAGCCCTCGCCGCGCACGTAGCCGTCGGCCGCCGCGTCGAACGTCTTGCACCGGCCGTCGGGGGCCAGCATGTGCGCGTGCGAGAACGTGATCATGGTGGCGGGCGTGAGCAACACGTTGGCGCCGCCGGCCAGCGCGAGGTCGCATTCCCCGAGGCGCAGCGCTTGGCAGGCCTGGTGGATCGCCACCAGCGAGGAACTGCACGCCGTGTCGACCGCGACCGCGGGACCCTGCAGACCCAGCCGGTAGCTGATCCGCCCGGCCGCCGCGGCCGACGACGTCCCGATCGCCATGTAGGGCTCGATCTCGGCGTACGTCAGCTCGTCGGACGCCATGCCCAGGTAATCATGGGTGGCCAGACCGACGAAGACGCCGGTGTTGGTGTTCGCCAAAGCCGTTGGCGCCGTTCCCGAATGCTCCACCGCCCGCCATGCCGTCTCCAGCAGCAGCCGGTGTTGGGGGTCCAGCGACTTGACTTCGCGGGCCGACATGCCGAAAAACGGCGCGTCGAACCCCGCGACGTCGTCGACGAAGCCGGCCCGCCGGGTCACCACCTTGCCGGGCGCGTCGGGGTCGGGGTCGAAGAACTCCTCGGCGTCCCACCGGTCCGGGGGCACCTCCGAGATGGCGTCCCGGCCCTCGCGAAGGACCTGCCAGAACTCGTCCGCGTCCGCGGCACCGGGAAAGCGCGCCGCGTAGCCGACGATCGCAAAACTCGATTCCGTACCTACAGGGCCTTCGACGGATGCCATGCAGCTGTCCTCCTCACCTCGGCCGGTGCGGGTCCGATGCCCACGCGCCGGCCTACCGACTCCGGGCCGCGGAAGACCCCGGAGCACGTCACGCGCCGCACACCACACACCGCGAGCCGCCCTTTTCGGACCGGCCGGTGCGGAACCTGCGCAGCATAATCCTCGACCGCATCACGGTGTTGCCCCGCGACACCTTCGTCGCGCCGCGCCCGGCGAACGCCACCGGGCCTGACCGTACGGCCCGCGTCCAGGGCGGGCCGCCCATCACCATAACCACTCGGCGGCCGGAATCGCCGGAGCCGTGCCGACGCGTCCACCCCCACCACGGCGCGCGGCACAGACGCTATCTTGGGTCTGGCTATCTTGGGTCTCGCCACCAACCCGGCCGCGGCGCAGCCTTCACTTCAAGGCAGCCTTGCCCAAGAAAATCTCGCCGGATCGAAAGAGAAGATATTGCAAATCGGGAAAATCACGATCGGCGCGCTCGACGATTGGCTGCCGTCCCCGGGCGCCGTCGTCTCCTGGCACCCGACGCCCGCGGCCGCCGAGCAGGTGCGCCACGCGCCGGTCAGCACCGTGCCGGTCAGCTATATGCAGGGCCAACACCTGCGCAACTTTCACGAGCGCACCACCGCGGGCCTGGACTTCTCCCGTCAGATCATCGCCACCTGCGAGGTTCCCGGCCGATGTGACATCGCGGCGATGGATTACGCCGTGAACACCTACTTGCGCCGCCACGACACGTTTCGCAGCTGGTTCGAGCGCACCAGCGACGGGGAATTTGTCAGGCACACCATCGGCGACCCCGCCGTCATCGAATTCGCACCGATCGACCACGGCACCATGACGGTCGAGGGTATCCACGCGCACGTCGTCGCGATCCCGAATCCCCTGGAGTGGGGCTGCTTCACCTTCGGAATCGTGCAGAGCGAGAGCACATTCACGTTCTTTGCCGCGATGGACCACGTGCACGGGGATGCGACATTGATCGGCACAACGATGCTCGAGGCCAACGGCATGTATTCGGCGATGAGCGGCGGCGGTGCGCCCTTGACGCTTCCCGACGCCGGTAGCTTCGACGACTTCTGCTCCCGCGAACGCGAGTACACCTCGACCCTGACCGTGGATTCGCCGGGGGTGCGCACGTGGATCGAGTTCGCGGAGAACAACGACGGCGGGTTTCCCGAGTTCCCGCTGCCGCTGGGCAACCCGTCGGAGTCCACCACGAGCGCCATGACCTCCGAGTTGCTGATGAGCGCCGAGCAGACCCAGCAATTCGAGTCCGCCTGCGCGGCGGCGGGCGCGCGTTTCGTCGGGGGCCTGTTTGCCTGTCTTGCCCTGGTGGAGCACGAATTCACCGGTGCGCTGACGTATTACGGGTTGACCCCGCGTGATTCGCGGGCGGCCACGGACAATTTCATGACGCAGGGGTGGTTCACCGGCCTGATCCCGATCACCGTTCCCATTGCCGCGACGTCCTTCGGTGAGGCGGCGTGGGCGGCGCAGAGTTGTTTCGATTCGGGGCTGCATCTGGCGAAGGTGCCCTACTACCGGGTGCTGGAGCTGGCGCCGTGGCTGAGCTGGCCACGACCGAACTTCCCGGTGTCGAACTTCTTCCACGGCGGCGCGGCCCCGCTCAACGCCGTCCTCGCGGCGGCCGAGATGGGCCTGGCCAACAACATCGGGATCTACTCGGACGGCCGGTACTCCTACCAGATGACCGTTTACATCTTCCGGTACGGGGAGGGCACGGCGATGGCGTTGATGTATCCGGACAACCCGATCGCGCGTAAATCGGTTGCGCGCTATCTGGATGCGATGAAGTCGGTGTGCGGGCGTGTCGCCGACAGCGGGCATTGGGGACGCGTTGCCTGACGGGAATTCGGCGGGCCCGGCGCCGGAGCGTCGGCGGCCGCCGCCGCCCGCGGGCGCGCACAATGGCAGCGATCGAGGTGAGGCGATGTGCGACGAGTAGCAGATTTCGTGGTGCGCTGGCCGTGGGCGGTCGTGGGGTTGTGGCTCGCGGTGGCGGTCGCGCTGCCGCTGACGTCCCCGTCCCTGGGTGAGATGGCTCAGCAGCATCCGCTGTCGATCCTGCCGCACGACGCACCGTCCAGCGTCACCGCCCGGAAGATGACCGAGGCCTTTCACGAATCGGGTTCCGAGGACCTGCTGCTGGTCGTCCTCACCGACGACAACGGGCTCGGCCCCGTCGACGAGGCGGCCTACGCCAAGCTGGTGGACGCCCTGCGCCGGGACACCCGGGACGTGGTGATGCTGCAGGACTTCCTCAGCACGCCGGCATTGCGATCGGTCGTCACCAGTTCCGACCACAAGGCGTGGGTGCTGCCCGTCGGCGTCGCCGGCGAGATCGGCACCCCACGGTCTGACACCGCGTTCCATACCATCGGCGACATCGTCGACCGGACCCTCAAGCAGGCCCCCGCCGGCTCGCATCTGAGCGCCAACCTCACCGGACCCGCGGCGACCGTCGCGGACCTGACGGTCGCGGGGGCGCAGGATCGGATGCCGATCGAGCTGGCGATCGGGGTTCTGGTGCTGCTCGTGCTGCTGGTGATCTACCGCAGCGTGGTCACGATGCTGCTGCCGTTGCTGACGATCGGGGTGTCGCTGGTCATCGCGCAGGCGGTGGTTGCCGCGTACTCACAGCTGACCGGTGCGGGCGTCTCCAACCAGTCCATCGTGTTCCTCAGCGCCATCATGGCCGGCGCCGGAACGGATTACGCGGTGTTTTTAATCAGCCGCTATCACGACCACCTGCGGTCGGGCGCGGCCCCCGACGAAGCGGTCAAGCGCGCGATGGTGTCCATCGGGAAAGTCATCGGCGCGTCCGCCGCCACCGTCGGCGTGACGTTTTTGCTCATCAGCTTCGCCCGCATGGGTGTGTTCAAGACCGTCGGGGCGTCGTCGGCGATCGGCATCGGCGTCGCGTTCCTGGCCGCGGTGACGTTGCTACCCGCGGTCCTGGTGCTCGCGGGACCCCGCGGCTGGGTGCGGCCGCGGCGCGAGTTGACCGCCCGCTTCTGGCGCCGTTCCGGCATCCGCATCGTCCGCCGGCCGCGGGCACACCTGCTCGCCAGCGTGCTGGTGCTGATCGTGTTGGCCAGTTGCGCGGGCCTGGTGCGCTACAACTACGACGACCGCAAGGCCCTGCCGTCGTCGGCGCCCAGCTCGGTCGGATACGCCGCGCTGGACCGCCATTTCCCGGTGAATCAATCGATTCCCGAATACATCCTGATCCAGTCGCCGCGGGACCTGCGTACGCCGAAGGCCCTGGCGGACTTGGAACAGCTGGCCGACCGCGTCAGTCAGCTGCCGAATATCGCTGCGATCAGCGGCATTACGCGTCCCACCGGCCACGTGCCGGAACAGTTCCGGGCGACGTATCAGGCCGGCGCCATCGGCACCTTGCTGGCCGGCGGGTCCACCATGATCAACGACCACGTGGGCGACCTCAACCGGCTGGTCGCCGGCGCGGGCACGCTGGCCAACAACCTCGGCGACGTCCGCGGCCAGATCACCCAGCTCGCCGCCAGCGTGCAGGAAGTGGACAGCGCCTTCGCCTCGGCGAAGGGCCAGTACAGCGGCGATGCGCTGGTCCGGCAGGTCGACCTGGCGGCCCAGCTCGTCGACCACGTCAACTCGCTGAGCAACGCCATGGGCTGGAACTTCACCGCCGCCAAGAACATGTTCGCCTGGATCGGCCCGGTGCTGACGGCTCTGCAGGGCAACCCGGTCTGCGACGCCGACCCATCGTGCAGCAGCACGCGCGGGACGTTCGAGCAGCTGCTGGCCTCGCGAGACCAGGCGGACCTGGACGCCATCAACGATTTGGCACATCAGCTGCAGGATTCCCCGGACAAGAAGGCCCTGAAGGCGTCGACCGACCGACTGCGTGGCGCTTTGGCCAAGCTCACCACGGTGCTGCGCTCGATGGGAATGGACAAACCCGGTGGGCTGCAAGCGAACCTGAACAGCGTGCAGGACGGCGCGGGGCGCCTCGCCGGCGGCAGCCGCCAATTGGCCGACGCGGTGGCGCAACTCGTCGACCAAGTCAAGCAGCTCGGTGCGGGCCTCAGCGAGTCGGCGACGTTCCTGTTGTCGCTCAAGCGCGACGCGGCCCAGCCGGCGATGGCCGGCTTCAACATCCCACCGCAGCTGCTGCACCTCGAGGAATTCCAGAGGGCGGCCAAGGTGTTCATCTCGCCCGACGGCCACTCGGTGCGGTATTTCGTTCAGACGAAGCTCAACCCGTTCAGCACCGAGGCGATGAACCAGGTCAACGCGATCACCGCGGCCGCGCGCAGCGCGCAGCCGAACACCGCGCTGTCGGACGCCACGGTGTCGATGGCGGGCTACACCGTCGGCCTAAAAGACACCCGAGACTACTACGAACACGACATCCGGTTCATCATCGCCGTCACCCTGCTGGTCGTGTTCGTGACGTTGATCGCGCTGCTGCGTGCCATCGTCGCGCCGGTGTATCTGGTTGCCTCCGTGGTCATTTCGTATCTGTCCGCGGTCGGCATCGGCGTACTGGTGTTTCAGTATCTGCTGGGCCAGCAGCTGCATTGGAGTGTGCCCCCGTTGGCGTTCGTGGTGCTGGTCGCGGTGGGGGCCGACTACAACATGCTGCTGGTGTCGCGCATGCGTGAGGAGTCTCCGAACAGCATGCGCTACGGCATCATTCGCACCCTGGGGTCGACGGGCGGGGTGATCACCGCGGCGGGTTTGATCTTTGCCGCCTCGATGGGCGGCCTGCTCTTCTCCAGCATCGGCACCGTCGTCCAGGGCGGACTCGTGATCGGCGTGGGAATTTTGCTGGACACCTTCCTGGTGCGCACCGTCACGGTGCCGGCCATCGCCGCGCTGGCGGGGCGCGCCAACTGGTGGCCGTCCCGGGTGGGCGCGCGGTCGTCGAGGCGACGCGCCGAGCCGCAACACAATTAGCGCATGCACATGACCTGTGTGAAACTACGAGGCGAATCCGAGCGGGCAGGATTAGAGATGAAGAGATTACTTTCGACGGTCACCGCCCTGGCAACCGTCGCTGCCACAGGGTGTTTCGGAGTGAACACCGCGACGGCCGACGACACGCCCATCGGCGGTCCGCCGACGCCGGGCGCGCCCGGAGACCAGACCGCGTACGCGCTCGGCGGCGCCCACGTCGCGGGCATCCCCTACGACGAGTACATCCGCCAAGAGGGCGCCCAATGGTTTCCCGGCCAGAAGCGGGACATCGTCCCTTACCCGGCGGGCCAGATTCAGGGGCACGTGCTGGAGCGGCTTTTCCCCGGCATCGGCAAGCTCAACGAGGAGTTCCCGGGGCTGGGGGTGGACGGGCCCAGCATCGGCGAATCGGTCGACCAGGGCATCCCCACGCTCGACGCGGCGATCCGCGCCGGCCGGCCCGGCACGGCGATCGGCCTGTCCGAGGGCGGATTCGTGGTCGACGGTGAGCAGGCGCGGCTGGCGACCGACCCGAACGCTCCCCCGCCGGACAGGCTCAACTTCGCCACCTTCGGCGACCCGATCGGGCATCACGCGTTCGGCCAAAGCTTTTTGACCGCGCTGTTTCCGGTCGGCAGCGTCGTGCCCGCACTCGACTACACCATGCCCCCGCAGTACGAAAGTCAGTACGACACCAACAGATTCGTGGCTGCCTACGACCTGATCGCGGACTTCCCCGATCGCCCGGACAACATGTTCGCCCTCGCCAACACGCTGCTCGGTCTCGCCACCGGTCACACGGCGGTGGCCTTCACCAACCCGAGCATGGTGCCGCCGCAGAACATCAGGACCACGGTCAATTCGCGGGGCGCCAAGGACACCACGATCATGGTGCCGGAGAAGCACCTTCCGCTGGTGATGCCGCTGAAGTACCTCGGCATCGACGAGGGCACGCTGAACAAGCTCGACGCGATCCTGATTCCCCGGGTGAACGCCGGTTACGCCCGCAACGACGACCCCGCCACCGCCCCGGTGCAGGTCGACCCCGTGCACGGCTTCGACCCGGCCCAGGTCATCGCACCGGTCAACCGCGCCGCGCTCGGCGACGGCGACCCGCTGACGCAGGCGCTCGGCGGCGCCACGGCCGCGTTGGCGCCCGGCGCCGGTGAGGCCGGCCACTGACGATCCGACACCTTCGACCGACGAGTTTGGACATGTTGTGACCCTTATGCCGCAGTCGACCATCCTCTCCATGCTGCACGGGCGAGCCCGCCTGCGCCCCAACGACATCGCGTTCACCTTCACCGATTACGCGAAGGACTGGGCGGGGGTGCCCGAAAACGTCACGTGGTCGCAGCTGTCCCGCCGGACGCTGAGCCTGGCCCACGAACTGAGCCTGCACGCGTCGGTCGGGGACCGCACGGTGATTCTGGCCCCGCAAGGCCTCGATTACGTCCTGGCGTTTCTCGGGTCCATGCAGGCCGGGCTCATCGCCGTTCCCCTCCCGCTGCCGCACCGCGGCTCGAACCACGAGCGGGTGGGTGCCGTCTTCGCCGACACCTCGCCGGCCGTGGTCCTCACCACGTCGGCGGTCGCGCAGGACGTCGGTGACTATGTCGACCAGTCGCCCCTGGACACCGCCCCGAAGCTCATCGAAATCGATGCGCTGAACTTGGACGTCGACGCCCAAAACAGCGTTGCGCCAATCGATCTGCCGAGCATCGCCTACCTGCAGTACAGCTCCGGTTCGACGCGCACGCCCGCCGGGGTGATGATCTCGCACCGCAACCTGCAGGCGAACTTCGAGCAGCTGATGCGCGGGCTGTTCACCGATTGCGGCGTCACGGCGCCGCCGAACGCCACGATCGTCTCCTGGTTGCCCTTCTACCACGACATGGGCCTGGTGCTGGGGGTCTGCGCGCCGATCCTCGCCGGCTACCGCGGCGTGCTGAGCAGCCCCGTCTCGTTCCTGGAGAGGCCGGCCCGCTGGGTGCGCTCGCTCGCCGAGCACCCGCAGGCGTTTTCGGCGGCGCCGAACTTCGCGTTCGACCTGGCCGCCCGCAAGACCAGCGACGACGACCTGGCCGGGCTGGACCTCGGCGGGGTGGTCGGCATCATCAGCGGCGCCGAACGGGTCGAGCCCGCGACCCTGCGGCGGTTCGTCGATCGCTTCGCGCACTTCAACTTTCGCGACCACATGGTGCGCCCCTCCTACGGCCTGGCCGAGGCGACGGTCTTCGCCGCCGCCGGTACCTGGGACGAAGCAGCGCCCCCCGCCCGCTTCGACGTGGCGGAGCTGTCCGCGGGTCGGGTGCACCGCACCAAGGGCGCCAGCAGCACCGCGCTCGTCAACTACCGGGTCCCGCAATCCCCCACGCTGCGCATCGTCGACGCCGACACCGGCCGCGAGTGCCCGCAGGACGTGGTGGGCGAGATCTGGTTGCACGGTGACAACGTCGCCGAGGGGTATTGGCGCAAACCCCCGCAGGAACAGGCCTGCTTCGGGGCGACGCTGGTCGAACCGTCCGTCGGCACGCCCGCAGGCCCGTGGCTGAAAACCGGTGACCTCGGTTTCCTGTCGAACGACGAGCTGTTCATCGTCGGGCGCATCAAGGATCTGTTGATCATCCGCGGGAGCAACCACTACCCCGAGGACATCGAGGCGACGGTCCAAGAGATCACCCGGGGCCGCGTCGCCGCGATCTCCGTTCCGGTGAGCAGCACCGAGAAGCTGGTCACAGTCGTCGAGCTGAAGAAGCAGGGCCGGTCCTCCGAGGAGGCGGCGCACTGGCTCAGCCGGGTCAGGACCGACGTGACGTCGGCGATCTCCAACGCGCACGGCCTGAACGTCGAGGACCTGGTGCTGGTGTCGCCGGGGTCCATCCCCACCACCACCAGCGGCAAGATCCGGCGCGCCGCCTGCGCCGAGCAATACCGCCGGGAGCAGTTCACCCGCCTGGACGCCTGAGCGGGCCGGGCCGCGATCAGCTCTCGGCCGGCTGCCCGGCGTCGCCGGAACCCTGGTCGTCCGTCGGATCCTCGACCACCTGGTAGGTGGGATCGACCATCCCCAGTTCGCGGCCCGACTCGCGGGCCTCGCGCTGCCCGGCGTAGCGGGCCTTGCCGGTGATGCGCAACACCTGCCCCGGCTGGATATCGGCGCCGCCGTGGCCCGGGCGGAAGGTCACGGTCAGCTCGCCGCTGCTGTCCCCGACGACCACCTGGCGGCGCGTGCGGCCCCGCTCGGTCACGTCCTCGACCTCGCTGACCCGTCCCTCGATGATGGCGCGCTGGCCGGAGATGAGGCCGGCCACCAGGATCGTCGACGGTGACCGCTCGGGGTGTTCGTAGGCGTCGACCTTCCGGTCCTCGTCCTGGGACACCCACGCCTCGAGCTTGTCGATCTCCTGGGCGATGCGCTGCTCCAGGGTGTCGGGATAGGCGGCCCGGATCCGGGATTCGACGTCGTAGGGGACGATCGTCGCCGCGGCGTCGGGAATCAGGCTGACCGCCCGGGAGATCTTGTCGGCCGTGCGGTCGTGCAGCAGCCGGCCCAGCAGGCGCGCGAAGGTGCGGCGCGGCAGCAGCACCGTCACGTTGGTGTCCGGCTGTTCGTCGCGGACCTTGGCGACCATCAGCTGCGCGGACCGGATGATCCGCCGGTCGGGGCAGTCGACGATGCGCAGCGGCGTGTCGAGGCCGAAGTGGTCCCAGCGCTTGCGCAGGTGCGCGGCGTGCGCGGGGTCCACCATGAAGTGCACGGCCAGCAGGTCGTCGGCCCGCAGCCCCCTGCCGTAGCGCAACGCCTCGATCACCGCGAGGTCCACCGAGTCGATGAACACCAGCACCCGGTGCCGCGCATATTTGGTCAGCTCCGGCCGGTCCGTGCGGAACATCTCGAGAATGGCCGCCTCGGCCCGGTATTCGCGGTTGAGCCGCATCAGCAGGAACACCAGCAGCGGGAAGACGACCACCACCAACCAGGCACCCTCGGTGAACTTGGCCACCGCGAAGATGCCCACCACGACCGTGGACAGGACGGCCGCGGAGAGGTTGATGGCCAGCCGCCGGCGCCAGCCCGGCTCGCGATGGGTGAGGTGGTGTTTGGTCATGCCGTAGCCGGCCATCGCGAACCCGGTGAAGACGCCGATCGCGTAGAACGGCACCAGCGCGTTGACCGAACCGCCGGTCACCACGAGCAGCAGCACCGAGAGCGCGGCCAGCGTCAGGATCCCGTTCGAAAACACCAGGCGGTGACCGCGTTTCATCAGCTGCCGCGGCAGGAAGCGGTCCTCGGCGACGAAGCTGGCCAGCGCCGGGAAACCGTTGAAGCTGGTGTTGGCGCCGGTGAACAGGATCGCGGCGGTCGCCGCCTGCACCAGGACGAAGAAGACGTTGCCCACGGCGCCGTTGCCGAACACGGCGCGCCCGATCTGCGAGAGCACCGAGGGGTATTCGGTCAGGTACGGCGTCGCGTGGGTGACGTGGGCCAGGTAGGCGACGCCGGCGAGCAGCAGGCCCAGGATGACGGCCATCGCGGTGAGCACCCGGCGGGCGTTGCGGCCCTGCGGTTTTCGGAAGTAGTCGACCGTGTTGGAGATGGCCTCGACCCCGGTCAACGACGACCCGCCGTTGGCGAACGCCCGCAACAGCACCAGCACCGTGGCGCCGAGCACCAGGCCGTTGCCCTGGTGCACCGGCACCGTGCCGGGCAGGTGTTCGGCGTCGTAGGTCGGGAGGTTGCCCAGGGCCGCGCGGACGATGCCGACCACGATGGTGGTCCCCACCATGACGACGAAGGAGTAGGTGGCCACGGCGAACGGCAGCCCCGCCTCCTTCAGTCCGCGCAGGTTCGCGTAGCAGATGGCGAGCACCACGCCGACGGTGAGTTCGAGGCTGTAGGGGCCCAGCGCGGGGATCGCGGACACCACCGCGACCGTTCCGGCCGCGGATTGCACCGCCACGGTGACCACGTAGTCGATCAGCAGCGCCGCGGCGGCGACCTGGGCCACCCGGGGCCCGAAGTTGTCGCGGGCGACGATGTAGGAGCCACCCGCCCGCGTGTAGGCCATCACCACCTGCCGGTAGGACGCCGCGACCAGCACCAGGATGAGCAGGATGACACCCGTGATGGGCAGCAGCAGCGCGAACGCGGCCAACCCGGCGTGCGGCAGCAGCTCGATCAGGATCTGCTCGGGGCCGTAGGCCACCGACGACACGGCGTCGGGTGAAAGCGCGCCCAACGCAACGCCGTTGGACAGCTTCTCGGACGCGATGTCCTCGGTGATCAGCGGCTTGCCGAGAAACACCCGCTTGACGATGTCGCCCACCGATAAGGGGATCTGCAGCTTGCCGGCCGAAGTTGTCACGACCACCGTCCTCGGGGTTGCCAACGAAACGCTTCGGCAAGCATTCTGCACGGCGCCGCGCGCCCGGACGGTACGCGGGCCGGGCGGCGGGTCGGCGCCGCTCAGGCCAGTCGCTGCACCGCGGCCGCGATCCGCTCGTCGTCGGCGGTCAGCGCCACCCGCACGTGCCGGGCCCCGGCGGGGCCGTAGAAGTCACCCGGCGCCACCAGGATGCCGCGCTCGGCCAGCCACGCGACGGTGTCCGCGCACGGCTCGTCGCGGGTCACCCACAGGTACAGGCCCGCCTCGGAGTGGTCGACGGTGAAGCCGGCCGCCCGCAGCGCGGGCAGCAGGGCGGCCCGCCGACGTTCGTAGCGCTCTCGCTGCAGCCGCTCGTGGGCGTCGTCGTCCAGGGCCGCCACCATGGCCGCCTGGACCGGCGTCGGCACCATCATCCCGGCGTGCTTGCGCACCGCCAGCAGCTCGGCGATCAACCCGGGATCCCCCGCGACGAACCCGGCCCGGTAGCCCGCCAGCGACGAGCTCTTGGACAGCGAGTGGATGGCGAGCAGCCCGGTGTGGTCACCGTCGCTGATCGACGGGTGCAGCACCGAGAGCGGCTGGTCGTCCCACCCCAGGCCCAGGTAGCACTCGTCGGAGGCGACCACGGCGCCGCGGTCGCGGGCCCAGCCGACCACCTTGCGCAGGTGGTCGGCGCCCAGCACCCGACCGGTCGGGTTGCTCGGCGAGTTCAGGTACAGCAGGGCGGGCGATTGCGGCCCCAGCTGGGTCAGCGAGTCGGCGCGCAGAATCCGCGCGCCGGCCAGTCGCGCGCCGACGTCGTAGGTGGGGTACGCCAGCTCGGGCACCGCGACCATGTCGGCCGGGCCCAGGCCCAGCAGCGTGGGCAGCCAGGCGATGAACTCCTTGCTGCCGATCACCGGCAGCACGGCGGCCTCGGTCAGGCCGCTGATGCCGAAACGGCGGTGCAGCGCGGCGACCGCCGATTCCCGCAGCCGGGCGGTGCCGACGGTGGCCGGGTATCCCGACGCCCCGGCCGCGGCCGCCAGCGCCTCTTGGATCAGCGGCGCCACCGGGTCGACGGGGGTGCCGACGGAGAGGTCGACGATGCCGTCCGGATGGGCGTTGGCCCGCGCCTTCGCGCCGGCCAGCGTGTCCCACGGGAACTCCGGCAGCGACGCGGACACCGCCCCGCGGCGGGGCCGTGCGGCCGCCTGGCGTTCGTGCAGCACCGGCCCGCTCAGTCGCCTTCGCCCTGCGGCGGCAGGTCCTTGACGGCCTGCGGGTCGTTGTCCGTCTGGCCGACCTTGGCGGCCCCGCCCGGCGACCCCAGCTCGGTGAAGAAGTCGGCGTTGATCTGGGTGTACTGGCTCCACTGCTCCGGCACGTCGTCTTCGTAGTAGATCGCTTCCACCGGGCAGACCGGCTCGCAGGCTCCGCAGTCGACGCATTCATCGGGGTGGATGAACAGCATCCGCGCGCCCTCGTAGATGCAGTCGACCGGGCACTCCTCGATACACGCCTTGTCCTTGATGTCGACACAGGGTTCGGCGATCGTGTACGTCACAGACGTCTCCTCCATGTACTTCTGGGTCTGGCGGGCTGATGAACCAGGCACGTCGGCTGGCACCGGCGCTGCCGGGCGCTTCGGCCAAGCTTTCGGTTACTGATACTAGACGTTGCACATACACGTCAACCACCTCGCCACGCCCGACGCTATCCGGTTTCAAGACCGACAGTCTCGCGCTGCGGGCGGATACCCCGTTTCGCCGAGCGCGAACACCCGAATGCGGCCGCTGACCTGCGGGTAATAGTCCGCGCGGTCAGCCCCTGCGGATCCGTTGCGTTGCGAAGCCGTCCGCGGGGCCTGGTAATCTCGACCGGAAGACGGCAACCGCTGGGCAGATGTCGTCGCCTTTATAGCGGTGCATTACTTGGGGAAGGTGTCCACATCATGAGGCTGTCGTTTACCAAATTGACCGTCGCCGTCGGGAGCGCGGCGGTGGCGTTGACCGCCGCGTCCGGGATCGCGTCCGCGGACCCGGCCGACGCGATCATCAACACCACGTGCAACTACGGGCAGGTGATCGCTGCGCTGAACGCGACCGACCCGGCCGCCGCCGCCCAGCTCAACAACTCGCCGATCGCGCAGTCCTACATCCGCAACTTCCTGGCCTCGCCGCCGCCGAAGCGCCAGCAGATGGCTCAGCAGATCCAGGCGATGCCGTCGGCGCAGAAGTACTACGACGACATCAACCAGGTCGCCGTCACCTGTAACAACTACTGAGCCGTTCGCGCCCGGCGCGACCTCAGTCAGTAACCGGCCAGCAGGCGCCGGACCCGCCCTAGGGCGTCGGGTCCGGCGCTGCTGCGTATCCGGCCGGGATCGGCGGGCTTGCGCCCCCACAGCAGTAACACCCGCGCGGCCGCGTCGGTGTGCAGCGTGGCGGGCCCGATGGGCGCGGCGAACCCGAGGGTGGCCCCGTCGTCGTCGGCGCTGATCGACACGTCGTCGGTGCCCGCGACGCGTAGCCGGGCGTCGACCCGCTCCCCGGGCCGCAAGGCCTGCGCACCCTTGCGCAGCAGCGGCCGCCCGACCGCCGTCACGCTGTGCGTCGTCATCCACGGTTCGGCCAGCGCCGCGTGGAACGCCGTGGGGCCCGCGGTGTCCCCGGTGATGTCCCAGCCGTGCAGCACCAGTTCCTGGCGCATGTGCTCGGCGAACCAGGGCACCTTCATCGTGCGGCCGGTCCAGGCGACGTCGGTGTCGGCGGGGACCTCGTCGGCCGCCACCGCGACCCGATTCAGCCGCGCCATCCGCTCCTCCAGGGCACCCCACAGTTCGGCGTCACCGAGGGCGCGCAGCGGCGCCTCGCGTTCTTCGAAGCCGCGGGTGCCGACGGGCTCGCCATGCAGGTGGGCGCCCAGCACCCGGGCCAGTTCCTCGGCCGTACCCGCCTGGTGAATGACGACGTCGCGGACCGTCCAGGCGTCGCACCAGGTGCCGGCGTCGGGACCGCGCCGCTGCGCAGCGTCGAGGAAGGGCTGCCACTCCGGGAACCGGTCGTGGTCGATCTGCTCGGTCACGCCTCCGGTATACCCGGGGCGTCCGACAGCGTCGGCGCTACGCCGCCAACGGGGTGTAGTCGGTGGTGCGCTGCCGCGCGGGGCGCCCGATGCCCTGGGCGATCGCGGTCAGCTCCTCGACGGTCTTCGACGAGCCGTGCTCGGACCCGGCCATCCGCGAGATGGTCTCCTCCATCAGCGTGCCGCCCAGGTCGTTGGCGCCGCCGTTGAGCATCACCCGGCTGCGCTCGACGCCCAGCTTGACCCAGCTGGTCTGGATCTGGGAGATGCGGCCGTGCAACATGATTCGCGCCAGCGCGTGCACCGCCCGGTTGTCGCGGTGGGTCGGCCCCGGGCGGGCGGCGCCGGCCAGGTACAGCGGGGAACTCTGATGCACGAACGGCAGCGGGACGAACTCGGTGAATCCGCCGGTGCGGTCCTGGATGCCGCGCAGCACGTTGAGGTGGCCGATCCAGTGACGCGGGCTGTCGACGTGTCCGTACATCATGGTCGACGACGAGCGCAGGCCGACCTCGTGCGCGGTGGTCACGATGTCGATCCACTCGGAGGTCGGCAGCTTGCCCTTGGTCAGCACCCAGCGGACCTCGTCGTCGAGGATCTCGGCGGCCGTGCCGGGGATGGTGTCCAGCCCGGCCTCGCGCAGGCCGATCAGCCACTCGCGCACACTCAACCCGCTCTTGGTGACGCCGTTGGCGATCTCCATCGGCGAGAACGCGTGCACGTGCATCGACGGCACCCGCGCCTTGACGGCACGGACCAGGTCGGCGTAGCCGGTGACCGGCAGCTCGGGGTCGATGCCGCCCTGCATGCACACCTCGGTGGCGCCTTGGACGTGGGCCTCCCACGCGCGCTGGGCGACCTCGTCGGTGGACAGCGAGTACGCGTCGGCGTCGCCCTTGCGCTGCGCGAACGCGCAGAACCGGCACCCGGTGTAGCAGATGTTGGTGAAGTTGATGTTGCGGTTGACCACGAAGGTCACGTCGTCCCCGACGGTGTCCCGGCGCAACGAATCGGCAAGCGCGGTAACGGCTTCCAATGCGGGCCCGTCGGCGGTCGCCAGCGCCAGGTACTCGTCGTCGGAGCAGCCCGCCGGGTCGCGTTCGGCGGCCCGCAGCGCGGCCAGGACGTCGGTGTCCAGGCGTTCCGGCGCTGTGGCGCCCTGGGCGGCCAGTTCGTGCACGTGCGCGCGGATCGACTCCCAGTCCCCGAACGCGCTGTCGACGTCGCTGCGGGTGTCGGTGTGGCGGCCCTCGGTGTCGATCGCCGCGTTGAGGTCCGCGCGGCCCACGGTGCCCACGTCGTCGGGCTCCTGCCACGGCAACCCCGCCGGGTTGACGTCGCGCGCCAGGCCGGTCGCCGGATCCGCGAGCGCCGTGACGTGGCCCCGCACCCGCGGATCGATCCAGGCGGCGCCCGCCTGCACGTACTTGGGCTGCGCGGTCAGCCGCTGCACCAATTCGTAACCGGCCTCGGCGGTGACCGCGGCCAACTCCTCCAGCGCGGGCCACGGCCGCTCGGGGTTGACGTGATCGGGCGTCAGGGGCGAAACACCGCCCCAGTCATCGACTCCCGCGCCGATCAGCGCCAGGCACTCGGCGCGCGACACCAGGTTCGGCGGTGCCTGGATGCGCATGCCCGGACCCAGGACCAGGCGGGCCACCGCGACCGTCGCCAGGTAGTCCTCGATCCCCGCGTCGGGGACCGCGGCCATCGCGGTGTGCTCCTTGGCCCGGAAGTTCTGCACGATCACTTCCTGCACGTGCCCGAACTCCTTGTGCGACTTGCGGATCGCATGCAGCGTGTCGGCGCGTTCGGCCAGGGTCTCGCCGATGCCGACCAGCAGACCTGTGGTGAACGGGATCGAGAGCCGGCCCGCGTCGGTCAGGGCGCGCAGCCGGACGGCCGGGTCCTTGTCCGGGCTGCCATAGTGCGCAAGGCCTTTGGTCTCGAACAGGCGCCGCGACGTGGTCTCGAGCATCATGCCCATCGACGGCGCCACCGGCTTGAGCCGCGCCATCTCCGACCAGCTCATGACGCCGGGATTCAGGTGCGGCAGCAGCCCGGTCTCCTCGAGCACCCGGATCGCCATGGCGCGCACGTAGGCCAGCGTGGAATCGTAACCGCGTTCGCCAAGCCACTCCCGCGCCTCCGGCCAGCGCTCCTCCGGCCGGTCGCCGAGCGTGAAAAGGGCTTCCTTGCAACCCAATTCGCCGCCGCGGCGGGCGATCTCGAGAATCTCGTCGGGCTCCAGGTACATGCCGGCGCCGCGGGCGCGCAGTTTGCCCGGCACCGTCACGAACGTGCAGTAGTGGCAGTTGTCGCGGCACAGGTGGGTGATGGGGATAAACACCTTGCGCGAGTAGGTGATCGGCAGCCGCCCGCTCGCGGCGCGCCGGCCTGCCGACTCGAGGCCGGCGTCGCGCACCCGCGCCGCGCTCGCGCACAGGTCCGCCAGGTCGGCACCGCGCGCGGTCATCGCGATCGCGGCCTCGTCGACGTTGAGCGCGACGCCGTCGCGGGCGCGCCGCAGCACGCGCCGCACGCCGACGGCGTCGCTTTGACGGCCGCCCCAGCATCCGTCCCGGCGGCGACCGCGGCGGGAAAGGCAGGATCAGGCAGGGCGGTAGGTTCCTCGCCCGGAGTCAGCAGCACCTTCGTGTAACTTCCCCACGATCGAATTTCATCCGCGCGTCCCAACATGTGAACTCGTGGCACCCGGGCCGGGTCCCGGCCGGGCAACAGTCAACAGTAGCGCCCTGCCCGCGACCCCGATCGGGTGACGGCGGGGCCCACCGTTGCCGCACGTCAGCCGAGTTGGTTGCGCCGCCACAGCACCCAGACCGGCGGCGCCACCCCGAGCACGATCAGCAGCAGGGCCCCGTAGGCGAACAGGCCGCTGCCGCCCAGGATGACGTCGTCACCGGGGCCGCCCATGCTGATCACCGCCACGGTCAGCAACCACGTCCACAGGGGCAGCGCCGCCACCCGCGGCGACTGGGTCCAGCGTCCCGCGGCCCACACGAGGGCCGCGTTGAGCAGCCCGCTGAGCAGCCCGCTGATCGGAAATGGGACCGCCCCGAGGTACGACGGCAGCAGCAGGGCCCCGGCGAGCGCGGAGAGGATTCCGTCGACCGCCAGCAGGGCCAGGACAACGAAGCGGATGGCGGGATCTGTGGCGCCGGCGTCGTCCAGCGACGCGGCGCGCGGCTTGGTTTCGGTCAGGTCGGAACGCTGTCGATGTTGGACAGTATCGAGCCGATCACCCACTGCAGGCTGTCGAGCCGGTCCTGCCAGTGCTGCTGATTAGGGTCCAGGTCGGGGTCCATGCGAATTCCTTCCGTGGCTGCCTGACTCGCAGCCTACCGCGTCGGCGCGGCGGCCAGGTCCACCCCGGCGAGCAGATCGGTCTCCCAGCCGCGCTGGTCGCGCTCCCCCGCCGTGCCCGCGGCCAGCACGTAGTGCTCTTCGGCGACGATGGGCAGCGCCACGTTGTTCGACAGCGCGCAGGCGCGGCCGGTCGGGCCGACGACCACCTGGGTGGCGTGCGCCGCCAGCGCCGCGGCCTTCGCCTCGCGGGCCGCCGGGCCGGCCTCGACGACGGCGTGGATGTCGGCGTCGGCGTAGCCGAACGTGAACTCCTCGGGCGGCGCAAGCGTCCACTCCGGCCGCAGGTCCTGTTCGGTCAGCGCCGCCACCGCCGGCAGGAAGGTGCTGGACGCGAAGACCGACCAGTAGAACTTCGGCACCTGCCACGGCGCGCCGGGGAAGTCACCGGTGGCCGCCGCCGCGACGGCGGCCACCGTCACGGTGTGGGCGTGCACGTGGTCGGGATGGCCGTAGCCGCCGCCCGGGTCGTACGTCACCACCACGTGGGGTCGCTGCTCGCGGATGATCGCGACGAGCGCGCCGACGGCCTCGCGTTCGTCGGCGTCGATGAAGCGGACGTGCCGGCGCGCGGGGGTCCCGCGCATCCCGGAGTCGCGCCAGCGGCCCGCCCCGCCCAGGTACTGCGGCTCCCCGGCGCCCAGCGCGCGCAGCGCCGCGGTGAGCTCGCCGATCCGGTAGCCGCCCAGCTGATCCGCCCGGTCCACGGCCAGCTGGGCCCACCGCTCACCGATCACCTCGCCCTCCTCGCCGAGCGTGCAGGTCACCACCCGGACCTGGGCCCCCAGCGCGGCGTAGTGGGCGATGGTGGCGCCGGTGCCGAGGCTCTCGTCGTCGGGATGGGCGTGCACGAACAGCAGGCGGGGCGTCTCGGGCATGGACGCACCCTACCGATGACGCCGCGAGCGCCGCTGCGCCCACGGCGCGCGCCAGATAGGAACGCGCACGAATACTATCGAGGGATGCCGCAGTGCACCGGGACGGCTGGCGGCCGCAGCCGCCGGCGGGGCGAGGTCCTCGAACGCGCCCTCTACGAGGCGACCCTGGCGGAGCTGACGGAGGTCGGGTACGGCGGGCTGACCATGGAGGGCATCGCGGCGCGGGCGCACACCGGCAAGGCCGCGCTGTACCGCCGCTGGGACACCAAGTGCGAGCTGGTGCACGCCGCCCTGGTGTTCGCGCTGCCGCCCGCGCCCGAGCTGCGCGCGGGCCGCTCGGCCCGCGCGAACCTGTTGACGCTGTTCGTCGCGCACTGCGACGTCTTGGCCGGCAAGACCTGCTTCCCGGGGCTGCGCGTCATCCAGCAGCTGATGCACGAGCCCGAGATGCGGGAAATCTTCGCCCACGCGGTGGTGGGCCCGCGGCTCAGCCTCGTCGAATCGGTCCTGCGCTCCGCGATCGACGACGGCGATCTCGACCCGGGGACCGTCAACGAATTCACGGCGAGCATCGGCCCGGCGCTGATCAACCATCATTTCCTGCTCACCGGGGAGCCGCCCTACCGCCGGCAACTGGAACTGATCGTCGACACGGTCATCCCGCCCCGCGGCCGCTGAGCGTCAGGGCCCGGTCTTGATCCACTGGCCGGCGTCGCCGACGATGCCGACCGGCACCGCCCCCGAGAGGCTGACGTTCTCCACGCTGGGGCCGGCGGCCACGATGGTGGTGTCCTGCAGGATCGGCAGCACCGTGGACATGTTCCACAGCCGCGGTTCCACGGCGGTGATCACGTCGTTGATGTTCTTGGTGCCGTTGAGGGCCGCGTCGATGTTCGACTGCAGGCTGCGGTCGCAGATGCCGGTGAGGTTCGACGGCGCCTGCACCAGCGCGTTGGGGTCCGGCGGCCTGCTGGGCGGCGGCGCCGGAGTGGACGACGCCGGCGCCGGAGCGCCCGAGGGCCGCGCGGAGCCCGGGCCGGTCGTCGCGGCCGGCGTAGTCGAGCCGCTGGGCGGTGCGGTGGCGGTGGTCGTCGGCACCTGGGTGGACTCCAGCGCGGGGCAGCCGTAGCGCGAGGCCAGCCGCGTCGCCAGGTTGCCGCCGGCCTGGTGCCAACCCACGATCGCGTCCACGCGGTTGTCGGCCAGGGCGTCGCGGTAGAGCGTCACGGGATCCAGCGCGAGCACCGTCGCGGCGATGCCGACGTTGCGCAGCTGGTCGGCGGCGGTGTTGGCGACGGCGACCGACGTCGGGTCGTTGGCGGCCACGCCCATCACCAGCGACAGCTGCTGGCCGTCCCTGCTGATCCGGCCACGGATGACCTCGGGCGGCGCGGTGCTCCCCGGCGTCGGCGCGGGCGACGCCGACGGGTTCTTCTCCACCTTGTATCCGGATTCCTCCAGCAAGGCCAGCGCGGCCTGCGTCGTCATCGCGGGCGGCGCGGTCGGCTCGTAACCGGGGTCGCTCGGCGCGCGGATCTGCGCCTGGTCCAGGGTGACCGTGTTGTCGCTGCCCGCGCCGACGGCGGCGAGCAGGTCGACGTCGAGGAGCCCCAGGATCGCCTTGCGCACCTGCGAATCGGCCAGCTTGGCCTCGTTGGCGCGCAGCGTCAGCTGCATGACCCGCGGCGTCACGATCCGGGCGGTGCGCACGTCGGGAATGGCCGACAGCTGCGCGAAGGCCGCCGAGCCGCCGTGCACCTGGGCGACCTGGGTGTCACCGTTGCGCACGGAGTCGGCCAGCGCGGCGGGCGCGCCGGCGCGGCGGAACAGGATCAGCGCCGGCTTGGCCGGTGGGCCCCAGTAGCGGTCGTTGCGGGCGACCAGGATCTCGTCGCGCTGCGGGTCGATGCTTTCCACCCGGAACTGGCCCGCCGTCACCGGCAGGGCGCGGGCCAGGCCCGCCGCGAAACCGCCGGGCACGTCCTTGACGATGTGCGCCGGCAGGATGTTGCTGAACAGCTCCTTCCACGCCGGGTAGGGCTGGGAGAAGGTGACGACGGCCTGCTTAGCGCCCTCCAGGGACTGCACGCCGGTGATCAGGTCGTACCCGGCGGGGTCGACGACGCCGGGTTGGCTGACCATCTGATGCCACAGGTACCAGAAGTCGTCGGCGGCGACGGGGGCGTTGTCGGTCCACTGCGCCTCGGGCCGGATCTTGTAGGTGACCGTGAACGGGTTCTGGTTGGTCACCTCGGCCGACACCAGCAGCGACGAGTCCATCTCCCAGCGCGAACCGGTCGGCGAGTTCGGGTCGGGCACCGGGCGGAAGGCGCTCGGCAGCACCAGCGCGCTGATCGCCGCGTTCACCGGGGACAGGTCGGACAGCAGGTGCGGGTTGAAGCCGGCACCGATCGAGTCGATGCCCATGATGATCTGGGTGACCCGCGGCGGCGGCGGGGGCGAGTTGTGCGGCGTGTCCGTGCTCTGCGGCGCCGGCGGCGGGTTGACCGTGCACGCCGAGAGCGCCAGCCCCGCCACCGAGACGGCCGCGCCGGCCGCCATCAGGTAGCGGCGGACGCGTCGTGGCACGCTGCTCAGGGTATCGAGCAGGTGCCCGGCAGCCCGTCCGGCCACGCGGCGTTAGCCCCGGGCCTTGGCCCGCGACCTGCTGCGGGCCCGGGAGGTGGCGTCCAGCTCGACCTTGCGCACCCGCACGATCTCCGGGGTGACCTCCACGCATTCGTCGGACGCGCAAAACTCCATCGCCTGCTCCAGGTCCAGCTCGAGAGGCCGGGCCAACGTCTCGATGACGTCCGCGGTCGACGACCGCATGTTGGTGAGCTTCTTTTCGCGGGTGACGTTGATGTCGAGATCCTCGGCCCGCGGGTTGATCCCGACGACCATGCCCTCGTAGGTGTCCTGGCCCGGCTCGACGAAGAATTGGCCCCGGTCGGCGAGCTGGATCATGGCGAAGGGCGTGATCGTGCCCGCGCGGTCGGACACCAGCGACCCGGTGTGGCGGGCCCGGATCTCGCCGGCCCACGGCCGGTAGCCGTCGAACACGGCGTTGGCGATGCCCGTGCCGCGGGTCAGGGTGAGGAAGTCGGTGCGGAACCCGATCAGCCCGCGGCTGGGCACGATGAAGTCCATCCGGACCCAGCCCGCCGCGTGGTTGGTCATCTCCTCCATCCGGCCCTTGCGGGCGGCCATCAGCTGCGTGATGGCCCCGACGAATTCCTCGGGGCAGTCGATGGTGATCGCCTCGAACGGCTCGTGCAGCTTGCCGTCGATGGTCCGGGTCACCACCTGCGGCTTGCCCACGGTGAGCTCGAAGCCCTCCCGGCGCATCTGTTCCACCAGCACGGCCAGGGCGAGCTCGCCGCGGCCCTGCACCTCCCAGGCGTCGGGCCGGCCGATGTCGACCACCCGGATCGACACGTTGCCGACGAGCTCCTGGTCGAGCCGGTTGCGGACCATTCGCGCGGTCAGCTTGTGGCCGGACACCTTGCCCGCCAGCGGGGAGGTGTTGGTGCCGATGGTCACCGAGATCGCCGGCTCGTCGACGGTGATGCGCGGCAGCGCGTGGGCGTGGTCCGGGTCGGCCAGCGTGTCGCCGATCATGATCTCGGGCAGGCCGGCCACCGCCACGATGTCGCCGGCGACCGCCTCGTCGGTGGCGCTGCGCTCGACGCCCTCGGTCGCCAGCAGCTCGGTGATCTTGGCGCTGGTGATGACCGGCAACCCGTCGACCTCGCGCATCCACGCGACCTGCTGGCCCTTGCGCAGCTTGCCGTTGTAGATGCGGATCAGGGCGAGCCGGCCCAAGAACGCTGAGGCGTCGAGGTTGGTGACCAGCGCCTGCAGCGGCGCCTCGGGATCCCCCGACGGCGGCGGGATGTGCTCCATCAACACCTCGAACAGCGGGTCGAGGTTGTCCCCGGCGGGCACCTCGCCGTCGGCGGGCTGCTCGGTGCTGGCGATGCCGGCGCGGCCGGACGCGTACAGGGTCGGCAGGCCCAGCGCGTGCTCGGCGGCGGCGGCCGCCTCGTCGTCGAGATCGGAGGCGACGTCGAGCAGCAGGTCATGGCTGGCCTCGACGACCTCGGCGATGCGGGCGTCGGGCCGGTCGGTCTTGTTGACCACGAGGATCACCGGCAGGTGCGCGGCCAGCGCCTTGCGCAGCACGAAGCGGGTCTGCGGCAGCGGGCCCTCGGACGCGTCGACCAGCAGCAGCACCCCGTCGACCATCGACAGGCCGCGCTCCACCTCGCCGCCGAAGTCGGCGTGGCCGGGCGTGTCGATGACGTTGATCACCGTGACGGTGCCGTCGGGGTTGTGCCGGTGCACGGCCGTGTTCTTGGCCAGGATGGTGATGCCTTTTTCCTTCTCCAGGTCACCGCTGTCCATGACGCGTTCCTGGGTGTCGTCGCCCCGGTGCGTCAGCGCGCCCGATTGCCGCAGCATGGCATCGACCAGGGTCGTTTTTCCGTGGTCGACGTGGGCGACGATGGCGACGTTGCGAAATGACACGTCGGAGATTGTGGCAGCGGGGACGGCGGATAGCGAACCGGCAGGTTGGTCGGTCGCCGCTCGGGTGTGCGTCCAGGGCGGTGTAGCGCGGCGTTTCACCGCCCTGAGCGCACGCCGAAAGCCCAGGACGCACGCCCGATGGCGAGCCCGGCTGCCAGCCTCTGCGGCGCGGCGGCGATCAGACCCGTTCGCCTCCGCGGCCACCTCGCGGCTGCGGTGCACCCTGTGGCGCCGAACAGGAGTCGGTCGGCGCGCCGACGATGTGCAGCGGCCGGGTGAACGGCGGGGCCCTTCAGTGCGGCTGGATGCCGCCCGGAAGCTCGTCGACTCGGGACGGCGTGGCCAGCAACGCGTCGGTGAGGGCGCCGAGCCACGCGCGGTCGGCGGGCACCCAGTCGACGTCGGGCAGTTCGGCCGCCGTCACCCAGCGCAGCGCCCGGTGCTCGTGCGCGCGGGGCGCGCCGCCGCGCAACCGCACACGGTAGGCGCGCAGCGTCATCGCGGCGCCCAGCGCGACGTCCTCGCCCAGCCGGTGACCGACCTCGACGTCGCGGGTGTCCAGGCCCAGCTCCTCGGACAGTTCGCGGGCCAGCGCGGCGGGCTCGGTCTCGCCGGGAGCCACCTTGCCGCCGGGCAACTCCCAGCGGCCCGCCAGGGCCGGCGGCCGGTCCCGTTGGGCGATCAACAGCGTGCGGTCGCCGATCACGGCGCCCGCGACGACGATCTGCGTGGGCATGGCCAGTGACGGTAGCCCGCCGGCCACGCCGCTGCCGCGCTACTTGGCCAGGGTGAACTGGTTGACGTCGATGTAGCCGGTCCGGAACGCGTCGGCGCATCCGGTCAGGTACTTCATGTACCGGTCGTAGACCTCTTCGGACTGGATCTGGATGGCCTCGTCGCGGCGGGCCTGCAGGGCCTCCGCCCAACGGTCCAGCGTCCGGGCGTAGTGCAGCTGCAGCGACTGCCGGCGGTTGAGGTTGAAGCCCATCTTCGACGCGTGGAACTCGACCATCTCGATGGGCGGCAGCTGGCCGCCCGGGAAGATCTCGGTGCCGATGAAGTTGGTGAAGCTGGCCACCTCCTCGGTCATCGGCAGGCCCTTCTCGGCCATCTGGTCCGGGGTCAGCATGGTGATGGTGTGCAGCAGCATCACGCCGTCGTCGGGCAGGACGCTGTAGGCCTTCTGGAAGAAGTCGTCGTAGCGGTCGTACCCGAAGTGCTCGAACGCGCCGATGGACACGATCCGGTCGACGGGTTCGTCAAATTGCTCCCAGCCCTTGAGCAGGACACGCCGGCTGCGCGGGGTATCCAGGGAGTCGAAGAGGCGCTGGACGTGGGCGGCCTGATGCTCCGACAGGGTGAGCCCGATGACGTTGACGTCGTATTTCTCCAGCGCACGACGCAGCGTGCTGCCCCAGCCGCAGCCGACCTCCAGCAGCGTCATCCCGGCCCGCAAGCCCAGCTTGCCCAACGACAGGTCGATTTTGCGGATCTGCGCCTCCTCGAGGGAGATGTCGCGCAGCCGGTCCCAGTAGGCGCAGCTGTAGGTCATCGTGGGGTCGAGGAACAGCCGGAAGAAGTCGTCGGACAGGTCGTAATGGGCCTGCACCTCTTCGAAGTGCGGCGTGAGGTTCTCTGCCACGGCGGCCGGCCGCCTTTCCACGTTGAAGGGCCATTCAGCTGATTAACGAGTGGACCGGACAGCTGGTTCACCATGGCTTCCCGAATACGCCACCCTGAAACCCTGGGTGCGCCGCGGCTGTAGCGTGGACGCCAGCCGACCGGGGGCGCTGTGCGAAAGAGGTGACCAGCAATGGCCGTGTTGACCGATGAGCAGGTGGACGCGGCGCTGGCCGACCTCGACGGCTGGGAGCGCCGCGACGGCGCGCTGCGGCGGGCGGTAAAATTCAAAGCCTTCCTCGACGGCATCGACGCGGTGCGCCGCGTCGGCGAGCGCGCCGAAAGCGTGGACCATCATCCCGACATCGACATCCGTTGGCGCACAGTAACTTTCGCCTTGGTGACGCACTCCGAGGGCGGCATCACCGAAAAGGACCTCGCGCTGGCGCGCGACATCGACGGAATCGTCGCCGGCTAATCGCGCCGGCCGGTGGCCGCGATCCAGCCCAGCGTCGCCACGGCCGCCGCGATGTAAACCAGGCCCGCCCAGGCGAGGTACCACGGCCGGCTGATCTGCCAGATGGTCGGCTGGGCGAAGCTCAGCAACCACGGAACCCCCACCACCGTCAAGGCCAGCCAGCCCCACCCCACGATCCGGGCGCCCGGCCGCCGCCGCGGCGGCCCGTGCAGCGCCCACACCATCAGCGGCACCAGCCACACCCAGTGGTGGGTCCACGAGATCGGCGAGAGCAACAGCCCGAACAACTCGACCACCAGCAACCTGCCCAGCCGGTCGGAGGTGTCCAGCGCCCGCCAGGCGAGCGCCGCCAGCGCGGCGGTGGCGGCGATCGCGATCAACAGCGGCGCGCCGAAGCCCACGTCGTGGCCCAGGATGCGCGAAAGTCCGCCGCGCCACGACTGATTGAACGACGTCGCGATGGGCCCCACCCGGTGCGCGTCACCCAGCAGGTCGGAAAAGTAGTACCGCGTCTGATCGCCGACGACGATCGCTGAAATGCCCACGGTGGCAACGAAAACGACCGCCGAGAAGGCCGCCGCGGCCCATCGCCGGGCGCCCAGCAGGTACAGGCCCGCGATCGCGGGGGTCAACTTGATGCCGGCCGCCGCCCCGACCAACAGCCCCGAGAGCCACCACCTGCTGGTGTAGACCGCCCATAACACCGCCAGCATCAGCCAGACGTTGACCTGGCCGTAGTCGAAGGTGCTGCGCAGCGGCTCGATCCAGATGGCGATCGCCGTCCACGGCATCGCGAGCCGACGCCCGCCGGCGTGCCCCATGATCCGCTGGCTGAGGCGGATCGCGCCGTAGAGCGCGGCCATGGTCGCGAGCTGCCAACCGAAGGCGACAAGCCCAAAAGGCAAGAGCTGCAACGGATAGAACACGACGGCGGCGAACGGCGGGTAGGTGAAGGGCAGCGGGAAATCCGGCGTCTGGTCGGCGTAGACGTAGCTGTACAGGGTGCCGGGATGGTTCAGCGCGGCCGCCCCGCCCAGATAGACGTGCAGGTCGACGAAGTTGGCGCCGTGCGGCGTCAGGTAGGTCCAGGCCAGCCGGGCGGCGACGCTGGCGACGAGCAGCGCCGGCGCGGCGGCGAGCAGCCGCGCCGCCCGCCGCGGGGTGCGGGGTGCCGCCGCGGCGGCCGAGGTGGTGTCTATCCGCCTGACTTTAGCGAGCCGGCCTCGCGCGCCGGCATCGCGGCTGTTCAGCGCCGTTTTTCCGGCCGGTTACGCCCGGGGGCGGCCGGTGGCTGACGCCGTCGGCCCGCTTGGTCACCGCCGGCACTCGTCTCAATAACGATCAAATAAATGCCACACGTGTCACTCAAGTCCCATCGGTATCAGCCGTAACTTCGGCGCCGGGACCTGTCATCGACAACCAGGGAGAGTCATGCCAACCATCTGGACCTACATGCGCGCAGCCGCCGTCGTCGTCGGTTCGTCCGCAGCACTGCTGACGGGCGGGATCGCCCACGCCGACCCCGTGCCGGCTCCGCCGGTGCCGAACATTCCGCAACAGCTGATCAGCTCGGCGGCCAACGCGCCGCAAATCCTGCAGAACCTTGCCACCGCACTGGGCGCCACGCCGCCGGCCCCGCCGGCCACTCCGGGCATCAGCTTCCCGGGGGTGCCCTCGGCCGCCGCCCCGGCGGCGCCGGCCGCGGCGCCCGGTGGGCTGCCGTCGATCCCCGGGCTGACGCAGGCCGCGCCGGCCGCGCCCGCCGCGGCTCCCGCCGCTCCGGGACTGAACAGCCTGCTGCCGGGCCTCGCGCAGCCGGCCCCCGCGGCGGCGCCGACCGCGCCGACCGCACCCGCCTCGTCGGCGATTCCGGGCCTCCCGGCGATCCCGGGCCTGTCGGCGCCGGCGGCCCCCGCCACCCCGCCGGCCCCGCAGTTGCCGCAGGCGCGGGTCGACATGCCGGCGATGCCTTCGGGCCTGCCGGTGAACGTGCCGCCGCAGCTGAACCTGCCTCAGGACCTGACGGCCCTGACCAGCCAGCTGCCCGGCGCAGCGGCAGCACCGGTGGCGGCCGCGGCACCCGCGGCGGCCAGTCCGGCGGGACCGGCGGCGCCGTTCCTGGCCGCCCTGCCCTGATCAGTTTCGTCACCGACTAATCCACTACCCACGACCGGAGGACACAGTGGCAATCGTTGGAAATCTGTCCAAGGGTTTGGCTGCTGTCGCCATGTCGGTCGCCGCGCTCGGGCTTTGCCCGAGCGCGGCGGCTGACCCGGCGGCGCCGCAGCCGACTCCGCAAACCAACTCGACCGCCGGTCTGCCGGGCCTGCCCGCGCTCTCGCAGCTCAGCCCGATCATCCAGCAGGCGGCCGGCGATCCACAGCAGGCGACACAGCTGCTGATGGCCGCCGCGCAAGCCTTCGCCCACAGCCCGACCGCCCCCAGCGAATCCAAGAGCGTGGCGGCGTCGGTCAACCAGTTCGTCGCGGAACCGCCGGTGCCCGACGGCGCCCCCGTTCCGCACGTGCCCGCCGCGGGCATCGAGCCCGGGTTGCAGGCGCACCTGCCCACCGGCATCGACCCGGCCCACGCGGCCGGCCCGGCGCCGGCCGCCTGCTGGATGATCGGGCTGAGCTGCGAGAGCGCGGGCAGGCC
>NZ_LZJC01000076.1 GCF_001666755.1 Mycobacterium sp. E1214 | reverse complement strand
CGGCGGTGCCGGGCGCGAGGCCGGGGCCGACCGTCACGCCGGCCAGCAGCGCGGCAACCACCCAGCCACGTGACGCGTGTGTCATCGATTCTCCAGTCAAGAGAGTTAGCTGGCGTCAAGCGGTGCTAACCATACCCGAGCGGAGTCGTCACGGCACTAGCAATGTGAAATCGGTTTGGGCGGCGCCCGCGGCCGTGCGCGGCTGGCCGGCCCGCTTCGGCTGCGAGCCGTTGTCGCGGCCGCCCCGAGGCGGGGTCGGCGCGCCGGCAAAATCGCAGGACGAGCGCCTGCGGTAAATCGGCGACGACGGGCCTGCCCGCACCGCGGCACCGACGCGGGGTGCGCCGCGACGAGTGGCCCGGCACGGCGGTCGGGCTCCGGTGCCGCCGCTGCGGGCGGTGCCATCGGCACGCCCCGCCAAGGGTCGGAATGCCGCCGTGCGGCGTTTGCCGAGGCGCCCACCGGCCGCGGGCGAGCGCGTCGGGGCCCCACCGGGCTGGCCGGCGGCGCGGCAGCTGAGCGAGTATGGGTCGGTGATGACCAACGCGTCACGTGGCTGGGTGGTTGCCGCGCTGCTGGCCGGCGTGACGGTCGGCCCCGGCCTCGCGCCCGGCACCGCCGACCCCGGAACACCTTCGGACGTCAACACGCTCGCCGCCTCGCTGTCCAAGGGCTACGGCTTGAACAACTGCACCGCCCAGAACGTCACCGCCGGGCAACTGGCCGCCTTCAACTGCGGGCAAAGCCCCGACCCGAGCGGCCCGGTGCAGGCCAAGTACGTCTTGTTCAGCGACGGCGACAGCATGAACCGGTTCTTTGCGACGAGCATCGGCGAGGACGTGCTGACGGCGTGCGGGGACAACGGCCAGTCCCCCACCATCTGGCACCAGGGCAGCGCCGACTCCAGCGCGGGGCAGCTGGCCTGCGGCACCTACCGGAACGCCGCGGAGATCATCTGGACCACGCAGGCCAAGAACATCGTGAGCTACCTGCGCGGCGGCACCGCCGACGTTGCGGCCCTGTACCGGTGGTGGCAGGCCAACGGCTGAGCGTCACAGCAAGGTGGCGACGAGCTCGGTTACCGCGCGCATGCCCGCGGCGTTGGGGTGCAGCGGCGCGGGCCGGCGCGGCAGCGGGACGCCGTACTTGGCCGGCGGCGTCGTCCACGGCTGGGCCGACCACGGGTGATGTTCCCGGCTGGCCGCCCCGGCACGGACGACCTCGCAGCCCGTCGCCATGGCCGCCTCGGCCGTGGCCCGCTCCAACGCGGCGGCGACATGGCGGCCCAGATCGGCGTCCGCGGCGCGGATCGGCCCCGCCGCCTCGCCCGCGGGCGGCAGCAAGGTCAGGTAATCGACGAACACGACCCGGGCGCGCGGCGCGCGGCGCCGCACCTCCCGGCCGACGACGCACAACGACTCGGCCACGTCGGCGAGCGCCCGATCGCGGGCGTCGCGGTCCAGCAGCTCCGCCACCCGAGGGCCCAGCAGCGGCGCCCGGCGGGTCCAGCCCGGCAACGAGGCGGCCATCAGCAGCGGCACGTAGCCGACGTCGTTGCCGCCGATCGTCACGGTCACCAGGGCTTCCGACCCGTCGAGCGCCGTCAGCTGCGGCGGGGCGCCGCGCTGTTCTTCGGCAAGCAGATGCGCGGTGGTCGCTCCGGAGAAGGTCACGTCGACGAGGTCCATCCCGCACCGGTCGGCGAGCAGGTGCGGGTAGTTGCGCGCCGAGCGGCCCGACCAGCGCGGGGCGCCGGGGGCACGGGGCGCAATGCCCGGCCCGGCGGCCATCGAACTGCCCAGCGCCACATACCGTTTCGGGGCCACGGGCTCAGCCGCCCGCCGCCGGCGGCGAGCCGGGGCTGGAGGCCTGCGCCCAGAACCGCTTGGGAATCCGCCCGGCGCGACGGGCCAGGTAGCCGGCGGTGACGGCGGCGGACATCGCGGCCGCCATGGCCCGCGGGTCGGCGGCCCGCGTCACCGCCGTGGCCAACAGCACGGCGTCGCAACCCAACTCCATCGCCAGGGCGGCGTCGCTGGCGGTGCCGATGCCGGCGTCGAGCACCACCGGCACCCCGGCCCGCGCGACGATCATCTCGATGTTGTGCGGGTTGGTGATGCCCAGCCCGGTGCCGATTGGCGAGCCCAGCGGCATGACGGCCGCACACCCGGCGTCCTCGAGCCGGGCCGCCAGCACCGGGTCGTCGTTGGTGTAGGGCAACACCACGAACCCGTCGTCAACCAATTGTTCTGCACCGCGGACCAATTCGATGGCGTCCGGCAGTAACGTGCGCTCGTCGGCGATCACCTCGAGCTTGATCCAGTTGGTGTCCAGCGCCTCGCGCGCCAGCTGCGCGGTGAGGACGGCCTCGGCCGCGCTGCGGCAGCCCGCGGTATTGGGCAGCGGGGTGATCCCCAGCCGGTTCAGCAGGTCCAGCAGCCCGGTCCCGCCCTCGGCGTCGACCCGGCGGATGGCGACGGTGGTCAGCTCGGTGCCGGAGGCGACGAGCGCGTCCTCGAGCACCGCCAGGTTGGTCGCTCCCCCGGTGCCCATGATGAGCCGCGAGGTGAAGCTGCGGTCCCCGATGGTGAGTTTGGAGTCAGCCACCTTGCACCGCCGTCACGATCTCGAGGCGGGCGCCGTCGGAAAGCTCGGCGGCCCAACGCGATCGGGGCAGGACCGCGTCGTCCATCGCCACCGCCACCCCGCGTTCGGGGAACCCCAGCGTGCTCAGCAACGCCGCCACGGTGGTGCGCTCGTCCACCTCGACCTTGCGTTCGTTGACCACGACGATCATGAGTGCACTCCCACCGGAACGAGCTCGGAGACGATCTGTTCGGCCGTCCATGGCGCCAGCAGGAACCCGGAACGGCCATGACCGGCCGCCACCAAGGTTCGCGCGTCCAGCCGGTGCACCAACGGCAGGTTGTCCGGCGTCATCGGGCGCAGCCCGGCCGCGGCCTCGGCCAGCTCGTATTCACCCAACGCCGGCAGCACCGCGCAGGCGTCGTCGAGCAGGTCCCGCACCCCGGACACGACCGGGGCCGTGTCGCGGCCGTGCTCGTACTGGGTGGCGCCGACGACCACCCCGTCCGCGCGCGGAACCAGGTACACCTGCCGCCCGTGCACCCGCGCGCGAATCACGCGTTGCGGCAACGGCATACAGCCCTTGCGCCAGCGCAGGCGCAGCACCTCGCCCTTGACGGGGCGCACCGGCAGGCCGGGCCACAGCGAAGGCGCGTCGATGCCGTTGGCGAGCACGACGGCGTCGGCGCTCACGTCGGACAGGTCGCGCACCGGCGGCGCCCACCGCACGCCCAGCCGCTCGCATTCGGCGCTCAACGCGTCCAGCACCGCCCGGTTGTCCACCGCCAGTTCGGTGGGGGCCCGGAAACCGTGCCGGATGCCCCGCGCCAGCAGGGGTTCGAGGTCGCGGGCGGCCGACTCCCACACCACCGGATGCCCCTGCGCCGAGAGCCATTCGGCGACCGTGCGCAGGTCCGCGACGTCGGCCCGGTCCACGGCCACCACCAACGACTCGCGGGCGGTGACCACCCCGGGCGGCAACCCGTCGAGGAACCCGCCCTCGCGCCACAACCGCAGCGACTCCAGGCCCAGCCGCAACAGCTGCTCCTCGCCGGGCCAGCCCTCGCTGTGCGGGGCCAGCATGCCGCCGGCCACCCAGGAGGCGCCCCGCTCGCTGCCCCGGTGCACCCGCACCGACCATCCGGCCTGCGTCGCCCGCCGCGCCACCGCCAGCCCGATCACGCCGCCGCCGACGACCGCCAACGACCCCATCTCGGGGCCGGTCGGCATCCCACTCATCCTCCAAGCCTCCCTTCGCCGGCATGATCCGGATCAGGTGTGACGGTAAGGGCAGATCCAGATGCTCTGGCTGTGCCCACTCTCAGCCCCGCAGCGACGAACCCGGGACTCCCGTGTCGAGTAATTCTCCGGCTCCACGCTAGCGCGCTAGCGTCGCGGTGTGCAGATTCCCGTAGATGAACGAATGTCCCGCCTGGCCGCGGCGCGGTTATATCTGTGCACCGACGCGCGGCGCGAGCGCGGCGACCTGGCCGAGTTCGCCGACGCCGCCCTGGCCGGTGGGGTGGACATCATCCAGCTGCGCGACAAAGGCTCCGCCGCTGAACAGCGGTTCGGGCCGTTGGAGGCCCGCGACGAGTTGGCGGCGTGTGAGGTGCTCGCCGAGGCGGCCCACCGGCACGGCGCCCTGTTCGCGGTCAACGACCGCGCCGACATCGCCCGGGCAGCCGGGGCGGACGTGCTGCACCTGGGGCAGGGTGACCTCCCGCTGGACGTCGCGCGGGACATCGCCGGGCCGGAGGTGTTGCTCGGGCTGTCGAGCCACGACGCCGAGCAGGCCGCCGCGGCGGCCGCTCCCGGGGGGCCGGACTACTTCTGCGTCGGCCCCTGCTGGCCCACCCCCACCAAGCCCGGCCGCGCGGCGCCGGGCCTCGCGCTGGTCGCGGCCGCCGCGCGGCTGCACGCCGACAAGCCATGGTTTGCGATCGGCGGGATCGACACGCAGCGGCTACCCGACGTGCTCGAAGCGGGCGCCCGGCGCGTGGTGGTGGTGCGGGCGATCACCGCGGCCGAGGACCCGCGGGCGGCCGCCGCCCGGCTGCGGGCGGCGCTTACAGCAGCGCGTTGATGCGGCTGCTGAGCGGCGACGGCGTCTCGTCGGCCCGCAGCGGGTCGCCGGGCATGCACCACACGAACACGCCCGCCTCGATCTCCAGCGTCCGCGGCAGTTGCCGCCGACGTTCGTCCCCGGCGCCGAGCGGCAGCAGCGCGGGCTCGGTGCGCAGTCGTTGCCAGCTGGCGGCGAAGCCGGGGTGCAGCGGCAGATCGGCAACCTCGTTCTCGTCGACCCAGCGCATCTCCGCGCTCTCCCCGTTCGGGACGGTGTGCAGCAGTTCGTCGGCGTCGGCGACGACGGTGGTGTAGGTCCACTGGGCGCCGCCGGCGCCGGCGACGCTGGCCGTCACCACCGTCGCGCGCACCGACAACAACTCGGCGCGGACACCGGCCTCCTCGTGCGCTTCCCGAACGGCCGTCTCCTCCGGCGTCTCGTGGCTGTCCCGGGCGCCGCCGGGCAGCCCCCAGGTTCCGCCCTGGTGGCTCCAGACCGCGCGGTGCTGCAACAGCACCGCCGGCGTGCCGTCGGCTTGCGGGGCGCGCAGCAACAAACCGGCCGCGCCGTAGCGACCCCAGAAGTGCGCGCCGCCGTCGGAGAGCACCCACCCGTCACCGTCGCCGCGCACGGGTTCAGGATATGCAGTGTGCGCTCGATGAATCGGTCCGCCTCCACCCATCGGCCTCGACATTCTCTTAGAATTCGCTTATAGAGGTCGGTGCAGCGAATTTCCGTGGCGAAGAGACGAGGGCTGATCACACGTGACGGTTGAGCTGGCGCATCCGTCGACCGAGCCGCAGGGAATGCGCTCGCCGGCCGAACCAGCCCATCCGCGCTGGTGGTTCATCTCGACGACGCCGGGCCGCATCCTGACCATCGGCATCGTGCTGGCGGTGCTCGGCGGCATCTGCGCGTTCGCCACCTCGACCACCATCAACCACCGCCAGCAGGTGCTCACCACGGTCCTCAACCACACCGAGCCGCTGTCGTTCGCCGCCGGCCGGCTGTACACCACGTTGTCGGTGGCCGACGCGGCGGCGGCCACCGCATTCATCGCCGAGGCCGAGCCGCAGCCGGTGCGGCAGCGCTACGAGCAGGCCATCACCGATGCGGCGGTGGCGGTGACGCGGGCGTCCAGCGGGCTCACCGACGAGCCGCTGGTGCAGCTGCTGGGCCGCATCAACGCCGAACTGGCCGTCTACACCGGGCTCATCGAGATCGCCCGGACCAACAACCGGGAGGGCAACCCGGTCGGTTCGTCGTATCTGTCGGAGGCCTCCGGGCTGATGCAGACGACGATCCTGCCCGACGCCGCGCAGCTCTACCAGGCCACCTCGGATCGCGTCGACGCCGAGACCACGGCGTCCACCCAGATCCCGGCGCCGGTCATCCTCGTGGTGAGCGCGACCGCCGTCTTCGGCGCCTTCTCGCATCGCTGGCTGGCGCGGCGCACCCGGCGTCGCATCAACCCCGGTCTGATCGTCGGTGCGCTCGCTATTCTCGTCATGGTGGTCTGGGTCGGAACTGCGCTAACCATCTCTACGGCGGCCAGTCGTAGCGCGAAGAACACTGCCGCCGAGTCGCTCAAGACCGTCACCAACGTCGCGATCACCGCCCAGCAAGCGCGGGCCGACGAGACGTTGTCGCTGATCCGCCGCGGCGACGAGGAGAAGCGCAAACAGGCTTTCTACCAGCGCATCGACGCCATGCACCGGCAGCTCGACCAGTACATGTCGCGCAGCGACGCCGTCGACAAGCCGGACCTGGAGGGCGCCGATCAGCTGCTGCTGCGCTGGCGGCAGGCCAACGACAGGATCAGCTCCTACATTTCGGTGGGTAACTACCGGGCCGCCACGCAGGTCGCGCTGGGCAGCAGCGAGGACGACTCCACCCCGGCCTTCGACAAGCTCGAGGACGAGTTGGTCAAGGCGATGGACCAGAGCCGCACCCGCCTGCGCAACGACGTCATCAACGCCCGCAGCGGCCTGTCCGGCGCCCAGGTGGGCGGCGTGGTGCTCAGCCTCGGCGCCGCCGTGGCTGTCGCCCTCGGCCTGTGGCCGCGGCTGAAAGAGTATCGGTAGTGCGCCGCCTGCACCGGCTCCGCCGAGCGGGCGCCGCGCTGGCCGCGGTGACGCTGCTGGCCGGCTGCGGGCACACCGAATCGCTGACCGTGGCCAGCGTCCCGACGCTGCCACCGCCGACCCCCGTCGGCATGGAGCAGCTGCCGCCCGAGCCGCCGCTTCCGACCGACGGGCCCACCCAGAGCTGCGACCTGACCGCCAGCCTGCGGCCCTTCAACACCAAGGCCGAAGCCGACGCCGCCGTCGCCGACATCCGCGCCCGCGGGCGGCTGATCGTCGGGCTCGACATCGGCAGCAACCTGTTCAGCTTCCGCGACCCCATCACCGGTGAGATCACCGGCTTCGACGTCGACATCGCCGGCGAGATCGCGCGCGACATCTTCGGCGCCCCCTCGCACGTCGAATACCGCATCCTGTCCTCGGACGAGCGCGTCACCGCGCTGCAGAACTCCGAGGTCGACGTCGTCGTCAAAACCATGACCATCACCTGCGACCGACGCAAGCTGGTGAACTTCTCCACCGTCTACCTCGATGCCAACCAGCGGATCCTCACCCCGCGGGACTCCTCGATCGCCAAGGTGAACGACCTGTCCGGCAAGCGGGTGTGCGTGGCCAAGGGCACCACGTCCCTGCACCGCATCCGGCAGATCGACCCGCCGCCGGTGGTGGTGTCCGTCGTCAACTGGGCCGACTGCCTGGTCGCGATGCAGCAGCGGGAGATCGACGCCGTCAGCACCGACGACTCGATTCTCGCCGGGCTGGTCGAGGAGGACCCGTACCTGCACATCGTCGGGCCCAACATGGCGACCCAGCCCTACGGCATCGGCGTCAACCTCTACAACACCGGCCTGGTGCGGTTCGTCAACGGCACGCTCGAGCGGATCCGGCGCGACGGCACCTGGAACACGTTGTACCGCAAATGGTTGACGGTGCTCGGTCCGGCGCCGGCCCCGCCCACGCCCAGGTACAGCGACTGATGGCCGAGCTCGAAAAGCACACCGACGAGCCGGAAGCCGGCGCCGAGGACGCGGGCCCCGGCACCCAACCCGCCGAGGCCCAGAGCGGCGCGACGGGCCGCATCCAGGCCACCCAGGCGCTGTATCGGCCAGACTTCGACGACGACGACGAGGACGACGACTTCCCGCACATCTCGCTGGGCACCCTGGACACCGATTCGCAGGACCGCATGACGGTCGCCACCCGGGTGTTGCCGCCGGTCCGCCAGCTCGGGGGCGGGCTGGTCGAGATCCCCCGGGTGCGCGACATCGACCCTCTCGAAGCCCTGATGACCAACCCGGTGGTGCCGGAGTCCAAGCGGTTCTGCTGGAACTGCGGGAAGCCGGTCGGCCGCAAGAGCAAGGAGGGCAAGGGCCCGTCGCAGGGGCATTGCAAGGCCTGCGGTAGCCCGTATTCCTTTCTGCCGCAACTGAGTCCGGGCGACATCGTCGCCGGCCAGTACGAGGTCAAGGGCTGCATCGCGCACGGCGGCCTGGGCTGGGTGTATCTGGCGTTCGACCACAACGTCAACGACCGGCCGGTGGTGCTCAAAGGCCTGGTGCATTCCGGTGACGCGGAAGCCCAGGCGATCGCGATGGCCGAACGGCAGTTCCTCGCCGAGGTGGTCCACCCGCAGATCGTGCAGATCTTCAACTTCGTCGAACACCCGGACCGGCAAGGCGATCCGGTCGGCTACATCGTCATGGAGTACGTCGGCGGGCAGTCGCTCAAGCACGGCTCCAAACTCGGCAAGGACGGCAAGCTCTCCGTCGCCGAGGCCATCGGCTTCCTGCTGGAGATCCTGCCCGCCCTGGCCTACCTGCACTCCATCGGCCTGGTCTACAACGACCTCAAGCCGGAGAACATCATGCTCACCGAGGAGCAGCTCAAGCTGATCGACCTGGGTGCGGTGTCGCGGATCAACTCGTTCGGCTACCTCTACGGCACGCCCGGATTCCAGGCGCCCGAGATCGTGCGGACCGGGCCGACGATCGCCACCGACATCTACACGGTGGGGCGGACGCTCGCGGCGCTGACGTTGAACCTGCCCACCCGCAACGGCCGCTACGTCGACGGTCTGCCCGACGACGACCCGGTGCTCGCCAAATACGACTCGTTTCGCCGATTGTTGCGCCGCGCAACCGATCCCGACCCGCGGCGCCGGTTCGCCAACACCCAGGAGATGTCGGCGCAGCTGATGGGCGTGCTGCGGGAAGTCGTCGCCCGCGACACCGGGGTGCCGCGCACCGGCCTGTCGACCATCTTCAGTCCCAGCCGCTCGACGTTCGGCGTGGACCTGCTGGTCGCGCACACCGACGTGTACCTCGACGGCCAGGTGCACTCCGAGCGGCTGACCGCACGGGAGATCGTGACCGCGCTGCAGGTTCCGCTGGTCAACCCGGCCGACGTCGCCTCTCCCGTGCTGCAGGCGACGGTGCTGTCGCAGCCGGTGCAGACGCTGGACTCGTTGCGCGCCGCGCGCCACGGCTCGCTGGACACCGACGGGGTCGAGCTCTCCGAGTCGGTCGAGTTGCCGCTGATGGAGGTGCGCGCGTTGCTGGACCTCGGCGACGTCGCCAAGGCCACCCGCAAGCTCGACGACCTGGCCGAGCGGGTGGGCTGGCAGTGGCGGCTGGTGTGGTATCGGGCCGTCGCCGAGCTGTTGACCGGCGACTACGAGTCCGCCACAATGCATTTCACCGAGGTACTGGACACCTTTCCCGGCGAGCTGGCGCCCAAGCTGGCGTTGGCTGCCACCGCCGAGCTGGCCGGTGACGTCGACGAGCACCGGTTCTACGAGACGGTGTGGAAGACCAACGACGGCGTGATCTCCGCGGCGTTCGGGTTGGCCAGGTCGTTGTCCGCCGAGGGCGACCGTGCCGCCGCGGTGCGCACGCTGGACGAAGTGCCGCCCACCTCACGGCATTTCACCACTGCCCGGCTGACCAGCGCGGTGACGCTGTTGTCGGGCCGGAGCAAGAGCGAGATCACCGAGGAGGACATCCGCGACGCCGCCCGGCGGGTCGAGGCGCTGCCGCCGACCGAGCCGCGGGTGCTGCAGATCCGCGCGCTGGTGCTGGGCTGCGCGATGGATTGGCTGGAGGACAACAAGGCCAGCACCAACCACATCCTCGGCTTCCCGTTCACCGAGCACGGGTTGCGGCTGGGGGTGGAGGCGTCGCTGCGCAACCTGGCCCGCGTCGCGCCCACCCAGCGGCATCGCTACGCGCTGGTCGACATGGCCAACCGCGTGCGACCGACGAGCACGTTCTAGCCTTCGCGTTGTCGCGCCCGCGCGCCCCGGCGTTTCGTCGAGTGTGCGTCCAGGGCGGAGAATCGGCGCGAAACCCGCCCTCAGCGCACACTCAAAGCCCTGAACGCACACGCGAGGCCTGCAGCGCCGCGCGGACACGCCGCACCACATCGACGGGGTGGTCCTCGGCGACGACCCGCACGACGATCCAGCCCAGTCGCTCCAGCGTTTCCAGGCGTCGAACGTCTTTCACGTATTGCCGTCGGTCCGTTCGGTGTTGATCACCGTCGTATTCGACGGCCACCATGGGCTCTTCCCAGCCCATGTCGAGGTAGGCGAAGGGAACGCCGTCCGCGCCTGGCACCGGTATCTGCGTTCGCGGCCGGGGCAGGCCGGCGTCGACGAGCAGTAGCCGCAGGTAGCTCTCCCGCGGAGACTGGGCTCCCGGATCGACCAGCCGCAGGGCGGTTTCGAGTTGCCGCAGGCCTGGCGATCGAGGGTGGCGCCGCGCGACGGTGAGCACGTCGTCGGCGTGGACGCCCGTCGCCCGGGCGAGCGCGTCGAGGCGGGCGACGGCGGAATGGACGGCTCCGCGCCGTCCGATATCGAAGGCGGTGCGCTCGGGCGTGGTCACGGCGCGGCCGCCGATGGTCTGCGACTCGCCGTCGGCCAGCGCGCACCGGCGCGTCAGCACACCGCGCGGCGCGCGGGGCCTGTCGCAGATCAGCTCGACCGGAACGGTGTCCGGTATCCACCCGGCCCCGAGCAGGAACGCGGCGGCGGCCCCCGCGACGACGGCGCGGCCACCGGCCCACAGCCACGCCGCCGCGATGCGCGACTCGAGGCCGGTTGCGGCGTCCTTCCCGAGATAAACGTCGGGAAACACCGCGCGGTATCGCGTCCGCAACTGGTGTCGGCTCAACGCACCACAGCGCAGCGCCCGGCTACCGACAAACGGCTCCTCCATGCCCCGCAGGATCACACGCGTGTGCCGCGACCCGTCGACGGGCGTACACAGGCTTCACAAGAAAAACGCAAGAAAACTCAGCAAACCTTCAGCTCGACACCGCACAGTTGAGCCATGCCGGGGCAGTCCACTGCGTGGCTCACCACGGCCCGGGCGCTGCGCCGGGCCGGTTTCGGCGTGACCGGGCCCGAGGTCGACGCCGCCGTCGCCCGCGACTGGGCCGGCTACGTCGACGCCATACTGGCGGCGGACCCCGACGCCGACCCCGGCGCGCGCGCCACCCCGATGCCGACCCTCGAGCCGCCCCGCCCGCCGGGCAAGGGCGCCACGCCCGCCGCGCGCAAGGCCTACAACCAGCAGCTCTCCGAGCAGCAGACGACGCTGTCCGACTGGTGGCTGCGCCGCATGGCCACCGCCGGCCAGCCGGCCCACGAGAAGTTGACCTTGTTGTGGCACAACCACTTTGCCACCTCGGCGCAAAAGGTGCGCGTCGCCGCGTACATGGCGGCGCAGAACCAGAAACTGCGCACCCTGTCGCTGGGCGACTTCCGCACCCTGGCCTACGCCATGCTCACCGACGCCGCCATGCTGCGCTGGCTGGACGGCCAGGCGAACACGGCCAAGGCCCCCAACGAGAACCTGGCCCGCGAGTTCATGGAGCTGTTCGCCCTGGGCCACGGCAACGGTTACACCGAGGCCGACGTGCGCGACGGCGCCCGCGCGCTGACCGGATGGGTCATCGGCGGCCAGGGCGCCGCCACGCTGACACCCAAACGCCACGACGGGGCGGCCAAGACGCTGTTCGGGGTGACGCGCGACTTCGACGCCTCGGACTTCTGCGAGGCCGTGCTCTCGCAACCCGAGTCGGCGCAGTACGTCGCCGGCCGGCTGTGGCGGCAGCTGGCGTCCGACGGCCCGGCGTCGGGTGCGGTGCTCGACAGGCTGGTCGCCGCCTATGGACCGGGGCGTGATCTGCGCGCCCTCACCCGCGCGATCCTGACCGACCCCGAGTTTCTCGGGTCCCGCGCCACGGTGGTCAACACCCCGGTCGAATGGCTCGTCGGCGTGGTCCGCGCGCTGCGGGTGCCGATCGACACCCCGGCGCGGGCGAAGACGCTCGACGCGACGCTGCGCACCCTCGGCCAACGGCCGTTCTACCCGCCCAGCGTGGGCGGCTGGCCCAGCGGCCCGGTGTGGCTCTCCACCGCCAGCGCCGGGATCCGGCTGCGCGCCGCGACGCAGTTGGCGCGCTCCGGGAACCTGGCGCCCGTGGAGGACGTCGCCCCCGCCGACCGCATCGACGCCGTCGGCTACCTGATCGGCGTCGGCGACTGGTCGGACCGCACCGTCAAGGCGCTGCAGCCCTTGCTTGGCCAACCGCCGCAGTTGGTCGCGGCGGCCGTCAACACCCCCGAATACCTGACCTCCTAGGCGGACCAAGACGATGAACCGTCGCAAATTCCTGCTCGCCAGCGCGGGCGTCGGCGCCGCCGGGCTGTTGTCCGGCAGCGTCGCCGTCGGCTGGCCTGACCTGCTGCGCGCCGCCCACGACCGTCCCCTCGCCGCCGACGCGGGCGTGCTGGTGATCGTCACGCTGTACGGCGGCAACGACGGCATCAACACCCTGATCCCCTACGCGGACAACGCCTATCACGACGCCCGTCCCGAGCTCGCCTACGCCGCGGGCGACGTGTTGCACCTCGACGAGCAGCTGGGTCTCAACCCCGCGTTGAAGGGCTTGGCGCAGCTGTGGGGCCGGCGTCAACTCGCGATCGTGCGCGGCGTCGGTTATCCGCGGCCCGACCACAGCCACTTCCGTTCCATGGACATCTGGCAGACGGCCTCACCGTCCGAGCCGGTTCCGACCGGCTGGATCGGTCGCTGGCTCGACGCCACCGGGGACGACCCGTTGCGGGCGGTGAACGTCGGGGCGGTCCTGCCGCCGCTGGCCGTCGGGGCGAAGTGCACGGCGGCCGCGCTCACGCCGGACGCGGCGACGGGCAGGGCCGAAACGTTCGCCGCCGTCATGACCGCGCTGGGCGATGACGACCCACATGACACCCCGGCGATGGCCGCGGTGTGCAAGGCCTACCGCGCCGCGCGCACCGCCGACGCGGCGTTCTCCTCGGTTAAACCCGCTACGCACGAACGTAATTCGCTGGCAGCACAGCTGAGCGTGGTCGCCGAGGCGATCAAGGCGCGCGTCCCGACGCGGGTATACACCGTGCAGTTGGGCGGGTTCGACACCCATGCCGGCGAACGCGCCACCCAGCAGCGCCAGCTGCAGACGCTCGACGAGGCCGTCACCGGATTCCTGGGCCAGCTGGCCGGCGACCCGTGCGGGCGCAACGTCGTGCTGATGGCGTACTCGGAGTTCGGCCGCCGGGTGCGGGCGAACGCGTCGCAAGGGACCGACCACGGCACCGCCGGCCCGGTCTTCATCGCGGGCGCGCCCGTGCGCGGCGGCTTCTACGGCGCGGAACCCAGCCTGACCGACCTCGACAACGGAGACCTGCGCTACAGCACCGATTTTCGCGACGTGTACGCCGAGCTGCTGACGCGAACGCTGGGTACCGACCCCACGCCCTCGGTCGGCGCCGGCCGCACCAGCCTCGGCTTCCTATAGGACGTCGACGCAGTCGCGGGCGATGGCCAGCTCTTCGTTCGTCGGGATCACCAGCACCGTGATCGGCGAGCCGTCGGCGGAGATCAGCCGTTCCCCCGTGCCGTCGCCGCCGTTGCGGTCCTCGTCCAGCACGATACCCAGCTCCCCCAGGCCCGCCAACGCGTCGCGGCGCACCGTCGCGTCGTTCTCACCGATCCCGGCGGTGAAGGTGATGACGTCGGTGTGGCCCAGCACCGCCAGGTAGGCGCCGAGGTATTTGCGCAGCCGATGGATGAACACGCTGTACGCCAATTGGGCTGCAGCGTCGCCTGATTCGACCATTTTGTGCAGCCGGCGGAAGTCACGCTGGCCGCACAGCCCCAACACCCCGGAGCGCTGGTTGAGCATGACCTCGATGTCGTCGACCTCCATCTGAGCGGTGTGCGACAGGTAGGCCACGACGCTGGGGTCGATGTCGCCGCTGCGGGTGCCCATCACCAGCCCCTCCAGCGGGGTCAGCCCCATGGAGGTTTCGACCGCTCGGCCGGCCGCGATCGCCGAGGCCGACGCGCCGTTGCCCAGGTGCAGGACAATCTGATTCACACTCTGCAAGCTCACGCCCAAGAACGCGGCGGCGCGTTCGCTGACGTAGCGGTGTGACGTGCCGTGGAAGCCGTAGCGGCGGATCTGCCATCGCTCGGCGAGCTCCCGGTCGATCGCGTAGGTTGCCGCCGCGGCCGGCAGGTCGTGGAAGAAGCCGGTGTCGAACACGGCGACGTGGGGCACGTCGGGCAGCAGCTTGCGCGCCACCTCGATACCTGCGAGCGCGGGCGGATTGTGCAGCGGAGCCAACTCCGACAGGCCCTTGAGCTCGCCCAGAACCGCGTCGTCGACCACTGTGGGACGATGAAACCTGTTGCCGCCGTGGACCACGCGATGCCCGACCGCCACCAGACCGCACTGCCCGAGGTCGATGCCGTCGTCACCCAGCGCGTCGAAGGCGCGCCGCAGCGCCGCCGCGTGGTCGGGTACGCCGGACGAGTCCTCGCCGATCCGCTCGACGTTGCCGGTCGCGCGGGCCGCACCGGAGTCGGGGTCGACCAGTTTGTACTTCAGCGACGAGGACCCGGAGTTGATCACCAGAACCACACGCGCCGTGTCACTGGTCATTCGAGCCGCCCTGCGCCTGGATCGCCGTGATGGCGATCGTGTTGACGATGTCTTCGACCAAGGCGCCCCGGGACAGGTCGTTGACCGGCTTGCGCAGCCCTTGCAGCACCGGGCCGATCGCCACTGCTCCGGCGCTGCGCTGCACCGCCTTGTAGGTGTTGTTGCCGGTGTTCAGGTCCGGGAAGATCAGCACGGTCGCGCGCCCGGCCACCGGGGAGTCCCGCAACTTGGTGGCCGCGACAGAGGGCTCGATCGCCGCGTCGTACTGGATGGGTCCTTCGACCGGCAACTGCGGCGCCCGCGCGCGCACCAAATCCGTTGCGGCCTTCACCTTGTCCACGTCGGCACCGGTGCCCGAATCACCGGTGGAGTAGGACAGCAGCGCCACCCGCGGTTCGATCCCGAACTGGGCGGCGGTGCGCGCCGACGAGATCGCGATGTCGGCCAGCTGCTCCGGCGTCGGGTTGGGGATGATCGCGCAGTCGCCATAGGCCAGGACCCGGTCGGGCAGGCACATCAAGAAGATGCTCGACACCGTGGACACGTCCGGGACGGTCTTGATGATCTCGAACGCCGGCCGCACGGTGTGCGCCGTGGTGTGGGCGGCACCAGAGACCATGCCGTCGACCATGCCGTTGTACACCAGCATGGTGCCGAAATACGTTGCCTCGCCGACGACTTCACGGGCCCGCTCGATGGTGACGCCCTTCGCCTTGCGCAGGTCGGCGTACTGCTCGGCGAAGTGCTCACGCAGGTCGCTGGTGCGCGGGTCGAGCACCTTGGCGCCGTCAAGGTCGACGCCGAGTTCGCCGGAGCGCTGCCGGATCCGCGCCTCGTCGCCCAGGATGGTCACGTCCGCGACGCGGCGTTGCAGCACCCGGCCCGCCGACTTGAGGATCCGGTCGTCGTCGCCCTCGGGCAACACGATGTGCTTGCGATCCGAGCGGGCCTGCAGCGTCAACCGGTGGATGAACATCGTCGGCGTGATCACGTCGGGTATCGGAATCGCCAGTTGGGCAAGCAGATCCGAGACGTCGACGTAGCGGTCCATCAACTCCAGCGCGGTATCGATCTTGCGTTGCGAGGTGGCCGTGACCCGGCCGCGGGCCGCGGCGGCCGCGCTCGCGGTGTCGTAGGTGCCCAGCGCGGTGGCGACGATCGGCAGCCGCAGCCGCAGCCCGGCCACCAGCGCCGCGATGGACGGGTGCAGGGCGAAGCCGCCGTTGAGCACGATGCACGACAGCGACGGAAACCCCTCCGCCGCATGGGCACTCGCGACGGCGAGCACCACGTCCGAGCGGTCACCGGGGGTGATCACCGCCATCCCGTCGCGCAGCCGCTCCAGCACATGGTCGGCGGTCATCCCCGCGACGAGGATCCCGGTCACCTCGCGTTCGCGCAGCGAGGCCTCGCCGCTGACGGACGTCCCGTGCACGGCGCGCTCCAGCTCGGTGACGGTCGGCGCCGACAGCAGCGGCTCGTCGGGCAGCACGTAGCTGTGCAGGGCGAAGGCGCGCAGTGCCTCGGCGACCGTCCCGAGTTGGGTCGGGTCGCATCGGTTGGCGATCACCGCCGCCGTGTGGGCGCGCTGCGCCGACAGCTCGGCCACGCACACCTCGACGACCCGGCCGACCTCCTCGGCGGTGCGGCCCTTCCCGCTGACAGCCAGCAACACCGGCGCGCCGAGGTTGACCGCGATCCGGGCGTTCACCGCGAGCTCGGCGGGCCGCGTCACGTCTGTGTAGTCACTGCCGACGATCACCACGGCATCGCACGATTCGGCCATCGCGTGATAGGCGTCGACAATGCCGGCGATCGCGGCGTCGGCGTCGGCGTGCAGCTGCTGGTACGTCGCGCCGGCGCACTGCTCGTAGGACAGGCCCGCCGTGGTGTGCCCTAGCAGCAGCTCCAGGATGTAGTCGCGGCCGCTATCGGTTCTGATGATCGGCCGGAACACCCCGACTCGCGCGACCGTCGCGGTCAACCGGTGCAGCAGCCCGAGCGCGATCGTCGACTTGCCGGTCTCCGGCTCGGGGGCGGCGACATAGATCGCCCGGGCGGGACCCGAGACCATCTGCCCGCCGATCAGGCCAGCCGGCGCAGCCTGGGCGCCAGATCCTTCTCGAACAGTTCCAGGAATCGGCGCTGATCGTGACCGGGCGCATGGAACACCAGGTGGTTGAGGCCCCAGTCGACGTAATCCTTGACCTTCGCGACCGCCTCGTCGGGATCCGACGCCACGATCCAACGCTTGGCGACCTGTTCGATCGGCAACTCGTCGGCGGCCTTCTCCATCTCCAACGGGTCGTGGATGCTGGTCTTCTGCTCGGCGGTCAGCGACAGCGGCGCCCAGAACCGGGTGTTCTCCAGCGCCAGCTCGGGGTCGGTGTCGTAGGAGATCTTGATCTCGATCATCCGGTCCACGTCGTCGGGATTCTTGCCGGCGGCCTCCGCGCCTTCCTTCATCGCGGGGATCAGCTTGTCCTTGTAGAGTTCCTCGCCCTTGCCGGAGGTGCAGATGAACCCGTCGCCGGCGCGGCCCGCGTACTTGGCCACCTGCGGGCCGCCGGCCGCGATGTAGATCGGGATGCCGCCCTCGGGCACGTCGTAGATCGAGGCGCCCTTGGTGTGGTAGTACTCGCCCTCGAAGTCGACGCGGTCACCGAGCCAGAGCTCGCGCATCAATCGCACCGATTCGCGCAGCCGGGCGTAGCGCTCCTTGAACTCCGGCCAGTCGCCCTCGTATCCGGTGGCGATTTCGTTGAGCGACTCGCCGGTGCCGACGCCCAGGAAGATGCGGCCCGGGTAGAGGCAGCCCATGGTGGCGAACGCCTGGGCGATGACGGCGGGGTTGTAGCGGAACGTCGGGGTGAGCACCGAGGTGCCCAGCTGCAGCCGCTTGGTGCGCTCGCCGACGGCGGTCATCCAGGCCAGCGAGAACGGCGCGTGCCCGCCCTCGTGCCGCCAGGGCTGGAAGTGGTCGCTGACGGTGGCGCTGTCCATGCCGTGGTCCTCGGCAGCGACGGCGAGTTCGACGAGCTCACGCGGTGCGAATTGTTCGGCGGATGCTTTGTACCCAAGTTTCAATTCAGCCACGGGTTCTTTTCTACTCCTATCGCGGCCGTCGCGACCCGCCGCGCCCGGCTTCGCCGCGCTTGCGATCGCTTTACACTCGCCGGCATGGGATCGGCACCGGCACTCGTTCAAGTCACCGACACGGTCCACCTCGCCGTCGGCGAGGCCGTCAACTGGACGTTGGTCGCCGACGGCACCGGGGTGATGCTGATCGACGCCGGTTACCCGGGTGACCGCGAGGACGTGGTGGGGACGCTGCGCCGACTGGGCTACGAGCCCGGCGACGTGCGCGCGATCTTGTTGACGCACGCGCACATCGACCACCTGGGATCGGCGATCTGGTTCGCCAAGGAGTTCGGGACCGCCGTGTATTGCCACGCCGACGAGGTCGGACACGCCAAACGGGAGTATCTGGAACAGGTTTCGATCAGCGATCTCGCGGTGCGCCTCTGGCGGCCCCGGTGGGCGGCGTGGACCGTGCACGTCGTGCGCAGCGGCGGTCTCAACCGCGAAGGGATCCCGACCACCCAACCGCTGACTACCGACATAGCGGCCACGCTGCCCGGTCGCCCGCGGGCGGTGTTCAGCCCCGGGCACACGCACGGCCACTGCTCCTACCTGGTCGACGGCGTGCTCGCCAGCGGCGACGCCCTGGTCACCGGGCACCCGCTGATCCGCCACGACGGACCCCAACTGCTGCCGTCGATCTTCAGCTACAGCCAGGAGGACTGCATCCGAACGCTGTCGGCGCTTGCCCTGCTGGAGACCGAGACCCTGGCGCCCGGGCATGGCCCGTTGTGGCGCGGCCCCATCCGCGAGGCCACCGACGCGGCGCTGCGTAAGGCGGGCGCTCGTTGACGGTCGCCAAGTCGATTGCGCTGTTCGTCCTGGCCGCGGCGTTGGAGATCGGCGGTGCATGGCTGGTGTGGCAGGGCGTCCGCGCGCATCGCGGACTGCTGTGGGCCGCAGGCGGCGTCGTCGCGCTGGGCGCCTACGGCTTCGTCGCCACGTTGCAGCCCGACGCCCACTTCGGCCGGATATTGGCGGCCTACGGCGGCGTGTTCGTCGCCGGATCGCTGTTGTGGGGCATGGCCTTCGACGGGTTCCGGCCCGATCGCTGGGACGTCGCCGGGGCGGTGATCTGCCTGCTGGGCGTCGCGGTCATCATGTACGCGCCGCGCGGCCATTGACCGCGCTCAGCGCGGGGGCGTCAGCCACTTTTCGAAGGCGATCGGTCGGAACGGTCCCCAGTTCGGTATCGGGTCGGGCGGCACCCTGGTGTACCCCGTTGCGTCGTAGAGCGATTCGGCTTCCGGCTGGCGGTTGCCGGTGATCAAGTAGATCCGCCGATAGCCACGCGCGGCCGTCTCCGCCTCGAGCGCCGCCAGCAACGTCCGCGCGTACCCGCGTCGCCGGTGCGCGCTGTCGGTCCAAATCCGTTTCAGCTCCGCGGTTTGTGAGTCGTAGCGCCGAAACGCACCGCCGGTGACGGCGACGCCGTCCAGCACGCCGATCAACAGTCCGCCGTCGGGAGGCGCCAACTCGGCCTCGGGCACCGGCAACCACGTGAGGTGGGTGCTCGGCGTGCCGCCGTAGCGCTCGGCGTATTCCACCGCCAGCTCGGCCAGCAGGGGCTCCGCCAGCGGATCGTTGTGGGCCGCCGACACGAACCGAAGCCGGCCGGGCACGGTCGTCACGCCGTGACCTCCGCGGTGACGTATTCCGGAATCAACGCCGGGTGGCCCGAGCGGTCGCGTCGCGGCGTCGCCGCGCCGACGGCAGCGCACACCTCGTCGACGCGGCGCTTGACGGTGGCCCAGCCGCGGTCCGTCAAATAATCAGGCACGTAACGGTATTCGCCGGGGTAGGTCAGGCTGGCCAGGTCGACGTCCAGGCCGCGGCGGCGCCAGCCGTCGACGAAGTGCCGTTCGGCCTCCAGCTGCAACGGGCTCCACACGGGCAGGTGATCGGCGGCGAGGCGGCTGCCGGGGGCGCTGGCGGCGGTGAGGTGGGTGAGCACCCGGTCCTGGACCTCCGGCGTCAGGTATCCGACGAAGAGCTGCTCGGCCACCCACACCGTCGGCAGCGCGGCGTCGAAGCCCACCCGCCGCAGCGCCTCGGGCCAGTCCGCGCTCAGATCGATGCCAATGCCGCGACGATGTGCGGTCAATTGTGCCTGAAGACCTTGCAGCACAACGTCTTTGAAATCAAGAACCTCGGGCCGGTCAACTTCGTACACCGTCGTTCCCGGCGGCCACCAGAGCCGAAACGCCCGGGTGTCCAGCCCCGGCGCCAGCAGCACCACCTGGCGGATACCGGCCCGGCCCGCGTCGGCGAGATAGCCGTCGACGAACCGGGTGTGCGCGGCCAACGCCGCAGCGAGGCCCGGCGTCGCCACGCCGTCGTCCGCCGCGAACACCTCATCCTCGATCAGGCGGGCGAAGTACTCGATGCCGGCGGCGCGCACCAGGGCCTCGGCGTACGGGTCGTTCAGCGTTCCCTTGCTGGTGGCCGCGGCCCGCACCGCGGCAGCAAACGTCGCGGGCACGCCCACCGCCGCCACCGCCGCCATGGTCACCTCAGGCTTTGCGCCGCAGAGCGAGCCCGACGGCCGCTCGCCAGCCCACCAACAGCAGCGCGGTGACCGACGCCGCCACGACCACGAAGCTCGCGGCGACTCCGGCGGACGTCGCCTTGCGCAACACCATGCCGACGATCACGGTGCACAGCCAGACGACCACCCCGGTCGGCCGCACGGCGGTCGGCGCGCGCCAGGCGCGCGACGCCACCCACCCGACGGCGGTCCCGGCGAGAAACGGCCACGCCGTCGCGGCGACCCCGGTGACGGTGATGCCCTCGGCGTGGCTGCGGCGCCCGACCGCGCAGAACACCAGCACCCCGAGGACGTCCACCGCGAGCCAGGCCGGCCGCCGGAGCCTACGCATGCCGCGAGACTACCGGGCGGCCGCCGGGCCGCCGAGACGGGCAGAACTGCGCTGACCCCTTAGCGGTGGCACCGGCACCCTTGACCCCGCATTCGCGGTGAACGTAAGTTCGTCGCCAATGAACGAGCATTCACACAGCACGACGGCGGTGGTGACCGGTGCCGGTTCGGGCATCGGCAAGGCGATCGCGCTGGCGTTCGCCGCGCGGGGCCACCGGGTCATCGCCGCGGACCTCGACGAGGCGGCCGCGGGCGCGACAGCAAGGGAGCGACCCGAGCTCATCACCGCCCTACCCGTGGATGTGGCCGACGCCGCGCAGGTCCAGACGCTGCGCGACCGGACGCACGCCGAGGTCGGCGTGCCCCGCGTCGTGGTGAACGCCGCCGGCTGGGACCGCACTGATCAATTCCTCAACGCCACACCGGAATTCGCCGCGAAGGTGGTGGCCATCAACTATCTGGGGCCGGTGCACGTCTGCGCCGCGTTCCTGCCCGGGATGGTCGACGCGCAGGCCGGTGGGCGCATCGTCAACCTGGCCAGCGACGCCGGCCGCGTCGGCAGCGCCGGCGAATCGATCTACGCCGGCGCCAAGGGCGGCGTCATCGCGCTGACCAAATCGCTGGCCCGGGAGATGGCCCGCCACCAGATCACGGTCAACTGCGTGTGCCCGGGACCGACCGACACCCCGCTGTTCCACGCGCAGCCCGAGAAGCTCAAGGAAGCGCTGGTCAAGGCCATCCCGTTCCGTCGGCTGGCCCGCCCCGAGGAGGTCGCCGCGCCGGTGTTGTTCTTCGCCTCCGACGCCGCGTCGTTCATCACCGGACAGGTGATCAGCGTCAGCGGTGGTTTGACCATGGCAGGTTAGTGGCAGGCTGCAAACATGAGCACTCAGACACCGCCTGCCTTCGACCGCTTCGACCCGCTGGGGCTCGACGCCTCGCTGTCCGACGACGAGCTGGCGGTCCGCGACACCGTCCGGCAGTTCTGCGCCGAGCACGTCCTCCCGCACGTGGCCGAGTGGTTCGAGATCGGTGATCTGCCGGTGCGCGACCTCGCCAAGCAGTTCGGCCAGCTCGGGCTGCTCGGCATGCACCTGGAGGGCTACGGCTGCGGCGGCGCCTCGGCCGTGCACTACGGGCTGGCGTGCACCGAGTTGGAGGCCGCCGACTCCGGACTGCGCTCCATGGTCTCGGTGCAAGGCTCGCTGGCGATGTTCGCAATCTGGAAGTTCGGCTCGGAGGAGCAGAAGAAGGAGTGGCTGCCCGCGATGGCCGCGGGCGAGCTGCTCGGCTGTTTCGGGCTGACCGAACCCGACATCGGATCCGATCCCGCCGCGATGAAGACCCGGGCCCGCCGGGACGGATCGGACTGGGTGATCAACGGCCGCAAGCTGTGGATCACCAACGGATCGGTTGCCGACGTGGCGGTCGTGTGGGCCGCCACCGACGACGGCATCCGCGGTTTCGTCGTCCCCACCAGGACGGCCGGGTTCACCGCCAACACCATTCACCACAAACTGTCGCTGCGGGCGTCCATCACCAGCGAGCTCGTGCTCGACGACGTCCGGGTGCCCGCCGACGCGATCCTTCCCGGCGCCACCGGCCTGCGGGGACCGTTGTCGTGTCTGTCCGAGGCCCGTTACGGCATCATCTGGGGATCGATGGGCGCGGCGCGCTCGGCGTGGCAGGCGGCCCTCGATTACGCCACGCAGCGCACCCAATTCGGCCGCCCGATCGCCGGGTTCCAGCTGACTCAGGCCAAACTGGTCGACATGGCCGTCGAGCTGCACAAGGGCCAACTTTTGTCGCTGCACCTCGGCCGGCTCAAAGACACCGTCGGGCTGCGGCCCGAACAGGTCAGCTTCGGCAAACTCAACAACACGCGCGAGGCGATCGAGATCTGCCGCACCGCGCGAACCATATTGGGCGGCAACGGCATATCGCTGGAGTACCCGGTGATCCGGCACATGGTGAACCTGGAATCGGTGCTGACCTACGAAGGCACGCCCGAGATGCACCAGCTCATCCTCGGCCAGGCATTCACCGGCAGCGACGCCTTCCGCTGACCGTCACTGGTAAGGAGCAGTTCGGTGCCCGCACGCCTGGAATACACCCCGGAACATCACCAGTTCAGGGACCTGGTCCAGGATTTCGTGCGCCGGACCGTCGTCCCGCACCACGAGGATTGGGAACGCGACGGGCAGTGGGGCCGGTCGTTGTTCGTCGAAGCCGGCAAGGTCGGGTTGTTGGGCTTCTCGGTGCCCGAGAGCCTCGGCGGTCCCGGCGTCCACGACTTCCGCTACAACGCGATCGTGATCGACGAGCTGCAGCGGGCGGGGGCGGCCGCGGAATCCATCGCGTTCACCCTGCAAAACGACATCGTGCTGCCGTACCTCACCGACCTGACGACGCCCGAGCAGCAACAGCGGTGGCTGCCCGGCGTGGTCACCGGTGAGACGGTGCTGGGCATCGCGATGACCGAGCCCGGCACGGGCAGCGACCTCGCCGGGATCCGCACCGCCGCGGTGCGCGACGGCGACGACTACGTCGTCAACGGCGCCAAGACGTTCATCTCCAACGGGCAAAGCGGTGACCTGTTCGTTGTCGCGGTGCGCACCTCCCCGGATCGGCACAAGGGGCTGTCGCTGTTGGTGGTGGACGCCGACACCCCGGGTTTTCAGCGCGGCCGCAACCTGGAAAAGATCGGCCTGCACGCCCAAGACACCAGCGAGCTCACCTTCACCGACATGCGGGTGCCCGCCGAGAACCTGCTCGGTGAGGAGGGCAGCGGGTTCTACCAGCTGGTGCGAAACCTGCCGCAAGAGCGGCTCGCGCTCGGCGTGGGAGCGGTCGCCGCCGCGGAAGGCATTCTCGCCGACACGCTGGACTACGTGCGCGACCGCAAGGCGTTCGGCGCACCGATCGCCAGCTTCCAGCACAGCCAGTTCGTACTCGCCGAGTTGGCGACCGAAATAGACGTCGCCCGAACCTATCTCGACGACTGCCTCGCCGAACACCTCGCCGGCGGCCTCACCGCCGCGCGGGCCGCCCGGCTAAAATGGTGGACCACCGATCTGCAGGTCCGCACGGCCGACCGATGCCTGCAACTGCACGGCGGACACGGCTACATGCGCGAATACAGCGTGGCCCGCGCGTTCGTCGACGCCCGCATCCAAACCATCTACGGCGGCACCAACGAGATCATGAAGACCATCATCGCCAAGGACCTGGGCATCTGAGGCAGCCGTGAGCACCGACGTCGGCGACTACGGCTCCCTGCCGGTCCAAGAGGCCGTCCGGGCGGCGCGGGCCAGCTCGCGCCGCCGCCAGCTGCTCGACGCCGCGGTGAAGGTGATGGGCAGGACCGGCTTTCACCAGATGTCGATGCAGGACCTCGCCGCCGAGGCCAAGGTCAGCGTCGGCCTCATCTACCGGTACTTCGGCGGCAAGGAGGACCTGCTGCTGGCGACCATCGTGCGGATCCTCGACGTGTTCCGCGATCAGCTGGCGCCGGTCATGGACGCCGCGGGCGACGACGTCGTCGACCAGCTGACCGCCGGTATCCGGCGGTACGTTGAGATCGTCGACGAGAACCGCGACGGGGTGGTGCTGACCTACCGGGAGAGCTGGACCCTCGCGGCGCCCGACCGCGCGCGCATCAAGGAACTCGAAATCGCCAGTGCCGCACCGCTACGCACGGTGATCGAGGCAGGGATCGCGGCCGGCGTGTTCCGCGCCGTCGACGTCGACTTGGCCGTCTACAACGTCCTGATGCTGGCCCACGGGTGGGCCCTCAAGCACTGGCACTTCGGGCCGGTCTACAGCGTCGAGGACTACATCCGGCTTCAGACCCGGCACCTGCTGCACGCACTGATTCGCGACAACCGTCGCGCCGAATACGCGCGCATGCTGGAATAAGACCCATGAGATTCACCGGGTCCCGGGCCCGCCACGCCCTCGCCGCGCTGGCCGTTGGCGCGCTGGCCGGGCTGCCGACAGCCGGTGCCGACCCGGCGGTCACGTTGCCCGCCATGACGTCCGGCGGCGGCGGTCCGATCATCGGCGGCGGCGGCGCGGCGTCGGGAATCTCGGCCCAGCTGTTCAGCTTCGGCAACCCGAGCGTCATCCAGGAGGTCGACGGCTCGGACGCCGCCCAATTCATCAACGCGGCCGCGGCCGTATCGAACCAACAGCTCGCGGCCCCCTTCACGCTGTTGCGCCGGGCACTGGCGTGCCAGACCAACAATGCCGGCTTCGGCGCCCGCGCTTACCGGCGCAACGACGGGCAATGGGGAGGCGCCATGTTGATCGCGGCCAAGAGCGCCACCCCCAACGTCGACGACCTGAGCAGCTGCGCGAAGACGAACTGGCGGCGCACCGCGGCCGGCGGCGAATCCGCGATGTGCAACAACGGCTGGACCACTCCGACCTCTTATCAGACCCGACGCAACGGCGAGGTCTACTACATCTTCCTCGCCGGCACCGCTTCGGACTTCTGCAGCGACCTCAACGCCAAGTACAAAACCGACGCCAACGGGTGGCCCTTCTAGGGTCCGCGCCCCGCCGCGAAACCGTCTGAGGCTCGGCCCTTTTCGCGCGGACAGAACCGCAGCGCGACGCCAGCACGCGGCGCCAAACGAGGCAATGCGCTTTTGAATTGAATTCAATGTGGCCGGCAATGGCGCGCCTCGCGAGCCAGAATGGGCGTTCGATGTTAGCGCTACAACCGAACCAGCGCAGATTAACGGTCACTTTTTCTTTGCCTTTTATATTCATTGCCTTTGGCCTGCCAGCAGGCCGAAACACGTTGTCGGCAAGCCGAACCGCGCGCACACGGGTAGCCGGCGAATTTTTAAGAATTGTGTTGGCGTCTGTTCAATAGCAGCGTATGCTTCTCGCATCGGGCATCCAGAGAATGGTCTCCCGAAAACGAAGGGGGTTCTGATATGTCACGTCGTACCGGCAAAATCGTCCTCGCGCTGGTTCTCGCCTTTGCCGCACCCGCCATGTCGGCGTGCGATATACCGCTCACGATCGACTGCGGTCCCGGCTTAACCTGCGTCTGATGCCGTGTCGATAGGCCCCGCCGGAAGGCGGGGCCTATCGCTCTTAGTCAGCACCGCAGTTCGCCGCGGTCGGTGAAGCCATTGCCAGCGCCTGCATTTGGCTGGGCGGCAAGGCGTTTCGCCGAGAGCACGGGCGCGGCAACGACCCGCGAACGCGCGGTCAATCTCCGTGCTCGATCTCCAACGACGTTGCCTGCCACGCTGTTTCACGTCGCCCGCCTGGCCACGCGCCACCCGAGGCCGACCGGCACGGCGACCCGCCAATGCTCCCTGTGACGGCTGCGGCCGCCGCGCGCCCCGCCCCGCCACCGAGCCGCGCCGGCCCCGCAAACCATGGCGGCACGGGCCGCCGCACCCGTTCCTGGTGACTTCCGTCACTGCGTCTCGACCGACGTCATAGGGTGGAGGTCGTGCTGCGGAACTAGGCCAACGGGAGGGGCAGCTATGGCGCGCCATCGTGTCGTCATCATCGGAAGCGGATTCGGCGGGCTGACGGCGGCGAAGGCGCTCAAACGCGCGGACGTCGACATCACGCTCATCTCCCGGACCACGACCCACCTCTTCCAACCGCTGCTCTACCAGGTCGCGACCGGCATCCTGTCCGAGGGCGACATCGCGCCCACCACCCGCCTGGTGCTCCGCAGGCAGAAGAACGTCCGGGTGTTGTGGGGCGACGTCTCCGCCATCGACCTCGGGACCAAGACCGTCAAGTCCCACCTGATGGGCATGGACACCGAAACGCCGTTCGACAGCCTCATCGTGGCGGCCGGCGCGCAGCAGTCCTACTTCGGCCACGACGAAGGTCAGGCGCCGTTTCCGCTCGGCCGGGTCGGTGGCCACCTCGGCGGCCTCGAAGGCTCCGAGGATGCGGCCGCGTAGCTCGAGCGCGTCGTCGATGCTTTTCATGCCGGGCGCGAAGGCGGCGTACTCGTCGTGGCCGAAGTAGGACTGCTGCGCGCCGGCCGCCACGATGAGGCTGTCGAACGGCGTTTCGGTGTCCATGCC
>NZ_LZJC01000075.1 GCF_001666755.1 Mycobacterium sp. E1214 | reverse complement strand
GTGAGTCTATCCCCGGCGGTGACGGATCAAGCAGGAGTTTTCGGATCGATCCGGGTGAGGTGTCGATTCCGTTGGGCGGCTTGCCCGTTCCTGCTCCCGGCCAAGCGCCTGCGCCGCTGCCCGCCGAAATCCCGGTGCCCGTGCAGTTGGGCCGCCCGGGCGTACCGCCGAGCACCGGCGCCGTGCCGGGTCCCGCGGTTGCTGCGACGCCGGGTGTGCCCAGGTGAGTCGAGGAGACCAGCCGCGTGCACGTCGGACGCAGTCGGCCCGACCGGCGCGTGGGCCCCGAAAAAACCCGGAGGACAAGGGCGTTCGACAACCGAAGCGGCGCCTGAAGCCACAGGGCAACGACGTCGCCGAGCCCGGCCGCGTGCGAAAAGCCAAGGGGACGCGCGCGGCGCAGCGTCCGTCGGCGGACGCGCCGCCCGGGCACTCCGCGCGGCAACGTCGCACCCGTCAGGTCGTCCAGGTCGGCGCCCGGGGTGCGTCGTTCGTCTTCAGGCACCGCGCCGGCAATGTGGCGATCCTGGTGTTGATGTTGGTGGCCGCGGCGCAGCTGTTCGTCTTGCAGGTCACCAACGCGCCGACGCTGCGCGCCCAAGCCGCCGGACAGCTGAAGGTCACCGACGTGGAAAAGGCGGTGCGGGGCAGCATCATCGACCGGATGAAGAATCAGCTGGCCTTCACGATCGAGTCGCGGGCGCTCACGTTCCAGCCGAAGCGGATTCACAAGCAACTCGACGAGGCCAAGAGCAAGAACTCGGCCGCGCCCGACCCGCAACAGCGGCTCAAGGACATCGCGAAGGAAGTGGCCACCCGCCTGAGCAACAAGCCGGACGCCGCAACGATTTTGAAGAAGCTGCAAAGCGACGACAACTTCGTTTACCTGGCCCGCGCCGTCGACCCCGCGGTCGCCAGCGCCATCTCGGACAAGTTCCCCGAGGTCGGCTCTGAGCGCCAGGACCTGCGGCAGTATCCGGGTGGATCGTTGGCTGCCAACATCATCGGCGGTATCGACTGGGACGGGCACGGCCTGCTCGGCCTCGAGGAATCCATGGATTCCGTGCTGTCCGGGACCGACGGTTCGGTCACCTACGACCGCGGTTCGGACGGCGTCGTCATCCCCGGCAGTTACCGCAACCGGCACCGGGCGGTCAACGGCTCCATGGTCCAGCTCACCCTCGACGACGACATCCAGTTCTACGTGCAGCAGCAGGTGCAGCAGGCCAAGGACGTGTCTGGCGCGCACGACGTGTCGGCTGTGGTCCTGGACGCCAAGACCGGTGAGGTCCTGGCGATGGCCAACGACAACACCTTTGACCCCTCCCAGGACATCGGGAGGCAGGCCAACAAGCAGTTGGGCAACCTGGCGGTGTCCTCGCCGTTCGAGCCCGGCTCCGTGAACAAGGTCATCACCGCCTCCTCCGTCATCGAATACGGCCTGTCGAACCCCGACGAGGTGCTGCAGGTGCCCGGGACCATCCAGATGGGCGGCGTCTCCATCCACGACGCCTGGGACCACGGGGTGATGCCGTACACCACCACGGGGGTCTTCGGAAAGTCCTCCAACGTCGGCACGTTGATGTTGGCGCAGCGCGTCGGGCCGGAACGTTTTTACGACATGGTCCGCAAATTCGGCCTGGGCCAACGCACCAACGTGGGATTGCCCGGTGAGAGTGCTGGGCTGGTTCCGCCGATCGATCAATGGTCGGGCAGTACCTTCTCCAACCTGCCGATCGGACAAGGCCTTTCGATGACGCTGCTGCAAATGGCCGACATGTACCAGGCCATCGCCAACGACGGGGTGCGCATCCCGCCGCGCATCATCAAGGCCACCATCGCCCCCGACGGCACCCGCACCGAGGAACCCAAACCGGACGGTGTGCGGGTGGTGTCGGCGCAGACGGCCCAGACCGTGCGCAACATGTTGCGCTCGGTGGTGCAGCGCGATCCGATGGGCTACCAGCAGGGCACCGGCCCGTCGGCCGCCGTGCCGGGCTACCAGATGGCGGGCAAGACGGGCACCGCGCAGCAGATCAACCCGGCCTGCGGTTGTTACTTCGACAACGTCTACTGGATCACGTTCGCGGGGATGGCCACCGTCGACAACCCCCGCTACGTCATCGGCATCATGATGGACAACCCCGAGCGCAACGCCGACGGTACGCCCGGCCACTCGGCGGCCCCGCTGTTCCACAACATTGCGGGCTGGCTGATGCAGCGTGAAAACGTTCCGCTCTCACCGGATCCGGGCCCGCCGCTGACGTTGCAGGCCACCTGAGTCAGCTGGTGCTGTAGGCCCAGTAGTCGTAGGCGCCCGGCACCGGGCACAGGTCGGCATAGGCGGCCTTGACGAAATCGGCGGCTTGGTCGACGGTGAGCTGCGGGTAGTCGTGTTGCAGCCCCGCTACCACCCGGTTGGGTGGGACGCGCCCGTTCCACAGCTGCCAGCACACGCTGTAGCCGTCTTCCAGCATCGCCGGGTCGGTGCCGGTGACGCCGGCCGTTCGCACGGCCGCCAAGAAATCTCGCGGGGTGTGCTGTCGGGCCGTCGGGGCGGCATGGGCCAACGGCGCCACCCCGACGGCCGTGGCCGCGCCCACCCCGGCGGCCACCGCAGTCAGAGCCGTTTTCCAACCGTTAACCTTTAATATCCCCATGATTAAAATCATGGACATGCGTACTTAAGGCTTACTGTGCCTCGGGTGCGGTGTTGCTGTTGGTCACCGCCCGGTGCGAGAGTCCCGCTCTAGCAACGGTTCAACAGTGGCCCACTCAGGCGGCACCGAACGCGCGGTTACGCTCGTCGATCTGCTCCTGTGTGGCCGGGACCAGGTGCTCACCTCCGGGCGCCGCGGTGGCCTGACAGCGGTCGGCGTGCGGCCGTTGGTCGCGCTCGTACTGCTCGAACGCGCGCTCGATGTCGCCGGGATGATCCCGCAGCGCCCGCGCCAGGAACCAGGCGCCCGTGAGAGCGAGGCTGGTGCCGCGACCGGACAGCGGTGAGGCGCAATGCGCGGCGTCACCGACCAACACGACGCGACCCAGATGCCAAGCGTCCATGTGAATCTGGCTCACCGAGTCGAAGTAGAGTTCCGGGTCGGCGACGGCCGCCGAGACCAATTCGGGAACCCGCCACTCGTCGTGACCGGCGAAGGCGTCGGCCAGCAGGCGTTTCTGCGCCGCCAGGTCGTGATAGTCGTAGTCGAGCCAGCGCGAGCGAAACATCAACACCGCCAAAGCCTTATCGTTGTAGGCGGCGATGCCGGCCAGGTGGCCGGGAAAGTTGTACATCGGGTTTTCGCGGCTGGTCGGCGTGTAGCCGGGCAGGGCGCCCAAGGCCACGTAGAACCCCAGGTGGCGCAAGAATTTCCGCTCGGGTCCGAACGCGAATCGCCGTACCGCCGAATGCATTCCGTCGGCGCCCACCACCACGTCATAACGCTCCCGCGCACCCGAGGCGAACCGGACGTCCACCCCGGCGCCGTCGTCGCCAAGCGCGGCGATGGATTCGCCGAACCGCAACCGGGTGGACGGTCCGAGGCTGTCGTACAGGATCGTGGTGAGATCTTCGCGGGGAATCTCGATGTCGTCGGCGCTGTCGTTGATCAGGTCCGGCGGCGGCTCGGCCACCACGGTGCCGTCGCTGTCGACGAACTGCACGCGCTCGGTCATGTCCACCCGGTGCGCGCGGATTCGATCCAGCACGCCCATCTTTCCCGCGACGGCGATGGAATCCCCGCGAATGTCGATCGGGGAGCCGTTGACCCGCAGATGGGTCGCGCGCTCGACGATGGTGACGTCGTGGCCGTCGGCGCCCAGGTCGATGGCCGTGCTCAGGCCGGCGATGCCCGCACCGGAGATGAGAATGCGCACGGGGCGGCTCCTTCCTCGGTATAAGATACGTTACGTATCCAAACGATAAGCCGGAGCGCTAGGAAACGCAATGTCTCTTAAGTCGGCCGATGGGCCCCAGCGCCGTCGCGGTGCCGCGCTCGAGGAGGCGCTGCTGGACGCGGCCTGGACGGAGCTGACCGAACGCGGCTACGACGACATGACCATCGACGCCGTCGCCGTGCGAGCGGGCACCAGCCGGGCCGTGCTCTACCGGCGCTGGCCCAACAAGCAGGAACTGGTGCGGGCCGCGCTGGCACGCCAGGCGCGCCTTGAGGTGGTCCGGGTCCCCGACACGGGCAGCCTGCGGGGCGACATCATCGCCCTGCTGCAGGAGGCGAACCGGGTGCGGGTGGGCCTGGTGGCGTTGCTGCTGACCCGGTTGGGCGGTTTTTACGAGCAGACCGGTAGCAGCCTCGCCGACCTCAAGGAATTCGTGCACGGCGACCGTGAGGCGGCCGTGGAACAGGTCATCCAACGGGCCGCCGACCGTGGCGAGCTCGACCCCCGCCGGGTCACCAAGCGCATCGCGCGGCTGCCGGTGGACCTGTTCCGGTACGAGCTCCTGATGACGTTGCGGCCGTTGCCCGACGAGGCCATCGAGGAGATCGTCGACACCATCTTCCTGCCGCTGCTGGAGCACCGCGGCACCCGGTGACGGCGCACCGCAGGCGCGGGAGCGGCTCGTCGGTCCCCCGCCTAGGTAGGGTGTCATGGCCGATCATGGCTATGGAGGTGGTGACTGGTGTCGGTGCCCACGGGGCTGCGGCCCGGCGCCGTGGCGGGCGCGCGACTGCCGGCGCTGGCCGCACAGGTCGGCGCGCGGGTGACGGGCGGCGCCACCACGGTTCCGGACCTGTCCATCACCGGCGTGACGCTGCGGGCCCAGGACGTCCGCCCGGGCGACCTGTTCGCGGCGCTGCCGGGGGCGACGACGCACGGCGCCCGGTACACCGCCGAAGCCCTGGATCGCGGCGCTGCCGCGGTGCTCACCGACGCCGCCGGGGTCGCCGAAC
>NZ_LZJC01000074.1 GCF_001666755.1 Mycobacterium sp. E1214 | reverse complement strand
AACGCGAAGGGCAGGATCGCGAGGAACGCGCAGTAGGCGCGGTCGGCGAAGAGCAGCCGGAGATCGCGGCGCGCCAGCAGCCTGATCTGGCGCGACCGGGCCAACTCCGCCGCCGGTGGCCAGGGCTCCGCCACCTGCGGCGGCGTGCTCGACGCGGGGGTGGGCGGCAGCCCGCGGTAGGCGCGGTGGGTGCCGTCGGGGTCGGCGCTCACCCGGGCCAGCACCTCCGACCAGTCGGTGGTGCCCATGGCCGCCTCGATCTGCAGGGGCGCGCCGAGGAAGGCCACCGTGCCGGACGCGGTGAGCACCAGCACCTGGTCGCACAGGTTGAGGTCCGCGAGCGGTGCGCGAGCTGACAGGGCCGCCACCACGACACAGCCGAGGTCGGCCTGACGCCGCAGGACTCCCATGACGTGGCTCTGTTGCGCCGGATCGAGCCCGGCGGTCGGCTCGTCGACGACCAGCAGGGTGGGCCTGGTCAGCAACTCGACCGCCAGGGCCGCGCACCGGCGCGCCTCCGGCGGCAGCTTCCCGATGCGGGTGTCGCGGAGCGCGGTCAGCTCGAGTTCCTCGAGGACCTGGTCGACCACGCGGGCGCGGTGTTCGGCGGAGACGTCCGGGGGCAGCCGCAGTTCGGCGGCGTAACGCAGGGTCTGCGCGGTGGTGAGGTGCCGGTGCAGGCGGTCGTCGTGGTCGACGATCCCGATGCGGCTGGCCATGGCCGCCGGTTCGGCGTGTACGTCGTGGCCGTCCACGGTGACGACACCCGCGCTGGGGGCCCTGCGCCCGGCCAGCAGCCCGAGCAGGGCGGAGTTGCGTGCGGCCGACGGGCCGACGATCGCGGTCAAACTGCCGGGTCGCGCGGTGAGGGAGATGTCGGACAGCGTGTCGTGGTGGTCCACGGTGAGCGCCAGCCGATGCGCCGTCACCCCGAGCGTGCGCGAGCCGGGTTTTAGGGGCAGGCGGTAGGTGGAGCTGGGATCCGCGGTCCGGAAGGAGGGGCGCTGCACCCGGATCTTGGAGGTCACCATCCGTTCGATCAGGCCCGCGCCCTTCGGCGGCTCCTGGTGCGCGGCCGGCGGCACCGGG
>NZ_LZJC01000073.1 GCF_001666755.1 Mycobacterium sp. E1214 | reverse complement strand
GTCGGCGAGCTTGGTCGTGTCGGTGAGCACCGCGGCAGCGCCGCGATCCAGGGCTTCGGCGGTGTACCGGGCGCCGAGAAACGCGTCGTCGGGGCCTCGGTGGGCTGCTGGCCGGGCCGCCCCGGCAGCCGGGTCGTGTTCGCGGCCTCACCGGCGGCAGGCGCGACGCGAGACGCGCCCGCCGGGTCCTGGGCGGGCCGGATCTCGGGCTGCGCGGGACCGGCGGGCCGGCGGCCCGGTTCCGGCGGGGCGGGATGCGTCGGGTCGTGCGGGTGCCGCGGCGTCGCGGCCACCAGGCTGGCCGCCACCGGCGGCCGCGCCGGGCGGCCGTTGAGGGTGGGGCGCTTGCGTTCGTCGGGCAGGTCGATCTCGCCCAGGCCGATCCGGTTCTGCAGGCGGCGCGCCCAGCGCGGCGCCCACCAGCAGTCGTCGCCCAGCAGCTTCATCACCGACGGCACCAGGAACATCCGGACCACGGTGGCGTCCAGCAGCAGCGCCGCCATCAGGCCGAACGCCAGGTACTTCATCAACACCAGGTCGGAGAACACGAACGAACCGGCGACCACCGCCAGCACCAGCGCCGCCGCGGTGATCAACCGCCCGGTGGTCGCCGTGCCGATGCGGATGGCCTCCGCCGTCGACATGCCCCGCTCCCGCGCCTCGACCATGCGGGAGACCAGGAACACCTCGTAGTCGGTGGCCAGCCCGAAGCCGACCGCCACCACCAGCGCGATGAGGACCACCATCAGCGACGTCGGCGTGAAGTTCAGCCACTTCGACAGGTGCCCGTCGACAAAGATCCAGGTCAGGATGCCCAGCGTCGACCCCAGGGTCAGCGCGCTCATCAGCACCGCCTTGACCGGCAACACCACCGATCCGAACGCCAGGAACATCAGCAACAGCGTGGCGCTGAGCAACAGCACCAACATCAGCGGACCCTTCGCCGCCAGGCTGTGAATGCTGTCCTGCTCCAGCGCCGGCGTGCCGCCGACCAGCAGCGTGAGTCCCTTGGGCGGCGAGATGGCCCGCAGCTCGTTGATCTTCTTCGCCGCGTCGCTCTTGCTGACCAGGCCGTTCTGGATCACCCGTATCGAGTCGTTCTTGGGATGCGTCCCGTTGGGCCCGCTCACGCACGGGTTGCCCGCGATCGTCGGGCAGGGCCGCTCCTCCCACGTCTTGTCGGTGAAGCCGGAGATCGAGCTGATCCGGTTGCGGATGTCGGCGACCTGTTGGTCGGTGACCTTGCTGCCGTTGGTGCTCTCGATCACCACGGTCAACTGCTCGGTGCGGTAGCCGGGGAACAGCTTGTCGAAGTGCTGCTGCGCCTGGCGGACCGGGTTGTCCGGCGGCAGGTACTTCTCGCTCATGCCGCCGAAGGACAGGTTGCCCAGCGGGATGACCAGCAGGATCATGCCGACCGCGATGGGGATCGCGAAGGCCAGCGGCCGCTTCATCACCCAGTTCACCAGCTTGCCCCAGAAGCCGGCCTCGACCTCTTCGCGGGTCTTGGTCTTCTGCAACCGGTCGGCCAGCCAGTTCAGGTAGGCGCGCGAGACCTTCCAGTGGCGCAGGAACGGCACCCGGAACGCGGTCCGGACCCCGAGCGCGTCGACGTGGCGGCCCAGGATGGCCAGGCACGCCGGCAGGAAGGTGATCGACAGCAGCGCCGCCAGCCCCACCGCGGCGAAGATCGCGTACGTCAGCGAGTGCACGAAGCCCTGCGGCAGCACCAGCAGGCTGGCGCTGGACGCGATGATCAGCACCGCCGAGAACGTCACGGTGCGGCCGGCCGTCATCACGGTGCGCCGCACCGCGGCTTCGGTGTCGTAGCCCTCCGCGATCTCCTCCCGGAACCGGCTCACCACGAACAGGCCGTAGTCGATGGCGATGCCCAGGCCGATCAGCGAGACCACCGGCTGGGCGAAGAAGTGCACCGGCCCGAACACCGCGACCAGGCGCAGGATGCCCAGCGCGCCGGCGATGCTCAAACCGCCCACGATGGCCGGCAGGCCGGCGGCGACGGCGCCGCCGAACACCAGGAACAGCACCACCGTCACCAGCGGCAGCGCCAGCACCTCCATGCGGCGCTGGTCGGTGGCGATGGTGCCGGTCAGCGCGTTGGCGATCGGCTCGAGGCCGGCCAGTTGCACGGTGCCGCCGTCCAGCTTCTGCAGGTCCGGCGCGATCGTCTTGTAGTTGTTGAGGATGGTGTCGTCGTCGTCACCCTTGAGCGGGATCGACACGAAGGTGTGCTTGCGGTCCTCGCTGGCCATGCCCTTGATGATCGGGCTGGTGCTGTCCGGGGCGGCCAGCCAGCCGGCCCAGCCGACGACCTGGTCGGGGTGATCGGTCTTGAACTTGTTGAGCTCACCGACGATCTTGTCGCGCCACGCCGGGTCGTCGACCGTCTTGCCGTTGGGCGCGGTGAACGTCGCCACCACGTGGCTGGTGCGGTCGCGGCCGTAGGTCTGGTCACCCAGCACCGAGGCCTTCACCGACTGACTGCCCTCGTCGTAGAAACCGCTCTGCGTGACGTGCTTGCCGAGGCTGATCCCGAAGACGCCGCCGAGGAGGCACAGAGCTACAGTGACCCCGATTACGATGTACCGGAATCGGTACACGGTTCGACCCCACCAGGCGAACACGCAAGCTCCTTACTGGATCGTTGACGACCCGCGCAATGTCCTTCGGTTTTTCCAGCCAGTGTCACACACGCGCGGTCAACAGCGCGGACAGCGGCCGGAACGGCTGAAGCCACGCCCCCTGGTCAGGCAGCGAATCTAGGCCGATTCGCGGCAACGGCTCCCGGAAAACACCCGCGATGTCCTCCAGGTCGACAAAGTCCAAGGTATCCGACGCTAGCGCCCAACTCGCGTGTTCGCGAAATCCGATCACCTGGACGCTGACCCCGCTGCGAGCTATCTCCTCCAGCGGCAAGCGGAACGCCTGACCGTCGGCCGAGGCCACCACCAGCGCCGCGAGCCCTTCGGCGCGGCGCCGCTCGATGTGGGCGAGCATGTCGCGGTCCACGTCGCTGTCCTCGTCGATCTTGGGCTTGGCGAAGACGGCGAACCCGACGTTGCGCAAGGCGTCCACCCAGGGCCGCACCACGTCGGCGCTACCCGGGGCGATGTTGGTGAAGACGGTCGCCTCCGGTTCCACGACGACGCCCGGCCGGCCCGCGCTCACCTCGGCCGTGCGGCCCAGCAGCCAGCGCCCCAGGGCGTCGAACCGCGGCCGCTCCAGGGCCGTCGGCCGCCGCCCGAGGATCGAGCCCAGGCCCATGTCCAGGTTCGGGGCGTCCCACACCAACAGCACGCGCCCGCCCGGCGGGGTGAACGTGCCGAGGTCGCCCTGCGGCGCACCGGAGAGCACCTCGGGGTCTTCCAGCGGCTCGGCTCCCGCCGCGGCCTGTTCCGTCAGGCTCATATGCATCGCCTATTCGTTGCCTGATCTCGCCCGGTCAGTTCCGAAGCCAGATGAACTCGGTGACGAGGCTGCCCGCTTCCTGAGCTTTCGTCTCGTACTTGGTTGTCGGGCGAACCGTCGAGATCCCCAGCCGACCACCCGGATCGGCCCTCCGCAACCGGGGTTCGGCGTCGCCGACCTCGGCGATGTGCTCGGCGTACCCCGCGTGATCCGTCGCGACGTGCAGCACACCACCCGGGAGTAGCCGGTCGGCGATCATGCCAACCGTGCCCGGCTGCAGGAAGCGCCGCTTGTGGTGGCGCGCCTTGGGCCACGGGTCGGGGAAGAACACACGGACCCCGGCCAGCGTGCCCGGCGCGATCAACCGCTGCAGCACCTCCACGGCGTTGCCGCGGATCAGCCGGATGTTGTCGACCTGGTCGCGGTCGATCGCGACCAGCAGCTGCGCCAGCCCACGCCGGTAGATCTCCACCGCGATGACGTCGACGTCGGGCTCCTGCTTGGCCATCGCGAGCGTTGAAGTCCCGCTGCCGCAACCGATTTCGAGGACCAGCGGCGCCTGACGGCCGAACCACGCCTGCGGATCGAGGGTCGGCTCGCGCGGGCCGTCGTCGCCGTCGGGCGAGGGTCCCAGCGAAAGACCCAGCTGCGGCCAGCGGCGCTCCCACGTCTGGCGCTGACCGTCGGAGAGGGCCGAGCGCCGCGAGCGGAACGTCGACGCGGGGAGCGGGCGCTGCTCGTGGTGCTCCGGTGTGCCCACCGGCGTGCCGGGTGACACCGACACCCCGCGTTGCGCTTGCATTTGTCCATGGTGGCCCATGAATGCCGGATGTAGCCGCCCCTGGTCCGGATTGATACCCAACAGTTGCTTTGAGCTGGTAGTTGTCAAACGGTGGCTCGCATCGTGACAGCGCAGGTGCCACCATGCGGTGGAACCACGAGCCGAGCGGGGGGAGCCCGGCGGTCGGGAATTCCGGTGGGACGGCCCGCCGGGCGGCCGGGCCGATCGAATCGAACGGGCGGGGCATGAGGGGACAAGGACACCAGATTTTCGTCGACGAACTGGCGCGATTCGCCGCCGGCTGCGCCGACCCGCGCGTGACGTCGATCGCCGAGCGCGCCGCGGCGCCGTTGCGCCTGGTGGTCGACGGCCGCCCGGGCGTCGGCCGCGCCACGGTGGCCCGCGCGCTGGACGGGGCGGGGATCACCGCCCGGGTCCGGGGCGCCGCCGAAGCAGACGCCGCAGTCGATGCCGCCGACGTGGTGGTCTACGTGCTGGCCGAGGTGGTTAAGCCCGAGGACGCCGCGGCGATCGCCGCCGCCGATCGCCCGGTGGTCGCCGTGCTCAACAAGGCGGACCTGACGGCCCTGTCCGGGCGTGGCGGGGACGAGCCGCTGGTGGCCGCCCGCGCCCGCTGCGCGGAGCTGTCCGCCCGCGCCGGCGTCGCCGTCGACCCGATGATCGGGGTGCTGGCGGTCGCCGCGCTGACCGAGCTGGACCGCGACGGCACTGGCGGCAGCGCGGGTTCGCTGTGGGCGGCGCTGCGCACGCTGGCCGCCCATCCCGGCGGCGTGGGCCTCGACGGGTCCTTCGCGGGTTTCCTGGGCGCCGGCTATCCCGCGGACAGCCCGCTGCCGGCCGACGCGCGCGAGCGCCTGCTGCACGCCCTGGACCTGTTCGGCATCGCCCTGGGGATCGCCGCCGCCCGGCAGGGACGGACGGCGGCGCAGGCTCGGAAGCTGTTCCGCCGGACCAGCGGCGTGGACGCCGTCCTGGGGCGGATCGCCGGCGCGGGCGCCGAGGCCCGCTATCAGCGGGTGCTGACCGCGGTGGCGGAGCTGGAGGCGCTGGCCGTCGGCGACGCGGCCCTCGGGGAGCGCATCACCGGCTTCCTGTCGCGCGACGACACCGTGGTGGCGCGCATGGCCGCCGCCGTCGACCTCGCCGAGGCGGCCGGCCTCGATCCCGAGGGCCCCGGGTCCCCCGACATGAACGCCGCGGGGCACCGCGACCCGACCGCGCACCTGCCGCGGGCGGTGCGCTGGCAGCGCTACAGCCGCGCCAGCAGCAGCGACCTGCACCGCGCCTGCGGCGCCGACATCGCCAGGGGGTCGCTGCGGCTGTGGTCGCAGGCGTGCGGCTCCCTGCCGGGGCAGTGGGCATGAGCGGCGAGGACCACGACGATCCGGGCGGGCCGGTCTCGGCGGTCTCGGCGGTCGACGCGCTGGTCGCCGGTGCCGCGCCCGGGCTGGCGACGCCCGCCACGCACCGCCGCGACGTGGTGCTGGTGACCGGCCCGTGGCTGGCCGGGGTGAGCGGGGTGGCCGCGGCCCTGCGTGAGCGGTTGTCGCAGCACAAGTTCGTCGAATCGACGGATCTGGGATCCGGCGACGCGCCGCTGGCGGTCGTGTTCGTCGTCTCGGCGGCGACGCCGCTGACCGACTCCGACTGCGCGCTGCTGGACGCCGCGGCCGAGCACACCGACGCCGTGGTGGGCGTGGTGTCCAAGATCGACGTGCACCGGGGCTGGCGGGACGTGCTCGCCGCCAACCGGGACGCGCTGGCCGCGCACGCGCCGCGGTACGGCCGGGTGCGCTGGGTCGGCGCGGCGGCCCGGCCCGACCTCGGCGACCCTGCGGTCGACGACCTCGTCGGCGCGGTCTCGGGGCTGCTCGCCGACCCGGACCTGGCGCGGCGCAACCGGCTGCGCGAGTGGGACTCCCGGCTGCGGACCGTCGCGCACCGGTTCGACCGCGACGTCGAAGGCGCCGGCCGGCGGGCCCGGGTGGAGGCGCTGCGCGAGGAGCGCGCCGGCGCGCTGCAGCAGCGGCGCGAGGCGAAGGCCGAGCGCACCATCACGCTGCGGGGCCAGATCCAGCAGGCGCGGGTGCAGCTGTCGTACTTCGCGCGCAATCGGTGCACCTCGGTGCGCACCGAACTGCAGGAGGACGCGGCCGCGCTGTCCCGGCGCGCGATGCCGGAGTTCGCCGACCGCACGCGGGAACGCCTGGACGAGGTGGTCGGCGAGGTCAGCGACGGGGCCGAGAGCCAGCTCGCCGACGTGGCCCACGCGCTGGACGTGGCGATAGACCTGCCGGCGCCCCGGGAGCTGCCGACCGTCGACGTCCCCGCCGTGCCGCTGACCTCGCGGCGCCAGGAGACCTGGCTGACGGCGGTGTTGGGCGTCGGTTTCGGCCTGGGCGTCGCCCTGACGCTGAGCCGGCTGCTCACCGGCCTGGCGTCCCGGTTGAGCCCCGCCCTGACCGCCGCCGGTGCGGCGGCGTGCCTGGCGATCGGGCTGGCGCTGACCTTCGTGGTCATCCACATCCGCGGCCTGCTGCGCGACCGCGCCCTGCTCGATCGCTGGGCCGGCGACGCGACCGCCGCGCTGCAGTCCGTCGCCGAGGAGCTCGTCGCCACCCGGGTCCTGGTGGCCGAGTCGCTGCTGAGCAAGGCGCTGCTGGCCCGCGACGAGGCCGAGAACCAGCAGGTGAGCGGCGCGGTGGGGATCATCGACACCGAATTGCGCGCGCACGCCGCGGCCGCCGCCCGCGCCGCCGCCGCGCGCGACCGGGACATGCCCGCGGTGCTGAGCGCCTGGAACGCGGTGCGTGCAGAGCTAGGCGAACCGGGTATACCTGCCCAGGAAAACCCTACCGACGGGGCGGGGAGCGTCGAGCCCGAGAAACCCGCTGTGAGGAGCGACGATGAGGAACCGGACTGAGTTTCTGAATCGTTGTAGTGAGAAGGCTTATACCTGCCCGAGACTCACTCGACAAGCGCGCCACGATAACCTGTAGTTAATGCCACCATGCAAGCAGTTGTGTGGGTGATGGCATACCGAGCAATGAAGCCCGAAACGAAACACCAGGAGAGTTCGATGACTTCAGCGACCATTCCCGGTCTGGACAACGCCCCTACCAACCATCCCGGGCTGCTGTCCTGGGTGCAGGAGGTCGCGGAGCTCACGCAGCCCGACCGGGTGGTCTTCGCTGACGGCTCCGACGAGGAGTTCAACCGGCTGGCCGAGCAGCTGGTCGCCGCCGGCACCTTCAAGCGGCTGAACGAGAAGAAGCACCCGAACTCCTACCTGGCGCTGTCCGACCCGTCCGACGTCGCGCGGGTGGAGTCGCGGACGTTCATCTGTTCCGAGCGCGAGATCGACGCCGGTCCCACCAACAATTGGATGGACCCGGCCGAGATGCGCTCGACGATGACCGACCTGTACCGAGGCTGCATGCGGGGCCGCACCATGTGGGTGGTGCCGTTCTGCATGGGCCCGCTGGGCGCCGACGACCCCAAGCTGGGCGTCGAGATCACCGACTCCGAGTACGTCGTGGCCTCCATGAAGGTGATGACGCGGATGGGCAAGGCCGCGCTGGAGAAGATCGGCGACGACGGCTTCTTCGTCAAGGCGCTGCACTCGGTGGGCGCCCCCCTCGACGAGGGCCAGCAGGACGTGCCCTGGCCGTGCAACGACACCAAGTACATCACCCACTTCCCGGAGACCCGCGAGATCTGGAGCTACGGCTCGGGCTACGGCGGCAACGCGCTGCTGGGCAAGAAGTGCTACTCGCTGCGGATCGCCTCGGCCATGGCCCACGACGAGGGCTGGCTCGCCGAGCACATGCTGATCCTCAAGCTGATCTCCCCGGAAAACAAGGCCTACTACTTCGCCGCGGCGTTCCCGTCCGCGTGCGGCAAGACCAACCTCGCCATGCTGCAGCCCACCATCCCCGGCTGGCGCGCCGAGACGCTCGGCGACGACATCGCCTGGCTGCGGTTCGGCAAGGACGGCCGCCTGTACGCGGTCAACCCGGAGTTCGGCTTCTTCGGCGTGGCGCCCGGCACCAACTGGAAGTCCAACCCCAACGCCATGCGCACCATCGAGGGCGGCAACACCGTCTTCACCAACGTCGCGCTGACCGACGAGAACGACGTGTGGTGGGAGGGCCTGGAGGGCGACCCGCAGCACCTGGTCGACTGGAAGGGCAACGACTGGTACGCCGGCAAGACCGAAACGCCTGCCGCGCACCCGAACTCGCGGTACTGCACCCCGATGTCGCAGTGCCCCATCCTGGCGCCGGAGTGGGACGACCCGCAGGGCGTGCCGATCTCGGGCATCCTGTTCGGCGCTCGCCGCAAGACCACCGTGCCGCTGGTGACCGAGGCCCGCGACTGGCAGCACGGGGTGTTCATGGGCGCCACCATGGGCAGCGAGCAGACCGCCGCCGCCGAGGGCAAGGTCGGCACCGTCCGCCGCGACCCGATGGCCATGCTGCCGTTCCTGGGCTACAACGTCGGCGACTACTTCCAGCACTGGATCGACCTGGGCAAGCAGTCCGACGAGTCCAAGCTGCCGAAGGTGTTCTTCGTCAACTGGTTCCGTCGCGACGCAGACGGCGGCTTCCTGTGGCCGGGCTTCGGCGAGAACAGCCGGGTGCTGAAGTGGATCGTGGACCGCATCGAGCACCAGGCCGGCGGGCAGGACACCCCGATCGGCGTCGTGCCGACGGCCGACGACCTGTACCTCGACGGCCTCGACGTCAGCAAAGACGACGTCACCAAGGCGCTGGCGGTCAACCCCGCCGAGTGGCGCGAGGAATTGCCGCAGATCGAAGAGTGGTTCGAGTTCGTCGGCGAGAAGCTGCCGACCGGCGTCAAGGACGAGTTCGAGGCCCTCAAACAGCGGCTCGGCGAAGCCGGCTAAGCCCGGCCCGGTTACTCAAAGGCGCGATCTCGCGTTGGCCTTCTTGTCGACGTACATCAACTCGTCCGCCCGCGCGAGCAGCTCGTCCACCGTCGGGCTCTCGGTGGCCGGCGCCCGCACCAGCCCGACGCTCGCCGACAGGCGGTACGGGCGGTCGCTGGTCTCGTTGAACCGCCGAAACGCCTCGTCGAGCCGCTCCTTGAGGGACGCCGTGTCGTTCTCGCTTTCGCTGACCATGACGCAGAACTCGTCGCCGCCCATGCGGGCGAGGATGTCGGATTCTTCCTTCATGTCGCGCAGGGTCTGCGCCACGTCCTTGATCAGGCAGTCGCCGACGTCGTGGCCCAGTTCGTCGTTCACCCGTTTCAGCCCGTCGACGTCGAGAAAGGCCAGGACGCAGCTGCGCCCCAGGTGGTGCGTGCCATGCAGCTTCTGCTCGGCCCTCAGGTAGAACCCGCGGCGGTTGTTGAGCCCGGTCATCTCGTCGGTGATCGACAGCCGGCGGATCTCCTCGTTCGCCGATTCCAGCGCGGCGGTGCGGTCGCGCACCCGCTGCTCCAACTCGGAGTACACCTGGACGTTCTCCATGGCGATCGACGTCGAGTCGGCCAGCGCCTGCAGCAGCCGGACCTCCTGGTCCGACGGCGAGTGCTGGTGTGCCCAGTAGTTGCCGATGGCCCCGATCGGGTTCTGTTTGCGGATCGGGACCATGACCAGGCTCTTGACGAAGGTCGGCTGGTAGATGCCCCGGGGGATCCGCGGGTCGTGGTAGACGTCCGGGATGATCGCGGCCTCGCGGTTGAGCATCGCCCAGCCGCTGACGCACACCTCGATCGGGAAGCGGCTGCCCTTCCACAGCGGCGCGATCGCGTCCTCGTCGGCGTAGTAGCACGTGTTGTCGTCGCGCAGCACGAAGGTGGCGCCGTCGCAGCCGGTCAGTTCCCGCGCGGACGACCGGACGATGAGCTGCACCTCGGCGAGGCTGCGCGCCAGCGACAGTTCCTGCACCGCCTCCAGGAGCCGTTCCATGCCGCCGACGTAGTCGTAGGCCCCGAACTCGCGGTCGGAGGTGCAGCAGGCCGCGGGCGCATCCAGGGGCTCGGCGGTCATTCACACCTCCCTACGGCGGCACAGCAAACGCACAATCACGTTACACGATCGACGCGTCGCGGCGGCCGACCGTCACGGCGAATCGCCCCATCTGTCGACCGCCGCCGCCGTGTCCGGGCACAGCGCGTGGCTGGCGAAGAACAGGATCTTGCCGGCCTGGCCGGGCTCATACCCGGCGCGCAGCGCGGCTTGGGCGGCCACGTCTGGGGCGGCGTTGCGATGCAGTTGCTGGCAGATGGAGTTGCCGATGTCGAGCGCCGTCGCGGGGTTGCTGTAGGCGATGTGGGCGGCGTCCAGGCCGGACAGATAGTCGGAGGCGCCGTCGGCGCGGGCGGCCGGCGCGGCGCCGATCGAGATCGACAGCGCCACGGGCGCGACTAGCCACGTTTTCATGGCGCGAGCTTAAAGCGCGGCGGCAGCAATTGCCCGCCGAACCGCGTTACGGATATCGGTCCTTCTCGGCGCGCTGCGAGCCGGTGGCTGGCAAACCACGCCTGCTTGCGGGCGGCCGGCCCCCAGCGCGTCCGCGGCAGCGCCGATGGCGGTGGCGGTGGCGGAGGTGCTCGAATGGTGGCGATGGTGAACCTCGATCGGCGACGCGCGCTGTCCGGGGCCCTCGCGGTGGGTGGCCTGTTGGCCGGCTGCCACGGCGGACCAGCGGCACCCAGCGCGGCCGCACCGGCGGTGCCGTGGCCCGGTGCGGACGTCCTCGGCATCGGCTTGGAGGGCTACCCCTACCCCCATCCCGTGCGCTACCTGGATGTCACGCACGTCGCCCAGGCGGACTGGATCGACCGGCCGGCCCCGCAGTGGGAACAGCGCGCCCGGCTGGCCTACCTGGACGTCGCGCCCGAACGCGCTCAGCCCAAGGGCGCGGTGCTGCTGCTGCATGGCAAGAACTTCTTCGCCGCGTACTGGGCGGGCGTGATCGACGCCCTGCGCGGCGCCGGCTTCCGGGTGGTCGTCCCGGACCTCGTCGGCTGGGGGAAGTCGACCAAGCCCTCGACGTTGACGGCCGGCGCGTCGGTGAGCCACCTGCGCTCGCTGCTGGACCGGCTGGTGCTGGATTCGGTTGCGGTGGTGGGGCATTCGACGGGCGGCCTGATCGCGATGCACCTGGCGCGGGCCCTGCCCGAGCGGGTGCGGGCGTTGGTGCTGGAGAATCCGATGGGTCTCGAGGACTACCGGATCGGCCTGACCAGGCCGGTGACGCGCGACGACTGGGCGCAGGACGAGCGCTCGATGACCGAGGACCAGATCCGTCAGTACCTGGCGCATTACTTCGTGCGCAAGGATTCCCGGCTCATCGATCCCTTCGTCGCGGTTCGTGTGGCGATCGGGCGCGGGCCCGAGTTCGAGCGCTGGGTGCAAAGCTCCGCGGCGGCCACCGAGATGCTGCTCAACGAGCCCGCGGTGGGATTCGTCGGGGCGCTGCGGACCCGGACGTTGTTCGTGTGCGGCCTGTCCGACCGCACGTACGTCGGCGCCAAGTACACCGCGCCCAATGACCAAGCGGCCAAGGGCAATATCGCCGCACTTGCCAGGGCGTGCGCGGCCACCATGCCCGAGGCCCGGTTCGTCGGCGTGCCGGACACCGGCCACGTCCCGCATCTGGAGACACCGGCGGCGTTCGGCTCGGCACTGTTGGATTTCTTGGGCTGACACCCCGGTGCCGGGCCGTCTCGACACCCGTCAATTTCGGCGGCGTACAGTCGGCGCATGCAGATCCGCCCGTATCTCGGCGCCAACAAACCTGCGGTCATTCTCTACCCGTCCAGGACGGTCATCACGTTCGACGACCTGGAAGCCCGCGCCAACCGCCTCGCGCACCGATTCCGCGAGGCGGGCCTGGTCGAGGGCGACGCCGTCGCGATCCTGATGGAGAACAACGAGCACATCCACGCGGTGATGTGGGCGGCGCGCCGCAGCGGTCTGTACTACGTCCCGATCAACACGCACCTCACCGCGGCCGAGGCCGCCTACATCATCGACAACAGCAGCGCCAAGGCGATCATCGGCTCGGCCCCGCTGCGCGACACGTGCGCCGCCCTCGCCGAACACCTGCCCGGGGGGCTGCCGAAGCTGCTGCTCATCGCCGCCGGGGCAGGCGACCCCGACCTGCCCGGGTGGGACCGCTACCCGGAATGCGTTGCGGATCAACCGGATACGCCGATCGGCGACGAGATCGAGGGCGACCTGCTGCAGTACTCGTCGGGCACCACCGGCAGGCCCAAGGGGATCAAACGCGAACTGCCGCACGTGCCGCCGGCCGAGGCGCCCGGCATGATGTCGGCGCTGGTCAGCGTCTGGATGACCCGCGACTCGGTGTACCTGAGCCCGGCGCCGCTGTATCACACCGCGCCGTCGGTCTGGTCGATGAGCGCGCAGGCCGGCGGCATCACCACGGTCGTCATGGAGAAATTCGACGCGCAGGGTTGCCTCGACGCCATCGCCCGGCACCGGGTGACCCACGGCCAGTTCGTGCCGGCAATGTTCACCCGCATGCTGAAACTGCCTGCGGCGGTGCGTGACTCGTATGACCTATCCAGCCTGCAGCGCGTCATGCACGCCGCCGCCCCGTGTCCGGTGGAGATCAAGAAACAGATGATCGAGTGGTGGGGACCGATCATCGACGAGTACTACGCGTCCTCGGAAGCGCACGGGTCGACGCTGATCAGCGCCGAGGAGTGGTTGACCCACCCCGGTTCCGTGGGCAAGCCGATGGGCGGCGCCGTGCACATCCTCGACGAGGACGGCAACGAGTTGCCGCCCGGCCAGGCCGGCGAGATCTATTTCGAGGGCGGGCAGTCGTTCGAATACCTCAACGACGCGACGAAGACGGCCTCGTCCCGAAACAAGAACGGCTGGGCCACCGTCGGCGACATCGGCTACCTCGACGAGGAGGGCTACCTCTACCTCACCGATCGCCGGCACCACATGATCATCTCCGGCGGTGTGAACATCTACCCGCAGGAGGCCGAAAACCTTTTGGTCACCCACCCGAAGGTGTTGGACGCGGCGGTGTTCGGGGTGCCCGACGACGAGATGGGGCAGCGCGTGGTGGCGGCCGTGCAGACCGTCGACCCGGCCGACGCCACCGACGCCTTCGCCGACGAGCTGACGGCGTGGCTGCGAGACCGGTTGGCGCACTACAAGTGTCCGCGCTCGATCGCGTTCGAGGCGCAGCTGCCGCGCACCGACACCGGCAAGCTCTACAAGAACGGGTTGATCGAGAAGTACTCGGTGTGACCGATGCTGCGGGTGGTCGACCTTGCGGACGCGCCGCAGGACGGTCCCGTGGCGCCGACCGGCGTGCTCGTCGGTGTCGGCGCGACCGGTGAGCTGCCCGGGACATGGCTCGACGCGGCCACGTTCACGCTGACCGAGGATGCCTGCACGGACCGTCGCGCCGTGACCGTGGCCTCGATACCCGAGACCCTCGCCCTGTTGCGGGCACGCTGTGCGCGTTGGCCGCACGCCAGCGCGATCTGTGACGACGTGCTGCGCGCGGTCGATCCCGAGGGGCCGGCGTTGCCGGGCGTGCTGACCGAGTCGTTGGCGTATTCCACCCTGCAGGCCGGTCCCGAATTCGAACGTTGGCTGCGGGAGCGGGGACCCGTCGACATGCCCGAGATCGCCGAGCCCGTGCGGGCGGTGCGCGACGGCGACACCCTGCGCATCGCGTTCGATCGGCCGCAGCGGCACAACGCGTTCTCCACCGACGCCCGCGCGGCGCTGTTGGAGGCCCTGACGGTGGCGCGGCTAGACCCCTCGGTGACCGAGGTCGTGGTGAGCGGCAACGGGCCGTCGTTCTGCAGCGGGGGTGACCTCGCCGAGTTCGGCACCTTCACCGACCCGTCGAGCGCGCACCTGGCGCGCACCCGGCACAGCCCGGCCCTGGCGCTGGACGCGCTGACCGCCCGGCTCGACCGGGCGTGCCGGGCCGAGGTGCATGGCCGGGTGCTGGGCAGCGGGCTGGAGATGGCGGCGTTCTGCGGATGGGTCAGCGCCCGCGCCGACGCGGTGTTCGGTCTCCCCGAATTGGGGTTGGGGCTGCTCCCCGGCGCCGGGGGCACCGTCAGCGTGACCCGGCGCATAGGCCGTTGGCGCACGGCCTATCTCGTGCTGTCCGGCCACACCGTCGACGCCGCCACGGCGTTGGCATGGGGGCTGGTGGACGAGATCCGGTCTTAAAATCCCGAGTAGCTCGTCGTGGTCGTCGACGGCATATGCGAGACGACGAACACGCCCGCGACGGCGTAGAGCAGGACAAAGATCACCGAGGCCACGGCGCCCACGATGGCGCCGATGATCGCCCACTTCTTGGCGTTGTTGGCGGCTTCTTGCGCCTCGGGGTAGCGGCCCTGGGCCCACAACCCGGACACCTTGTTGGAGTAGACGATCGAGACGATGCCGAACGGCAGGCAGCACAGCACGGTGCACAGGATCGCCCAGACCAGGTAGTTGTCCGGCTCCTGCTGGCCCTGCCAGCCCGGCTGCGGCTGCGGCCACCCGGACGGGCCCGCGTTGGCCTGCCATCCCGGTTGCTGACCCTGCCAACCCGGGGGCGGCGGGGCCGCCTGCCAGGTGGGTGGCGGCGGCGGCGCGGCCTGCCATTCGGGAGGTTGCTGACCCGACTGCCATTCGGGCGAACCCTCGTGGGGCTCCGGGGGGTAACTCATGGCAGCCGCCTCCTTGAGATTTGCCGGCCCGCACGGGTTCGCCCTGGCGCCGCTTTGCTGGTGGACGAAGTCAGGCAAATATAGCGCAAACCCGGCCCACGATCGGGACATCGTCGCGTCGAGTCAGATGCCCCCGCGCGCCACCAGCTGGCGGGCGATGACGTTGCGCTGAATCTCGTTGGTGCCCTCACCGACGATCATCAACGGCGCGTCACGGAAGTAGCGCTCCACGTCGTATTCCGTGGAATAGCCGTAACCGCCGTGGATGCGGACCGCGTTCAGCGCGATCTCCATCGCGACCTCCGAGGCGAACAGCTTGGCCATCCCGGCCTCCATGTCGCACCGCTCGCCGCTGTCGTAGCGCTCGGCCGCGTATCGGGTCAGCTGGCGGGCGGCGGTGAGCTTGGTCGCCATGTCGGCCAGGTAGTTGCCGATCGACTGGTGCTGCCAGATCGGCCGTCCGAAACTCTCCCGCTGCTGGGCGTAGGCCAGCGCGTCCTCGAGCGCGGCCGTCGCCACCCCCAAGGCCCGGGCGGCCACCTGGATCCGGCCGGTTTCGAGGCCCTTCATCATTTGCGAAAACCCGTGTCCCGGCGCGTCGCCGAGCACTGCCGACGCCGGCACCCGGAAGTCGTCGAACGACAACTCGCAGGCCTCGACGCCCTTGTATCCCAGCTTCGGCAGGTCGCGGGACACGGTCAGGCCGGGCCCGTGCCCGGCCAGCACGATCGAGATGCCCCGGTGCGGTGGCGTGGCGTGCGGATCGGTCTTGCAGAGCAGGGCGATCACGCCGGACCGGCGCGCGTTGCTGATCCAGGTCTTGGCGCCGTTGATCACCAGGTTGCCGTCGCCGTCGGGCGCCGCGGTGGTCGACATGTTCTGCAGGTCCGACCCGCCGCCGGGCTCGGTCAGGGCCATGGTCGCCCGCAGCTCGCCGGTGGCCATCGGCGGCAGGTAAGTCCGCTTCTGCTCGTCGGTGCCGAACAGCGTCAACAGCTTGGCCACCACGGTGTGCCCGCCCATCGCCCCGGCCAGGCTCATCCAGCCGCGCGCCAGCTCCTCGGTCACCCGCACGTAGCACGGCATCGACACCGGCGACCCGCCGTACTCCTCGGGGATCGCCAGGCCGTAGATGCCGATCCGTTTCATCTGCTCGATCCACGCCTCCGGGTAGTCGTTGGCGTGCTCGACCTCGCGGACGGTCGGCTTGACGTCGCGGTCGATGAAGGCCCGCACCGTGGCGACCAGCATGCCCTCTTCGTCGTTCACCTTGCGATCGGCCTCCTGACTCGATGGTGACGACCCGCTTCGCCCGGCTTCGCCGCCCTCGCGATCGCCACCGGTTGTTGGTGGCGACCCGCTTCGCCCGGCTTCGCCGCCCTCGCGATCGCCACCGGTTGACCCTCGATTCGACAGCCTGCCAGCATGTGGCGTTGTGGCTAGTAACGGGTATGCGGCGGTCCGCGCCGGCGGGGCCTACTTCGACGAGCTTGCCGTCGGTCGGGTCTTCGACTGGGCGCCGACGATGACGCTCTCGTCGGGGCTCGCCGCTGCCCATCAGGCGATCGTCGGCGACCGGTTGCGGCTGGCGCTGGACACCGACCTGTGCGCCGCGGTGACCGGAGCGCCGGGTCCGCTGGCCCACCCGGCGTTGGTCTGCGACGTCGCGATCGGGCAGAGCACGCTGGTCACGCAGCGCGTGAAGGCCAACCTGTTCTATCGCGGCCTGACGTTCCACCGGTTCCCCGTCATCGGCGACTCCCTGTACACCCGCACCGAAGTGGTTGGGCTGCGCGCCAACTCGGCCAAGCCCGGCCGCGCGCCGACGGGACTGGCGGCGCTGCGCATGACGACCATCGACCAGGCCGAGCAGCTGGTGCTCGACTTCTACCGCTGCGCCATGCTGCCGGCGAGCCCGGGCTGGCATCCCGACGCGGCCGGCTCGGGCGACGACCTGTCCGCCGTCGGCGCCGGCGCGCTACCACCGGCATCCGACCCGGCCGCGCACTGGGACGGCGACGCGTTCCGCGCCAAGGTGCCCGGCCCGCACTTCGACCCCGGCCTCGCGGGCGAGATTTTGCACAGCACCGCCGACGTGGTCAGCAGCGCGCCCGAATTGGCTCGGTTGACCCTCAATATTGCTGCGCCGCATCATGATTCACGGGTCGGCGGTCGCCGGCTGGTGTACGGCGGCCACACCATCGGCCTGGCGCTGGCCCAGGCGAGCCGGCTGTTGCCCAACCTGGCCACGGTGCTGGGCTGGGAGTCGTGTGATCACACCGGTCCGGTGCACGAGGGCGACACCCTCTACAGCGAACTGCACGTCGAGTCCGCGGCGGCCACCGAGCGCGGCGGCGTGCTCGGGCTGCGATCGCGGGTGTTCGCGGTCGCCGACGAACCCGACGCCCCCGACCGGCCGGTGCTGGACTGGCGGTTCAGCGCCCTGCAATTCTGAGCCCGCTGGACACCGCGCGCACAATGGTGGCGTGAGCTGCGCGCCGTCGTGGGCGGTCGAGAACTGGGGGAGCAGCGGGCTGGCGTTCCTGACCGGCCTGCCTGCGGGCCCCCCGGACTTCTCCCGCGCGCAGGTGCTCGCGCGCGCCCAGCGGGTGGCCGACGCCGCCGGTGCCGCGCTGGGCATCGCCGTCGACGCCGCCACCGTGCTCGCAGGCCGGGCGGCGCTGCTCGGGTTGACCCGCGCAGGCCGGGTATCGGCGGGGGGCGCCACCCGATTGCTCGCGGCTCGCGACGGCTGGTGGGCGCTGACCCTGTCCCGGCCCGACGACCTCGCCGCCGTTGCCGCGCTGCTGCAGGCCGACCGGGTGCCCGCCGATCCCTGGCCCGCGTTAAAACGCTGGGCCGCAACACAATTCACCGACGCGATCGGTGAGCGGGCCGCGCTGCTCGACCTGCCGGCGGCGGTGCTTGGCGAGGCCGGGGCGGGCGGCGCGGCGGCCTGCCGCGTCGGGCGCGACGCCCCCCGGGCGGCGCCGCGCACGGCCGAGGGGTTGCTGGTCGCCGACCTGTCGTCGATGTGGGCGGGCCCGCTGTGCGGGCAGATGCTGGCGCGGGCCGGGGCCACCGTCATCAAGGTGGAGAGCCGGCGACGCCCCGACGGCACCCGCGGCGGCAACGGCGCGTTCTTCGACTGGATGAACGGCGAAAAGCTCTCGTATTGCCTGGATTTCGACAACGATGCCGACGAGCTGCGGGAGCTGCTGAGCGTCGCCGACATCGTGATCGAGGGCTCCCGGCCCGCCGCGCTGGCGCGCCGCCGCCTGTCGGCGGAGCACCTTGCGGGGCGCCCGGGCCGAATCTGGTTGCAGGTCAACGGTTATGACGGAGCGCGACCGGCGTTCGGTGACGACGCCGCCGTCGGCGGGGGCCTCGTCGGTGCCGCCGGGCCGCCCGGCAACGCCGCGCCGGTGTTCTGCGGCGACGCCATTGCCGACCCGCTGACCGGATTGGAGGCGGCCCGCGCGGTGGCCGACTCGCTGGCCCGGGGCGGCGGCGAGTCGATCCGCCTGTCGATGGCCGGCGTCGCCGCGACCTACGCCCGGCTCCCGATCGAGCGCCCAGCCCCGGGCCCGCCGGCGCCCCCACCACAGCCGCCGCCACCGTCGGTGCCCGCGCCCGCGCTGGGTGCCGACAACGCCGAGGTGCGCCACCTCGTCGCCCAACGGCGTTGCCTGTCATGTTGATTCAACGCGCCGCCCTCCTGGACGGAACCATCACCGACATCAGGGTCGGCGAGCTGATCGACGAGGTGGGTGACGACCTGCGGGCCCGGCCCGGCGAGGGCGTGCTGCACGCCGGCGGCGGAACGGTGCTGCCCGGCCTGCACGACCACCACGTGCATCTGCGCTCGGCGGCCTCGGCGCTGAATTCGTTCGTGGTCGGGCCGCCGGGGGTGAGCACCGCCGCGGAGCTGGCGCAGCTGCTGGGGAACGCGACGCCGGGGCCCGACGGGTGGGTCCGCGCGGTCGGTTACCACGAGTCGGTCGCCGGGGAGCTGAACCGCGCGGCGCTGGACGCCATGGTGTCGAAGGTCCCGGTTCGCATCCAGCACCGCAGCGGCGCGCTGTGGATTCTCAACTCCGAGGCCCTGGGGCGCATCGGGCTGGCCGAACACCCCGACGGCCGGCTGCGCAGCGCCGACCGCGGCTGGTCGCTCGCCGTGCAGCGGCGGGAGACCGACCTGGCCGAACTGAGCCGCCGCATCACCGCCACCGGCGTCACCGGGGTCACCGACGCCACGCCCGACCTGGACACCGACGACGTCGAATCCCTGCGGGCGGCGCACCGGCACGGCGAGTTCCGCCCGCGGATCAGCTTCCTGTCGCCCGGCAAGAAGATCCTGCACGACGACCGTCTGGACCTCGACGAGTTGATCGGCTGGATCGCCGACCGGCACCGCAGCGGCTTTCCGGTGGCGGTGCACTGCGTGACCGCGGCGCAGCTGGTGGTGACCATCGCGGCGCTCGGCGCGGCCGGCAGCCACCCGCGGGACCGGATCGAGCACGCCGCCGTCGTCCCCGACGACAACCTGGCCGACCTCGCCGACCTCGGCGTCACGGTGGTCACCCAGCCCAACTTCGTCGCCGAGCGCGGTGACCAGTACCTCTGCGACGTGCCCGCCGCCGAGCACGACCAGCTGTGGCGGGTCGCGTCGCTGCGCGACGCGGCGGTGCCGGTGGCCCTGTCCACCGACATGCCCTTCGGGCACGGCGATCCCTGGACCGCGATGCGCGCCGCGGTGTACCGCACCACGGCCAGCGGCGCCGTCCTCAACCCGCGCGAATGCGTCACTGCGCGCACGGCCCTGACGATGTTCTTGGGCCGGGCCGACCACCCGGGTCAGATGCGCACGATCGCGGCGGGACAGCCCGGGGACCTGTGCGTGCTGCGCGAGCCGCCGGCGATTGCGCTGGCCGAACTCGACGCCGGCATGGTGACGGCCACCATCGTCAACGGCGAGCTGGTCTACTTCGCGATCTGACGGCTCACCCGGCCGGCGCCAGCGCCGCGCTCAGGCTCTGGCACTGGCTGTCGAAGAACCGCTGCGACACCTGGGCTTTCGGCGCCACCAGGTCGAACCCGTGGAAGGCGCCCGGCACCTCCTCGACGCGGCATGGCACCCCGGCCGCCGTCAACCGCTGCGCGTACCGCAGGTCCTCGGCGTGGAACAGGTCGTGCGTGCCGACGCCGATCCAGGCCGGCGGCAACCCCCCGAGGTCGTCGCGCCGGCCGGGTACGGCGATGCGCGGGTCCGCAGCGCCCAGGTAGGCCGCCCAGCCGAACTCGTTGCTGCGGCCGTCCCACAAGCGGAACTTAGGGCTCGGCGGGCCACCGGAGCTGCGGTCGTCGAGCATGGGGTAGGCCAGCAGCTGGAACGCCGGCGCCACCTCGGCGCGGTCACGGGCCAACAGGGCCAGGGCGGCGGCCAGGCCGCCCCCGGCGCTGGCGCCGCCGATCGCGACCCGGTAGCGGTCCACCGACGGCAGGCCGGAAAGCCACAGCAGCGCGGCGTAACAGTCCTCCAACGGCGCGGGGTACGGATGTTCCGGCGCCAACCGGTAGTCCACCGAGGCGACGGTGATGCCGAGGCGGCGGGAGAACCCGCTGCACAGCCGGTCGTCCTGCGCGGCGTTGCCGATCACGTAGCCGCCGCCGTGAATCCACAACAGGGCGGCGGTCGGTTGCGGCGTGCGCGCCGGCCGGAACAGCCGGACACCGACGCCCGAGCCCAGGGTGATCGATTCCGCCCCGCCCACCGGTTTGCCGAGGCGGCCGCGTAGCGGCAACAGCGCCCGGATGATCGGCAGCGTCCGTGGCCCGACGAGGCGTCGCGGGGCGATGCGGGCGATTCGCTGCAGGTCGGGGTGAACATCGTTGTTCGGCACCGGCCCAGTATCACCGACGCCCACCGCGACCGACCTGCTATCAGTGATATTGCGACCGCGGCCCGGACCGAACCCGAGACCCGCACCGGCCGTCATCTCAACCAGACCGCGAGGAGGCGCAATGACCGCAGAGCTACGGCTGCAGTCGAGATCCGTCGACACAGTGCTGGGCCGGATCCGAGTCCAGGTCAGTGCGGGGACCGGCCCCGCCGTCCTGATGTGGCCGAGCCTGCTCATGACCGGCGACTTGTGGTCCGGGCAGGCCGCTCGCTTCGCCGCGAGCAATCGCCTGGTGCTCATCGACCCGCCCGGTCAGGGGGCCAGTGAGCCGCTGCGAGCCATGTTCACCTTCACCGACTGCGCGCGCTGCGTCGTCGACCTGCTCGACGGGCTGGGTCTGCCGACGGCCCACTTCGTGGGCAACTCCTGGGGCGGGATGATCGGCGCCACGTTCGCGGCCCTTTATCCCGATCGGGTGGGGCGCGCCGTCCTGATGAACTGCACGGCGTCGAAAGCCGGTCTGGTGCAAAAGGTGAGGTACCTGGCGCTGCTGCGCGCCGCGAAGGCTCTCGGCGGCCTCCGGCCGCCGCTGACGCGGTCGGCGTTGCACGCCTTCCTCGGCTCCACCTCGCTGCGCACCCGCCCGGACGTGGTTGCGGCGGTCCGCGCGGCCGTGGAAGCGGTCGACGTCAGTTCGGCGGGCTGGGCGGTCCGCAGCGTGGTGCCCGCCCGCCCCGACCAACACGCCCTGCTGCGCCGCATCACCACGCCGGTGCTCGTGGTCGCCGGCGCCGAGGACGCCACCTTCCCGGTCCGCGAAACCCACGCGATGGCCGACGCGATCCCCGGCGCCTTCTTCACAGTCCTGGACCGCGTCGGTCACCTGGCCGCGCTCGAGGACGCCGACGCGGTGAATCGCCTGCTGGCTGAGTTTTTGTTCGGTGCCGCGTAAGGACCGCGCTCTCAGCTCATTTCGGGCACGCGCGAACGGTGAGGCTGCGGTAGTCGGCCGGACAATCGCCGGAAATGCCACCGCAACACTGCCCCCGTAGCTTCGGGCAGTGAAGGGCCGATCGGGAGGCGACATGGGAGGTTCAGTCAGCGGGGGCGGCCGAATGCGGGCCGGCTCTTGCATTAAGCGGTGATCGCCGATGGCGCCGGCGCCGACAAAAACCCACTGCCCGTACTGTGCACTGCAGTGCGGCATCACGCTTGACGCATCGAGTGGAACGGTCGAGCTGGCACCCCAGGACGACTTTCCCACCAACCGCGGCGGGCTGTGCGCGAAAGGCTGGACGGCGGCCGACCTGCTCGGGCATCCGGAACGGCTGACCGGCCCGCTGGTCCGCGACGAGCGCGGCGGGCCGCTGCGCCCGGCGAGCTGGAACGAGGCGCTCGAACGCGTGGTGGCCGCCTTCGCGCGGATCCAGGCCGACCACGGCCGCGATGCCGTCGGCTGCTTCGGTGGCGGCGGCTTGACCAACGAGAAGGCTTACCAATTCGGCAAATTCGCGCGGGTCGCCCTGCGCACCAGTGCGATCGACTACAACGGCCGATTCTGCATGTCGTCGGCTGCGGCGGCCAGCAATCGCTCGTTCGGCATCGACCGCGGGTTGCCGTTCCCGCTGTCCGACATCGCCCACGCCGACGCCGTGCTGCTGGTGGGCAGCAACCCGGCCGACACCTTGCCGCCGGCCATGCAGTACTTCGACCAGGGCCGCGAGCGCGGCGCCAAGCACATCGTCGTGGACCCGCGACGCACCGCCACCGCCGCCCGGGCGCACCTGCACCTGCGCCCCGCGCCCGGCACCGACCTGGCGCTGGCCAACGGGATGCTCAACGTCGCCGCCCGGGAGGGGCTGCTCGACGACGACTACATCGCCGCGCGCACCTCGGGATTCGAGGCGGTGCGCCGGGCCGTGCGGCTGTACTGGCCGGACCGCGTCGAGCGGATCACCGGCGTGCCCGAACCCGACATCATCGAGGCGACCCGACTGCTGGCCCGCGCCGACCGCGCGATGATCCTGACCGCGCGCGGCGCCGAGCAGCACAGCTCGGGCACCGACACGGCGCAGGCCTTCATCAATCTCGCTCTGGCACTGGGCCTTCCGGGCCGGCCCCACAGCGGTTTCGCCACCGTCACCGGCCAGGGCAACGGGCAGGGCGGCCGCGAGCACGGGCAGAAATGCGACCAGCTACCGGGTTACCGCAAACTGGACGACCCGGTCGCGCGCGCCCACGTCGCCGGCGTCTGGGGTGTCGATCCCGCCGAGCTGCCCACGTCCGGGCAGTCCGCCTACGAGATGCTCAGCGCCATCGGCAGTTCCGGCGGCCTGCGCGCCCTGTGGGTGATGGCGTCCAACGTCGTGGTGTCGGCGCCGAACTCGCTGCACGTCGCCGACAAGCTCGGCGAGCTCGACTTCCTGCTGGTGTCCGACATCTTCTTGTCCGAGACCGCCGCCCTGGCCGACGTCGTCCTGCCCACCACCCAATGGGCCGAGGAATCGGGCACCATGACCAACCTGGAGGGCCGGGTGGTGCTGCGCCGGGCGGCGGTCAAGCCACCCGAGGAGGTCCGCAGTGACCTCGACGTCATGGCCGACCTGGCCAAAAGGCTGGGTGTGCAAGGGTTCTCGGCCGAGCCGCAGGAAGTCTTCGAAGAACTCACCCGGGCCAGCCAGGGCGGCAAGGCCGACTACCGGGGCATCACCTACGACCGCATCGCGGCCAACGACGGCGTGTTCTGGCCCTGCCCGTCGCCGCTCTATCCGGACACGCCGCGGCTTTTCGTCGAGGATTTCCCCACCCCCGACCGGCGGGCGCACTTCCACGCCGTGGAGCAGCGGACCACCGCCGAGGTACCGGACGACGAATACCCCTACTACCTCACCACCGGTCGGTTGCTGCGGCAGTACCAGTCCGGCACGCAGACGCGCCGGGTCACGCAGCTGGCCGACGGCGCCGCCGAACCGGTGGCCGAGCTGCACCCCACCCTGGCGCAACGCGTCGCCGTCACCGACGGCGACAAGGTCCGGTTGCGAACCCGCCGCGGTGAGGTGGTGATGACGGTTCGGATCGACAGCGGGATCCGGCCGGACACGGTGTTCGCGCCGTTTCACTGGGGCGGTGCGGGTTGCGTCAACCGGTTGACCGATCCGGCGCTGGATCCGCATTCGCGGATGCCGTCGTTCAAGGTATGCGCGGTATCGGTAAGCCGCGCCGACAGTTTCACGAAGGGAGAACCCACGCATGGGTGACGACAGCACGCCACGGTTCCTGCATGGAGCTTTCACCTTTCACGGGAAGGGCTACGATTCGCCGGCCCCACTGGACGCCTCCCTGCGCTACGTGGTGCCGGCCGGCGCCATCGCGCAGCCGGTGTACTTCCGCGGCGGCAACAGCTCCGAAGAGTTGGTCACCGTCGTCGTGCTGCGCGACGGCGCGCCGATGCGCTATTTCCCGATGGGCGCCAAAGACGCCGTGCACGTGCCGCTTCGGGTTGTCGAAGACTTGCTCGCCGACACCGTCATCGAGGTGTTCGTCGCCGCACCGGACGGCTTGAGCGGCACCGTGTTCATCGACATCGGCCTGGTCGAGGTCTAGGCGCAGGAGGGGGAGACGATGACGATCACGACCGAATCGCCCGCGACCAACGGCCAGGGGGCGGCCGCCCCGACCCGGCTGGTGGTGGTCGGCAACGGCATGGCGGGCGCGCGGGCCCTCGAGGAGATCCTGGCCCGCGGCGGTGAACGGTTCGCCATCACGGTGTTCGGCGACGAGCCGTACGGCAACTACAACCGGATCCTGTTGTCCAACGTGCTCGCCGGGTCCGACGACGCCGGCGAGATCTACCTCAACCCCCTGGACTGGTACGCCGACAATCAGATCGACCTGCGGCCCGGCGTGCGCGTGGTGCGCATCGACCCGTTCGCGCATCTGGTCCACGCCGACGACGGCACCTCGTTGCGGTACGACAAGCTGGTGCTGGCGACGGGAAGCCGGTCGTTCTTCCCGCCGGTCGACGGCATCTGGCGCGACGACAGGACCCTGGCCGCGGGGGTGTTCGGGTTCCGCACGCTCGACGACTGCCAGGCGATGATCGAGTTCGCCGAGGCCCAGCCCGGTTCGCGGGTTCTGGTCATCGGTGGTGGCCTGCTGGGGCTGGAGGCCGCGCGGGGTTTGCAGAGCCGGGGCCTGCGGGCGGGCGTCGTCCAGGGCGGCCCCTCGTTGATGAACGCCCAGCTCGACGACCAGGGCAGCGCCATCCTGCGCCGCTTGGTCGAGCAGCTGGGCATCGAGGTGCACACCGGCAAGAGGACCACCCGGTTGCTCACCGAGGGCGGCCGCCCGTCGGGGATCGAATTCGCCGACGGCAGCGTGCTGCCGTGCGACATGGTGGTGATGGCGGCCGGTATCCGGCCCAACGTCGGGCTCGCGGTGCGCGCCGGCCTCACCGTGGAGCGTGCGATCGTGGTCGACGACCACATGCGCTCCGTCGACGACGACGACATCTACGTGGTCGGGGAGTGCGCGCAGCACCGCGGCCAGGTCTACGGTCTGGTCGCACCCCTGTGGGAGCAGGCGACCGTGCTGGCCGATCACCTCACGGGCGCCAATCCCCGTGCCGCATACCATGGTTCGCGCACCGCGACCAAGCTCAAGGTCGCCGGCGTGGACGTGGCGGCGATGGGGCTCAAGTGCCCCGAGCGGGACGACGACGAGTTCGTGCAGTTCTCCGAGCCCAAGCGGGGCGTGTACAAGACCGTGGTGGTGCGCGACGACAAGCTGGTCGGGGCGACGCTGGTCGGCGACGTCAGCAAGGTCGCCTTCCTGATGCAGGCGTTCGACCGCGGGCTTCCGCTGCCGCCCGAGCGGGTGTCGCTGATGTTCGACATCGGTGGCGCGCCGGACGCGCCCACGGGCGCCGCCGAATTGGCCGACGACGCGCAGGTGTGCAACTGCAACGGCGTCAGCAAGGCCACCATCGTCGGCTGCGTCAAGGGCGGCCAGACCTCGGTCCAGGGGGTGATGTCGGCGACCCGCGCCGGCAAGGGCTGCGGATCCTGCAAGGGGCTGGTGGCCCAGGTCGTCGAGTGGGCCGCCGACGGCGCCGTGTCGCAGGACGCCGGGTCGACGTGGTACGTGCCGAGCCTGCCCTACGAGAAACCCGAGCTGATGAACAAGATCCGGGAGCTCGAATTGCACTCGGTATCATCGGTTTTCGCGGCGCTGGCCCCGGAGGGGCGCGAAGACGCCGGGTCCAAGATGGCGCTCGCCTCGCTGCTGCACATGATGTGGGGCGACGAATTCGTCGACGAGCGCGACGGCCGGTTCATCAACGACCGCGTGCACGCCAACATTCAACGCGACGGCACCTTCTCGGTGGTGCCGCAGCTCAAGGGCGGCGTCACCAACGCCCACCAACTGCGCACCATCGCCGACGTCGCCGACAAGTACGCGATCCCCATGATCAAGCTCACCGGCGGCCAACGCATCGACCTGCTCGGCGTGCGCAAGGAGGACCTGCCGTCGGTGTGGGCCGATCTGGGGATGCCGTCGGGCTACGCCTACGGCAAGAGCTTTCGCACCGTGAAAACCTGTGTGGGCAGCGACTTCTGCCGCTTCGGCGTCGGCGATTCGACGGCCCTGGGCATCGCCATCGAGGAGCGCTTTCAGGGCATCCCCAGCCCGGGCAAGATGAAGCTGGCCGTGACGGGGTGCCCGCGCAATTGCGCGGAGGCGCTGTGCAAGGACGTCGGCGTCGTCGCGATCGAGGGCGGGCAGTGGCAGCTCTACGTCGGCGGCGCGGCGGGCGCGCACGTGCGCAAGGGTGACCTGCTCGCCACGGTCGCCACGCCCGAGGAGGTGATCGCGCTGACGGGCCGGTTCCTGCAGTACTACCGGGAGAACGCCAACTGGCTGGAGCGCACCTACGACTTCGTGCCTCGGGTGGGGATCGAGCGGATCCAGGCGGTCGTGGTCGACGACAGCGACGGCATCGGGGCCGAACTCGACGCGCGCATGCAGAAGTCGATCGACTCCTACCGCGACCCGTGGGCCGAGAGCCGAAAGGCCGCCGAGCCCAACCAGTTCCGCCCGTCGCTGCCGCTGATCCCGTTGCCGCAGGTGCCGGTCCGATGACCGAGATCGCGCTCGGTCCGGTCGACGAGATCCCGCTGGGCGAGGCCCGCGCGTTCGCGGTCGAGGACCGCCAGGTGGCGGTCTTTCGGCTTCGCGACGGTACGCTGCGGGCGCTGGACGCCGTCTGCCCACACCGCGGCGGGCCGCTCGCGGACGGCCTCGCCGACGGCCGGGTCGTCATCTGCCCGCTGCACAGCTACGTCTACGACCTGGCCACCGGCTGCGAGGTCGCCAACGACGGGCCGGCCGTCACCGCCTACGCCGTCCGCGCCGACGACGACGGAACCATCCGCCTGCGGGTCAGGGGACGCGTCAGCGGCGGCGTGGGTTAACGGGGAGTCGATCGGGGTATCGAAGCAAGTGGCTGGCGAATTCGCTTCCGGTCAGCCTGCGTTCGCCGGTTTGTCGCCGCAGCCGTCCCTAGCGCCTGTGGGCCGTCCGATCGGCCTGGGTGGCGAAGGGCGGAACATGCTGGGGCATCTCTACGATCGGGCGCTCGGCGGTCAGCGATGTTGGATCCGGCACGAGGACGGCTCGACGCGGCCGCTGCCCGTGCACCGCTGGCTGGGGGTGCGATGTCCGGATCCGGAATTCGCCCGCAGCGCCGACGACCGATCCGATGACAGATCTGGCGACGCCTCCGACGAAGCGTTCGACGAAGCCGTCACTCAGATGTGCACCGGGCCGACGATCGAATTAGGTTGCGGGCCAGGGCGTTTAGTGGCCCGGCTGATCAGGCGCGGCATACCCGCGCTGGGCATCGATCGGTCGGCGACCGCGATCGCGCTGGCCGGTCGTGGTGGCGCGCCGGTGCTGCTGAGCGACGTCTTTGACCCGCTGCCCGCGATGGGCTTCTGGCAGACGGTCCTGCTGGTGGACGGCAATGTCGGCCTCGGCGGCGACCCCGCCCGCATCCTGGGGCGCGCGGTCGAACTGCTGGCTCGGGGTGGGCGCTGCGTCGCCGAGTTCGACGCCGAGTCGATCGGGATCTGCTCGCGCTGGGTCCGGTTGGAGTCCGCGGACGAGGTCGGGCCGTGGTTTCGCTGGGCCTCGGTCGGCGTCGACAGCGCCGCGACACTGGCCGCCCAGGTCGGGTTGACCCTGGCCGGCATCAGCCTCATCGGTGGCCGCGTGATCGCGTGCCTCGCGGCCTGACCAGCACGCCGCGCAGGGCGGCCCGCAACTAGCCCGCGAGCGAATCCGCTCAGCAAACAAGAACGACGGTCTCATAACGCGGATTTGCGCTGCTCAGCAACGGTCTGGTGGGCAGCGTCTGAAAGTTTCGAGGAACAACGGCGCAAACGTCCGTTTCGCCTCTCGGACCGGGGGTACGCTCGCCTAACACGACGGCAAGGAGGCCGACTATGACATCGTGCGCGAAATGGTTGCTGCGGGCGCGTCCCGCCGACTACGCGCTGGCCTTGAGCGTCGCGGGCGCTTCGCTGCCGGTCGTCGGAAAACACCTCGAGCCGCTGGGCGGCCTCACCGCCATGAGCGTGTGGGGCGCGCGGCACGCGCCCGACCTGCTGTCGGCGCTGGCGCGCGACCGGCGCACGCCGGGCATCGGGGAAACGCGGCGCCGCGACCGCGAAAGCACCCACGACGTCTCCGTCGCGGCCCTGCGGGGCGTGGTGTCGGCCGCCGACCTCGAACTCGACTGGCCCGTCGCGGTCAAGACGCCGCCGATCTGGGACGCGGTGCGGCAGCGCCGCTACCTGTACCGCCGGGCGGTCCACTACGGCGACCACCCGGCGCAGGTGCTCGACGTGTGGCGCCGGCGGGACCTGCCGGCGCAGCCCGCCCCGGTGCTGATCTTCCTGCCGGGCGGCGCGTGGGTGCATGGCAGGTGCATGGGGCAGGGTTCCGCGCTGATGTCGCGCCTGGCCGAGCTGGGCTGGGTCTGCCTGGCGGTCGACTACCGCGTCGCACCGCACCACCGGTGGCCGCGCCACATCATCGACGCCAAGACGGCGATCGCCTGGGCGCGCGCCAACGTCGACAAGTTCGGGGGCGACCGCAATTTCGTTGCCGTCGCCGGATGTTCGGCGGGCGGGCACCTGGCCGCGCTGGCCGGGTTGACCCCCGACGACGAGCAGTACCAGGCGAAGCTGCCGGAGGGCGCCGACACGTCGGTGGACGCCGTCGTCGGCATCTATGGACGCTACGACTGGGAGGACCGCTCCACCCCCGAGCGGGCCCGCTTCGTCGAGTTCCTCGAGCACGTGGTGGTCCGCAAGTCGATCCGCCGGCACCCCGAGATCTTCCGCGACGCGTCGCCGATCGCGCGGGTGCACCGCAACGCGCCGCCCTTCCTGGTGATTCACGGCAGCAAGGACACCGTGATCCCCGTCGCGCAGGCGCGCAGCTTCGTCGACCGGCTGCGGGCGGTGTCGCATTCGATGGTGGGGTATCTGGAGTTGCCCGGCGCGGGCCACGGGTACGACCTGCTCGACGGCGAGCGGGCGGGAGCGGCGGCGCACGCCACCTCGCTGTTCCTCAACCAGGTTTACCGGACCAAGATGCAGATCGGCGCCAAAGAGGTCATCTGAGCAGTCGCCGCTGAGTATGGTCCCTTCTATGGGCAAGGGGCGGCCGCGGTGAAGCGGCTGAGCGGCTGGGATTCGGTGCTGCTGTACAGCGAGACGCCGAACGTGCACATGCACACCATCAAGGTCGCCGTCATCGAGCTCGACGCCGACCGGCAGGGCTTCGCGATCGACGCCTTCCGGCAGGTCATCGGCGGCCGGCTGAACAAGCTCGAACCGTTCTGCTACCAGCTGGTCGAGGTGCCCTACGGCCTGCACCACCCGATGTGGCGGGAGCATTGCGACGTCGACCTCGACTACCACATCCGGCCCTGGCAGCTGCCCGCGCCGGGCGGTCGCCGCGAACTCGACGAGGCCATCGGGCAGATCGCCAGCTCGCCGCTGGACCGCAGCCGCCCGCTGTGGGAGATGTACTTCGTCGAAGGGCTGGCCAACAACCGGATCGCGGTCGTCGGCAAGATCCACCACGCCCTCGCCGACGGTGTGGCCTCGGCCAACCTGATGGCCCGCGGCATGGACCTGCAGCCCGGCCCGCAGGGCGGGCCCTACGTGTCGGACCCGGCCCCTTCCACCCGCCAGCTCATGACGTCGGCCTTCGTCGACCACGTCCGCCACATCGGGCGCATCCCGCACACGATCCGCTACACGGCGCAGGGTCTGGGGCGGGTGCGCCGCAGCTCCCGCAAGCTGTCCCCCGAGCTGACCCGCCCGTTCGAGCCGCCGCCGACGTTCATGAACCACAAGATCACCCCGGACCGGCGGTTCGCGACCGCCACGCTGGCGCTGGCCGACGTCAAGGAGACCGGAAAGCGGCTCGGCGCCACCATCAACGACATGGTGCTCGCCATGTCGGCGGGTGCGCTGCGCACGTTGCAGCTGCGCTACGACGGCCAGGCGCAACCGCTGCTCGCGTCGGTGCCGATGAGCTTCGACTTCTCCCCCGAACGCATCTCGGGCAACCGCTTCACCGGCGTGCTGGTGGGCCTGCCCACCAACGCCGACGACCCGCTGGAGCGGGTGCGGTGCAGCCACGAGAACGCCATCGCCGCCAAGGAAAGCAACCAGCTGATGGGCCCGGAACTGGTCAGCCGGTGGGCGTCCTACATGCCGCCGGCGCCGACGCGGGCCTTCTTCCGGTGGGCGTCCGGGCGCGACGGGCACAACAAGGTCCTCAACCTCAACATCTCCAACGTGCCGGGGCCCCGGGAGCGCGGCCGGGTGGGCGGGGCGTTGGTCACGGAGATCTATTCGGTCGGCCCCCTGACGGCGGGCAGTGGCCTGAACATCACGGTGTGGAGCTACGTCGACCAGATCAACATCTCGGTGCTCTCCGACGGCGCCACCCTCAAGGATCCGCACGAGGTGACCGAGGCCATGGTCGCCGATTTCATCGAAATCCGGCGCAGCGCAGGCCTTTCCGAGGAGCTGACGGTCGTCGAGGCGGCGATGGCCCCGGCCTGACGAACGGCGTGACCCCGCGCGCGGTAAGCGCGATCTCGCGTCCCGTCAATGCCGTTTCCGGGCCTGGTCGGCGGGCGGCTACCATCGCAGCAGCCACCGACACCCGAAGGAGCTGTGCGGCATCGTGAGCACTGGGAGCGAAGAAGCAGGCGAGCCCGAGGTCCTCCTCGAGCAGCGTGACCGGATCCTGATCATCACCATCAACCGGCCGAAGGCCAAGAACGCGGTCAACGCCGCGGTCGCCAACGGCCTCGCCGAGGCGGTCGACCGGCTCGACGGCGACCCCGGCTTGTCGGTGGGCATCCTGACCGGGGCGGGGGGCTCCTTCTGCGCGGGCATGGATCTGAAGGCGTTCGCACGGGGCGAGCTGCCCATCGTCGCCGGCCGCGGCATGGGGTTCACCGAGCGCCCGCCGGACAAGCCGCTGATCGCGGCGGTGGAGGGTTACGCGCTGGCCGGGGGCACCGAGCTCGCCCTGGCCACCGACTTGATCGTGGCGTCGAAGGACTCGGCCTTCGGCATCCCCGAGGTCAAGCGCGGCCTGGTCGCCGGCGGCGGCGGACTGCTGCGGCTGCCACAGCGCATCCCGTCGGCCATCGCCATGGAGCTGGCCTTGACCGGTGAGAACCTCAGCGCCGAGCGCGCGCACGCGCTGGGGATGGTCAACGTCCTGGCGGAGCCGGGCGGGGCGCTGGACGCGGCCATCGCGCTGGCCGACAAGATCGCCGCGAACGGCCCGCTGGCGGTCGCGGCCACCAAGCGCATCATCGTCGAGTCGCGGGGCTGGAGCCCCGACACCATGTTCGCCGAGCAGAACAAGATCCTGACGCCGGTGTTCTCCTCCAACGACGCCAAGGAGGGCGCGATCGCGTTCGCCGAGAAGCGCGCCCCGCAGTGGACGGGAACCTAAGTCACGCCGCCCGCTCGTCCTCGGCGCCGTCCGCGCTGTCCTCGACGGTGACGGGGCCGGCGACCATCGAGGCGGCGTCGGTGGTCGGTAGCGGCGCCAGCCCCGGCTCCGGCGTCAGCAGCAGCGCCGCGCGCGCTTCGAGCACGTCGCCAATGAAGAAGTCGTACAAGACGATTCCGACTACGGCGCCAAGCAGCGGCACGAACACCGGAATCCACCAGTAGTTGGTGGTCTGCCCGTAGTTGCCGGGGAAGGCCAGCTTCCCCCAGCCCGCCAGCCACGCGAACAGCCGCGGGCCGAGTTCGCGCGCCGGGTTGAGCGCATAGCCGGCGTTGGTGCCGTACGAGCAGCCGATCACGGCGATCACGAAACCGATCAGCAGCGGCGCGAGGTTGCCCGACGGCGCCTGGTTGCGATTGTCGATCAACGCGGCGATCAGCACGATGAGGATCGCCGTGCCGACGAGCTGGTCGACGACGGGGCCGAGGTAGCCGCCGTGGAAATACGGGGCGGGCGAGGTCGCGAAGATGCCGTAGGTGTCCATCGCGTCCGCCCGGTTGGCGCCCGCGTCGTGGGCTTCGATCGCGGCGCGGTACACCGCATAGACCGCCGCCGCCGCGCAGAACGCACCCGCGAACTGCGCCACCCAGTACGGGATGACGTTGCGCCAGCTGAACTTTCGCGCCACCGCGAAGGCGAGGGTGACCGCCGGGTTGAAGTGCGCGCCGCTGATGCCGCCGGACACGTAGGCGGCCAGCATCACCGCGAACGCCCACCCGAACACGTTGATCAACCAGTTGTCGGGGCCGAAGGGCACCGACTGCCGGCCCGAGCCGGGCAGCCCCACCACGTTGACGGCGCAGGTCCCCAGGCCAAGCAGCAGCAGCACGAAGGTCCCGAAGAACTCGGCGAGCATGGCGCCGGGCAGGCCCGCGCGCAGCCGGGTCATGTTCATCGGCGTCGGTTAGCCGGGCGCGCGCGGCGGATAAACGTGACGCGCTTCGCGTGCGGCACGCAACGCGGCGAAGGCGCTGGGCAACGGCCGCCGGGCGTGATCTAAACTACAGTCGAGCATGACACTTTTGGCCAGCTTTGTAACGTCGTGATACCGGAGAAGGCCCCAGCGTGAGTATTTCGTTGCTGCTCGAGATGGCCGCGTCGAGCAACCCCGAGCGCGTCGCCCTCGTCTCGGGGGAGCTGCGGCTGACGACGCAGCAGCTCAGCGACCTCGCCGACGGCGGCGCCGCGGTGATCGCCGCATCGAACGCCAAGCACGTGGCCTACGTGGGCACCGGCGGCGCGTTGCTCCCGGTGCTGACCTTCGCGGCGGCGCGCGCCGGAGTGCCCTTCACGCCGCTCAACTACCGTCTGTCCGCCGAGGGCATCGCGGGATTGATCGAGCGGTTGCCCGACCCGCTGGTGATCGTCGATGCCCGCTACCGCGACATGGTCGGCGGCGCGGCCGAGCGGTCGATGACCTCCGACGACTTCCTCGCCGCCGCTCGCGACGGGCAGCCGCCCGACTTCGAACCGGCGTTCGCCGACCCCGACTCCGTGGCGATCGTGCTGTTCACGTCGGGCACCACGTCGCAGCCCAAGGCCGTCGAGCTCTCCCACAACAACCTGACGAGTTACGTCACCGGCACCGTCGAATTCGGCTCGGCCGACGACACCGACGCCGCTCTGATCTGCGTGCCGCCGTACCACATCGCCGGTGTCAGCGCCGCGCTGTCCAACCTGTACGCCGGGCGCACCATGGTTTACCTGCCCACCTTCGACGCCCGGGAATGGGTGCGCCTGATCAAGGCGGAGAACGTGACCACCGCGACCGTGGTGCCCACGATGCTCGACCGCATCGTCACCGCGCTGGAAAGCGGCGACGACGAGTTCCGGCAGTTGCCCTCGCTGCGCAACCTCGCCTACGGCGGCTCGAAGGTGGGCCTGCCGCTGGTGCGCCGCGCCCTCGAACTGCTACCCGCGGTGGGCTTCGTCAACGCCTACGGGCTGACCGAGACCAGCTCCACCATCGCCGTGCTCACCCCCGACGACCACCGCGCGGCGCAGGCGGCGTCCGACGCCGCGGCCGCCCGGCGACTGGGCTCGGTGGGCCGGCCCGTCGGGGGCGTCGAGGTGCAGATCCGCGACTCCGACGGCAACGTGGTGGGTCCCGGCGAGACCGGCGAGCTGTTCGTGCGGGGCGAGCAGGTGTCCGGCCGCTACACCGGCATCGGCTCGGTGCTCGACGACGAGGGCTGGTTCCCCACCCGTGACATCGCCATGCTCGACGAGGACGGCTATCTGTTCATCGGCGGGCGCAGCGACGACACCATCATCCGCGGCGGGGAGAACATCGCCCCGGCCGAGCTGGAAGAGGTGTTGGTCGAGCATCCACACGTGCGCGATGTCGCCGTGGTCGGCGTCGAGGACCCACAGTGGGGTCAGGCGATCGTCGCGGTGGTGGTACCCAAGCCCGGCGCCAACCCCGACCCGGAGGAGTTGCGCGAGCATGTCCGAAAAAGCTTGCGCGGGTCGCGGACTCCGGACCGAGTAGTGTTCCGCGACGAGCTCCCCACGACTCCCACCGGCAAGGTATTGCGCCGGGAGATAATCGAGACGCTAGGACGCGAAGGGCTAACTGCATGATCAAGAACGGAACTCGCCTCGCCAGCCAAGTCTGTGACACGCAGGTGATCGTCGTCAGGAGCGCCGACAGCCTCGACGACCTGCGCTGCGGCGGGGTGCCGATGGTGCCGATCGGCGGCGAGCGGTCAGGCGACCTCGACCCGAACTTCTCGGAGGGCACCGTGATGGGCAAGCGCTACGTCGATGAGACCGGCGCCGAGGTGCTGGTGACCAAGCCGGGCGCCGGCAGCCTGAGCGTCGGCCAGACCGCGCTGCACCTCAAAGAGGTCAAGCCGCTGCCGGCCAGCGACTAGAACGGCTCAGTTCGTGCCGCCGGCGAACGGCTTGCCGGGAATGCCGTTGCGCACCACGAACTCTCGCGCCTTGATCAAGAATTCCAGCTGCTCGCCGACCTGATGTAGCGGCTCCGCGGTCTGGGTCGAGCGGGACAGCACGATGGCGCCCTCGAGCGCCGCGATCGACGTCACGGCCAGCGAGGCGGCGTCGGCCTCGCCGAAGCCGTCGTTGATGAACGCCCGCGTCAACGAGGTGCACCAGCTTCCCAGGATGGCGCTCGCCTCGACGGACAGTTGCGGGTCGGCGTCGTCCGAGCCGATCGCGGCGGCCACCACCGGACAGCCGGCGTTGAAGCCGCCGTCGCGCAGCAGCCGTTCCCAGAAGTCGACGAACTCGCTGAGCAGGACCCGCGCGCCGCGCTCGGCCGCGGCGTCGATGACGGCGGTGATCGAGTCGCCGGAATAACGCAGCGCCTCGGTCAGGATCTGGTTGCGGCCGTCCGGAAAGTGGTAGTAAACCGACCCGCGGGGCGCGCCGCTGCGGGCGAGCACGGCGTCGATCGTGACCCCCGCGGCCCCGCGCTCACGCATCACCTCGGCGGCGCTGGCCAACATCTTCTCGCGGGTCCCGCCGCGCTTGGAGCGGCTCTCCGGTCGGGTGGCCGCACTGGCGGTGGGCACCGGCGTACCTCCTGCGGCCGGCGTCACGCGGCGTGGGATTGCCGCAGTGTCGGCCAGTGCATGTTGCGCGGATGGAAGCGGAAAGACCTCCGACGCAGGTCGGGCATCTCGCGCGTGTAGTGATAGCCGGCGACGTTGACTTCGATGATCCACATGGTGTTCTCCCGGCCGAAATACTGCGGTCATACGCTGAAACGCGGACGACCCCGCAAAGATGTGATTATGCTTAGAATCATATAAGACAGCCGTCAAGTAGACAATCTTCGCGGCCGGATGTGACGCAGACCTCACGAAAACGCGTTGACGAATACCCGATCGCCGCCTCCATCACTGGCCCTGGGTGGCCGCGATTATGCTTTTTCCCATAATTAGGGGGCTGAGGCGCCCGGGGCGGACGTCAGAGCCGTCGCAATTTCTGTAGCACCCGCAGGAACGGCCCGGCGGCGGCCAGGCCGCGCCGCAAGCTCGGCTGCAGCACGCTGACGTGACAGAGCACCGGGTATTGCGCACCGTGATCGCGCCACTCGGCGGCCTGGTCGACGACGTCCTCAGGGGTGCCGCTGAGGATGCACTCCCTCATCAGGGACAGGGGTACGTGCGCCGTAGAGGAGATGGCAGTGTGCTCGTCGAGCGTCTGCGGAACAAGGTCCTGTGCGCCGGAGAAGTCGCTGCCCAGCGGGTGGCTGGCGCCGTGGCGCGCCCAGATGTCGGCGGAGACGTTGAGCGCGAACACTTTCATGACGTCCGAGCTCAGCGCCTCGTCCACCTGGTCGCGGTCGGTGCCGGTGACGACGAACTTGAAGCAGGCCGCCGTGATCGACATCGGGTCACGCCCGGCGTCGGATGCCGCCTCCCGGACCTGCTCGAGCCCGGCCGCGTAGTCCTTCGGCCGCATGATGAAACCGGGGAACCAGGCGTCGGCGTAGCGCCCGGTGGCGCGCAGCATCCGCGGCCCGTGTGACGCGACCCAAATCTCCGGCCACGTGCCGCGGTAGGGCGGCAGGTCGAAGACGGCGTTGTGCAACGGAAAAAAGGGCGAGTCGCGGGTGACCAATTCGCCGCCGGAGTCCCACAGCGCCCGGATGGTCGCCATGGCCTCCTCGAACCGGGCCACGGGTTTGGACCAGTCCACCCCGTAGGGTTCGTTGCCCTCGCGCTCGCCGGTGCCGATGCCGAGGATGGCGCGCCCGCGGGTCAGCAGGTGCAGCGTCGCCGCGGCCTGCGCGGTGACCGCCGGGTTGCGCCGGCCGGTATCGGTGACGCCGGTGCCCAGCCGCAGGCGCCCCAGCCGGTTCCGCGCGGCGAGATGGCCGAGCACCGTCCACGGCTCGAGCAGCGCGTCCGGTTTGGGCGCGAGCCGCGCCGCCCCCACGTACTTCGGTGTCATCACCGAGCGCGGGAACAGGCTGTTGAGGTGATCGGGCACCCAGAACGAGTCCAGCCGGGCCGCTGCGGCGGTCAGATACCCAGCGCGCAGCAACGCCATCGGCGAGAGGCGGTTGTGCAGCGGCAAATCGGCCAGTCCGACCTTGAGCATGGCACCGGTCCTTCCGCGGCGGGCGCGCCCCGGAGGGCGGGTGGGGCGCTGACCTCGTGTTGAGCCCGGATCGGGCACACGACCAATAAATCAGGAACCGGCTCGGATGAATTCATTCAAACGGATGAGGTTTGGGGTTAGGCTGCACTGGTCGATTGCTGGAGGCGCGCCATGCTGGACCGCAGCTAACCCTGGACGGCCGATGGACACGATCGAGGACTTCTCGCGGATCGCGGCGGCCATCCACAGCTCGGCGGTGAACCCGGACAATTGGACCGCGGCGCTCGGGGACATTCGGCACCTGCTCGACGGGCATGCCTGCGCCCTGACGGTGTCGGACGGCGCGAACACGGCCATCCGGAACGGCAACGTGGTCTCGGAGGCGCAGGCCGCGTACAGCTCGTACTACTACAAGCTCGACTACGTGCTCAAGGCCGTCGAGCGTGGCCCGGTCGGGGTGGTTCGGGACGGGCGTCCATTGATGGCCCTGCAGGCGCGCTCTGAATTCGACGTGGACTTCATGCGCCCCCACGAGGTGACCGAAGGCCTGTTCGTGCGGCTGACCACCGGCCGCGCGCCGACCTGCCTGCTGATCGCCGGGCCACGGCCCCCGGACAAGTTCACGGGATTGGTCAGCGCGCTGGTTCCGCATCTGCAGCAGGCGTTGCGCACGCAGGCGCACCTGGACGAGCTACGCGATCGCGGCGACGGCCTGCGGGACGCGGCGCACGCGCTGCGCCACGGATTCGTCGTCGTCGCGCCCGGCCCGCGGATAGTGCACACCAACGCCGCCGCCGACGAGATCCTGCGGACCGGCGACGGCCTGCGGACTCACGCCGGCCGCGTCGAGGCCGTCAACCCGCACATCGACGCTCAACTGCAGCGCAGCGTCCACGCCGCGACGGGCCCCGTCGAGACCGCCCGCCGCGCCGATTCGCTGACGTGCCCCCGGCGGTCGGGGCGTCGCCCGTATCGCGTCGACATCGTGCCGCTCGGGTCCGCGACGCTGAGCCCCGCGTCCGGCCGCGCCATGATCGTCATCGTCGACCCCGAAGACCAGGTCGAGCCGCCGGCCGCCTTGCTGCGGCGGGCGTACGCCCTCACCGAAGCGGAGGCCGCCGTCGCCCTGCTGGCGCTCGAGGGCCACGGCGTCAAGCACATCTCGGAAAAGCTGTCGCTGTCGCTGGCCACGGTGAAGACGCACCTGCAACACGTCTTCGACAAGACCGGCACCCATCGCCAGGCCGAGCTGGTCCGGCTGTTGCTGGCGATGCGGTCGGTATGTCGGTGAGCTACCGCGGGGTCAGTCGGTGGTGTAACCCATCGGCATCAGCACGCTCTTTTGCTGGGTGAAGTGCTCGACGCCCTCGGGGCCGTTCTCGCGGCCGATGCCGGAATTCTTGTAACCACCGAAGGGACAGCACGGGTCGAACGCGTACCAGTTGATCGCGTAGGTCCCGGTGCGGATCTTCTCCGACACCTCGATACCGCGGGGAATGTCGGTGGTCCACACGCTGCCGGCGAGCCCGTACGCCGAGTCGTTGGCGATCTTGATCGCGTCTTCCTCGGTGTCGTAGGCAATGATGCTCAGCACCGGGCCGAAGATCTCCTCCTGGGCGATCGTCATGGAGTTGTCGACGTCGGCGAACACCGTGGGCTGCACGAAGAATCCGGAGTCCAAGCCCTCGGGGCGGCCGCCGCCGCACACCAGGCGGGCGCCCTCCTCGATGCCCTTGGCGATGTAACCCTCGACGCGGGCGCGCTACGACGAAATCGTGGACGCCGTCGGCAATTTCGTGCAGATGCTGCCGGTCGGCAAGCCGGACGACCCGGCCGCGCAGATCGGCTCGCTGATCTCGGAGAAGCAGCGCGCCCGCGTCGAGGGTTACATCGCCAAGGGCATCGAGGAGGGCGCCCGCCTGGTGTGCGGCGGCGGCCGCCCC
>NZ_LZJC01000072.1 GCF_001666755.1 Mycobacterium sp. E1214 | reverse complement strand
CAGCGTCGGGCGCGGGTTCCGCGACACCGAGATCCGGATCCTCGACGCCGACAAGCGGCCGCTGGGCCCCGGCGAGGACGGCGACGTCTATTTGCGCGCACCGATGAGCGCGGGCTACCGCTATCTCGGCGGGGCGCCGCCCCTCCCGTCGACCGACGACGGCTTCCGCTCCGCCGGCGACATCGGCCACCTCGACGAGGACGGCTATCTCTACATCGTCGACCGTCGCGTCGACATGATCGTCACAGGCGGCGCCAACGTCTTTCCCGCCGAGGTCGAGTCCGCGCTCGCGGGGCATCCCGGCATCGCCGACGTCGTGGTCATCGGCCTCGCCGATGCGCAATGGGGGCGGCGCGTGCACGCGGTCGTGCAGCTCGCCGAGGGGGCCTCGCTGACCGAAGCGCAGATCATCGAATTCGCCAAGGGTCGGCTGGCGCCCTACAAAGCGCCCAAGACCGTCGAGTTCGTCGACGCCATCCCCCGCACGGCGGCCACGAAGGTGAACCGCTCGGCCATGATCGCAGCCCGCGGCGGCTGAGCGCTCGGAGTTGTGTCGGCCACAGCCGGCATAATCGAACTTATGTTCGAGTCGGAGTCCGCTGGCCTGCTGGATCGCATGCGCGCGGCGTCACGGGCGGAGAACCGGGCGGCCGGGGAGCGGCTGGCCGCGATCGCCGACCTCGATGCGCTGCGGTTGCGGCAGTTCGGGGAACGGGAGACCTGGTGCGGCGACACATGGGACGCCATCTGCGCCGAAGTGGCCGCGGCACTGCAGATCAGTCAGGCGCTGGCCGCAAGTTTCCTCAACTATGCCCGCGCGATGCGCAACCGCCTCCCCCACGTGGGCGCCGCGCTGCTGGCCGGCGACATCGGCTATGCGACGTTCCAAACGGTGGTCTACCGCACCGACCTGATCACCGACCCCGAGGTGCTGGCCCGCGTCGACGCCGCATTGGCGGCCCGGCTGACCCGATGGGTGGGCATGACGCGCGGCCGGCTCAACGCGTCGGTCGACCGGATCGTGGCCCGGGCCGACAAGGGCGCGGTGCGGCGCCGCCGCGAACGCCAGGCGGGGCGGGAGTTCTCGATCTGGGACGTCGGCGACGGACTGACGGAGGTCTTCGGCAGGCTCCTCAGCACCGACGCCCACGCGGTGGATGCAAAACTAACTGCGTTGGCCGCCACCGTGTGTCACGGCGATCCGCGCACCGCGATGCAGCGCCGCGCCGACGCCATGGGCGCGATGGCAGCCGGTGCGGAGCGGCTGCCGTGCCGCTGCGGGCAACCCGGCTGCCCCGCAGGCGGGAGTCGGGTCCCTTCGTCGGTGATGATCCACGTGATCGCCAACCAGTCGACGGTCGCCGGCGCCGGCGCCGGCGCCGATTACGGTTACCTGGTCGGCAGCGACGCGCTGATTCCGGCGGAACTGATCGCCGAATTGGCCGGCTCGGCGCGGTTGCGGCCGGTGGCGCATCCCGCCGACGCGCCGCCGGAACGCGGCCACCTTCCCTCGCAGGCGCTGGCCGACTTCGTGCGCTGTCGCGACCTGACGTGCCGGTTCCCCGGTTGTGATCGCCCGGCCGCACACACCGACCTCGATCACACCATCGCTTACGCCGACGGGGGTGTCACGCACGCCGCCAACCTCAAATGCCTTTGCCGCCAACATCATCTGATCAAGACGTTCTGGGGTTGGCATGATCAGCAGTTGCCGGACGGCACCGTGATCTGGACCGCACCGTCGGGGCACACCTCCGTGACCACGCCGGGCAGCGCGGTGCTGTTTCCCACGCTGTGCGCCCCGACCGGCGTGCCTCTTGCCGCCGCGGCGCCCGTACGGGACCGCTGCGCGGATCGCGCCCTGAAGATGCCGCGGCGCCGTCGCAGCCGAGCGCAACACCGCGCCGCCTACGTCGCCGCCGAGCGGCGCCGCAACGGCGCGACGGCCACCCAGCGGCAGGCGCCACCCTCCGAGGCGGCCGGGGCGCACGCCCGAGCGGCGACCGGGCCCGCGCCACCCGACGACCCACCGTTCTAGCTACAGCGCGGTAACCTCATTCTCATGTCAGAGCCCGGGGACGACGTCGAGATCACGCGCGGGGACCGCTTCATCAAGACCGCGGTAGCAATCCTCGGCGAGACGGGTCGCACCGACTTCACCGTCCAAGAGGTCGTCGCACGCTCCAAGACGTCGCTGCGCGCGTTTTATCAGCATTTCAGCAGCAAGGACGAGCTGCTGCTGGCGCTGTTCGAACGCACCATCGCGCAGTCGGTCAAGGCCTGGCGCGGCGAGACGAGCGGGTTGGACAGCACGGCGGCGCTGAAATTGGTGATCGACCGGGTCAGCGAGCAACCGGAGTCGACCACCCAGGACAGCCTCAACCGGGCGCTGATGCTCTACAACCAGCACCTCGCCGAAACCCGTCCGCGCGAGTACGCCCGCGTGCTCTCGCCGTTGCACCGGCTGATCCGCGACATCGTCGGCCAGGGCATCACCGAGGGCGTCTTGCACCCCGGCCTTGACGTCGGTGCGGCCGCCGCCATCGTGATGCAGACGATGATGGGCGCGCAGCGATTGCATTGGCTGGGAAGCGAATTGAACGGCGCGCCGGTCGACGCGGGCCAGCTCTACGACTTCTGCAGCCGCGCCCTGGGCATCCGCGACACCGACGACACCGTGCCGGAACCGTCGCTGTCGGAGTTGTTCGGCCAGATCGGCATGCGCGCCGGGCAGCGCGACGGCCACTTCGCCATGACCATGCCGGTGAGCCCCCAGGTGGTGAACACCTCCGGCGCGCTGCAGGGCGGCCTGATCGCCACGCTGGTGGACGTGGCGGGCGGCCAGTTCGGGCTGGACTTCCTGCAGCAGGGCACCACCATGACCACCGCCGACCTCTTCATCCGCTACCTGCGGCCCATTCGGCAGGGCTCAGCCTTCGCGGTCCCCCGCATGCTGCGCGCCGGCCGGCGGGCCATGGTGATGCAAATCGACATCTACGGCGACGCCGACGACGAGCTGGCGGCCACCGCGACGGTCAACTTCGCGATCATCAACGGCGCCACGCCCACGATTCCGCGGCGCGCGGGCGGCGCAAACGGACGTTCGAACCGACGCTGAAACGGACGCTGTCCCGACCAACGCCCGGGTGGTAACGTCATTACCATCCAGTGAGAATCTCGACTCTCCGAGGAGAACGCCATGCCCTCTCGCGAGCTTCCGTTCCCGGTGTTCGACGCCGACAACCACATGTACGAGCCGCAGGAGGCGCTGACCAAGTTCCTGCCCGAAAAGCGCAAGCACGTCATCGATTACGTGCAGGTACGGGGCCGCACCAAGATCGTGGTGCGCGGACACATCAGCGACTACATCCCCAACCCGACGTTCGAGGTGGTGGCCCGCCCGGGCGCCCAGGAGGAGTACTTCCGCCACGGCTCGCAGGGCAAGAGCTACCGCGAGATCCTGGGCGAGCCGATGAAGGCCATACCGGCGTTTCGCGAGCCGGGCGCCCGCCTCGAGGTCATGGACGAGCTGGGCATCGACTACGCGCTGATGTTCCCGACGCTGGCCAGCCTCGTCGAGGAGCGGATGAAGGACGACCCGGAGATGACGCACGACGTCATCCACGCGCTCAACGAGTGGATGTACGAGCAATGGTCGTTCAACTACTCCGACCGCATCTTCGCCACCCCCGTCATCACCCTCCCGATCGTCGATCGGGCGCTCGAGGAGCTGCAGTGGTGTCTGGAGCGCGGCGCCCGCACCGTGCTGGTCCGCCCCGCTCCGGTGCCCGGCTATCGCGGCAGCCGATCCTTCGGGTTGGCGGAGTTCGACCCGTTCTGGCAGGCCTGCGTGCGCGCCGAAATCCCGGTGTCGATGCACGCCTCGGACAGTGGCTACTCCGAGCTGCTCAACATTTGGGAACCCGGCGACGAGTTCCTGCCGTTCAAGCCGACCGCCTTCCGCAGCCTGGCGATGGGCCACCGCCCCATCGAGGACGCCTTCGGCGCCCTGATCTGCCATGGCGCGTTGAGCCGCAACCCGGATTTGCGGATCCTGTCCATCGAGAACGGCGCCGACTGGGTGCCGACGCTGTTCCGGGGCCTCAAAGGCGTCTACAAGAAGATGCCCCAGGCCTTCGCCGAGGACCCGATCGAGACGTTCAAGCGGTGCGTCTACGTCAGCCCGTTCTGGGAGGACCGCTTCACCGAGATCGTCAACATGGTGGGCACGGACCGCGTCGTGTTCGGCTCCGACTGGCCGCACCCCGAGGGCCTGAAAGACCCGATCTCGTTCGTCGACGAGCTGTCCGATTTCAGCGAAGAGGACCAGGCGAAGATCATGGGCGGCAACCTGATGAAGCTGATGAAGGTGACCGCGCCGGCCAAGAAGCCGGTGTCGGCCTGACGAGCCGCCGAAACCGCCTGTGCCCAAACGGCACCCGGCAAGGAGCCTACAGCTCCTCGACCAGGGAGCCGGAAGTTCCTCTAGCGCAGGCCCTTTGACGCCGCGACCCGTGCCGCACCGCTGACGACCACCGGTCATCGTGGGCGTGCGAATCGTTATCTGACACCTCCGCAACCGAACCGCTGCCGCGTTGACCTCGTGAGGCCGTCACTTCCGATACCGCGCCATATACCCGCCGCGACGAAACTGTTGCAATATATACGCGTCGGTCGTTGCTAATCTATTGGTCGACGTGTGTTGAATAGGTCGACGCGTAGACCCGACCCTCGTCGGGCTAGCCGGTCGTTCGAGGACTTGCGAGGAGGCACGGCCAGATGACGGCCGAAAGTGGCTGGGATGCAACGGTAGGCGCGGCCGAGGACGTGCGACGCGTCTTCGAGAACGTCCCGGCTCTGCTGGTCGGCCTCGAGGGTCCCGACCACCGGTTCATCGCGGTCAACGCGGCGTACCGGGCGCTGAGTCCCGCCCTCGATCCCATCGGTTTGTCGGCGCGCGAGGTCTTCCCCGAGTTGGAGGGCCAGCAGATTTTCCAGATGTTCGACAGGGTGTACGAGACCGGCGAGCCACAGACGGGCTCGGAATGGCGAGTGCAGGCCGACTTCGAGGGCGCCGGCGACGCGCAGGAGCATTTCTTCGACTTCGTGGTCACCGCGCGCCGGGCGACCGACGGCTCGGTCGAGGGCGTGCAGCTCGCCTTCATCGACGTCACGCAGCGGGTGCGCAGCCGGCAGGTCGCCGAAGACCGCATGCACGAGCTGTCCGCGCGCTACCGCAACATCCGCGATTCGGCGACCGTGATGCAGCAGGCGTTGCTGGCGCCGTCGGTGCCCGTGGTTCCCGGCGCCGACGTGACGGCGGAATATCTCGTCGCGGCCGAGGACACCGCCGCCGGCGGTGACTGGTTCGACGCCATCCCCTTGGGCGATCGACTGGTCCTCGTGGTCGGTGACGTCGTCGGGCACGGGGTCCAGGCGGCCGCGGTGATGTCGCAACTGCGCACCGCGCTGCGGATGCAGATCGTGGCGGGCTATCCGATCGCCGAGGCGCTCGCCGCGGTCGACCGCTTCCACGAGCACGTGCCCGGCTCGAGGTCGGCGACGCTGTGCGTCGGTTCGCTCGACGTCAGCACCGGCGAGTTCGAGTACTGCACCGCCGGGCACCCGCCACCGCTGCTGGTCGGCGCCGACGCGGCCGCGCGCTACCTCGCGCCGTCGGGCGGCGGCCCGCTGGGCAGCGGGTCGGGCTTCCCGGTACGCTGCGAGGTTCTCGATGTGGGCGACACGATCCTGCTCTACACCGACGGTCTGATCGAACGCCCCGGCCGGCCGTTGGTCGCCAGCACCGCCGAATTCGCCGAGCTTGCGGCCAACATCGCCGGCGGCCAGAGCGGCTTCGTCATCGAGTCTTCGGCGCGGCCCGTCGACCGGCTCTGCTCGGAGACGCTGGAGATCCTGCTGCGCTCGACGGGATACAGCGACGACGTGACTTTGCTTGCGGCACAACGGCGTACGCCGCCGGCACCGCTGCACCTCACCCTGGACGCGACGATCCGCACGGCGCGGGTGGTGCGCGCCGCGCTGCGCGACTGGCTGACGGAGATCGGCGCCGTGGCCGACGATATCTCCGACATCGTGCACGCAATCTCCGAGTTCGTCGAGAACGCGGTGGAACACGGCTATGCCACCGAAGTCCCCGACGGCGTCGTCGTCGAGGCGTCGTTGGCCGGCGACGGCAACCTGCACGTCTCGGTCGTCGACCACGGGCAGTGGAAGGACCACCGCGAAGGCGAGACGGGCCGCGGGCGCGGGCTGGCCATGGCCGAAGCCCTGGTGTCCCAGGCACACATCACCCACGGGACCGGGGGCACCACCGCCACCGTGGTGCACCGCCTGTCTCGACCGGCGAACTTCATCACCGACACCCTGGCCGCCGGGACGGCCCACCAGCGGGAGGCCAACTCGGACTTCGCCTCCGCGGTCACCGAGCCCGGCCGCCTGGTGGTCAGCGGCGAGGTCGACGCCAATACGGCGGCCACCCTGGACCGCCAGATCGCTGTCGAAAGCCGTTCCGGCATAGCATCATTGACCATCGACCTCAGTGAGGTCACCCACCTCGGCTCGGCGGGTGTCAGCGCGCTCGTCGCCGCCCGCGACCGGGCGCGTCGGCAGGGCAGCGAGTTCGCGTTGGTGGCGCCGCCGGGCAGTGCGGCCCACCATGTGCTGTCGCTGGTGCAGATTCCCGTCGCCACCGGCCTGGTCGAGAACCTGGTGGCCGAGGGCTAGGGGCGATCGCTCCGGGGGCCATGCCGGACTTGGTTGAACGGCACACCGCGGTCCGCGGCGTACTCGCGCGGGAAGCCCAGCACGCGTTCGCCGATCACGTTGCGGGCAACCTCCGTGGTGCCGCCCCCGATCGCCACGGTTTGCCGGGACAGGTAGCGCAGGCCGGTCTGCAATCCGTCCCCCACCGCGCCCACCACGCCGGCGGCTCCCGCGATCTCCAGCGCCGTGTCCACGTCCAGGGTCACGGTCTCGGAGTGGAACAGCCGGATCAGCGTGCCGGCCGCCGGCGGCAGGACGCCGTCGCGGACGTTGCGGTAGACGTGGTCGATCAACTGCTCGGCCACCGCCCGGTGCACCAGGGCCCGGCCGGCCAGCTCCCGCACGCGTGGGTCGTCACCTTGGCCCGTCTTCTCCGCGAGTGACACGAAGTCAACGGGATTCGCGTTGCCACCCTCGCTGCCGCTGCCGCTGGCGAACTCCGATCCCTGCCCCACGGCCCGGCGTTCGTGGTAGAGCTGCCGCGAGGCCACCGCCCAGCCGCCGTTGACCTCTCCGACGACCGCGTCGTCACCGACATCCACCCCGTCGAGGAACTCCTCGCAGAACTCGGTGGAGCCGCTCAGCATCGTGATGCGGCGCAACGTGATTCCGGGGTGGGCGATGGGCACCAGGAACATGGTGAGGCCCTCGTGCTTGGGCACCTCCCAATCGGTGCGGGCCAGGCACAGCCCGTAGTCGGCGGCGAACGCGCTGGTGCTCCATGTCTTGGCGCCGTCGAGCACCCAACGGTCGCCGCGGCGTTCGGCCCGCGTGATGACCCCGGCCAGGTCCGAGCCGCCGCTCGGCTCGCTCAACAGCTGCACCAGCACTTCCTCACCGCGCAGCGCCGCGGCGATGTGCCGCTTCTTCTGCTCCTCGGTGCCGGTGTCCAGCAGCGTCGCGCAGCAGATGGTGAAGGTGGGCGTGTTGAGGATCAGCGGCATCTCGTAGCCCAGCGACTCGGCGTCGAACGCCTTCTGGTACTCATACGGCAGGCCTTGGCCGCCGTATTCGCGGGGGAAGCACAGGCCGGCGAATCCCCCGTCGTAGAGCCGCCTTTGGAGTTCACGGGCGCGCGACCACGACGCCTCGTCGTCCCGCGGGGCCGGGGGCGGGTTGTCGGGGTCGATGGTCGGCATGTTGTCCGCCAGCCAGGCCCTGGCCCGCGCGGCGAACTGCGCGACCGACTCGGTGGGCGTGTGCGCGGTGCTGGTCATCGGTGGGCTCGACCCGCCTTCTCGGCCTCGTAGACGCGCAGGTTGTGCTCCTGCGGCGTTCCGAACATGTTGCGATACAACGTGACCCGCCGAAGGTAGAGGTGCAGGTCGAATTCCCAGGTGACCCCGATACCGCCGTGCAGCTGGACGCACGACTGCACGATCTGCCCGGCCATTTCGCCCACGTAGGACTTGGCGATGCTGGCCGACAGGCCCGCGTCCGAGCGCCGCGCGGCGACGGCGGTGACCGCGGCGGCCGTGGTGGCCCGGCACGCCTCCAGCCACAGCTTCATGTCGGCGAACGTGTGTTTGAGCGCCTGGTAGGACGCCAACGGGCGACCGAACGAGTGGCGGTCCAGCGCCCATTGCACGGTCATGTCGAACACCGTCTGCAGAACGCCGACGACCTCGGCGCACTGCAGCACCTGGGCGATCTGGCTCTGCCGGTCGACCAGCGCGGCGGTCTGCTCGGCGGTGCCGACGGCGGCGGTCGGGGGCACGACGACGCCGTCGAAATGGACTCGGGCGTACTGCTTGACCAGGTCGACCGACTGCTGCGGCTCGACGCGAAGCCCGGCGGCGTCGGTGGGCACCAGGAACTGGCGGACGGCCTCGTCACAGCGCGCCACCACCAGCAACCACGCGCTCTGGGCGCCCGCCTCGACGCGGTCCTTGGTGCCGTCGATGCGGTAACCGGCCTCGGTGCGGGTGGCCGTCAACGTGGGCGCCAAGGGCGCCCAGCCCTGCCCGGGCTCGCAGACGGCCCACGACGCCACGGCCTCCCCCGCGATCAGCGCCTCGATGGCGGCCGCATGCGCGAGCGGATCCGCGCCGTCGACGAGTGCGGTCAGCACGACGCTCACCGGGTAGAGCGGTCCGGGCGCCACCGTGCGGCCGAGCCGCTCGGCGACCACGGCCAGATCGGCCAGCCCGCTCTCCGAGACGCTCCCCCCGCCCAGCTCTTCCGGGACCAGCAGGCCGGTCCAGCCGAGTTCCGCGGCGCGCCGCCACCAGGCCGGGTCGAACGACGCTCCCGCGGCATGCAGTTCCCGCACGCGGCGTAGGGGTGCCTCCTTGTCGAGGAAGGCCTGGGTGGTCGAGGTGAAGAGAAGTTTCTCGGGAGAGTCGAGTGTGGTCATGCTGCCTCTCGTCGAGTTCGCCGGCGGCTTCGATGGTAGCAATGGCCGCTACGGTAAGAGCTACCGGAGCCGAATCGATAGGGCGTCACATGGCGAACACACGCCGCAGGGAGCGCGCGTGCAGGGCCCAGTTCTCCTGCGAGACGTCCCATCCGGGAACGGACGCGTCGAAGCCGTTGAATGCCGCTGCGATGACGTGCAATTCGGTGTGCACGTACGCGTGCAGCAGCCGGTTGGCGAAGTCGATGGCTTCGTCGCGGCACGGGTCGATCTCGGCGCAGTCGATGAACGTCGGCGGCAGCCCTTCGAGATTGGCGCGATGCGCCGGCACGTGTTGCCCGGTGGCGCTGGCGTGCCCCAGGTAGTGGCCCCACGCGCGGCTCACGGCGGGGCCGTTGAGGCCCGGCGTGCGTTGGAACTCGCGCCGCGACTGCGTCGCGTCGGAGTCGAGCATCGGCTGGTGCAGGATCTGCACCAGGATCTGCGGGCCCTCGTCGTCGAACATGCGCTGGCTCAGCCCGGCCACCAGGGCGGCGCCGGCGTCACGGCCCATCACCGCGATGCGGCCGACGTCCACGCGCAACTCCGCGCAGTTGCGCAGGGCGTAGTACAGGCCCGCCTCGACGTCGTCCAGCGCGGCGGGACAGGGGTGTTCGGGCGCCAGCCGGTAGTCCACCGACACCAGCAGGCAACCGCCGGCCCGGGCGAGTTCCACACACTGCGCGTGGTCGGTGTCCAGGTTGCCGGTCACGAAGCCGCCGCCGTGGGCATACAGGACGAGGGGTGACCCGGCGGCCGCCCGGTCCAGGTCGGGCCCCCGGTAGAAACGCAGGCTCAGCTGATGGCCGCCGGGACCGGTGATCGACCGGGTCTCGATGTGCACGCCGTCGGTGTCGGCGGCCGCAGCGCGCTCGGCGGCGAGCCGGTCGGCGTGGGTCCGCTCGTCGGCCAGCGTCTCGCTGCGGAACTCGACCACGCCAAGCTCGAGCGCGGCATCGCGCAGCGCCGGGTCGAGGCGGTTAAGGCCTTGCGGCCGCGTCACATTCGTCTGTGTCATAGCCTCTCGTCTTCCGGTGCATGGTGCGGGCCGACCGTCGGGACGGGGCCGGTGGCCGAGAACAGAGCCACCTTCAAGGTAGACCTGCGATTTCGGGGGGCGAACGACGAGGTGGCGCGGGCGGCGGAGCGCCGTTGGGCTTCGTTGCTATCTATATTATGATAGCGAAATTCCGCTGGCTTCAGGAGGGGCGCCGATGACGCTGAGCACCGACCCGGACCGACAGCCCGTCTCGCTCGACTTCACCGGTGAGACCAGCCCCTACCCCTTCTTCGAATACATGCGGCGCACCGACCCGGTGTGGCACGGAGCCCTGGGTGACCCGAGCCAGCTGCCCGAGGAGCTACGCCCGTCCGATGAGTGGGTGCTGTTCGGTTACGACGGTGTGCACCAGGCGTTTCGCGACGACCGGACGTTCACGTCGGCGGCCTATGACAAGACCATCGGCCTGGTGATGGGCCACACCATCCTGGCCATGGGCGGCAAGGAACACCACGACCACCGCAACCTGGTGGCGAAGGCTTTTCGGTCCAGCGCGCTGGCGCGCTGGGAGCCGTCGGTGGTCGCACCGGTCTGCGACCGCCTGGTCGACGAGATCAAGGCCGACGGCCACGCCGACCTGGTGAAGGCGGTGACCTTCGAATTTCCCACCCGCATCATCGCCACGCTGCTCGGCCTGCCGCCGGAGGATCTCGACCTGTTCCGGCGGCTGTCGCTCGACCTCATCTCGATCCCGACCGACATCGTGGCCGGCCTCAATGCCGCGACCGAGCTCTACGACTACTTCCTCGGTCAGGTCGAGCAGCGCCGGCGCGCGCCCACCAACGACATCATCGGCGACCTGGTCACCGCGGAGATCGACGGAAAGCGGCTCACCGACGAGGCCATCATCGCGTTCCTGCGCCTGCTGCTGCCGGCCGGGTTGGAGACCACCTACCGGTCGTCGGGCAACCTGCTGTACCTGCTGTTGACCCACCCCGAGCAGCTGGCGCTGGTCACCGGGGACCGCTCGCTGATCCCGATGGCGATCGAGGAGGGACTGCGGTTCGAGACGCCGCTGACGATGGTCATGCGGACCACCACCGAGGAGGTGGTCCTCGGCGGCAAGACCATTCCGGCCGGCGCGCAGATCGACATGTGCATGGGCTCGGCCAACCGCGACGAGCACCGGTGGGCCGACCCCAACACCTTCGACATCCGCCGACCGCGCCAAGCCCACATCGCGTTCGCCGGCGGCATCCACATGTGTCTCGGGATGCATCTGGCGCGGCTGGAAACCCGGGTCATGCTCAACAGCCTGTTCGATCGTGTCAAAGATCTGGCCTTGGCTCCCGACGACGGCACGGGCGAGGAGCCCAAGATCGTCGGGCTCACCTTCCGGTCGCCGAACAAGCTGCCCGTCACGTTCGCCCCGGCCGCGTGAGGCGCGGTTGAGAAGCCGGGCAGCGGTCCTGCACGACGTCGGCGGCCCGTGGTCGGTCGAGGAGTTCGAGCTCGACCCGCCCCGCGCGGGCGAGGTGCTGGTCCAGATGGCCGCCGCCGGCCTGTGCCACTCGGACGAACACATCCTGCAGGGCGACATGTCGGCACCCAACGAGGTAATGCGATCGTTGGGCCTGCCGACGATGTTCCCGACCATCGGTGGCCACGAGGGCGCCGGCATCGTCCGCGAAATCGGCAGCGGCGTCACCGGATTCGCTCCCGGTGATCACGTGGTCATGTCGTTCGTCGCGGTGTGCGGCCAGTGCCGATGGTGCGCCACGGGGATGGAATACCTGTGTGATGCCGGCATCGGCACCATGGTTCCCGGCATGCCCACCGACGGCACGTTTCGCCACCACACCGTCGACGGCCGGCCGCTGGGCCACCTGGCCAAGGTGGGGGCGTTCGCCGAACACACTGTGGTGTCGACGGATTCACTGGTCAAGATCGAACCGCACCTGCCGTTGGCGCCCAGCGCGCTGCTATCGTGCGCCATTCCCACGGGCTATGGCTCCGTCGCGAATCGCTCGGGCATGCGCGCCGGTGACACCGTCGTCGTGGTCGGGGTGGGCGGGATCGGAACGGGCGCGGTGCAAGGCGCTCGCATCGGCGGCGCCGCGGCCGTCGTCGCCGTCGACCCGGTGGAGTTCAAACGCAAGTCGGCGCTGCGGTTCGGCGCCACCCACAGCGTCGCCACGGTCGCCGAGGCCGCGGAGGTGGTGCGGGAACTGACCTACGGGGTGATGGCCGACGCGGTGGTGGTGTCGCCGTCGCTGATCGCGGCCGGTGACGTCCGGGACGCCCTGGCGCTCACCCGCAAAGGGGGGACGTGCGTACTCACCGGCATGACCTCGCAGCTGACCCGATCGGTCAAGATCGACCTGCAGGACTTCATCTTGATGAACAAGACGTTGGCGGGCACCGTCTTCGGCTCGTGCAACCCGAGGGCGGACATCGCCCGCCTGGCCACTTTGTATCAGACCGGCCAACTCCAGCTCGACGAGATGATCACCAAGCGCTACGCCCTCGACCAGATCAACGACGCCTACGACGACCTGCGTAACGGCGAGATCATCCGCGGCGTCATCGATTTCGGGATCGGCTGACGGCGCCGCCTACATCTTGATCGCGGGAATCAGCCTGCTGAGGTTCCACAGCCGGTCCCTTCGCGCCGACAGGCACGAGATCACCAGCGCGACAGCCGTTATCCCGATCAGCACGATGACCGCCTGCCACAGCCTGGCGTCGATGCCGCCGAGGATGAGCTGGCGCAATCCGTTGACGCCATAGGTCATCGGGTCGAAGCGGTGCAGGACCTGAAACGGCCGCGACGTGGTTTCCACGGGATACATGCCGCCCGCGCTCACGAGCTGCAACATGAGCAGCGCCATGATCAGCACCCGGCCCACTGCCGGACCGACGAGCGCGTTGATCGCCTGCGTGGCGGCGACGAACGCGGCGGAGATCAGCACCATGAACATCAGCATCGCGACCGGATGCACGGCGTGCATCCCGAGGGCGAACCGGACCACGCAGTAAAGGACCGCGGCCTGGCACAACGCGATCGCGGCAGCGGGCAGGTAGCTGGCAAGCACCACGCGAATCGCCAGCACCTCCGCGGCGATCGGACGAGTCTGCAAGGGCCGTAACACCATCCACAGCACCAATGCGCCGAAAAACAGGGCGAGCGTGAGGAAGAACGGGGCCATCCCGGTGCCGAAGTTGGGCGCGGCGTTCTCATGCGAAGCTTCGAGTTGCACCGGACCACCGATGGTGTCGGCGACCGAGTCCTTTTGCTGGCTGGTCCAGTTGGGCACCTGCTTGGCACCGTCGGCAAGCTTGGTCGCCAGCTCGGCCGACCCCGCCTTGAGTTGGTGTGCGCCGTCGTCGAGCTTGGCGATGCCCTCGGCCAATTGCGCGTTACCGGTGGACACTTGCTGGGCTCCGTCGCGCAGCTGGGTGAGCTTGTTGGTCAGCTCCTGTCCCTTGTTGCCCACCTGGTCGAGCCCCGACGCGAGCGGACTGCCGGGATTACGCAACCCCGACGTCAGATTGATCGCCGCGTTCTGCGCATCGACGAGCTGTTGGCGGATCTGCGGCGTGAATTGGTGACCCCGGAGTTGATCCTGGACGCCGCGCAGGTTGTTCGCCAGCGGATCCTGCCGTGCGGAAAGCTGATCGATCACCGACGTCAGCGAGTTCGCGGCGGCGTCCTGTGCCGCGGAGATGGCACCGATCTGGTCGTTGGCCTGCGTGAGCGCGGCGGCACCCTGTTGCAATTGCTGCGTGCTGCCGCCGATTTGCGACAACGCCTTGGTCACGGCGAGCAGCGGGTCGGTGGCCTGGTTGATTCCGTCCGACAGTTGCTTGGCACCGGCGGAAAGCTTCGCCGAGCCGGACCGCGCGGTGTCCAGGCCGGCCACCAGCTGACCGGCCCCGTCGTCGAGTTGCGCGGCCCCGTCCGCCGCCTGCTTGATCCCCGATCCGGACGAAATCACCACCGACAGCAGCTGATTGACGGCCTGCCCCGAGATCCGGCTGGATACCGCGTTGAGCACCTGGCCGAGGGCGGTGCGACCGATACTCGTCGAGATGTAGTTGTTGGCGTCGTTGTAGACGGCGATCAGGTTGGCCTTCTTGGGCTGCCCCGTCACCGGTGACGCGATCGCCGCGCTGAAGTCCGGCGGCAATTCCACCATGAAGTAGTACTGGCCGTGGTCGACCCCGTTGCGCGCCTCGGCCAAGTCCACCACGTGCCAGTCGAGGCCGCCGTCCGCGGTCAGGCTTTTGGCGATCTCCGCGCCCGCGTTGAACTGCTGCCCGGACACGACGGCGCCCCGGTCGGAGTTGACCAGCGCCACCGGCATCTTGTTGGTGTGGCCGAAGGGATCCCAGAACGCCCACAGGTACAGCGCCCCGTAGACCAGCGGCAGCAACATCAGCACGACGATCGCCACGCGCGTCAACCGGCTGCGACCGAAACGCTTGATCTCCGAGCCGAATGCGAGTCCAGCCAACATCGTCAATTTCCTCCGGTCAGGACGCGGCGATCGTGAAGCTCGTGCTCGGGTGCGTCGGCGCCGAGCGGATTGGTCACCCCGACGACGACGGTGCGCTGCTGGGCGATCACGCCCAGCCGTTCCACCGCGATCGCTCGCCGGGAGTTGTCGCGCACTTGCTCGAGGTCACCGACCACCAGCAGCGGACGATTCGACAGCAGCGCGAGCGTGATGCGCAGCAAAAACAGTTCCAGGTCCGACAATTCGACGATGTAGGTGTCCGAAGACGGCGGCGGCATGTCGCCGAAGACCTCCGTCAGCTCGGCCTGACCGGCTTGCAGCGGCACCAGCGAATACCACGGCGCCAACCACCGGCGTTGCTCGGCGAGGACGGTCGCCACGGTCACCGACTCTTCGAGTTCATCGATGTCGTCGAACGCCGCGATCGCGCACAGGCGGCGGATCGCGCGTGGCGTCGTTTCGCCGAGCACGCTCAGCGTGCCGTGACTGGCCTTGAATCGTCCCGCCAGCGTCAACAACAGCGTCGTCTGACCGGGACCCCCGGGCATCTGGATGGCGTGAAATCCCGGCGTCAAGGCCAAGTCGACTCCGGAGAACAGCGGCCCGTGCTCACCGTCGACCCCCAACCCGGCGGCGGTGATCACCGGTGCGGTGTCGTCTGGTTCGTTGGCATCCATGGTGTGGCTTTCCCTATTCGCCCGAAACCGGGATCGATTGCAGCAGTGCGGTGATCAGCCGCGAAAGCAGGTCGGGGTTGATGGTTCCCGGACGCAGGACCTCTTCCATCGCGACGCCCAGGTTGAGGGTGACGACGAGCTGCGCGATGTCGGTCAACCGCCGGTCGCCCGGCACGGTGTCGCTCGATTCGACGATGCGCAGCGCCTGGCCGGCCGCGGCGCGCCGGCGCTCGATCAGGCGGTCTCGAAGCTGTGGATCGCGCTGAGCGCGCAGCCAGTACTCGACGAGCAGCACGTAGTAGTCGGAATGGTCGCGGACCGAGTCGAGCACCGACCGGCTCACCTCGCGCGCGGCGGCGCCGGTGTCGCCGTCGCTGCGGTCCAGCGCTATCGCGATCTGCTCACCGCGCGACTCGAACTCGCGGTCGAGCAGAGCCAGGAACAGCTCATCCTTCGATTCGAAATTGGAATAGACCGCACCCTTGGTGAAGCCCGCGGCCTGACCGATCGCGTCGATGGTGGCGCCGGCGAAACCCTCCGCGGCGAACACCTTCGCCGCCGCGTCCAGGATCCGGTCGCGAACCTCGCCCCGGGTCGGGCGGGTGCGCAGCGGTTTGACGGGCGACATGTGCAGCAGCATACCCGTCAGTATCGTTTCGATACTAGTCGGTATCAAAGATCACCCGGGCCGGCGTGCTCAGCCGAGCCTGGCCGCGGTGCGCTCCCACAGGTCGGCGGCCAATCGCGGGTCGTTCGCCAGGCGACTGGTCTTGGCGATCTTGCGCTTGGCGTAGTACGCGCCGGGCGTCCAGTCGGCCACGGGCGCGCTCGACGCCAGCCGCACCAACGGTTCGGCGCCCTGGTCCGGGGTGGAGATGAACAGCGCCGCCGGGGTGTGCCGCTGCATGAAGACCAGGAATCGCGACCCGGAGGCGACGCCGATGTTGGAGTTGACGTTGCCGGGATGCACGGCCGCGACGGCAAGGCCGCCGACACGGTAGCGCCGGTGTAATTCCTTGGTGAACAACACGATCGCGAGCTTCGAAAGCGCGTAACCGGCGGCAGGCCGGCGGCTGGCGGTGTTCTCCAAGTCGTCGACGCCGGCACGGACGATCAGCTTGTGCGACGAACTGGTGGTGTTGACGATCGTGGCGCGGGATTCCAGCAGCACGTCCAGCAAGCTCGTGGTCAACAGGAACGGCGCGAGATAGTTGACCTGATAGGTGCGCTCATAGCCATCGGGCGTCAGCTCCACCTTGCTGGCCATCCCGCCCGCATTGTTGAGCAGGACGTCGATGCGCGGGTACTGCGAACGCAGCTTGTCCGCGAGCGCCCGCACCTGGGACAGGTCGGCGTAATCGACCACGAAGCAGTCCGCGTCCAACTCGGCGGCCACCGCCGCGGTCTTCGATGGGGAGCGGCCGACGACGACGACCCGATCGCCGCTGCGGCTGAGGCGCCGCGCCGCGGCCGCACCGATGCCGTCGCTGGCACCGGTGATGACTACCGTCCTGCGCGTCATTGCGAGACCTCCAGGCCGGAGTGTAGCGAGCACGCGGTAAGCGGGCCGCTCAGCGACGGGAATTGGACCGCAACTCGACGTCGAAGCTCTGACGCGATTCGCGCAGGGCCGCTGCGGTGTTGGCGTCGCCGCAGCGGATCTCGCAGAAGTAGCGAGCCAACAGGCCGCTTAGCTCAGCGCGTAGCGCACCGGCAGGTGCTTGAGGCCGCCGACGAAGGTGGTGGCAGTCAACTCCGGATCACCCTGCAGCTCAATGTATTTCAGTCTGGGCAACAGCTCGGTGAAGAAGCTGCTGACCTCCATTCGGGCCAGGGCGGCACCCATGCAGAAGTGCACGCCATAGCCGAAGGCCAGATGCTTGTTGGGGTCACGCCCGACGTCGAAGCGGAACGGCTCGGCGAAGACGTCCTCGTCGCGGTTGGCCGAGACGTACGACAACAAGACCGACTCCCCCGCGGCGATCCGGACGCCGCGCACGGTGGTGTCCGCGGCGGCGGTGCGCATGAAGGCCTTGACCGGCGTCACCCAGCGGATCATCTCCTCGACCGCCAGCGGCATGAGGGTGAGGTCGTCGCGCAGGCGGTCGAGCTGGTCCGGATTCTCGATGAGCGCCTGCAAGCCGCCGGAGATGGTCGCGCTGGTGGTGTCGTGACCGGCGGTGGCCACGATCAGGTAGTAGGAAACCGTCTCGATGTCCGACAACGGTTCGCCGTCGATGCGGGCGTTGGCGATCGCCGACGCGAGGTCCTCGGTCGGGCGCTCACGGCGCGCGGCGGTCACGCCGTTGAAGTACCCGAACATGTCGAGCAACGCCGGCAGCTGATCGTCGTTCGTGGCGCCCCGCCGGTATTCGGAGTCGTCGCTGCCGAACAACTCCTGGGTGAGGGTGAGCATGCGGGAAAAGTCCGCCTCGGGCAAACCCAGCAGCGACATGATCACGTACAAGGGGTAGTTGACGGCCACCTCCTGCACGAAGTCGCATTCGGGGCCGGCCGCCAGCATCTTGTCGACGTAACTTTTGGCCAGCTCGTCGACGCGCATCTTCAACGCGCGCATGGCCTTTGGCCGAAACCAGTCCGAGCCGATCGCCCGCACCACCCGGTGTTGCGGATCGTCGAGGTGGATCAACGTGCGCACGCCGGCGGCGGCCTGCAGGTCGTCGCCGGCCGCGGTGGTCAACACCGGACGCGGCCAGTTGGTGAACAGCGTGTTGTTGCGTTCGATGGCCATCACATCGGCGTGTTTGGTGACCGCCCAGAATGGGCGGTACCCGGCCACCTCGACCCGCGACACCGGCGCCCGGGCGCGCAGGTGGGTCAGCGCCGCGTGCAGCGCCCGTTCGTCGGTGTAGGCATCCGGATCGGCCAGCGCGTTAGCGGCTTCCTCCACAGTCGTTGCGGTCACCGGACTCCTTTGGCGCCAAGGACCTTGCCGGGTCCATCGACAGTGTGGGCAACTTTACCGTAAGCAATTCAGTATGCAAGGCCGCAGAGCCCGCTCGGACGTCCGGGACGGCACGAGGTAGGAACAGAGGATGACGAAATCGCAGGGCTGGGACGAGACGTTGGCCGATCTCGACCGTCGTCGGCGGCACGCGCGGGCGATGGGTGGCGCCGAACGGCTCGACAAGCACCGCGGCCGCGGCAAGCTCGACGCCCGGGCTCGCATCGACTACCTCCTCGACCCTGGCAGCTTCCGCGAGATCGGCACCCTGGCCGGCGGCGAGATCGCCGCCGACGGCATCGTCGTCGGATCGGGCCGGATCAACGGGTCCCCGGTGATGCTGGGGGCGGAAGACTTCACGACCCTGGCGGGCAGCATCGGCGCGGGTAACAACGCCAAGCGATTTCGCATCGCGGAATTGGCTCTGCGCGACAAGATTCCGTTGGTGATGCTGCTCGAAGGCGCCGGGTTCCGGGCCGCTGAGGAACACTACGGCCGCACCCCGACGGACCTGCTCGCCCAAACCCAGTGCTCGGGTCGCGTCCCCACCGTCGCCGCGGTGCTCGGGCCGTCCGCCGGGCACGGCGCGTTGGTCGCTCCCGTCTGTGACTTCCGGATCATGAGCGCCCAGGGTGCCATCTTCACGGCCGGGCCGCCCGTGGTCAAAGAGTCGACGGGAGAGGACGTTTCGAAGGAGGAGCTCGGCGGACCCGGCGTCGCCCTGCCCAGCGGGGTGATCCACAATGTCGCCGAATCCGACGAAGAGGTGCTCGACGACATCCGCCGTTACCTGTCCTATTTCCCGCCCAGCGCGTGGTCCTACCCGCCGCCCGCGGCCGACCCGGGCGAGTCGAGCGGCCCGCGGCACACCCCCGAGTTGCTCGACATCGTCTCGCGCGACAACCGCCGCGGTTACGACATGCGCGCGGTGCTCGACGTGGTGTTCGACCGGCCGGACTGGTTCGAAATACAACCGCGGTACGGCAGGGCGATCATCTGCGCACTCGCACACCTCGGCGGCCAGCCGGTCGCGGTGGTGGCCAACCAGCCGCAGGTGCTGGCGGGCTCCATCGACGCCGCCGCCGCGGACAAGGCGGCGCATTTCATCATGGTCGCCGATTCGTTCCATCTGCCGCTCGTGTTCCTCGCCGACAATCCCGGCATGTTGCCGGGCAGCCGGTCCGAACGCGCCGGGGTGCTGCGCGCCGGCGGGCGGATGTTCGCCGCGCAGACGGCGGCGACCACGGTGAAGCTGCACCTCACGCTGCGCAAGGCGTACGGGTTCGGCTCGATGGTGATGTCGCTGCTGGGCTTCGACCATCAGGTGGCGACGTTCGCCTATCCCGCCGCGACGATGGGCGCCATGAGCGCCGCGGCGCTCAGCCGCGCCGCCCGCGCCGGCGAGGACCTTTCGGCCGCGTTGCGCGACGCCGAGTTGCAGGCGTCCTACCGGTCGGCCGAGCGGCTGGGGTTCGACGAGCTGATCGACCCGCGCGAGACCCGCGACGCGCTGTTGGCGGCCTTGCTGCGCGGCATCTCGGCGCGGCAGGCCGCGGCCGAACCGGTGAGCCGGACCGTCATCCTGCCGTGAGGCCGGACCGATACGTCGCCACGATCGGCTCGAGCTCATCGGGCGTCGCGCCGTGCAGGATGACCGCGTCGGCGCCGTAGTCGAATTCGCGACGGATCCGGTCCACGCACTGACCGGCCGAGCCCGTGGCGGCGGGCTCCAGCCATGCGTCGGGGATCAGCGTGGCGATGTGCTCGATCTGCTCCGGGGTGCCCTTGTGGTCGATTCCGCCCGCGATCGAGGTGACCACCGGGTCCTGCCGAAACCGTTGCAGCGCAGCAGGATCCCAGTCATTCGTGCGGACCAACAGGTCACCGTAGCCCTGCAGGTAGGTGGCTAGGCGCGCGACGGTCTTCTTCAGCCGGAGGTGTTCGGGCAGGTGGTCACCGACGGTGGCCAGGCACGACCAGACCCGGACGTCGGAAGGGTCACGGCCCGCCCGCTCCGCGGCGGATTTGACGGTCGCCACACAGCGTTGCAGCGTCTCGGGCGTGAAGTAGGTGTGCAGGATGACGTCGTCGAAGATCCGGCCGCCGAGTTCGAGGGTGTTGGGTCCGAACGCCACCAGCGCCAGGCGGATGTCCTCGTCGAAGTCCGGGTCGAGGAACAGGATGGGATACTTGCCCATCGGCCCGTCGTGGTTGAGGATCAGCTCGCCGCGCCAGAGCCGGCGCATCACCTGGGCCCAGTCCTGCATCTGCGCCGTCGTGACCGCCGGTATGCCGAAGGCGCCGTAGATCGCGGCGATGCCCCTGCCGATGCCCAGCGTGAAACGCCCGCCGGAGAGCCGATGCATGGTGGTCGCCCACGACGCGGTGATCAGGGGGTGCCGGGTGTTGTGATTGGTTGCGGCGGTAGCGATCTGCATGCGGTCGGTGACCGCGCACGCGGCCCCGACCAAGGACGAGGCCTCCTTGACGTTCCAGCGCTCGGAGATGAACGCGGTGCCCAAACCCAGTTCCTCGCCGCGGCGGGCCTCGTCCATCAACGACGCCGGGCCCGCACCCCCGGCCCCGGCCAGCAAGTAGAAGCCCAACTCGTCGAGCGCCCGCTCACTCACGTCCACACTCCTTGCCCTGAAACCGCAATCCGACACCTCGTCGCGTCAGTCTGGCGCCGCATCGGCCACCTCTCGCAGGAAGCGGCGGGTGACCCCCTGCACCCGCCGGGAGAACACGTGTCCGACGTGGCTGCCGTCGTACCAGTAGAGCTGGCCGTTCCAACGTTCCTGCAGTGCAAGGGCGGGCCCGCGCATGGCCATCCGGTCGTGCCACGCCCCCACGATCAGCCGGCGGTGCGGCGGCGGCTTGGGTGTGACCGCCAACGGGTCGATGACCGACGTCAACGCGGTGACCTCCGGCGAGGCCAGCAGCGCGCGGAACTCGTCGCGGGAGCTGCCCCAGCGTCCCAGGTGCCGGGCGATCATCGCGTTGAGCCCGAGGATCGGCGTGTACAAGGCCACCGCGTCGACGCCGTCCTCCAAGTGAGAGACCAGCGTGGCGACCGGGGTACCCATCGAAATGCCGGCGACGACAACGGCATTGGCCTGCGGGCGTACCCACCGCAGCACCGCGCGCACCTCGGAGACCACCCGGATCATTCCCGCGACGTTGCCCAGCGGGTCCATGTCCGGGTAGGTCGGCCATTCGCGGCGCCGGCAGCCGTGGCCGGGTTGCACAGGCATCGCGACGTTGTAGCCCAGCTCGCGGTGGATCCGACCGATCCGGGACAGCACGAGGTCCTCGGCCCCACCCTGCCCGGCGCCGTGCACCCACACCAGCCAGGGCCGCGGCCCGTCGCTATGCCGGCACAGGTGCACCACGGCCCTGGCCGGGCCGCCCAGCCCGTCGGCCTCCAGCGTCGCCGGCAGCGCCGGATCGTGCTCGAAGGTCATCCGCTCGTAGGCCAGTCCGGCGATGCTGCGCCGCCGCAGCGAGGTCACCCGCAGGGGCGCCGGGTCCGCGTGGGCGCCGTCGACGCCGAGCGACGCCAGCTCGTCGGCCGCCGCGGCGCAGGAGGCGAGCGGCCGCACCGCCGCCGGGTTCCGGCCCAGCACCGAAAAGCCGCTCAGCACAAGCTCGTCGAGCATGACCTCGCCGAACTGCCGGGCCCCGCGCGGCGACAGCGCCGACCAGCCGGTCGATTCGTGCAGCCCGATCAGCGTGCGCGGCGTCAGCAGGCTCAACTCGCGAGCGATGTCCGTGGCGACCCCCAACCCGCTCAACGCCTTTGACGACACCTCACCCACCTTTCCCTGGCACCGCGCGCTGCGCACCACCTACCACCGATCAGCTGAAACCTATACTGTAACCAAATTAGTATCGGGCGCCCGGGGCCGCGACGCGGCCCGCCGGGCGGGCTCAATCGAAAGGACGCGATGACCGACACCGCGCCGCAAGTCCGTGGCGGATTCCCCGAGGTAAAGCCCGTCACGGATGCGCCGGAGGAACTGGGGCCGTTCATCGCGGCGCTGCGCCGCCTCCAAGACCTGACCGTGTCCACCAAGCCGGACGCCGCGCAGTGGGCGGCCGCAACCGCACACCTGCGGGACGCCTGCGCGCTGCTGGACGGCCATCAGGTCCCGGAGACCGAGGCGGTGGCCGGCCGGGTGCTGAGCCTGCCGGGGCTGGCCCACCCCCTGATGCCGCCGTGGCTGGTGACCGATTTGGGGCCTGATGGCGTGCGGATGGCGGGCCACTTCAGCACCGCGCACGTCGGCGGCAACCGCGCCGTGCACGGCGGTGTGATCCCGCTGTTCTACGACTGGCTCTTCGGGATGGTCGTCACTTCCGCGGGCATCCGGCCGACGCGCACGGCGTTCCTGCACGTCGACTATCGCAATATCACCCCGATCGACCAACCGTTGACCGCCTGGGGCGGCGTCAATCGCGTCGACGGCCGCAAGGTTTTCATTGACGCTACTATGACAGCCGCCGATGGCACCGTGCTGAGCGAGGCTAACGGCCTGATGGTTCGTCTACTGCCGCACCAGCCGTGAGGGGAACGATGTCCGACACCGCAACGCAGTTCACGGTGCCCGCCGTCGCGAGGGGCGTCGCCGCCGCCATCGGGGACCGCGAGCTGCTGATCCAGGGCGAGCGACGATTCACCTACGCCCAGACCATCGCGCGGGCGGAGCACCTCGCCGCCTACCTGCACTCCCGCGGGCTGGGCTGCCACACCGAGCGCGCCGCCCTCGCCGGGCACGAGGTCGGGCAGGATCTGTTGGGCCTCTACGCGTACAACGGCAACGAGTTCGTCGAAGCGCTGCTCGGCGCTTTCCAGGCGCGCGTCGCGCCGTTCAACGTCAACTTCCGCTACGTCAAAGCCGAGCTCGCGTATCTGCTCAACGATTCGGCAGCGACCGCGCTGCTGTATCACGCCGCCTTCGCGCCCCGCGTGGCCGAGGTGCTGCCCGAGCTGCCGCAGATGCGCGTCCTGATTCAGATCGCCGACGAATCCGGAAACGAATTGCTGCCCGGCGCAGTCGATTACGAGGACGCCATCGCGACCGGCGCGCGGCTGCCGGCTCCGCAGCTGAACCACTCGCCCGACGACTTGTACGTGCTCTACACCGGCGGCACCACGGGCATGCCCAAGGGCGTGCTGTGGCGGCAACACGACATCTTCATGACGTCCTTTGGCGGGCGCAACCTGATGACGGGCGAGCCGTCGAACTCCCTCGACGAGATCGTCGAACGTGCCGCCGGGGGCCCCGGCACCAAACTCATGGTCCTGCCGCCGCTGATCCACGGCGCGGCCCAATGGAGCGTCATGACCGCGCTCACGACGGGGCAGTCCGTCGTTTTCCCCACGGTGGTCGACCATCTGGACGCCGACGACGTGGTGCGCACCATCGAACGCGAGAAGGTCTCGGTGGTGACCGTGGTGGGCGATGCGATGGCGCGCCCGCTGGTCACCGCCATCGAGAAGGGGATCGCCGACGTGTCGTCGCTGGCGGTCATCGCCAACGGTGGTGCCCTGCTGACCCCATTCGTCAAGCAGCGGCTGATCGAGGTGCTGCCGAACGCCATGGTGGTCGACGGCGTCGGGTCCTCGGAGACCGGCGCGCAGATGCACCACCTGTCGACGGCGGGATCGGTGGCCACCGGCACCTTCAACGCCGGACCGGACACCTTCGTCGCCGCCGAGGACCTGACCGCGCTGCTGCCGCGGGGGCATGACGGCATGGGTTGGCTGGCGCAGCGCGGCTTCGTCCCGCTCGGCTACAAGGGCGATGCGGCCAAGACGGCCAAGACCTTCCCGGTGATCGACGGCGTCCGCTACGCCGTACCGGGCGACCGGGCGCGCCACGGCCGCGACGGTTCCATCGAATTGCTGGGCCGCGATTCGGTGACCATCAATTCCGGTGGAGAAAAGATCTTCGTCGAGGAGGTCGAAACGGCCGTCGCGTCGCATCCCGCGGTGGCCGACGTCGTGGTCGCGGGCCGGCCCAGCGAGCGGTGGGGTCAGGAGGTGGTCGCCGTGGTGGCGCTGGCTCCCGGCGCCAGCGCCGAGCCCGCGGATTTGGTGGCGCACGCCGCGCGGACGCTGGCGCGCTACAAGCTTCCCAAGGAGATCGTGTTCCGTCCGGCGATCGAGCGCAGCCCATCGGGGAAAGCCGACTACCGGTGGGCGCGCGAGCAGGCGATCACGGGTTGAGTCGGCGGCGGATCGGATCGGATCGGGGTGAGGACATGGGCGCGACGATGACCAAAGTGATGGCCGGCTTCCGGGTCTTGGAGGTCGCACAATTCACGTTCGTGCCGGCGGCGGGAGCGATCCTTGCCGACTGGGGCGCGGACGTCATCAAGGTCGAGCACCCGGCGCGCGGCGACACCCAGCGCGGCTTTGTGAACATGGGCGGCATCCAGGTGGATCCGGAACGGCATCCGCTGATGGAGCACCCCAACCGCGGCAAACGCAGCGTCGGGATCGACGTCTCCACGCCCGGTGGTCAGGAAGTGCTCTACGAGCTGGCCAGGACCGCGGATGTGTTCCTGACGAATTACCTTCCCGCGCAGCGGCAGAAACACAAGTTCGACGTCGAGCACATCCGGGCGGCGAACCCCGACATTGTGTACGCCCGCGGGTCGGCCTACGGCGACAAGGGGGCCGAGCGCGACACCGGCGGCTATGACGGAACGGTGTTCTGGACGCGCAGCGGCATCGGTTACGCGCTGACACCCGAGGCACTGGGTGGCGCACTGGGACAGGGCATTCCGGCGTTCGGTGATTCGATCGGCGGCATGTTCATCGCCGGCGGCATCTCGGCCGCGCTGCTGCATCGCGAGCGCACCGGCGAGGCCGTGGAGCTCGACGTGTCGCTGCTGAGCACGGCGTGGTGGGCGGCGGGGGCGAGCGTGACGCAGGGCATGGAAACCGGCGAGGTGATGCGCACGCCCATGCCGGGTTCCGGTGCGTCGGTCAACCCGTTCATGGGCAACTACACCACCGCCGACGGCGGCACGATCAACCTGTGCATCATCAGCCCGACGGGCCTGATCCGCGACACCTTCGAGCACCTCGGCATCCCCGAGGCGGCCGACGACCCGCGGTTCTCCGATGTGTTGCCGCTGATCCAGAACGCCGACGCGGCCTCCGCATTGATCGCAGACGCGTTCCTGGCCAAGCCCTTCGACTATTGGCGACAGCACCTCAAGACCATGAAGGGTCAATGGGCGCCGTTCCAGAGCCTCATCGACCTGGTCGACGACGAGCAGGCGCTGGCCAACGACATGATCTGTGAGGTGGAACTCGCGGCCGGCGGAAGGCCGTTCCGCGTCGTGCGTGGGCCCGTCCAGTTCAACCACGAGCCGCTGCAGACCACCAGGGCGCCGCAGGCCTCCGAACACACCGAGCTGGTGTTGATGGAACTCGGGATGGACTGGGATCGGATCGAGGAGCTCAAGAAGGCGGGCGCCATCGCGTGAACCGCCGGGCGGGCCACCGCGAACCTGCTGCGCGCCAAGCGCATTCTCCGCGGTGGCGGCGGCCCGCTAGCCGAAAGTCCCGCCCTCCCGGGTGGCGACCAGCTCGCCGACGTGTTTGGCGCTGGCGCCCGGGTCGCCGCCGGCCAACGCCCAGCCACGGGCCCGCACCAGGTAGGCCGCCGCGGCCGCCTCCACCGAAACGCCGAGACCGCCTTGGACATGCGCCGCCATGGTCGCCGCCCTCGGCGCCTCCTCGGCCATGAACACGTAGGCCGCGGGCGCCAGCTCCGGGCGTGCGTGCGGCTCGTTGTCCAGAAACCAGGCCGCGCGGCGCGCGAGATTGCGGCCGCCCTGCACGGTGATCGCGATGTTGGCCAGCGGATGCGAGACGCCCTGCAGCGTCGCGATCGGCACACCCAGCGTGTAGCGGGTCTTCGCGAATTCGGCGGCGATGGCCATGGCCTGCTCCACCAGGCCCACCAACGCCGCGGCGGTCAACACCCGCCATTCGTCCAGCGCCCGTTGATATTCCGTGACGGCGCGCGGACCGCTGGCCAGCACGGTGCGCGTTTGCGCGGCCGCCGGATCCACCCAGGCCATCGGTAGCCGGCCGACGTTGTCCACCCTGGCCGGTGGGCCGTCGAACGTCAGCGAAACGATCTCGGCACCGTCGCGCATGACGACCTGCTCCGCGATCGACCCGCTGGGCAGCAGCCGGCTCCCGGACTCGGTGTCGTGCTGGGGGTCGAACGCGGCGAGCCGCCTGCCGTGGACGACGTCGGAGTCGACGGCGCCCAGCCGCGCCAGCAACCGCGCGGTACAGACCTGGTCGATCCACGGAACGGGGGCCAGCGACCGGCCGATCTCCTCGGCCACCAGTGTCAGGTCGACCAGTGTCGCACCGTCGCCGCCCGCCGACTCCGCCACGGCCATGCTCGTTGCGCCCATGGCGCACAACCGGTTCCAGAGATCCGCGTCGAAACCGGTCTGCTCGGCGGCGCGAACCGTGTCGATCGTGCAGTGGGTGTCGAAGAAGTCGCGGTACGCCGCCTGCAGCGCCTCGTGGTCGGACGTCAGGCTGTAGTCGAGCCTGCGCAGCTCATAGCGGTCCATCCTCAGCCTTCCTCCCGGCCACCGACGAAGAAATCTTGGGCGCGATGTAGCTCATTGTCGAGCGCGGCGGGGGCTCGGTACAGCTCGCGCGCGCCCGCGGGCCGCCCACCGGACCCGAACGGCTCGCCGGGCGAGGGCCCGGCCGCACTGTGGTGAGCACTGTGGTGAGCGCCACCCCCCGATCACGTTTCCCCGCCCCGCGGTCGCGGGAAAAGTCCATACAGATACCCAACACCAGGGAGGGAAAACACATGGTGGACGTCAAGAGTGGGCCGATCGAGCTGATCCGCGGCATCGTCGAGGATGTCTTCGGGAAGGCCAAGGAGATCATCGGCACCGTCATCGGCCGCAACGACCTCATCGACGAGGGCAAGGCCCAGCAGGACAAGGCCGAGGCGCAGCGCGACGCCGCCAAGAAGGAAGCCGCCGCCGAGAAGGCTCGCGGCAAGGCCAAGGCGGAAGAGGCCCGCCAGAAGGCCGAGCAGTAGCAGAACCCAGATGCGAAAGGCCCGGCTGCGACATGCGGCCGGGCCTTTCGCGTTCCCGCAGGACCCGCCGCGCGATGTAGGTCAGGCATCGATCAGGCCCAGCCGCCGGTAGGCGCGCTCCAGTTGCGCCTTGGGCTCGGGAGGCAGCTCCGCTTGCGGCGGGCGTGAGTGCGGATAATCCCCGACGGGCAGGCCCAGCAGCGAGGCGGCGTGCTTGAACGCCGCACCCCAGTGGGTGAAGTAATCGGCGCGGCCCGGATAGCAGGTCCACCACGAGCCCATGTCGAGGTCGAACTGGTCCAGGCCGGATTCGCGCCCATAGTCCATCGCCTCGACCAGCTTGTCGCTGGTCACCAGATCCCAGTAGTGGGAGAAGATGCGCTGCGACGGGGTCTCGAACAGGTAGCCGGCGGTGCCCAATTGGGCGGCACACACGATGCCGTCGCGCAGCCACCCGGCGCGATAGACCGTCTTGTCACATTCCCACAACACCAGGCCCGGCGCCAGCTGGTGCAGCAGGCGGCTACTGCCCGGCCGGAACGCGCCCTCTTTGGTGGCGCACACCGCGGGTATCTCCTCATAGATCCGAGCACTCTCGGCCGGGGTCAGCACGTAGCCGGAGGACGGCGAATTGAACATGCCCAGCGCGATATCCGTCCGCGCGGCCACGTACCGGAAGAACCGCAACACCCCGGCGCCCCCGTGCGTCTCCATCATCGGCGTCTGAATGTAGGCGATGTCGGCGCCCGCCTCTTGGGCGTGCCGGGTCAGTTCCACACAGTCCTTGGCCGACGTGGCCGCCGTGCACGCCTGCACCACCACGTCGGGGTTGATGCGGCGTGCCTCCTCGACAGCCACCTCCAGCAGCCTCTTGCGTTCGTCGAGGGTCAGCGACCAGAACTCGGCGATGCCGCTGGTACACCACAACATCGGGTGCCCGAGGTCGCCGACGCAGTAGCGCACCAGCGTCCGGTATGCGTCCCAGTCGATCTCGTCACCGTCGCTCCCACGAAACGGCGTGTAGAGGGAGTCCCCAATGCCCCGCAATGCGCCCCGCGCCCAGGCGTGTGCCTCGCTCGCCGTTGCCATGGTCGACTCCTTTTGTCGCTCAATGGAAGTGAAGTCAGGTGAAGTCCGAACCGCCGTCGACGTTGATGTTGGCGCCGGTCATGTAGGAGTTGCGGCGCGAGGCGAGAAAGGCGGCGACCGGCCCGATTTCCTCCGGTAACCCGGCGCGCGGCAACTGCGCGGGATGCCCGAAGTGCGTCCCTATGGCGTCCATCAGGGCGTAGAGGTCGTTGCCGTCGACACCCACCGAATCCGCCCAGCCGCGCAGCGATTCCGACGCTATGCTGCCGGGTGAGACCACGTTGACCAGGATCTCGTCCTTCGCAAGTAACAGCGACAGGTTCTTCGAGACGCTGGTGAGCATCGATTTGGCCGCCGTGTACGCGGGCAGCAGCACGCTTTGGCGCTGCGTGGAATGCGCCGAGAAGGTGACCACCCGCGCCCACGCCGCGTTGCGCAGCAGCGGAAGCGCCGCGCGCACGCAGCGCACCATGCCCAGCACGCCGTCTTCGACGGACTGACGCCATTGGTCGTCGGTGAGGTCCTCGAAAGTTCCTGCGGCACCGGGCCCCACCGTGACGACGAGCGCGTTGAGCGCGCCACCCCAGCGACCGGCGAGCGCCGCCATCGCCTTGTCGACCGCCACACCGTCCGCGATGTCGGCGACCAGGCCCAGGGCGTCGGGACTGCCGCGCCTCGTGAGATCGGTCACCGCCGCGTCCAGGGCGTCGCGGTTGCGTCCCAGGACCGCGACCCGGGCGCCCTCGTCCGCGAGGCAGCGGGCGGTGGCCAGGCCCATGCCTCGACTGCCGCCGACGACGAGCGTGGCGGCGTCCGCGAGCCCTAGGTCCATCGCCGCCTCCGCAGCGTCATCATGGCCCTTTTCGCCCGTCGATCCGATTTACCAAAAAGCCTACGATAGGTATTACAGTAACAGACGGGCAGCGCGACACGCGGGCGAATACCCAGGTCAGAGGCGACCTGCGGGCGAACTTGCCGGGTAGATTGCATCGTACCGGCGCCGCGGATGTCACATCGCATGCACTATACGGATCTTCTTGGAGGTGCCCGCAGTGGCCAAGCAAGCAACCGCCGACAAGCGGCAACGGCGCGAACGCGGGTCCATCAATCCCGACGACATCATCAGCGGCGCATTCGAACTCGCCGAACAGGTATCGATCGACAACCTGAGCATGCCGCTGCTCGGCAAACACCTGGGCGTCGGTGTGACGAGCATCTACTGGTACTTCCGCAAGAAGGACGACCTGCTCAACGCGATGACGGACCGCGCCCTGAGCAAGTACGTGTTCGCCACTCCCTATGTGGAGGCCAGCGACTGGCGCGAAACCCTGCGCAACCATGCGCGCTCGATGCGCAAAACCTTTATGGGCAACCCCATCTTGTGCGACCTGATCCTCATCCGCGCCGCCCTGAGCCCAAAGGCGGCGCGCCTGGGTGCCCAGGAGATGGAGCGCGCCATCGCGAACCTGGTGGAGGCCGGGCTGTCCGCGGAGGACGCCTTCGACACCTACTCGGCGATGTCGATCCACGTCCGCGGCTCGGTGGTGCTGCAGCGGCTCTACGAGAAGAACCAGTCCTCGGACATCGGGCAGCGGGCCATCGAGGAAGCCGTCGCGATCGATCCCGAGAAAACGCCGCTGCTCGCCCAGGTCTCCGGCATCGGCCACCGGATCGCCGCCCCGGATGAGGCGAACTTCGAGTACGGCCTCAACTGCATCCTCGACCACGCCGGCCGTCTGATCGAGACGAACGCCCAGGCGTCGCGGGCCCGCAAGCGCAGCCCCGCCAAGTCACCCGCCGCGCGCGGCCGAGCGAAGGCGCCGGCAACCCGCTAGTCCTGCGCGCGAAACCCGTTGCTAGGGAACCCTTGTCCACGGCTGGCAGTTCTGCGACTCGAATGCCTTGACCGACGAGTTGATGTTGGCGTACATGGGGCCGATCGAGGTGTTGGTCTGCAGCACGTGCTCCTTGTTCGCGTCGGGGGTGCTGTAGGTGAACCACGAACACATCGACTCCTGGGTCGGCACGTCGTTGATCCACACGCCGAACGCGGACCCCGACCCACCGGTGTGGTAGAGGCCGGGAGCGACGTCGGGGCCCACGACGAAGACGCCGTTGCCCGGGATCGGGTCGACCGGATCGGCGACCGCCGGGGGCGCGAGGGCGGCGGCCGTCGCGGCCACGACGAGGACGGCCGGTGCTCGAAGCGTTCGGGACATGTCTCCTCGCTCTGCCGTGTCGCCCCCGCACTGCGCAGCGTAAGCCGATCGGCGGCCGGGCGACAACCGCCGGCGCGCCGTCAGGGAATGGGCGGCCGGTCGGCGTCGACGACCACCCCGCGGGCGATTAGATGATCGATCAGCGGGACCGCCCCGGCGGCCAGATGTTGCGACATCGCCGCACGCGCGCCGTCGTCGTCGCGCTTCTTCAGCGCCGACAGGATGCGGCGGTGGTCGCGCATCGATTGGGCCGGCCACCCCGAGATGGCGGGGAACACCGATTCCGGTGCGTAGCGGGTGATCTGGGACATCAGCTGGGCCAGCTTGGGCGAGTCGGCGGCGACGTTGATGGCGCGGTGGAACTCGTGGTTGAGCCGAACGGTCTTATCGCTGTCGTCGCCGGCGTAGGCGCTTTCGAGCTCGGCCTGGATGCGCTGGAGCTCGCGCAGCTGGTCGTCGGTGATGTGGCGCGCCGCGCGGGCGGCGAGTTCCCCGCCGACGTGCGCCTGAACGTTGGCGACGTCGGTGACGTCCCGGTGGGTCACGGGCAGCACCATGAATCCGCGGCGCGGCTGCTGGGTGATCAAGCCCTCGGCGCGCAGGGCGACAAGCGCCTCGCGGACCGGGGTGACGCTGATCCCCAACTCCGCGGCCAGCTGGTCCAGCCGGACGTAGGAGCCGGCGGCGTAGCTCCCGTCGAAGATGCGCTGCCGGATCAGTCGCGCGACGTCGTCGGAAAGTTGCGGCCGCGCAGCGAAATCCGGGACGGTCATCGACTCACACCTGGTACTCGGCGAGTAGCCGCTTGCTGATGATGTTCTTCTGGATCTCGCTGGTGCCCTCGCCGATAAGCAGGAACGGCGCGTCGCGCATCAGCCGCTCGATCTCGTACTCCTTGGAGTAGCCGTAACCCCCGTGGATCCGGAAGCTCTGCTGGGTGACCTCGGTGCAATATTCGCTGCACAGGTATTTGGCCATGCCGGCGGCGACGTCGTTGCGTTCGCCCGAGTCCTTCAGCCGCGCCGCGTTGACCATCATCAGGTGTGCGGCTTCCACTTTGGTCGCCATCTCGGCGAGCTGGAACGCGATGGCCTGGTGCTCGGCGATCGGCTTGCCAAACGTTCGTCGTTGCTGGGCGTAGCGCACCGCGAGCTCGAAGGCCCGGATGCCCACGCCACAAGCGCGGGCCGACACGTTGACGCGCCCGACTTCGATGCCGTCCATCATCTGGAAGAACCCCCGGCCCGGGATGCTGCCGAGGACGTCGTCGGCCGCGGCGCGGTAGCCGTCGAAGACGAGTTCCGTGGTGTCGATGCCCTTGTAGCCCAGCTTGTCGATCTTGCCGGGGATCACCAGGCCGGGCACGACTTCGCCGAAGCCGGTGGGCTTTTCGACCAGGAACGCGGTCAGGTTGCGGTGCGGCTTGTCGGCGCCCTCGTCGGTGCGCACCAGCACCGCGATCAGCGTGGAGCTGCCGCCGTTGGTCAGCCACATCTTCTGGCCATTGATGACGTAATTGCCGTCCGCGTCGCGGACGGCGCGGGTGCGGATGGCGGCGACGTCGGAGCCCAGTTCCGGCTCCGACATCGAGAACGCCCCCCGCGACTCCCCCGCCGCCATGCGCGGCAGGAAGCGCTGCTTCTGCGCCTCGGTACCGTGCTGGCGCAGCATGTAGGCGACGATGAAGTGGGTGTTGAGCACGCCCGAGACGCTCATCCAGCCGCGCGCCAGTTCTTCGACGCACAGGGCGTAGGTGAGCAGCGATTCCCCCAGGCCGCCGAACTCCTGCGGGATCATCAATCCGAACAGGCCCATGTCCCGCATCTGGTCGACGAGCTCCTGGGGATAGGTGTCGCCGCGTTCCAGCTCGGGCGCTTGCGGAATGACCTCCTTCTCGACGAATTGCCGTACGGTCGCGATGATTTCGGTCTGGAGTTCGGTCAGGCCCAGGGTCTGCGCAAGCTTCGTCATGGCGCTGTCCTTCCTACGCCCGTGCGTGGGCGATGACGCGGGCGCTCGTGAGGCGCTCGATGTCGGCGGTGCTGAGCCCGAGGCGTTGCGTCAGCACGTCGGCGGTGTCTTGCCCCAGCGCCGGGGCGGCGCCACCGGCCGGGTGCATCCCGTCGAATGCGGCCGGCAGGCCGGCTGCGAGGTATGCCCCGACGCCGGGCTGGTCCAACCGCGAAAACAGCGGATTGTCAGTCACTTTCGGTCCTGCCGCGACCTCGGCGAAGGTGCGGTACCGCTCGAACAAGACGGTGGTCTGCGACAGGGCCGCCGTGACCTCATCCGCCGTGCGGTCGGCGAACCAGGGAGCGAACAGGCCGGAGAGGACGTCGCGGTAGCGGTACCGGTCGCCCTCGTCGGCGAAGTCGACGCCCAGCGCCTCGGCGAGCGCCGACACCGCCCCGGACGTGCCCGTCACCTCGACCAGGTCACGAAAGTGCCGCTTGGTCAACGCGACAACCATGAAGGCGGCACCGTCGCCGCTGGCGAAGTCCTGCCCGTACTGGCCGTAGATGGCGTTGCCCAACCGCGCGCGCTGGGTGCCGGTGACCTGAGGCTCGGTCAGCAGGCCCAGATTTCCCGCGGTGGCCAGCGCGACGTCCTCGAGCGCCAGGCTGATCCGCGCGCCCGTCCCCGACCGGTCGCGGTCGCGTACGGCCGCGACCACCGCCAGCGCGGCGTACAGGCCGCAGCAGACGTCCCAGGCGGGCAGCGCGTGGTTGATGGGCCCCGCGTGCTCGGCGGGCCCGGTGACCAGCGGGTAGCCGACCGCCGCGTTGACGGTGTAGTCCACCCCGGTCGAGCCGTCGCCGCGGCCCAGCAACTGCAGGTGGATGAGATCGGGCCGCTGCGCGGACAGGCGCTCGTGGCTCAGCCACGACAGGCCGGCGGCGTTGGTCACCACGACTCCGTCGCCCTCGACGACGAGGCGTTGGACGAGTTGCTGCCCCTCGGGCGAACGCAGATCGACGGTGACCGAGCGCTTTCCCTTGTTCAGGCCGGTCCAATAGATCGAGGTGCCGTTCGCGGTGAGCGGCCAGCGTTGCGCGTCGGCGCCACCCCCGATCGGGTCCACGCGGACCACCTGGGCGCCGAGTTGGCCCAGGGTCATGCCGCACAGTGGGGCGGCGACGAAACTGGACACCTCGACGACCGTCAGGCCGCTCAGTGGCGCTCGGGTCACGCGGACGCCACCCGTTCGAAGACCGCGGCCAGCCCCTGGCCGCCGCCGATGCACATGGTCTCCAGCCCGTACCGCGCCTCGCGACGGGTCAGCTCGCGCGCCAGGGTGGCCAGCATCCGCCCGCCCGTCGCGCCGACGGGATGCCCGAGGGAGATGCCCGATCCGTGCACGTTGGTCCGGTCCTGATCGGCGGGCCCGAATTTCCACTCGCGCAGCACCGCGAGCGCCTGCGCGGCGAAGGCCTCGTTGAGTTCGATGACGTCGATGTCGGCCAGTCGCAGGCCCGCCTTGGCCAGGGCCGTCTCGGTCGCGGGCACCGGGCCGATGCCCATGACGCGGGGCGCGACGCCCGCCGTCGCCCACGACACCAGGCGCACCAAGGGCGTCAGGCCGTACGCGGCGGCCGTCTTGGGCGTGGTGACCACGCACATCGACGCCGCGTCGTTCTGCCCGCTGGCGTTGCCGGCGGTGACCGTCGCCTCCGAATCATGGTCGGCGAGAACGGGTTTGAGCTTGGCCAGGGCCTCCACCGACGCGTCGGCGCGGGGATGCTCGTCGGTGTCGACCCGCTCGTCGCCGTGTCGGGCGGGCACGCTGACGGCCACGATCTCCTCGGCGAGGATGCCATCCTTCTGCGCGGCCACCGCCCGTTGGTGCGACCGCACGGCCAGCTCGTCCTGTTCCCGGCGCGAGATGCCGTACTGGCGGCGCAGGTTCTCGGCGGTCTCGAGCATGCCGCCGGGCACCGGATGGTGCCGGCCACCGGCGGTCGTGCGCCCCCGCGCCAGGCCGTCGTGAACCACGACGCCGCCGCGGGCGCCGCCCCAGCGCATGTCGGTGGAGTAGAACGCGACGTTGCTCATGCTCTCGCAACCGCCCGCGATGACGAGGTCGTGGGCACCGCTGCCCACCTGCAGGCACGCCTGGATGACCGCCTGCAGGCCCGACCCGCAGCGACGGTCCACCTGCATGCCCGGAACAGTCACCGGCAGGCCGGAATCCAGCGCCACCACCCGCCCGATCGCGGGCGCCTCGCTGCTGGGATAGCAGTGCCCGAGCACGACGTCGTGTACCGCCTCGGGCGGCAGGCCCGTTCGCTCGAGGAGCCCCGTCAGCGCGGCCACCCCGAGGTCGACCGCGGTGAGCGAGGCGAACATCCCACCGTAGCGGCCGATCGGCGTCCGGACCGGTTCGCAGATGACGGCGTCGCGCATGGTCGTTACCCCGCTCAGATGTGCCGGCCGCCGGTGACTTCCATGACGGTGCCGGTCATGTACGACGACAGGTCCGAGGCCAAGAACAGCGCCACCTTGGCGACCTCGCTGGGCTCGCCCGCACGGCCCATCGGAATCTCGGCGACCTTCTCGTCCCAAATGCGTTGCGGCATGGCCTCGGTCATCGCCGAGCGGATCAGGCCGGGGGCGATCGCGTTGACGCGCACGCCCAGATAGGCGAGCTCCTTGGCCGCGGCCTTGGTCATCCCGACGATGCCCGCCTTCGCCGCCGAATAATTGGTCTGGCCGATCATGCCCACCTTGCCGGAGACCGACGACATGTTCACGATGGCGCCGCGCTTGTTCTCGCGCATCACGGCGGCCGCCAACCGGATCCCGTTCCAGGTGCCCTTCAGGTGCACGTCGATGACCTGATCGAACTGCTCCTCGGTCATCTTGCGCATCGTCGCGTCGCGGGTGATGCCGGCGTTGTTGACCATGACGTCCAGGCTTCCGAACCGCTCGATGGCGGCGTCGATCAGCGCTTCGACCTCCGCCGCCTTGGTGACGTCGCAGCGGACCGCGACCGCGACGTCGTCGCCGCCCAGCTGCTTGGCCGCGACCTCGGTGGCCTCCAGATTGAGGTCACCGAGAACGACCCGAGCGCCCTCGGCGACGAATCTCTCGGCGATGGCGAACCCGAGCCCCTGAGCGGCGCCCGTGATTACCGCCGTCTGACCGCTGAGCAATGACACCTCGACCACGCATCCTCTCCGCACCGGGGACCCGGGCATCCAATATCGTATTTCATATAGGATCACGCCCGGTGCCGGGGTGGGGAGCCCCGGACGGTCGTACGGGGCCACCGCCTCACTGCGACCGCGCCGACCGGTGTCGACAAGGGAGTCACCATGACCAGCACAGAAGTCCCCGAGGTCTCCGACGAGGATTTCGGCGAGATCCTCGCCCAGACCCGCCACTTCGTCCGCACCGCCGTGATGCCGCGCGAGCAGGAGATCCTGACCGACGACCGGGTGCCCGACGACCTGCGCGATCAGGCCAAGAAGATGGGGCTGTTCGGCTATGCCATCCCGCAGCGCTGGGGCGGCCTGGGGCTGAACCTCGTGCAGGACGTCGAACTGGCGATGGAGCTGGGCTACACCTCGCCGGCGCTGCGGTCGATGTTCGGCACCAACAACGGCATCGCAGGGCAGGTGCTGGTCGGGTTCGGCACGGACGCGCAAAGGACCCGGTGGCTGGAGCCGATGGCGACCGGCGACGTGGTCGCCTCGTTCGCCCTCACCGAGCCCGGGGCCGGCTCCAATCCGGCTGGCCTGCGCACGAAAGCGGTTGCCGAGCACAATGATTGGGTGATTTCCGGGCAGAAGCGGTTCATCACCAACGCGCCGGTCGCCGACCTGTTCGTCGTGTTCGCGCGCACCCGGCCGGCCGACGACCGGGGGCCGGGCATCGCCGTCTTCCTCGTGCCGGCGGACGCGCCGGGCGTCGAGGTCGGCGCGAAGGACGCCAAGATGGGCCAGGAGGGGGCGTGGACCGCCGACGTGAACTTCACCGACGTCCGGGTGGGCGGTGACGCGTTGATCGGCGGCAGCGAGGACATCGGTTACCGCGCGGCGATGACGTCGTTGGCCCGCGGTCGCGTCCACATCGCCGCCCTGGCGGTGGGCGCCGCGCAGCGCGCGCTGGACGAGTCCGTCGCGTACGCCGCCACCGCGACGCAAGGCGGCGCGCCGGTCGGCAGTTTCCAGCTGGTGCAGGCCATGCTGGCCGACCAGCAGACCGGGGTGTTGGCCGGGCGAGCGCTGGTGCGCGAGGCCGCCCGGGCGTGGGTCACCGGCACGGACCGCCGGATCGCGCCGTCGTCGGCCAAGCTGTTCTGCACCGAAATGGCGGGTAAGGTCGCCGATCTCGCGGTGCAGATCCACGGCGGCAGCGGGTACATGCACGGGGTGCCCGTCGAACGCATCTACCGCGACGTGCGCCTGCTGCGGCTGTACGAGGGCACCAGCGAGATCCAGCGACTGATCATCGGGGCCAACTTGATCAAGGCCGCGCAGCGATAACGTTGCACCACAGCGCATTTTAGAGGAGGGAAGATGAGCGGTCGGCTTGAGGGCAGGGTGGCTTTCATCACCGGGGCGGCGCGCGGCCAGGGGCGCGCGCACGCGGTGCGGATGGCGCGGGAGGGCGCCGACATCATCGCGGTCGACATCGCCGGCACGCTGCCGTCGTGTGTGCCCTACGACCCGGCGACTCCCGACGACCTGCGCGAAACGGTGCGCCTCGTCGAGCAACTGAACCGCCGCATCGTCGCCTCGGTGGTGGACACCCGCGACTACGACGGGTTGCGTCGCGCCGTCGAGGAGGGCTTCGCCGCGCTCGGCCGGCTCGATATCATCGTCGCGAACGCCGGCGTCGCGGCGCCGCAGGCGTGGAACGAGATCACGCCCGAAAACTTCCGCGATGTCATCGACATCAACGTGACGGGCACCTGGAACACCGTGATGGCCGGCGCGGACAAGATCATCGAGGGCGGCCGCGGCGGCTCGATCATCCTGATCAGCTCGGCGGCCGGAATGAAGATGCAGCCGTTCATGATTCACTACACCGCCAGCAAGCACGCCGTCACCGGGATGGCGCGCGCCTTCGCCGCCGAGTTGGGCAAGCACTCCATCCGGGTCAACAGCGTGCACCCCGGGCCGGTGAACACGCCGATGGGCACCGGCGACATGGTCGCGGCGGTGGGCAGGGCCATGGAGACCAACCCGCAGCTGTCCAACGTGCTGACGCCGTTCCTGCCGGACTGGGTCGCCGAGCCCGACGAGATCGCCGACGCGGTGTGCTGGCTGGCCAGCGACGAGTCGCGCAAGATCACCGCCGCCCGGATCCCGGTCGACCAGGGCTCGACGCAATACTGAGCAGTCGAGGGAATAGATTCCTAGATCCGCGAGCTTGGAGGCCACATGAAGCACTTCACCGAAAGCGAACGTCAGGAATTCCTCGCCGACAAGCACGTCGCCGTGCTGTCCGTCGACGCCGCGGACGGCCGGCCGCCGGCCAGCGTGCCGATCTGGTACCGCTACTCCCCTGGCGGCAACGTCCAGATCATGACCGGGGCGTCGAGCCGCAAGGCAAAGCTGATCGAACGGGCCGGCGCGGTGACGCTGGTGGTCCAGCGCGAGGAACCGCCGTATCAGTACGTCGTCGTCGAGGGCACGGTGATCGAGACCACCAAGCCGGCGCCGGTCGACGTCGCGGAGGACGTCGCCATCCGCTACCTCGGCGAGGAGGGCGGGAAGGCTTTCGTCCGCAGCATGGAAGGCGTCGAAGAGGTGCTGTACACGATCCGCCCCGACCGCTGGCTGACGGCGGACTTCACCGGCGACCTGTAGGGGTCAGCCGATCAGCTCCAGCGTGCCGAGCTCGCGGATGGCCCGGCACCCGCGGCGCAGCATCGTGAGCACCATGTCGTCGCCGCGCTCGGTGGCCGACGCGAACGCGAAACCCAGCGCCGAGATGAGCGGTGCCTGCAACGCCCCCAAACGGTAATCCCGCCAACAGGATTCATGGTCGTAGTCGCCGACCCCGCCGGCCGTCAGGGCGAGGTGGTAGTCGGCGACCAGCTGCCCTTCCAGGGCGGCGCGCAGGCCCGAGTCGAGGCTGGTGGCGGTGAAGTAGGCGAGGTCCCTGGCCGGCAGGCCGACGCCCAGCGTCTGCCAGTCGACCACGCTGACCCGGGTGCGCTGGGGGTCGAACAGCAGGTTGTCCAGGCGGTAGTCGCCGTGCAGCAGGGCGAACCGGTCGTATTCGGACAACAGCCACGGCGTCACCAATCCCATTGCGGCCGAGAATGTTTCCCGGTCCTCGGCGCTCATGCGGTGGCCCAGCCTCTCCAGGGTGATCTCGGCGCTCATCGTGGCCACCGCGCCCATTCCCTGCGCGCCGGCCTCGTCCGGACGGGCGAACGGGATCTCCGGGAAGTCGAGCCAGACGGGATCACACCAACTCGGCGCGTGCAGGCCGGCCAGCGCGGTCACCGCCAGCCGGGCTTCGACCTCGTCGCAGCCGGCGAGCTGATCGCCCTGCACCGCCGGGGCCTGGTCGGCCAGCAACAGCGCGAACTCCATGGCATCAGCGGAGATTTCGGAGTAGAAGCAGCGCGGCGTCGGCACCGTGACCCGGTCGACCACGGCGGAGTAGAACGCGCACTCGCTGCGGTACCCGATCACCACCCGGTCGCGCACGGTGTCGTCCTGGGCGGGCAGCTTGATCACGAAGGTCGACGGCAGGTCCCCGGGGTCGCTCGCGTAGCGGGCGCTCACCCGGTAGGTGGCGCCGGTCTGGCCGGTGCCGATCGCGACCACCTCGACCTCGGCGACCTGCACGGTGGCGCCGCGGCTACTGAGCGCGGCCGACAACCACGCCGGCGTGACGTCGGCCGGATGACGCGGAATCGACACCACAGCACTCATCGGCAGCTCTCCTCGCAGTCGGCCCGACGCAACGCACAAACCGCTACAGGCATACCACACGCGCCCCGTGGGTCAGTCCGCGAGAATCCGCCACGCCGCGGCCTCGTGCTGCTGGCGCCAGAACTCGGCGAAACGCCCTCCGGCAGCGAGCAATTCGTCGATCGTCCCGTCCTCGGCCACCCGCCCGCCGTCGACGAACAGCACCCGGTCGGCGTGGCTGATGCTGGCCAACCGGTGCGCGACGATCACCTGGGTGCGGGCGTGCGGATCGGCCGTCAGCGCGTCGACCACGGCGGCCTCGTTCTCGGTGTCCAGGGCGCTGGTCGCCTCGTCCACCAGCAGGATCGGCGCGGGCTTGAGCAGCGCGCGGGCGATGCTGACCCGCTGACGTTCCCCGCCGGACAGCGCCGACCCGGCCTCGCCGACGACGCTGTCGGCGCCGTCGGGCAGGCGGCCGACGAGCTCGTCGACCCGCGCGAGCGCCACGGCCCGCCCGAAGCGCTCGGCGTCGGCCCCGGGATCACCGGCCAGCACGTTGTCGCGGATCGTGCCGTGGAACAGGTAGGGGTGCTGAAAGACGACGCTGCTGGCCGCGCGCCGGGCCTCGGCGCTCAGTGTCGCGGCGTCCACGCCGTCGATCAGGACGCGGCCACGCGTCGGCTCGTGCAGCCCGGCGATCAGCGCGAGGATCGTGCTCTTGCCCGACCCCGACGGGCCGACGATCGCCGTTGTGCTGCCCGGTTCGAGCGCGAAGCGCACCCCGTCGAGCACCGGGGCGCCGTCGTAGGAGAAGGCCACGTCGTCGAATTCGATGCGGGGCGCCGCGCCGGCGCCCGGCAGCGCGGCGGCTCCCGCGGTGAGCACGGGCGCGGTGAGCACCGACCGGATGCGCTCGAGTGTGGCGCGGGTGCTCTCCAGCGCCGGCGCCAACTCGCTGATGGTGGTGTAGGGCTCCAGGTAGCGCACGATGACGACGATCAGCGCGACGGCTTCGGGCACCGTCAGGGTCTTGTCGACGGTCAGCGCGGTGGTCGCGCCGGCCAGCAGGATCAGCGACAGCTGACTGGCCAGGCTGAACAGCAACTGCCCCGGCACCTGCCAAGACAGCAGCCGCATGGTCGCGCCGTGCTGCGCGGCCAGCGCGTCACCGACCAGGCTGCGCGCCGGCTCGACGCGGCGGGCGGCGCGCAACGCCTGCTGCGTGCGGGCGAATTCGATGATGCGTTCGGTGAAAGCCGTATTGGCCTGCGTCGCCGCCTGATCCGCGCGCCGCGCCAACCGGGCGGAGGCCCATAGCGCGCCGAGCAGCAGCGGCACGCCGCCCAGCGCCGCCACCCCGAGTTGCCAGGAGATGGGCAGCAGGGCGACCGCGATGGCCGCGGGCAACAGCACGGCCGAGCTGAGCGGCGTCAGCAGGTTCACCACGAGCCCGACGAGTTCGGGCCCGGTGGCGGCGATCGCCTGCCGGGCGGTCGCGGTGTTCTCGGCGGTGAACCAGTCCAGCCGCACGTCGGGCAACCGGTCGGCCACGTCGTGCTGGCTGTGGTCGAGCACCGCGAACCCCAGGTCGAAACCGATGCGCGCGGTGCTGGTGTCGAGCACCCAGCCCAGCACGGTCGCGGCGGTGAGCCAGCCGAGCCACATCAGCGCCCCGCGCGGCGCGTCGCTGAACAACGCCCCCACCAAGGGCACCAACAGCACCGTGGCGACCGCCCGCACGACGACCGAGAGCAGGCCCAGCGCGGCGTAGCGGACGACCTGGGTGCGCCGGTCCGCCGGGACCAGGCCCAACCAGGTGCGGATCATCGGCCACCCCCCTGCGCCGTGCCGGCGGACACCGGGTCGCGGCGGCCGCCCTCCCACAGCCGCCGGTAGCGCCCGTCGGCGGCCAACAGCTCGTCGTGCGTGCCGCGCTCGGCGATCCGGCCGTGATCGAGCACCACGATCTGGTGTGCCTGCGTGATGGTGTGCAACCGGTGCGCGATCACCAGCACGGTGCGGTCCCGGGTCAACCGGTTGAGCGCTTGCTGGACCAGGTATTCCGATTCCGGGTCGGCGAAGGCCGTGGCCTCGTCGAGGATCAGGACCGGGGTGTCGGCCAGGATCGCCCGGGCGATGGTCAGCCGTTGCCGCTCGCCGCCGGACAGCCCGCTGCCGGCGCCCAGCACGGTGTCGTAGCCGTCCGGCAGCCGCAGGATGCGCTCGTGGATCTGCGCCTGGCGCGCCGCGTCGGTGATCTGCTCCGCGGAGGCCTCGGGCACCGCGAGGGCGATGTTTTCGGCGACGGTGCCGTGCACCAGGTGCGTCTCCTGCAACACGAAACCGACCCGCGCGTACAGCTCGTCGGCGGTCAACGACCGGACGTCTTGTCCCGCAACGCGTATCGCGCCCTGGTCGACGTCGTGGAACCGGGCCGCCAGCGCGGCCAGCGTCGACTTCCCGGAGCCCGACGGCCCCACCAGGGCGGTGACGGTGCCGGGCCGCAGGGTCAGCGACACGTCGTGGATCACCGGAACCCCGGGGCGATAGCCGAAGCTGACGTGGTCGAACTCCACCGTGGCCGTCGGCTCACCGCCGGTTCGTGCGCCCTCGCGCACGCCCAGCTCCGGCTCGTCGAGGGTGTTCTGCAGGCGCCGGGCGGCCAGCATGCCGGCGCTGATGCCGCCCACCCCGTAGGCGATGCCGAGCAGTCGCGCGCCGAAGGTGGTGCCCAGCAACAGGAACGGCAACACGTTCACCGGGTCCATCCGGTGGGTGACGACGAGCGAGGTGCCGGTGAGCGCGATCAGCCACAAAAAGGTCGACGGCCGGGTGACCAGGTCCATGAAGGTCTTCTTGCCCGCCAGCGGGCGTTGCCAGGCGACCAGGAAGCCGACGTACTCGTCCAGCCGGCGGCGGAAACTCGACGCGGCGGCGCCACCGAACACGCGGATCACCGGCTGGCCCTCGAGGTAGGCGCCGGCCTCGCCGTTCATGCGCTCGGCCCAGCGCTGCGACTGCGGGATGCGCGGGCCCGACTGAATCGTCAGCGACGACGTCAGCACCAGATAGACCAGGACCGGCAGAAACAGGACCAGGGCGACCCGCCAGTCGACGACGAACAGGTACACCAGCACGGCGACCGGCGCGACGATCGCGCCGACTGCGTCCGGGATGGCGTGGGTGACCAAATAGTGCAGCGACAACGTGTCGTCGGTCAGCAGCTGCTTGACCGAGCCCGACCCGCGGGCCGTGAACCAGCCCAACGGCAACCGGGACAGCTTGCCCAGCAGGCGCGAACGCAGATCGCGGGCGAACCGGGCGTCGACGACGTGCAGCCACAGCGTCAGGGCGGCGCCGAGCAGGGCACCCAACCCCAGCAGCGACACCGCCGCGACGCCCAGCTGCCACAGCCGGGCCGCCGGCGCGCCGGCTACCAGCAACCGGGCCAGCTCGACCAGCAACACGAACGGCGCCAGCTGCACCAGCGTGATGACCGCCTGCAGCGCCCCGGAGAGGATGAGCGCCGACCGAAGCGGCGCGAGCAACCGGCCGGCACCCTGCGCGCGCCAGTTGCCGCGCGGCGTCGCGACGGCGGGCGCCGCAGCGGGCACCTGCTGGGCCGACTCGAGCTGCGCGGCAACGTCTTCCGCGGACACGGTGGGGGCCACACCGTCGGCCCCGCCCGGCTCGTCGCCGCGGCGGGTGCCCATCGCGCGTCCGGCGCTCCAATAGGCCTGGGCGTGCACCTCCGACTTGGGGAAGCCGAACTCGTCGCGCAGCCGGGCCCGCACGTGCTTGAGCACCGTTGCCTCCGGCGTCGCCCAGGCGTACCAGTCCGACCAGTCCCGGCTCTCGATCGCGGCGGCGAGCGACTTCTCGTCGCGGCGCGCGACCCAGTGCACGCGCAGGCGGGGGTGCTCGGCGATCGGGATCGACGGGTCGTTGGCGTCGTGTTGCTCGAGGTACATCTCGATCGGTACGTCACCGGGTACCACCCCGATGATGCCGTTCATGCCCGGGATGGAGGCCGAGTCGCCGATCAGCAGGTAACCCGCGGGCTGCTGTTCGGGCGCGTCGAAGCGCGACGAACCCATCAGCGCCATCACCGCGATGGTGGCGCCGGGTTGCACGGCGCGGGCCCATTGCGACGCCGGGCCCGCCGGCTCGTGCAGCACGACGTCGACCGCGAACCGGCCGGCGGCGACGTCGGCCTCGGAAATCGTGTAGGCGCGCTGGAATTCGGTGGTCGATCCGTCCGGATCCGGAAACCAGAACCGCAGCCACGCCGCCGGCTCGGCGTCGACGTCCTCGAACAAGGTCGGCGAGCTCATCCGGATCCGCACGAGATGCGGTGCGATCCGGACGGTTTCGATCACCGTGGCGACGTGGTCGCGGGCGCCGAAGCTCCGCAGCATCACGCCGGAGAAACCCCGAGCCATCAACGGTCCCTTCCCGCGGGCGCCAGGCCCGCGACGATGTCGTCGATCGGGCGCCCCGGCGGAATCTGCGCCACCAGGCCGCGGATCGATGCGACCAGCAGCAGTCGCAGAAATTCAGCGGCCGACACCTGCGACACGCCGATATGGGCGGCGCCCAGCTGCGGATCACCGGCGAGCCGGTCGGCGACGGCGTCGCGTTCCGCCGCGAACTCGCCGGCGTGGTCTCCCCCCGTCGCGCCGGCGTTGCTCTCCTCGCGGGCGGCCAGGCTGATCGCGACGCCGGCGACCGCGCTGCTCAGCAGGATGGCCGCGTCGGCACAGTAGCCGCGCCGGCTCAACGCGTCGACCTCGGCGGCCAGCAACCATCGCCCGCCGTCGCCGCGCGGAAACAGGACTTGCAGATACGACGCGAGTCCCGGGTGCGCGGCGGTGAAACTTTGCAGCTGCGCGGCGAACGACACCAGGTGCTCCTCGACGGTCGCGTCGGGATCGTCGCGCAGGTCCAGCTCGCCGAGCAGGCTCTCGCCGACCAGCCGTTCGAGATCCCACCGGCCGTCGACGTGCCGGTACAACGCGGTCGTGGACACGCCGAGCCGCGCGGCCACCGCGCTGATGCTCAACCGCCGCATGCCCAGGTCGCGGCCGATGGCGAGGACGTCGTCCAGCGTGATCAGTGGGGGCCGTCCCCCTTGTCGCGGCGCGACTGTCTGCATCCGGTTCACTCCGACTCGGTAAGTTACCCCATAAACTAAGGGTTGCCTAACCATAGGTCAACTCCGGTGGGCGGTCGGTAACCTGGACTCATGAGCGGTGACGCGCTGGGCCGGCCGGAGGCGCCGGTGCTGCTCTACGACGGCGTGTGTGGCGTCTGCAACTGGGCGGTGCGCACCATTCTGCGGTTCGACCGGCGCGGCACCCTGCGGTTCGCCGCCCTGCAAAGCGATTACGCGCAAGGCGTTTTCGGCCGGCACCCCGCGATCAAGGACGTCGACTCCATGGTGTTCGTCGAGGCGCCCGGCGGCGCGGGCGAGCGGGTCTTCGTACGCTCCGCGGCCGCGATCCGCGTCGCGGATTACCTCGGCGGCCCGTGGAAGCTGTTCACGGCCGCCGGCGTGATCCCCGGCCCCCTGCGGGACCGGCTCTACGACGGCTTCGCCGGCATCCGCTACCGCATCTTCGGCAAATACGACACGTGCCCGTTGCCGTCGCCGGATGTGCGGGCCCGCTTCCTCGACGCCTAGTCGCCGGCGAGGTCCGCCTCGGACTCTTTGCGCTTGAGCTCGGCCAACTTGCGGTCGTCGATCGCGGCCTCGCGGTGGCGGGCCGCCGATTCGCGGTGAATCTCGTCGTGGGACGCGCCCTGGCGGATGGTCTGGTCCTGGACCCGCGCAACCCGATCGTGCTGGCGCGCCGACTCCTCGAAGCTGCGCGCGGCCGACAGGCCGGCGTGGGCGGCCCGCTCCCGCGCCTGCGCGGCCCGGCGCTCGGCGCGCGCGATCTCCTGGTCGGTGACCGCCGCCTCGCGCAGTGCGGGCGGCTCGTATTCGCTGGCCATGGCTGCTCCCTCGGGTCCGTGACTACACGTACCCGCCGCCGGGCGGTTGAAGCCTGTCGGCTCAGTGCGGCTGGTTGGCCATGAAGCAGCGCACCCGTTTGGCGGCGTCGTCGGGCTTGACGCCCATGCCGACCAGTCGCTGCACCACCTGGTCGGAGGACCAGCCGGAATCCAGGTCGACCGCGATCACGTGCACGCTGGGAAACCAGAATTCGGCGTTGACTCCCGGCGGCGGAGGCTTGGCATCCCCACCGACGCACGCGACGTAGCCCGGGACGCCGGTGTCGGCGTGCGCCGGCCAGGCCCCCAGTAGCGCGAGCGGCGCGGCGATCAGCGCGGCGCCGACGTGGGTGAACCGCATGGGGGAAAGATACCCGGCCGCGGCAGCGGCTGAGCCGGAAACGCCAGCATGCCCGCCGCGGCGGCGCTGATCGGTGAGTGCGGGCGGAGGGACTCGAACCCTATTCAGCTACCTGATGACGGTGGCGAAAAGGCCCTCAACTGCGAAAATACATAACGGTATTTCACCACAGTTATCTGTAACTGCGGCCAAATTGCGGCCACGTGTCGGCCACGCCCGCTCTAATAGGCCCCGAGCACCTCCCGCACTGACAACCGACCCGTTCATCCCTCATCCAGCCCTCGAAAGGAACAGACCATGATCACCACCACCACCACCCCGCGCCCGAACTATCCGCTGCCTGCCGGCGCGGCCGAAGTAAACGAGTGGGAGCCTCCCACTCGGACCGGAGACAATCAGCCCTCGCGCTACTTCACCGGCACCATTCGCACGGTCGCCGCGTGTTCGGAAATCGATGTAGTGATCGCCGGTACCCAACAACAGGACGGCACCGTGCAACGCGAGGTGCTCGTCCATCGGACGCACGCCGACCATCCGCTCACGTTGGAGCAGGCTCGAGCACTCGGCGAGGCGATCCTCGCCGCGGTCAACGAAGCCGAAGCCGACGGCCACAGCGATGGCTAGCCACCCCTGCCAGCGGTGCGGCTACGCGCCCAGGCGGTCCATAAGGGCCGCCTGGGCGGATCGACACCCAGCTGCAGCAGTATGCGTCGGCGCCTTCATCGGCCTACCCTCGCTCTACACCGTGGTCGGCGTAATCCTGGCGTACCCGTGGTTCTTCGTGCCGGTGCTCGTCGTCGCCTGCGCCGTGGTCGTCGACCGCAGGATGCGCCAGCGCGCGGCCATCGCCGCCAGGGCCGACTGGGAACACCGAGCACTGATGGCGAAGCACTTCTCAGGGTTGACCCTAAAAAGGCAGTTCACCGCGCCACCAGTCTTTTTCGGATTGCCCCGAAAAAGCCGAAGCCGGTGCGCGGCCGATCATTGGTCGAAGACCGAGCCATTATGGAGTCGGGGGTGATCAGAACCGATGACCGCGAAGGATCCGAGCGCGTACGTGATTGGCGACGACGTCGAGGTTGACGACGTCGACCTCGAGCAGGAAGCGGTGTACGTCAACGGTGAGCGTCTCACCGACGAACGGGTTGAGCAGATGGCGGCCGAGTCGGTGCGGCTGGCGCGGGCCCGCGAGAAGAACCCTGGCGCCATGGAGATGCAGTAACAAGGCCGCCGGGGTCTACCGCACCACGGCAGCGCGCGGCGCCGCCGGCGGCGGCTTTGGGGCGGCGCCCACCACCGTCGCATAAGCGTTCGCAAGCTGCTCAAGGTTCGCCGGGGTGGTGTACTCCCCGGCGCTCGCCTTGATCGCATGCAGCAATGTCTCTGCCGTGCCGGCTATAAGGTCCCTGATGTTCTCCCCAGACATGCTTACGGACGGTAGCCGCCAATCCCCTGTCACGTGACCGAATCTGGTAGGAGAGTCGTTCCCTGGCCCGCGTCGCGAAGATCGGTGATACAGAGACCAGAGGAATAGTTGGAGAGACCACCTTTCCCGCCGTAGAGTCAGCGCGTGGTGGAGGTGAGCAAGAACAAGCTCAACAGGTGCGGGGAACTGGTCCGCCGCTACGCGTACGAGGATGCTGACGTCTCAGACGCCGCCATCGACGAGGCGCTGCACGTCATCCACAGCTTTCGGGAAGCGCACGCGTATCCGCTGCTCAAGGTACGAAACGGATTGACCAGCATGGTCAGAACAGAGATCGCGGACGACGTGATCGGCCAGCGTCTGAAACGGGTACCACGAATCATTCGGAAGCTCCAGCGCACGGTCGGCTCACCGACTGGCACAACGATGCTGGCGAGGCTGGAAGACATCGGCGGGGTCCGTGCGATTTTGAGGGACGGCGACGAGCTGAATCGAGTTCGCCGACGTGTCGAGAAGAACTGGAAACAGCAATTCCGGCGCGAACCGCGTGACTACATCACCTCTCCCAAGGAAATCGGCTACCGCGCGGTGCACTTTGTAGTCATTCGCGATGACCGAGCGATTGAAGTTCAGTTGCGTACGCGGGGCCAACAGCAGTGGGCCGAGGCTGCAGAGGCAGCGGATGCCCGGCTCGGACATCGGGGGGTGAACCTCAAGGATGGGGAGGCGCCTGTGGAGATGTTGGAATACTTCGCGGCCACCGGTGATTTGATTTACCGACGTGAATATCGGTTACCCGTATCCTCAGAGCTACTTGCGAGGGTCGAGGCTGCGCGCCGTGCAGTGATCAGTCAGGGCTACTACAGCGGGTAGAATCAAGTGAGCAGGTCAGATAGGGGATGTTGTGGCTAGAGGCGACGCGGTGTACTTCCTACTCGTTTTCAGCTTCGATGAGGGTCGGCTGATTCACCAGATGGACTACGTAAACAGCGATGAAGCGATCGCCGCGTACAACGCAGCCGAGAAGCAGTACCGACCGCATCTGGACCGCTTCGAAATCGTCCTTATCGGCGCCGACAGCATCGCGACGGTAATGAAGACGCACGGCCACTACTTCAACCCATCCGAGAGCTCAATCTTCTCGGAGTTCCTCCGCGACCCGCAGACGGTTTAGGGCCTGCGCAGGTCGAGACCACCGCAGATGGCGCCCGGCGTAACCCTCATTCGGCTGTCGTGGTTCGCGAACTTCGACCTCTAACCTTCCAGCGTCAGAGGTCGCGGTAGTCGGTGACGTCGACTTCGCCGTTCTCCTCGAGCCAAAGCCGTCCAGCGTCGTCGTCCGACCACGAGATTCTGTCAAGTGGAGTCACAATCGCCCGTGGCGGGTAGATCGTCGCAAGCCCTAGCCTCCCCTTGCGTGTCGGTGCCGCGAACCGGACGGCCGAAGGCAGAGCGCCGAACGGCACATTGACCGTCTCGCCGGCCCGCAAGCCGTCGAGGATCCGCTGCCGAGGGAACGGAACACCCTGACGATTCGTGCGACTGCCGTTCGCCTCCCATAGGCGCAAGTCCGCCTCGAAGTGGTGCCGCAGCGCGGCGTACACACCCGCCGAATCGACCCTCGGTGTGCCGATCCTGGCCATCATGCGCTCCCATCTCGGTGCCACCGCTGGTTTGCTGAATAGGCGTGCCGCGCGCTTTTGGCTTGACCGACACCGAACTGGACGCGCGACACCAGGTCGACCACCTGACGGTCGCACAACCGGATCTCGCTGCTGAGCTTCGTCAGGATTGACGGGCGTCGCTCGCCGACGAGCTCTTCGTCGTAGACCCAGCGCAGCTCTTCAGCCCTGTCGGCCGAAGCACACGCCCGATCGACGGCCTCGAGTTCCCGCTCGGTGAGCTCGAGAAACGGCTCTCGGAGTTCCTCGCGGGCGTGCTCCAATGCCGCATTCAACCGATACCGAAGCTGTTGACCTGCCTTCGGCTTGCGACGCCGACGCCGCCGTTTGACCTGTTCAGATCCAGCCATCAACCCCGCCCGTTCGTCGACGGCCGAGTCGCCGCGTTGCCGAAAATTTTCATCGCATGCGACGGAGGCCGAGACGCTATGCCAACCGGCGAGGCCATGTAGGCGTGCGGGACTACCCCCCCAGGGTGTGCCGCACACGCAGCGGCGATGGAAGAAAGCCTTCGACGCGCGGTCGCCACGGCGCCAATAGCTCGCGGTGGCTGATTCCGGCTTGGTGGGCCTGCCTTCGCGATCTGAGTGCTTCTGCGGGCGGTCGTCGCGGTGCGTCGGTAGGCTCGAGGGTTGCGCAGTCGCGCACCGTCAGTTTCTCGTATGAACGGAATCCGTGCCAGTGAACCAGCCCAGTCCCGCAGCCTCAGTCTTCGCAGCGGACCTCCCGTCGATCTATCCGGCCTTAACCCAGCCGGACCTCCAGCAGCTTGCTGCGCTCGACCGTTCGGACTCCAGTAAGGCGGTTGCAGTCGTCGCCGGGGTCGCTCCCGCGCTAGCGGGCCGCCTACGATCGCTTGCCACTCCAGCGCACCTGAATGATTATCTTCGACTGCTGAACGGGACTGCTGTTGTGATTCTGAAGTTGTGGGACTTATTGGGTGCCGCGCCGCCTCCGGCTGCCATCTACAGCGTTTTTGCGACGATAGAGGGCTAGTCTGCGGCATTGCGTGGTGGCGCTCGGCGTGCTGCATCAGAAGTTGCTCGCTGCCAGGGCACCAGAGGTGCCGTTCGTCGCGACCATCCACGTTGCGGCACTGAACATTTGAGCCGGTGACGTTCCGGGGCCGGCGTAGAGGTTGTACTGCGCGTTGACTTGCGGGTTCGGCTCGGATCCCGATCCGCTGTCGTAGGTCGGGTACAGGCCCTTCGGCACGTTGAAGGTGTCCTTGTTCTCGGGATTGTCGTCGCTGTAAGCGATCAGCTGGTTGGTGTTCTTGTCGAGCTGCAGGTGGACGTTGCCCATGAGGTTGGCACCTGCGGCGCCCTCGATGTCGGTGAGCCAGCGGCCGACGTAGCTTCCGATGAGGTGGTAGACCTCTTGGCCGAAGTCGATGGCGGCGTTGACGCCTTGGAGGATGCTGCCGATTAGTTGGGCGATTTGGCCTGCGGAGGAGACGGCTGCGCTGGCGCCCATGTCCATGCCGCCTGAGGCGCCTCCGATTGCGCCGACTGCCGATATGACGGCTCCGACGGCGTTGGCGATGTTGGCGGCCTCGGTGATGTATTTCTGGACGTCGTCGATCAGCTTGTTGATGTCTTCGGTGTTGCGGACGCCGTAGACGAGGCGGTCGGCGATGTCTTGTGTCGCGGTGAGCGAGTCGAGGCCGCCTTGGATGGCTTGGATGATGCTGCTGGCGATTTGGGATGCGCTGCCGGCGATGGAGCTGAACATCTGCGCCGGGCTTTGGTCTTGCGTGTAGCCCTGCTGCTGGGCGATCTGGTTCTGCGCGCTGGTCAAGGCGTCGATGGTGTTCTTGTTGCCGATCGCGTCTTGCGTCTTGAGGCCCGTGATCGTGGTCGAGATGCTGTTGAGCGTCGACAGCACCGTTTGGTCGGATGCGCCTGGCGTCTTCGCGGCGTCGATCTGCGATGCCAGCGCCGGGTTCCCGGCGAGGTAGGCGTTGAGGAGCTTGTCGTTGATCGTCTTGTTCTGCCCGGTGTTGTCCTGCAGCACCTTGAGCGCGTTGTTGACGTCCGGGTACGGCGTCTGGCCGGGCTGGGCTCCCCCGGCGCCGGCGGCTTGGGCCTGTGTGGGATCAATCGGAGCGCCGGGTGAGCCTGTGACCGGGCGGTAGAAGTGTTGGGTGAACGCTGGGTCGAAGGCTCCGGTGCCGCCGATGCCGCGAGCGGCCGCCGCTTCGTCGCTCCCCCAGTTGAACGGCGTTCCACCGGGCAACGTGGCCTGCATGTGGTGGTCGTTGAAGCCGACGTTGAACGCGCCGGGTACCAGCGCGTTAGTCGGCATGAAACCGCGCGACGTCAGCCACTGCGCTGCGTTGCTCGTCGCCATCTGCCGGCCAGCGGTCGACGCGCCGTCCATCATGTTGATCAGGTCTTCGACGGCGCTGGAGCAGTCGCCAATGCCCTTGGCGAGGTCCGCAGCCTGCGTCTGCAAGTAGATGCCCGACGGCACATTGGCGAGCAACGCCGCGTCGCCGGCATATCCACCGGGCGCGCCGGGAGCAGAGGCAGGCGAGGCGCCGGGCGCGGCGGGCGGTACCGGCTGGCCGTCGATCTGAACGCGCGGCGGGAAGCTGGGCGTCGCTCCGCCGCCGCTACTGCCAGCGGCGGGCACCGGTGGAAGCGCGACCTTGCCGTCCGGGCCGACGGTGGCCCCGGCCGGGAACCGTTGCGGCGTGCCGGGAGGCAACACGGTGCCTTCGGGGTACGACAGCGAGCCGTCGCGGCCAATACGCACGCCAGGAGGCAACGTGATCGGCGGCGTGCTCGGTGCGGGCCCCGCGGCCGGTGCGCCGGCCGTAGGAATGTCACCAGGCGCCGCGGCGCCGGTTGTCGACGCCCACGTGGGCTTGCCGAACTTGTCGAGCAACGCGGGGTAGACCTTGGTCTGGTCAGCGATCGCCTTGGCGAGCTTGTCTCCGTAGCTCGGGTCCGCGGCGCCTTGCATCCGGTGCCACAGGAAGTTGATGAATCCCTGCTGGTCGGTGATCGTGCCGCCCGGGCCGACCACCTGCGACTTGGTCGGGCCGCCAGAGCCGAGGCCGCCGGCCATGTAGTTCTTGAAGAACAGGTCGATCGCGGCCTGCGGATCTTTGTCGATGTCGATGCCCTGCGCCTTGGCCTCCGGGCCGAAGCCCATGAAACCGACGTTCGAGAATCCGCTCTCCTCCTGAGCGATGCCGAGGATGCCCTGGATCTCTTGGTCGGACAGACCGAGCGACTTGCCCTTGGCAATGATCGCGAGTTGCTTGTCTTCGACGGTCGAGGTGGCCGTCAGCGGCTTTGTGCCGTCCGGCCCGATCGCGGTGTGCGTGCCCGGGTTCGTGCCGCTGTTACCAAGCACGTCGTTCCACGATGGGCCTTGCGACAACGCCTTTCGCTGCAGCTCCTCCTGCTGCTGCTCCGAGAGCTGCTGCGGGCTCAGCTTGCGCCACGTCGGTGTCTTGAGGCTGGGGATCATGCCCATCACTTGACCGAGTGGTTGCGCGAGGTTCTGGAAGAGCAGGTTCGTTCCGCTCTGGACCGCCTGCAGCATGGCACCGAGATCGGTGGCCAGTCCGGCCAGACCGCGGTTCTTCGACGGTTCGTGCGTCAGGTACTTGTCGAGAATGCTGACGTTGGCGTGGGCGATGTTGTTCGGCAGCAGAGCGCCGCCCTCAGATCCCGCTCCGCCTGCCGCCGGCGCCCCACCGCCAGCACCGGACGCCGCGGCCGCGCCTGCCGTGCCCGCCCCCGCAGTCCCGGCGCTGAGCTCACCGACGACCGAATCCGCGGTGGCGTGCGCGGCCGCCTGGACGCTCGGCTGCGCCGACGCCATGCCCGCCGCGAAGTTCTTGGTGAGGTTCGCGCCCATCTGGTTGGGCGAAACGTCATGCAGCGGACCGCGATCGGCGGGCGAGTTCGTCGACAGGAACTGCGTGACGAGCCCACTGATTCCCGTCAGAGCGCCAGTCAGCAGCTGGGTACCCGACATGTCGGTGATGCCCTTGATGAAGTTGCTGATGAGGTTCTTACCCCACTGCAGCGCCTTATTCGGCAGGTCGGTGAAGAAGTTGCTGATGGCGTTGCCGATTCCGGTCAACGCGCCCGGAACGTCCGATACCCACTTCTTCACGTTCTCGAGGAAGCCAGTGAACCAGTTGATAACGGACGCACCGGAACTGGTGAACCACGTCAGGATTGAAACGAAGTCACGGACGAAGCCGATGATGATCGGCCAATACGGTTGGGTCGCCTGAATCAAGGACGTGATCGCCCCGAAGAACTTCGGGAGCTGCGGGCCGACGTGCTCGACGAGGTCCAAGAACGCCTGCACCAGCGGCTGCAACTGCGGCAGCAGCGCGACGAACGCGTTCGCGAGGTCTTGGAAGATCTGCGGCAGTTGCGGCCCGATGGTGGCCATCAGCTGGGCGAACGCCGTAGACATGCCGGTGAGGAACGAATTGATGGCCGGCGCCATCCCGACGATCGACGGGCCGAGCGCCTGCATAGTCGAGGCAAACGTGTTGAACACCGTCTGCCAGCCCGGCGCAGTCGCGACACCCAGATTGACGAAAGCCGAACTGAGAGCGACCAATCCGTCCAAGAGTGGCTTGAGCATCGGCGTGAACGCATCCGTGGCGGTGCGCAGCGTGCTGAAGAAGTCGGCCAGCGCCTTCTGTCCCTGCTCCGACTGGGTCCAGCCGTTGAGCTGGGCGGTGATCTTGTCGAGGAAGCCGAGAAGGCCGCCGCCACCGAACTTGTCGGCGATGCTCATGATGCTGTTGAACGACGCACCGAACGAGTAGGCGATGTTCACCAGGTGGTCAAATGCGTTGATAGCGGTCTGGATCCACTGCTGCAGCGCGCCGCTCTGCGCTGCGCCTTGCACCACCTGGTCGAAGAATCCGAGGATGCGGGTGATGTCTTGGCCGATCTCCTGGAAGAAGCCGGAGCCGACGACGGTCAGGGTGGTGAAGATGTCCAGGAGCGGCTGCATCGCCGGCATCATTGCCTGCAGGCCCTTGCTGATGTTGTCGACGAACATCTGGAAGTCGGCCATCGCCTGCGGCGTCATGAAGCCCTTGGCCAAGATGTCGGCGGCCTCACCGAAGATCCCGGCGACGCGTGACATCGCTGCAGTCAGCGCCGGAAGCCACGTTTGGATAAGCGGCGCAACGTCATTCATCACCTTCGTGAAGAACGAGTCCTGTACCGCGCCCCCGGCGAGCTTGAACATGTCGCGGAAGTTGGCGATCTGCAGCATGGTGTGCGCGGCCGCCGGACCCATCTCCGCGATGTCCTGCAGGAACTTCTTCGGGTCGTCGCTCATCATGTCCTTGAGCGCGTCACTGACCCCGTGGAATGCGAGCTTCAGTGTGCCCATGGAGAATCCGACGCCAGCTATCACGCTGGGCAGCAGTCCGAGACCACCGGAGAGTTGCCGCACCGCGTCGGCGACCTCGATGATGCCTTGGACACCAGCTGCGCCGGCAAGCCCGGCCAGGCCGCCGAGTGACGGCAGCGCCAGCGTCATGCCGCCGATCTTGGCGAACGCGGCCTCGAATCCCGCGATGTCGCGGATGAAGTTCCGGACGTGCTGCGATCCGGCTGATGCGCTCCTGCTGATACCGTCGAATCCCTTGGCGGCCAATTCGAGTCCGCCAGCGACACCTTCGGCCTCGGGGCCGAGCACGGTGAGGACTTTCGCGACGCCGGTCAGTCCGCGGGCCAGCGCGGTCGACTTGCGTTCGGCGTCTTCTTGCACCGTGGACAGGCGGGTGATGTTGCGCTCGAGCGCCGGGATGATGCCGCTCAGCGAGCGCATGACGCGGCCGCCGACGTTCAGCTCATTGCTCAGCGCCCGCGACGCGTCGCGCTCCGCGTTGGTCGCCGCGGCGTGCTGCTTCTTGGCCTCGGTGACCCGCTCGTGCGCCACCTGGACGTCGCGCAGCGATGCCCGCGTGTCGAGCAGGGTCGCGTTGTACGCCTTCTCGGCCTGGTTGACCTCGGCGCCGGTGCGTTGCACGTCGCGCAGACGTTGCTCGTAACCCTGCGCCGCGGTGCCCGACTGCCGCATCTGCTTGTCGGTGTCGCCGAGCGCCTTGTTGGTCTCGGTCAGCTGGTCTTCGAGCTTCCCCGCCGAGCCGGTGGCCTTGTCGAGGTCGACGATCGCCTTGCTGATGCCGCTGTCTTCGTAGTCGATCTCGAGCTTTCCGCGCGCGGTGCCCAGGTTGTAATCAGTGATCGGACCCGCCTCCCTCCGCCATCACGCCCTACCCATTCCCCGCAGCGCAGCGACCGCACGTTCTTTCGGCGTGGAGAAGTCACGAACCGATGCACCCGACTGGAGGCTCCGCGGGGGACGCGAGGTGTGGGCACCGAACTTTCCGACAAGGGTCGCGACGTCGGCCGCGATCTCATCGGCGGTGCTTCCCGTGACTCGGTCCCACAGGTCCGGGTCAAGGTGAGCCTTGGCACTAATCTGCTGACGCAGGAGCTGCGTCTTCAAGCTCTGGTTGTCGGCCTCGAGGGTGCCGTCCTGATGAGACGCTTCTGAAGAGTTTCCTTGCGAATCACCCTTGGGCGCAACCGAAGCGGCCAGCGCATCGTCTTCAGCATCATTGGGCGCCGACACGACGGGCGGGGTATGCGCTGAGCCACTGCCCCTCTCGTCCTCGGTGCCGGTGGTGTGGGAGTCGTCGCCGGCGGATGCCGTCGCGAGCAGCGCATCGAACTGGTCGACTCTGGCCTTCAAGTCGTCGTAGTCCGCGTACCTGGCTTCGACCCGGCGCCGTTCTTGTGCGAGGTAGGAGTTGAGCTGCGCCTGCGTGAAGGTGCGCCCGTTAGTCGCCGTCACTAGCCGTCCTCCAACCCGTGTCGGCGTGAACCCGAATGCCCAGGGCGTGCCTTCCCTTTGACCGCCCCGGGCACCCGGTGCGCCCGCCGCAGCGCCGGGGCGGCATGACTTCCGGCGCCGCGGCGGGCTGACGCGCAACATCCCCGACCGAAGTCGCCATGGGGCGAAAGGAGAGCCGCCGAAACTTCGGCCCATGCCCTGGGGAGCGCGCTGCTTGTGGGAACCATCTCGGCCTTACTCGCCGACCTTCGAGTCCGCGAGTTGCTGCAGGGCCTCGTTGCTGTAGTGGCGGAGCTCGTCGGGCGGCGCGACGCGCCAGATGATGGCATCGGCTGCGTCCGTGCGGGGGCCGCTCGGGATGTTGTTGAGGTCGTCGATGAAGCTTTGCACGCCGAACTCTTGGCCGTAGGTGTTGGTGACGTCGGACCATCCACGGCTGTGCGCGTGGGCCGCGATAGCCTTCGCATACGGTTGGTCGTCGAGCAAGATGGCCTGCGATAACGCGGCTTTGGCGGCGGCGTGGTTGGTGATCTTGGCCGCCCGGTCGGCCGCGTCGCGCGCCGACATCGCGTCGGCCGCCGTCATGTCGCCCGCGAAGTTGCCGAAGGCGATCCGACGGCTTGTTGCCAGCTGCTGTTCACGCTCGGCAGCCCGCTCCTGGCGTGCCTTATCGGCGCTACGGCGGGCTGACAACGTCGCCAAGGCCAACTCACGGCGCTTGCCTTCCTGCGTCAGGGATCGATTCGCGCGGATCTCCTCCACTGCCGCGTTGAGGCGCTGCTGGATAACAGCCGCATGGCGCTTCGGTTCGTCGTAGTCAAGGGTGGGCATCGGGAGTTCTCCTTGGGTTGTGCTTACTTGGCGGTTCTTTGCAGCTGTGGCTCGTCAGGTGGCCGAGTCTCGACGATGAAGAGCTGGAACTCCTCGGCCGACATCAAGCGGACACGCTCGCGCACTGCGGCGTCGAATAGCTCCAACGCCGGCATCGTTCCCATCATCACGACCTACGTCCTTCGTCATGCTCGAGCACCGCGCGACGATCAAACACCCAGTCGCGACCCGTCTTCACGCCACCGAGCTCGTCGGCGTGCTTACGTACCCACCGCGTCGACACGTTCAGCATCACCGCGACGTCCTGGGAGTTGAGCGCGGGCTCATGACCCAATGATGTTGTGCCAGTGCCACTCCGCGTTCCGCGTGCGGAAAGTGCCTGCATGCGGCCATGATGACGAACCAGCCATGCAGGTAGCGGGATACCTTGAAGCCGCCAAGTGTCGAGCAGCTTTGACGCGCACGCCAAGGCGGCAGTGACGTCCTCGTCACGCATCAGCGTCACCCTCAGCCGGAGCATCAATGAACATCGGTGGCCGGTCCGCGCCGACGACATCCAGAATCCCCGGCGCACTGACCACTACGGACACCTGCCGACCGTTGGCGCACACATGCCGCTCCACCAGCGTCCGCGGCTGGTTGGCGGGATCAGCGGGGTCCGGGAACCAGCGGTAATCCAAACGGCAGCCCGGTTCGATCTCGACGCTCGTTTGGATTTGGCGGCCATCGGAGTAGTGGTTGAAATCGTGAGCGTCCGCGCACAAGCGGGAGGCCAGTTCAACCGCCAGGCCGCGGAATTGCCGAACCAGGTCGATGGCGGTCTCCAACTCCGCCTCGGAACCTTGCTTGACGGCAACACTGCGCAAGCGGCCGAGCACGGCGCCCAACTGCCCGTGGCCTTCGGCCGCAAGGAATTTCAGGGCGTCGAGGGCGCCTTGCTGTGTCACTGTGTCTCCTCAGTGTCGGGTGCGGGGTGGCATGGTTCGGAGAAATCGCGGGCGTATACCTTGCCGTCTCCAGTGCCGACGCCAGCAGTTGCGCGATCGACGCAGGGGACGCGGCGCGCAGCACCGTCATCGGTCATGCACCACTGGCCAGGCTCAGCGCCGCAGTGCGCGCAGCTGATGTCCAGAGCACCGGTATCGGTGTATGCGGCCCGGATAGGTCGACCTTTCATTGCTTGCCCTCCGACTGTTTCCGAGTGTTTCCCACCGTTTCCGAAACGGTGGGCAGCGGTCCGTGTGCGACCGTTTCCCGCGTTTCCCTCCCTAAGAGGGAAACGCTCGGGGAAACGGTCGCGGAAACGGTCGGAGCAGCTCGGTACCGTTTCCCGTTTCGGGGGCCCTGAATCTCGGTGACGAGACCCGCCACGATCAGGTCGTCGACGGCTTCCCGGACAGCGGCGTGCCTGAAGCCGTGGCCTGCTTTGCGGAGTTCGGCGAGGAGCAGCCGCATCGACCCGACTTCGTGATCGGGTAGGGCGCAGATGACGTCGTGCACGGCGTTGGCCAGCTCGCCACCCGGATCGTCTTCTACGGGCTGTGATTCGTCGTCTCTTGGCGCGTAGAACCGCATCACGAAGTCGGGACCGAATGTCTGGGAGTCATCGACCACCAGCGAGCCCACGAACGTGGTGCCGGGGGTTTTCGTCGGCCGTCCCAGCGCGCGCAAGCTGCCCGGGCGGTCCTTGGTGATGAACACGTGGGAGCGGCCGCGGAGGCCGCGGCCGAATGGCTCCACGTTCTCCAGCAGAATCCGCGCGCCGTTGATCGCATTGCCCTTGTGGACCGAGCCGTAAGCCGCGTCGCGGCGCCCGCTTTCCCGCGCTGACTTGGGCAGGTGGTCACAGGCCAGCGTCGCCGCACCAGCCCGCAAGCAGGGCATGATCAGGCGCCGGCGAAACAGCGAGGCACCCTCGGCGGCCATGATGTCCGCGCCGTGCAGCGCCATGGCCTCGTTGACGCCGTCGTGGACGGCCAGGGAGGGGGCCGGGTCCAGAAGCGGCTCGAGCCAGCCCTTATGCAGGGGCCGTGAAGGTGCGACGAACCGCAGCCGCGCGGCAATGACGACGGGGTCGGCGCCGAGGAGCAGTAGCCGTTCTACCGTGCTGGTCGGATCGGACTCCTCGTAGTGCACGTACAGGACGTAGCGACCTTGCCTGAGCTCGGCGGCGACGCAGGCGTCCGCGAACCACGTTTTGCCCGACTCTGTTTCGCCGAGGACGACATGTTCGAGTCCGGGGTAGATGACCCGTGTGCCATCGGAGCGGGCGATTCCCATGCTCGGCTGGGGTCTATCGACTTCGCCGCGGAGGTAGGGTCCGAGGTCGATCGCTTCCCACGTGGTGGGCGCCTCCTGCGCTTGTGCGCCGTTGCGCTGGCGGTCGTCGCTGGATGGTTCATCCGGCGGCGGTGCCTCGAGGCCGTACAGGTTCGTTTCGAGGTACGTCATCGCGATCGCCTCATCCAGGGCTTCTGCCGTGAAAACTCTGTGCGGGTGCGGATTTCACGGCTGACGGCGGCCCAGTCAGCGGTCGCGGATATCGCCCGACTGGCGTCGGCGCACGCGGTTTGTGCGGTTTCGACCCTCAGAACGTGGTGCTCCCCGGCGACCGCGAGGGCCAGAAGCTTTCGCGGATCTTCTGCGCCCAGAGCACACCATGCTGGTGTTCCCGCGTGCGGTAGCGGTCCGACATTTGCCTGCGCAAGAACAGCTTCGAGAAACTCGTGGCAGGGCCACCACGCCGCTTGCCTGGATGATCCGGCGGTAGACTCTGCGGCAGCGATTGGCGTCGTCGAGGGTGCCCGGGCCTCTGAGCCCGGGCTTCTTCGTTGAAGCACCTATGCCGCGCCCCTAGGGTCGTCAGTGCGCTGCATCCGGTTGGCGGCGAGGTAGTCGAGGATGTCCTGCCGTAGGTAGCGGACGCGGCCGCCGATCTTGACGAAGGGGATGCCCGTGCCGCGGTAGCGGTCCTGCGCGAGGCTGCCCTCGCTGGTCTGGATGAATTTCGCCGTCTGTTCCGGGGTGGCCACCGCCGGCAACTCGGTATCTATGCAGGACAGGGGTGCCGCTGATCTGGCGGCCGCCTCGATGGTCGAAGAGTCTGGAGTGCTCACTTCGCGGTTCCCTTCTCTACTCTCATGTCATGCGATTACGCGTGATATGTGGCTCCGAGAATTGCATCCGCGTGATTCCTTGTCAAGCATCGCGGTTTCGCGTTACGGTGCGTGTTGTGAGCGAGTCGTTGGGGTGGGTAGTCGGCGCGAGCTGCCGCCGTATCCGCACCCAGCTCGGCATCACCCAAGACGATTTGGCGCGATATACCAAGGGTCTCGGGCTGCGGTGGACCGCAAGCAAGGTGGGCGACTTCGAAGCGGGCCGCTACGCGCCCACCTTCGCCACAGTGCTCGTTGTACTCCTCGCATTGAACCTCGCGGCCGCAGATTCGGGCGAAGCCGACGCTGGCGGTTTCACGCTGGCCGATTTGTTGGCCGGTAACGGCCTAGTGCAACTCACGGACACCTTGGACGTACCAGGCGATCACCTGGCCGATGTCTGCCGCGGCAAGAACTTCACGGAGCCCGGTCAGCGGAAAAAGTACGGCTTTACGCGTCTGCGCAGCCCCGGGCCGCTTCGTCCTGACGAGATACGCGCCACGGCAAAGGGATTGGCCAAGTTGACGGAGTACGTGGAGCCGTTCGCGGCGGGCGTTGCCGATGTCCTGCAGCGTTCGGGGCTGACCGAGTACAGGCTGGCCAAACAGCTCAAGATGAGCGACAAGGAGCTTGCAGCGCATTCGTTCGCTTTATGGCGCAGCACCTTCAGCGAAGAACGCGATCGCCGGGCCGGATCAGACGCCAATAGGCAGAAGAAGGGGCGGGTCTCGCGAGAGCTTCGCGTGGAACTCGAAAGGGCGTTGGCTGATGGCGACCATTAGCAAGTACCAAACTGCCAGCGGGGCAACGCTTTACCGTGTCCGCTACAGCACACCGGGTCGCGGCGAAACGCAGAAGCGTGGTTTCAAGACGAAGCGCGACGCCGAGCAGTGGGCCAACAGCGTCGAGGTCGACAAGCTGACCGGCCAGTACGTCAAGCCGTCGCTGGGCCGGATCCCAGTCGGCGAGCTGTCCGCCGACTGGCTGGCGCGCAAGAAGGAGTCCACGGCGCCGTCTCATTACCGGACGCTGGAATCGGCGTGGCGTGTCCACGTCGAGCCGCGGTGGGGTCGGGTGAGCGTCGCCGACGTCGATCTGCTCGGCGTGGAGGCGTGGGTCGCCGCGATGAGCCGCGACGGTAGCGGCGCAACAACGGTGCTGCGCGCCCAGGGCGTCCTGTCGGGCATCCTCGCCGACGCGGTGAAAGGTAAGCGGCTGGCGGCCAACCCGTGCAAGGGGATCGAGAACCTGCCCCGCAAGACCGCCCGCCGGCACGTTTACCTGTCGGCCGACGACGTGCAGCGGCTCGCCGACGAGTCCGGCGAGCACCGGGCGCTGGTAATGGTGCTGGCCTACTGCGGGCTGCGGTGGGGCGAGGCGATCGGTTTACGCGTCGCTGACGTGGAGTTCCTGCGGCGTCGGCTCACGGTCTCAGCGAACGCCGTCCAGCTAGGCGTGTGGCACGCTGTGGGCCCGACGAAGGGGCGGCAAGCCCGGTCGGTGCCGGTGCCCGGGTTCGTGCTTGACGAGCTGTCGCGGCAATGCAGCGGCAAGGCTCCAGGCGACCTTGTGTTCCCGGGCCGCGATGGAGGCTATCTGCAGCGGCCGAAGTCGGCGACCGGATGGTTTCAGGCGGCCGTCAAGCGCGCCAAGGTCCAAGCCATCACTCCGCACGATCTGCGGCACACCTGCGCGTCGCTGGCGGTCTCAGCCGGGGTGAATGTGCTTGCCCTGCAGCGAATGCTGGGCCACAAGTCGGCGAAGATCACGCTCGACACCTACGCCGACTTGTTCGACGACGACCTCGACGCTGTCGCGGTCAGCCTGCACGCCCGGTACTGCTCAAAAAATAACTGTGACTCACCTAAGTTACTCGCAAGTTTCGGCCAAAAACCGGCCACGGACCGGCCACAGGGCTAATCATCAAACATGAAAACCGCTATCTACCAGCGCAAACGGTCCTACAGCACCAGTGCGGGCGGAGGGACTCGAACCCTCACGCTCTTGCGAGCACCGGCACCTAAAGCCGGCGCGTATGCCAATTTCGCCACGCCCGCGGGCCTAGCGATCGTACCGCTCGGTTCGCCGGCGGCGCCCTGAACGGTACCGTCGAGGGGTGTCCACCCCGGCCGTGCAGAAGCATCGCCGCAGGCCCGCGTTGATCGCTCTGGTCGTCGTCGCGGCCTGCGGGTGCCTGGCGCTGGGCTGGTGGCAGTGGACCAGATTCCAGTCCACATCAGGCAGCTTCCAGAACCTCGGGTACGCGTTGCAGTGGCCGCTCTTCGCGGGGTTCTGCGTCTACGCCTACCGCAAATTCGTGCGCTACGAAGAGGCGCCGCCGGAGCCCCAACAGGCCGTCACGGAACTACCCGCGGGGCTGCTGCCCGAGCGGCCTACCCCGGCGCCGCCGCCGTCCGACGATCCCGCCCTGCGGGACTACAACGCCTACCTCGCCGAGCTCGCCCGACAAGACGCCGAAAAACAGAACAGGACCACCGCATGACCACACCGCAGACTCCCGGCGCGCCCGCGTCCGCCTTCCCCGTCGAGAAGATCCGCACCGCCCTATTGGGCTACCGGGTCATGGCGTGGACGACGGGGCTGTGGTTGATCGCGCTGTGCTACGAGATCGTCTCGCACCTGGCGTTCCACCACGAGATCCGGTGGATCGAGGTGGTGCACGGCTGGGTGTACTTCGTCTACGTGCTGACCGCGTTCAACCTGGCGATCAAGGTGCGCTGGCCGTTGCTCAAGACGGTCGGTGTGCTGCTGGCGGGGACGATTCCGTTGGTGGGCATCGTCGTCGAGCACTTCCAGACCCGCGACGTGAAGGCCCGCTTCGCGCTCTAGGGGCGCGCGCCGGCCAGGTCCCGCAGCGCCGGCAGCAGCAGCGCCAGCGCCCGGCCGCGGTGCGACGCGGCGTCCTTCTCGGCCGGGCTGAGCTCGGCGGCGGTGCGGCCCCCCGCAGCGTCGGGAAGGAAGACGGGGTCGTAGCCGAACCCGCCGTCGCCGCGCGGCGCTCGCGCGACGCTGCCCGTCCACTCGCCGCGCACCACCACCTCGCCGCGCTCGGACACCAGCGCGCAGGCGGACACGAAGGCCGCGCCGCGCCGCTCGTCGGGCACGTCGCGCAGCTGCCCCAACAGCAGTTCGGTGTTGGCGGCGTCGTCGCCATGGCGGCCCGACCACCGCGCCGACAGCACGCCCGGCATCCCGCCCAGCGCCGCCACCGCCAGCCCCGAATCGTCGGCGACACTGGGCAACCCCGTCGCGGCGAAGGCGTCGCGCGCCTTGGCCACCGCGTTGTCCTCGAACGTCGCCCCGGTCTCGGGCGCCTCGTCGAACGGCGGCACGTCGTCGAGCGACACCAGCGTCAGGCCCGTCAGCCCGGCGGCGTCGAGCACCCGGCGCAGCTCGGCCAGCTTCTTGGGGTTGCGGCTGGCGACGAGGAGCCGGGTCAGCTGCCGAACGCCTTCGGCTGCGCGCCACGCTCCGGCAGCTCACCGGGGTACGGCTGCGCGAGGGCCTCGCGCTGGGCGGCGAATAACGTGTCACACGACGCCAGCGCCACGTCGAGCAGCTTGTCCAGCGTCGAGCGCGGGAACGTGGCGCCCTCGCCGGTGCCCTGCACCTCCACCAGCGTTCCGGTGTCGGTGGCGACGACGTTCATGTCGACCTCGGCGCGGGAGTCCTCCTCGTACGGCAGGTCGACGCGGACCCTGCCGTCGACCACACCGACGCTGACCGCCGCGATCGCGCACGACAACGGCCGGGGGTCGGACAGCTTGTTGGCCGCCGACAGGTACGTCACCGCGTCGGCCAGCGCCACGAAGGCGCCGGTGATGGCCGCGGTGCGGGTGCCGCCGTCGGCCTGCAGGACGTCGCAGTCGACGGCGATGGTGTTCTCCCCGAGCGCCCGCAGGTCGATGCAGGCGCGCAGCGACCGGCCGATGAGGCGGCTGATCTCCTGGGTCCGCCCGGAGAGCCGGCCCTTGACCGATTCGCGGTCGGAGCGGGTGTGGGTGGCCGAGGGCAGCATCGCGTACTCGGCGGTCAGCCAGCCCAGGCCCGACCCCTTGCGCCAGCGCGGCACGCCCTCGGTGACGCTGGCCGTGCACAGGACCTTGGTGTGCCCGAACTCGATCAGCACTGACCCGGCCGGGTTTTGGGTGAAGCCTCGGGTGATGACGACCGGGCGCAACTCGTCGTCCAGGCGGCCGTCTTCGCGTCTCGTCACGACGCCAACACTAGCCCGCGGTCCGGGCGCGGCCCACGGTGCGGGGCATCCCCGGTGGGGCCGCTCAAACCCTTTCGGAGCGGCGGATGTCGAACGTCTCGCCGCACACCACCGCGTGCACGGGACCGTCGAACTCGGCCTTGGCTTCGCTGATGACGTCCTCGCGCGACGTCCACGGCGGGATGTGGGTCAACAGCAGTTCGCGCACGCCGGCCCGCGCGGCGATGCGGCCCGCCTCGGTGCCCGACAGGTGCAGCGCGGGGGGCCGGTCGGGCGAGTGGGTCCAGGACGCCTCGCACAGGAAGACGTCGGCGTCGCGGGCCAGCTCGACCAGTTGATCGCAGACGCCGGTGTCGCCGCTGTAGACGAAGGAGGCCCCGTCGGGGTCGGTGATGCGCAGGCCGTAGGACTCGGTCGGGTGCGCCACGGTCCGCGGCAGCACCGTCAACGCGCCGACCGTGACAGGTTCGCCGTCCACCCAATGCCGGACGTCGAAAATGTCTGAGCAGTCGTCGATTTCACCGCCATACGGCGACGACGCCGCGCCCAGGCGCGACCAGGTGTCGCCGGGTCCGTAGAGCATCGCCTTGCCGTCGGGCCGCGTCGGGTGATAGCGACGCCACACGAACAGGCCGGGCAGATCGAGGCAGTGGTCGGCGTGCAGGTGCGACAGCAGCACGTGCACGGACCCGGGATCGGCGTAGCGCTGCAGGGCGCCTAGCACGCCGCCGCCGAAGTCGATGACGAGGGGTGGCGTGTCCGGTGCGCGGAGCAGATATCCCGACGCAGGCGAATCCGGCCCCACCACGCTGCCCGAGCAGCCGAGCACGGTTATTCGCACGGACACTACTGTGCCATGCCCGATAGGGCGATGACGAAAACATCGCCGCATTGGTGTGATGAGAATCTCGGCATGTTCTTAGTCGATTCCTACGTGCTGAACGGGTTGGACGCCGGTGACCGCCGGACCGAGGAATCGGGCCGCCAATCGGGTGAACGCCTCGGGGTCACCGGTGGCTTCGAAGACCCGCGTCGCGGGCGTTGCGTCGTGCGGGCGCAGCAGGTCTCGTTCGGTGAGGACCCGCAGAACTTCCTTCGCGGTTTCCTCGGCGCTGGACACCAGCGTCACGTTGTCGCCCATGGCCAGCTGGATCAGCCCGGACAGCAACGGGTAATGGGTGCAGCCGAGCACCAGGGTGTCGACATGCGCCCGTTGCAGCGGCTCGAGGTACCCCTCGGCCAGCCCCAGCACCTGCCGGCCGCTGGTCACGCCGCGCTCGACGAAGTCGACGAAGCGCGGGCAGGCGACGGCGGTGATCTCGACGCCGCGGGCCGCGGCGAACGCGTCCTGGTAGGCGTGCGAGTCGATGGTGGCGCGGGTGCCGATGACGCCGATGCGCCCGGTGCGGGTGGTGGCGACGGCGCGGCGCACGGCCGGCAGGATCACCTCGACGACGGGCACGTCGTAACGCTCGCGGGCGTCGCGCAGGCAGGCCGCGGACGCGGTGTTGCAGGCGATCACCAACGCCTTGACGCCGCGGCCCACCAGGTCGTCGCCGATGGCCAGCGCGTGCCCGCGGACCTCGGGGATGCTCAGCGGGCCGTACGGCCCGTGCCCGGTGTCGCCGACGTAGACGATGTCCTCGTCGGGCAGTTGGTCGATGATGGCGCGGGCGACGGTCAGGCCCCCGACACCCGAGTCGAAGACGCCGATCGGCGCCAGCTGCGCGCTCACGCCGCGCCCCGCTTCGCGCTACCGCCCCGGCGCGCGGCCCGCGCTTTGCGCTCCGGCGCGGACAGCCAGTAGGCGGCGGCCACGCCGGCGATCGCCCCGCACAGGTGGCCCTGCCAGGACACTCCGCCGCAGCGGCCGAGCACCGGCATGGCCCCCAGCAGAACGCCGCCGTAGGCGAACAACACGAGCACGCCGACGATGATGTTGGAGGCGCGCCGGACGAAGACACCGAACACCAGCAGGAAGCTCAGCCAGCCGAAGATCAGCCCCGAGGCCCCGATGTGGTCGGTCGGCCCGCAGCTGCTGCCCACGTCGCCGATCAGCCAGGTGCCCAACCCGCCCAGCACCCACACGATCGCGGTGGCCCACACGAACCGGGACAGCCCGGCCAGCGTCATGAGGAATCCCAGGACCAACAGCGGGACGGTGTTGGCGATCAGGTGTTGCCAGCTGGCGTGCAGCACCGGGGCGAACACGATGCCCCACAGCCCGTCGGCCGTGAGCGGCCTGATGCCGTTGCCGTCCAGCGAGTGCCGGGTCAGCTGGTCGATCAGCTCGACCAGATAGAGCAGCGCCACGAAGGTGACGATGGTCGCGCCGCCCACCATCCAGGCAGACCGCTGCCTCGCCTGAGGCTTGGTGCCGGTGCGTCCCCGCGACGTGTTCATGAGCGCCCGCGCTCCGTCAGCGCTGCGCTCGGCGTCGTCGCGACGCGGTCTCACCCATTAGCTGCCCTTTCAGAGCGTCCCCGGCATCGTCAAGGCTACCGGCGCTGTCGCCGGTGCCCCGTTCACCGGCCGAACGCGCCGGGCAGCAGGCCGCGGTAGGTGGGGATGCCGGCGATCGATTCGGCGGCGAGCACCCCGGCCAGCACCGCGTCCGCCAGGCAGTCGGCGGCGGCCGCCCCGACCGCGGCGACCAACGCGGTCTCCGGGGAGAAGGCGGCGGGCGCGTCCGCGGGCGGGGGCACCTCGACCGCCCCCGTCGCCAGCGCGAACACCGTGTCGCCGTCCACCGGGGTGTGGGCCGGCCAAATGGACCGGGCCAGGCCGTCGTGCGCGCTGACCGCGATGCGCCGGCACGCGGCCGGACTGAGCGCGGCGTCGGTGGCCACCACCGCGATGACGGTGTTGAGCGGGTCGGCCCGCGGCCCGGACTTCCCGGGCAGCGCCGCGAGCGCGTCGAGCTCGGCGGCCGGCGGCGGCCGCAGCCCGAACCGCGCGATCGCGTCCGCCATCCACGGCAACCCGGTGGCCCGGTCGACGACCTCGCCGGCGGCGTTCACCACCGCCAGCGCGCCGACCGTGACGCCGGACGGCAGCACCGTCGAGGCGGTCCCGACGCCTCCCTTGAGCGCCCCGGCGCGCGCCCCCACCCCGGCCCCGACGGTTCCGACGGCCAGCGCCGGCCCGTCACCGCCGTGCGCCGCCTCGCACGCCCGATAGCCGAACTCGGCGGTCGGCCGGCATGCCCAGCCGCCGACGGGCAGGTCGAAGATCACCGCGGCCGGCACGATCGGCACCACGCCGCCGTCCATCGCCACGCCGCGGTCGCGTTCCTCGAGCCAGCGCATCACGCCGTCGGCGGCCGCCAGGCCGTAGGCGCTGCCGCCGGCCAGCAGCACCGCGTCGACGTATCGCACGGTGTTGGCGGGATCGAGCAGATCGGTCTCGCGGGTGCCGGGGGCGCCACCGCGGCAATCGACCGCACCGACGGTCCCCGGCGGGGTCAGCACGACGGTCACCCCGCAGGCCCAGCCCGCGCCCAACGCGGCGTCGGGGTCGAGCCGGTGATGGTGGCCGACGCGAATGCCGCCTACGTCGGTGATGGCGTTCATCCGCAGGCCGACGTCATCGCGACCCCATGAGGACCAGCACCAGGTACTCCTGCAAGACGGTCAGCCATTGGTAGACGTCGAAGTGCACGGCCAGCGGGTGATCGGGCGGCAGGCGTTCCGGGCCGTCGGGCCCGACGTCGAGCATGACTCCCAGGGTGAGCCGAATGTCGTTGACGGCCCCCACCCAGGCGTTCGCGTCTTCCTCGGTCAGCTGTAACCGGCCGCCCTCGGGCGGGACGGTGTCCAACAAGCGTTGCGCCGCATCGCGTTTGGCGTTGACGATCTCGGGCTCGTGCAGGCTGCGCAGTGCCGCGTTGAGGCTTTGGGCGGCCTCCGGCCCCGACGGGTCGGACTCGTCGGGATGGAAGAAGTCCGGCAACAGGCGACGCAGCGTCGGGTCCTTTGGCGGCTCGGCGTTGCCGGTCTTGATGCCGGTGATCTCCTCGAGTTCGTCTGCGGGAGCTGAGGATTCACGCTCGTCGAGCAGGCCGATCATTGCGGTGGCGAGGTTCTTGAGCAGGGCGGCCTCGTGCGACGCCAGCGCCGACCGGAACTGCGGGCCGGTGGCGGTGTCGACGCGCTTCCATTTGCGCACAGCAGCTCAGCGGTCCTGCTGCATCGTCGCCCACAATCCGGCCGCATGCAGCTTGGACACGTCGACTTCCATGGACTCCCGGCTACCGGCGGACACCACCGCCTTGCCCTCGTTGTGCACCTGCAACATCAGCTTGGTGGCGTGCGGCTCGCTGTAGCCGAACAACTTCTGGAAGACATACGTCACGTAGGTCATCAGGTTGACCGGGTCGTCCCAGACGATCGTCACCCAGGGACTGGCCGTGACGTCCGCCGGAGCCGACTCCTGTTGACTGCCCGGCTTCGACTTGGGCTCGGTGGGCGCTGACGCAGCAACCATGGGCTACACGATACCGAGCGGTGGACAACGTTACCGAGCCGCCGAGCGCGGCCGATACCGTTAGGGAATGACTGACTCCGTCGTCACCGGGCTGCTGACGGACCGATACGAGCTGACGATGCTGGCGGCGGCGCGCAAAGACGGCACCGCCACGCGCCGCACCACCTTCGAATTGTTCGCGCGGCGGCTACCCGCCGGCCGCCGTTACGGGGTGGTCGCCGGCACCGGGCGACTGCTCGAAGCGTTACCGCACTTCACCTTCGACGACGCGGCGTGCGAATCGCTGAGCCGGTTCCTGGACCCGGACACCCTGGCCTACCTGCGCGAGTTCCGCTTCACCGGCGACATCGACGGGTACGCCGAAGGCGAGTTGTACTTTCCCAACTCCCCCGTGCTGTCGGTGACCGGGACGTTCGCCGAATGCGTGGTGCTGGAGACCCTGGCGCTGTCGATCTTCAACCACGACACGGCGGTCGCCTCCGCCGCGGCGCGCATGGTCAGCGCGGCCCGCGAACGCCCCGTCATGGACATGGGCTCGCGGCGGACGCACGAGCAGGCGGCCGTCGCGGCGGCCCGCGCCGCCTACCTCGCCGGCTTCGCCGCGACGTCGAACCTGCAAGCCCAGCGGCGCTACGGCATACCCACCGAGGGCACCTCCGCGCACGCGTTCACGATGCTGCACGCGACCGCGCACGACTCCACCGAGGCGTCCGAACTCGCCGCGTTCCGGGCGCAGGTCGACGCCCTCGGCGCGGGCACCACGCTGCTGGTGGACACCTACGACGTGAGCACCGGGGTGGCCAACGCCGTCGCGGCCGCGGGCCCGGCGCTGGGGGCGGTGCGCATCGACTCCGGGGAGCTCGGGGTGCTGGCCCGCCAGGTGCGCGAGCAGCTCGACGGGCTGGGCGCCGGGCAGACCCGCATCGTGGTCTCCGGGGACCTCGACGAATTCTCCATCGCCGCGTTGGGGGCGGAGCCCGTCGACAGTTACGGCGTGGGCACGTCGCTGGTGACCGGTTCGGGCGCGCCCACGGCGAACATGGTCTACAAGCTGGTCGAGGTCGACGGGTTGCCGGTGCAAAAGCGCAGCAGCCACAAGGAATCTCACGGCGGGCGCAAAGAGGCGCTGCGCCTGTCCCGCGACTCCGGCACCATCCTCGAGGAGCTGGTGCACCCGGCCGGGCGCCGGCCCGAGGTCACCGGCGCGTCCCGGGTGCTGACCGTGCCCCTGGTGCGCGACGGACAGCGGGTGGCCGAACCGGACCTGGCCGCCGCGCGCGAGCTGGTAGCTTGCGGGCTGCGCAGCCTGCCGTGGGAGGGCCTGAACCTCTCCCACGGCGAGCCCGCGATCCCCACGACCCAGATCCCGGCCGGCCGGCCCTAGCCACCGCCTGACAAGCAGCGAAGGGGTAAGCCACGTCCGACGTGTCCGTGCCCGAGTTGCTGGCCGCCGCCGTGGCCGCGCTGGGCGGCAGCGAGCGCGGCGGGCAGCAGCAGATGGCCGCCGCGGTGGCCCGCGCGTTCGACACCGGCGAGCACCTGGTGGTGCAGGCCGGCACCGGCACCGGCAAGTCGTTGGCCTACCTGGTGCCCGCCGTCGCCCGCGCCCTCGACGACGAATGCCCCGTGGTGGTGTCGACGGCCACGATCGCGCTGCAGCGCCAGCTCGTCGACCGCGACCTGCCGCGGCTCGTCGAAGCGCTCGCCGGCGCGTTGCCGCGCAGACCGACGTTCGCCCTGCTCAAGGGGCGACGAAACTACCTGTGCTTGAACAAGATTCACAACGGCGGCGGCGATGATCCGGCGGACGGCGGCCGCCCACAAGAGGAGCTGTTCGACCCCATGGCGGCCACGGCGCTGGGCCGCGACGTGCAACGACTCACCGCCTGGGCGGCCAACACCGAATCGGGTGACCGCGACGACCTGAAGCCGGGCGTCCCCGACCGGTCCTGGTCGCAGGTCAGCGTGTCCGCGCGGGAATGCGTCGGCGTGGCGCGCTGCCCGTTCGGCACGGAATGCTTCTCGGAGCGGGCCAGGGCCGAGGCCGGGCGCGCGGACGTCGTCGTGACCAACCACGCGTTGTTGGCCATCGACGCGGTCAGCGAGTCGGCTGTGCTCCCCGAGCACGCGCTGCTGGTGGTCGACGAAGCGCACGAGTTGGTGGACCGGGTCACCTCGGTGGCGACCGCCGAACTGACGCCCGCGACGCTCGGGGTCGCGGCCCGGCGCCTGGGCCGGCTGGTGGATCCCGAACTGCTGTCGCGGCTGGAGGCCTCAACGGCCACCTTCGCCGCGGCGATCCACGACGCCGCCCCCGGGCGGATCGACTACCTGGGCGACGAGCTGGCGACGTACCTGACGTCGCTGCGCGACGCGGCGAGCGCGGCCCGTTCCGCGATCGACACCGCCGCCGGCGACGCCGGGGCCGCCTCCGCACGCTCCGAAGCGGCCGCGGCACTGAGCGAGATCTCGGACACCGCGGCGCGCGTGCTGGCGTCGTTCGGGCCGGCCATCGCCGACCGCACCGACGTGGTCTGGCTGGACCACGAGGACAACCGGGGTGCGTCCCGCCCGGTGCTGCGGGTGGCGCCGCTGTCGGTCGCCGGCCTGCTGCGCGAGCGGGTGTTCGGGCGGTCCACGACGGTGCTGACCTCGGCGACACTGACGATCGGTGGGTCGTTCGAGGCGATGGCGGGCGCCTGGGGCCTGACCGGGGGCGACGTCGAGGTTCCGTGGCGTGGCCTCGACGTCGGCTCCCCCTTCGAGCACGCCAAGACCGGCATCCTGTACGTGGCCGCGCATCTGCCGCCGCCGGGCCGCGACGGCACCGGCTCGGCCGAGCAGCTCGCCGAGATCGCCGAACTCGTCGCGGCCGCCGACGGGCGCACCCTGGGCCTGTTCTCGTCGATGCGGGCCGCCCGCGCGGCCGCGGAAGCCATGCGCGCGCGGCTGGCCACGCCGGTGTTGTGCCAGGGCGACGACAGCACGTCGGCGCTCGTCGAGCAGTTCAGCGCCGACCCCCAGACCTCGCTGTTCGGCACCCTGTCGCTGTGGCAGGGCGTGGACGTCCCGGGCCCCTCGTTGTCGCTGGTGGTCATCGACCGGATTCCGTTCCCGCGCCCCGACGACCCGCTGCTGGGCGCGCGACAGCGGGCGGTCGCGGCACGCGGTGGCAACGGTTTCATGGCGGTCGCGGCGAGCCACGCCGCGCTGCTGCTGGCGCAGGGGTCCGGACGCCTGCTGCGCCGCGTCACCGACCGCGGGGTGGTCGCCGTGCTGGATTCCCGGATGGTGACCGCCCGCTACGGGGAGTACCTGCGCGCGTCCCTGCCGCCGTTCTGGCAGACGACCAACCCGGAGCAAGTCCGGGCCGCGCTGCAACGGCTGCGCGCCGCGTCGGAAGGCTTGTCCGCCTGAGGGTTTCGGCTAGCGCGCCAGCGTGACCAGGCCGAGCTCGTTGCTCGCGGCGAGCATCGGGTGGCGCGGCAGCACCCGCACCGTGTACCCGACCGCCCCCGCGAGCGGCAACGGCGTCGTGGTGGAGAACACCTGGTTGCCGCCCTCGGCGGTGCCGGTGTAGGACATCTCCACGGTGACCGGGTTGAGCAGCGCGTCGCTGCCGTCCACCCGGCCCACCACGGCCTGCACGGTGACCTCGTCGGGGGCCAGCCCGGCCAGCGCCACGGTGGCGGTCAGCGTCAGCTTGGAGCCCAGCACCGGGCTGTCCGGCAGGCCGGTGCTGTCGACGTCGGAGACGACGATCTTGGGCCACGCCTCCTCGGCCCGGCGGCGGTAGGCGGCCACCTCCCGCGCGGCGCCGAATTCGCCGCTACCCGCGTCGTCTTCGGCGGGCGCGATCGTCGCGCGCAGCGACTGCGCCGCCGGCAGGTAGTACCGCTCGACGTAGTCACGCACCATCCGCGACGCCAGCACCTTCGGGCCCAGGGTTTGCACGGTGTGGCGCACCATCTCGATCCACCGCGGCGGCACCCCGTGCTCGTCACGCTCGTAGAACTTCGGCGCCACGGCCTGCTCCAGCAGGCCGTAGAGGGCGCTGGACTCCAGGTCGTCACGCCGGGCCTCATCGGCCACGCCGTCGGCGGACGGTATCTCCCAACCGTTTTCGCCGTCGTACCATTCGTCCCACCAGCCGTCGCGGATCGACAGGTTCAGGCCGCCGTTGAGCGCGCTCTTCATTCCCGACGTGCCGCAGGCCTCCAGCGGCCGCAGCGGGTTGTTCAGCCAGACGTCGCAGCCCCAGTACAGCAGCCGCGCCATGGACATGTCGTAGTCGGGCAGGAAGGCGATGCGGTGCCGCACCTGCGGCCGGTCGGCGAAGCGCACCACCTGCTGGATCAGCGCCTTGCCGCCGTCGTCGGCCGGGTGCGACTTCCCCGCGACGATCAGCTGAATGGGCCGCTCCTCGTCGAGCAGCAACTGCTCGAGCCGGTTGGGGTCGCGCAGCATCAGCGTCAGCCGCTTGTAGGTGGGCACCCGGCGGGCAAAGCCGATGGTCAACACGTTCGGATCGAAAGCCGTTGCGATCCAACTCAATTCGGCGTCCGAAGCGCCGCGCTCCAGCCAGGAGCGGCGCAGCCGCCGCCGGACGTCGTCGACCAGCAGCGACCGCAGCTGCGAGCGGATCCACCACAGGTGCCCGGCGTCGACCTGCTTGAGCCGCAGCCAGACACCGGGATCGGAGAACGAGTCCGACCCGACCAGCTCCTGGCCCAGCTGCAGCCATTGCGGCGCCGCCCAGGTCCGCGCGTGCACGCCGTTGGTGATCGACCCGATCGGCACCTCGTCGGCGTCGAATCCCGGCCACAGCTCGTTGAACATCTCCCGGCTGACGCGCCCGTGCAGCGACGAGACGCCGTTGGCCCGCTGCGCGAGCCGCAGGCCCATGTGCGCCATGTTGAACTTGGTCGGGTCGTCTTCGGCCCCGAGCGCCAGGATGCGCTCGGTGGGCACCCCGGGCAGCAGCGACGGGACGGCCGCGTCCCGGGCGCCGGCACCGGCCGCGGCGTCGCGCGCCTGGGGCCGCCCGTCGAGATAGAGGCGCACCATCTCGAGGGGGAACCGGTCGATGCCGGCCGGCACCGGGGTATGCGTGGTGAACACCGTGCCGGCGCGGACCGCCGTCAGCGCCGTGTCGAAGTCCAGACCCGCGTCGGTCATGTACTCGCGGATGCGCTCGGCGCCCAAGAAGCCGGCGTGCCCCTCGTTCATGTGGAACACCTCGGGCGCGGGCCGGCCCTCGATGGCGGTGAACGCCCGAATCGCGCGGACCCCGCCGACGCCGGCCAGGATCTCCTGGCGCAGCCGGTGCTCCTGGTCGCCGCCGTACAGGCGGTCGGTGACGCCGCGCAGGTCGTGCTCGTTTTCCGGGACGTCGGAGTCGAGCAGCAGCAACGGCACCCTGCCCACCTGGGCGATCCAGATCCGGGCGCGCAATTGCGCGGCGTCGGGCAGCGTCAGCTCCACCAGCGCGGGCTCCCCGGCGGCGTCGGTGAGCAGGCGCAAGGGCAGGCCCTGCGGATCCAGCGACGGGTAGGTCTCGTTCTGCCAGCCGTCGCCGGTCAGCGACTGCCGGAAGTAACCGGACCGGTAATACAGGCCCACCGCGATCAGCGGGACTCCCAGGTCCGAGGCGGACTTCAGGTGGTCGCCGGCCAGGATTCCCAGGCCGCCCGAGTAGTTCGGCAGCACCTCGGCGACGCCGAACTCCATCGAGAAGTAGGCGATCGCGGTCGGCATCGGCTGGCCGTTTTCCTGCTGCTGCTGGTACCACAGCGGCCGGCTCAGGTAGTCGTCGAGGTCGGCGGCCAGCGAGTCGAGTCGGCCGAGGAACGCCTCGTCGAGCGCCAGGTCGTCGAGGCGGGCCGGGTTGACCGCTCCCAGCAACGCCACCGGGTCGCAACCGCAGCGCTGCCACAGCTGCGGGTCGATGGTGGCGAACAGGTCTTGGGTGGGCCTGTCCCAGGACCAGCGCAGGTTGGTCGACAGCTGATCCAGCGCGGTCAGACGCTCGGGGAGGTGAGCACGGACGGTGAACCGGCGGAGTGCTTTCACGCATCCCTACCTTACTGACGATCGCTGCCCACGCACGACGGCCGCGGGCGGGGCTTTTGCCCCGCTTTCGGGTCGCGCGTGTGACCGGACCCTAGGGTGGGTAGTGAGTAGTGAGTGGGGCCGCAGAGTTGCTTCCCCAGAGAGAAAGTTCCCCACGACAGGAATTTTCCCGACGAGCGGCAACCGCGCGGAGCACGCCGCGGGCCGCACACAATCGGAACGGAGTGGTGGTGCCCGGTCGTGTCGAGATCGATAATGTCCAGCCCGTCGTGTCGTGCGGCGGCTATCCCGCCAAGGCGGTGGTCGGCGAGGTCGTCCCGGTCAGCGCCGCGGTGTGGCGCGAGGGCCACGAGGCCGTCGCCGCAACGCTGGTGGTGCGTTACCTGGGGCCTGCCTACCCCCAGGTAGCCGAGACCCGTCGCGTCAAAGCGGTTCAGGCGCCGACGAAGCCGATCACGGAGCTCGACGGCAAGGCCGAACAGCAGCGGGTCAAGCCGCTGCTGCTGCCCATGACCCTGGGCGCCGAGCCGTACGTCTTCAACGGGCAGTTCTCGCCCGACCGCGTCGGGCTGTGGACGTTCCGGGTGGACGGGTGGGGCGACCCGATCGAGTCCTGGCGGCACGGATTGCACGCCAAACTGGACGCCGGCCAGGGCGAGTCGGAGCTGTCCAACGACCTGCTGGTCGGAGCCGCGCTGTTCGAGCGCGCCGCCACGGGCGTGCCGCGCGCGCAGCGCGACCCGGTGCTGGCGGCCGCCGAGGCGCTGCGTACCCCAGGCGATCCCGCGACGCGTTCGGCGTTGGCGTTGTCGCCCGAGGTCGAGCAGATCCTGGCGACCTTCCCCCTGCGCGATCTGCTCACCCGCGGTGAGCAGTACGGCGTCTGGGTGGACCGGCCCCTCGCGCGGTTCGGCTCGTGGTACGAGTTCTTCCCGCGGTCCACCGGCGGCTGGGACGCCGACGGCAACCCCGTGCACGGCACCTTCGCCACCGCGACCGCGGCGCTGCCCCGCATTGCGGCGATGGGCTTCGACGTGGTCTACCTGCCGCCGATCCATCCCATCGGCAAGGTGCACCGCAAGGGCCGCAACAACAATCCAACCGCCGCACCCGGCGACGTGGGGTCGCCGTGGGCGATCGGCAGCGACGAGGGCGGCCACGACGCGGTCCACCCAGACCTGGGGACGATCGAGGATTTCGACGCGTTCGTCGCCGCGACGCGCGACCTGGGCATGGAGGTGGCGCTGGACTTGGCGCTGCAGTGCGCGCCCGACCACCCGTGGGCGCGTGATCACCGCAACTGGTTCACCGAACTGCCCGACGGGACCATCGCCTACGCGGAGAACCCGCCGAAGAAGTACCAGGACATCTATCCGCTCAACTTCGACAACGACCCGGCCGGCCTCTACGACGAGGTGCTGCGGGTGGTACGGCACTGGATGGACCACGGCGTCAAGATCTTTCGGGTCGACAACCCGCACACCAAGCCGCCGAACTTCTGGGCCTGGCTGATCGCGCAGGTGAAGTCGATCGATCCCGACGTCCTGTTTCTCTCCGAGGCCTTCACGCCGCCGGCGCGCCAGTACGGGTTGGCCAAACTCGGCTTCACGCAGTCCTACAGCTACTTCACCTGGCGGACGGCCAAGCGGGAGCTCATCGAGTTCGGCGAGGCCATCGCCGAAGCGGCGGACTTCCGGCGCCCGAATCTGTTCGTCAACACCCCCGACATCCTGCACGCGATCCTGCAGCACAACGGCCCCGGCATGTTTGCGATCCGGGCGGTGCTGGCGGCGACCATGGGCCCGGCGTGGGGCGTGTATTCGGGCTACGAGCTGTTCGAGCACCGCGCTGTGCGGGAGGGCAGCGAGGAGTACCTGGACTCCGAGAAGTACGAGCTGCGGCCCCGCGACTTCGAGGGTGCGCTGGCGCAGGGACGCTCGCTGGAGCCGTTCCTCACGCAGCTCAACGGGATTCGCCGCCTCCACCCCGCGCTGCAGCAGCTGCGCACCATCCATTTCCACAGCGTCGACAACGACGCGTTGCTGGCCTACAGCAAGTTCGATCCGGTGACCGGCGACTGCGTGCTGGTGGTCGTGACGCTCAACGCGTACGGGCCCGAGGAGGCGACGCTGTTTTTGGACATGGCGGCATTGGGTATGGAGCCCTATGAGCGCTTTTGGGTGCGCGACGAGATCACCGGTCAAGAATTCCAGTGGGGCCAGGACAACTACGTCCGCCTCGATCCGGCGCAGGCGGTCGCCCACGTCATCAACATGCCGCTCGTGCCTGCAGATTCGCGCATGAAGCTGCTCCGTAGGCCACCGAACGGACCGGAGGGACTGTGAAATGAGCCAAGCCGACCAACTCGCCCAGACGAACCTGGCGCCCGACCCGGCCGATGTGGCCCGCCTGGTGTCCGGCACCCACTACAACCCGCACGGCGTGCTGGGGGCCCACGAATACGGCGACCACACCGTGATCCGCGCCTTCCGCCCGCACGCGGCGGAGGTCGTCGCGCTGGTCGGCGACGAGCGCTTCCCGCTGCAGCACGTCGATTCTGGCCTGTTCGCGGTGGCGCTGCCGTTCGTCAACCTCATCGACTACCGGTTGCAGATCACCTACGAGGGCGCCGAGCCCTACGTCGTCGCCGATGCATACCGGTTTCTGCCCACGCTGGGTGAGGTCGACCTGTTCCTGTTCGGCGAGGGCCGCCATGAGCGACTGTGGGAAGTCCTTGGCGCGCATCCGCGTTCGTTCACGACCGCCGATGGCGTGGTCGACGGCGTGTCGTTCGCCGTGTGGGCGCCCAACGCCAAGGGCGTCAGCCTGATCGGCGAGTTCAACGGGTGGACCGGCAACGAGGCACCCATGCGGTCGCTCGGATCCTCCGGTGTGTGGGAGCTGTTCTGGCCCGGCTTCCCCGTCGGCGGGCTGTACAAGTTCCGCGTGCACGGGGCCGACGACGTGGTCACCGAGCGGGCCGACCCGATGGCGTTCGCCACCGAGGTGCCGCCGCACACCGCGTCGCGGGTCACCCGCAGCGACTACACGTGGCAGGACGGCGACTGGATGACCCAGCGCGCCGGCCGGAACCCGGTTTTCGAGCCGATGAGCACCTACGAAGTGCACCTGGGTTCGTGGCGTCCCGGCCTCAACTACCGCCAGCTCGCCGATGAACTGGTCAATTACGTTGTCGAGCAAGGGTTTACCCACGTCGAGCTGCTGCCGGTCGCCGAGCATCCCTTCGCGGGGTCGTGGGGTTACCAGGTCACGTCCTACTATGCGCCGACGTCACGCTTCGGTTCGCCGGACGAATTTCGGGCGTTCGTCGACGCGCTGCACGCGGCCGGCATCGGCGTCATCGTCGACTGGGTCCCGGCGCACTTCCCCAAGGACGCCTGGGCACTGGGACGGTTCGACGGCACCCCGCTCTACGAGCACGCCGACCCGAAACGGGGCGAGCAATTAGACTGGGGCACCTACGTTTTCGACTTCGGCCGCGCCGAGGTCCGCAACTTCCTGGTGGCCAACGCCCTGTACTGGCTGGAGGAGTACCACATCGACGGCCTACGGGTCGACGCCGTCGCGTCCATGCTTTACCTGGACTACTCGCGTCCCGCCGGCGGCTGGACACCCAACATCTACGGGGGCCGCGAGAACCTCGAGGCCGTGCAGTTCCTTCAAGAAATGAACGCGACCGCGCACAAGGCGGCGCCCGGTATCGTCACCATCGCCGAGGAATCCACCTCGTGGCCCGGTGTGACGCGGCCGACCAGCCTTGGCGGCCTTGGCTTCTCGATGAAGTGGAACATGGGCTGGATGCACGACACGCTGGACTACCTCAGCCGTGACCCGATCCACCGCAGCTTCCACCACGGCGAGATCACCTTCTCGATGCTCTACGCGTTCAGCGAAAACTACGTGCTTCCGCTGAGCCACGACGAGGTGGTGCACGGCAAGGGCACGCTGTGGGGCCGGATGCCGGGCAACAACCACACCAAGGCCGCCGGGCTGCGCAGCCTGCTGGCCTACCAGTGGGCGCACCCCGGCAAGCAACTGCTGTTCATGGGTCAGGAATTCGGCCAGCGGGCCGAATGGTCCGAGGAGCGCGGCCTGGACTGGTGGCAACTCGACGAGCAGGGCTTCTCCAACGGCGTGCTGCGCCTGGTGCGCGACATCAACGCCATTTACCGCGCTCGGCCCGCGCTGTGGAGCCAGGACACCATTCCCGACGGCTACTCCTGGATTGACGCCAACGACTCCGGCAACAACGTGCTGAGCTTCCTGCGCTACGGCAGCGACGGCTCGGTGATGGCATGCGTGTTCAACTTCGCGGGCGCCGAGCACAGCGGATACCGGCTCGGCCTGCCGGCCGCGGGCCGGTGGCGGGAAGTGCTCAACACCGACGCCACCGACTACAACGGCGCGGGCATCGGCAACATGGGCGGCGTGGACGCGACCGAGGACCCGTGGCACGGTCGGCCCGCGTCGGCGGTGCTGGTGCTGCCCCCGACGTCGGCGATCTGGCTCGAGCCCGAGCGGTAGTGCGGGCCTAGGCGGCTCAATACAGCGCGTTGGCCAGGTTGCGCCGCCCGGTGATGACGTCCGGATCGGCGGGGTCGAAGAGTTCGAACAGCTCGATCAGCCGGGTCCGCACCCGGGTCCGGTCGTCGCCGGAGGTGCGGCGCACCAACGCAATCAGGCGGTCGAACGCCGCGCCGGGATCCTGGTTGAGGACCTCGACGTCCGCGGCCGCGAAAGCGGCCTCGATGTCGCCGGGCACGGCGTCGGCGACCGCGACGGCGTCGGGCCGCTGCGCCGTTGCGCGCATGAGGAAGTCGATCTGGCGGATTGCGCCCTTGGCCTCGGCGCTGCCCGGATTGGCCTCCAGGATCGCCTCGTAGGACGCCTTGGCGGACTCGAAATCGCCCGCCTCGAGCTGGTCGCGCGCGGCGGCCAGCTCCGGGTCCACCGCCGCGGAGTCCGTCGAACCGCTTGGCCCCCGCAGCTTTCCGGCGGTGGCCGACAGGATCTGGTCGAGCCAGCCGCGCAACTGCTCGGCCGGCTGCATCCCCTGGAAGCTGGAGATCGGCTGCCCGGCCGCCAACGCCACCACGGTGGGGACGGCGTCGACCCCGAAGATCTGCGCGACCCGGGGCGCCACGTCCACGTTGACCGTCGCCAGCGACCAGCTGCCGTTGTCCGACGCGGCCAGGGCGGCGAAGGTGTCGAGCAGCTGCACGCACGCGTCGCTGCGGGGCGACCACAGCACGACGACCACCGGCACCTCTTCGGACCGAAGCAGCACGTCGCTTTCGAAATTGGCCTCGGTGATCGCGGTGCCGCCCGCGTCGCCCTGCGCGGCGGGCGCCGCCGCGCCGCTCGGGCCGCTGCCCGGCGCTGGTTGCTGGGCCCGTTGCTTGAGGCCGGACAGGTCGATCGCGCCAGCCATCGCGGGGCCGATCGGGGGTCGCGGACGCGTCACGCCGACCAGTTTGTCATGCGCGGCGTCCGCCGCTCCACCCGGTCGCGCGGCCGTAACGGGCACGCACCGGCGAGCGCGCCGGCACCCCGCGGGCTTGCCGAACGGCAAGTATGACGAATATCACAACGCCTCGTCGCGGGCGGTCGCCCAGCAACGTCGCGCCGGGGCGCCGGCGAACTATCCGGCGCGCAGAATCAGCGCATCGCCCTGCCCGCCGGCCCCGCACAGCGCGGCCACGGCGTAACCGGAGCCGCGACGCGCCAATTCCAGGGCGGCGTGTAGCGTGATCCGGGCCCCCGACATCCCGATGGGGTGCCCGACGGCGATCGCACCACCGTTGACGTTGACGATGTCGGGGTCGAGGCCGAGCTCGCGGGTGGAGGCCAGGGCCACGGCCGCGAACGCCTCGTTGATCTCCACGACGTCGAGCTGGTCGACGGCGATGCCCTCACGGGCGATGGCCTTCTTGATCGCGTTGGCGGGCTGGGACTGCAGCGTCGAGTCGGGCCCGGCCACCACGCCGTGCGCCCCGATCTCCGCCAGCCAGGTCAGGCCCAACTCCTGCGCCTTGGCCTTATTCATCACCACCACCGCGGCCGCACCGTCGGAGATCTGCGACGCCGAACCCGCGGTGATCGTGCCGTCACGCCGGAACGCCGGCTTCAACCCGGCCAGGGAGTCGGCCGTGGTGTTGGGCCGGATGCCCTCGTCCTCGGCGAATTGCAGCGGATCCCCCTTGCGCTGAGGGATATTGACTGCCACCACCTCGTCGGTGAAGACGCCGTCCTTCCACGCCGCGGCGGCCTTCTGGTGGGACCGGGCAGCGAACTCGTCCTGCTCGGCGCGGGTGAACTTGTCCAGGTCGTTGCGTTGCTCGGTGAGCGCGCCCATCGGCTGGTCGGTGAACACGTCGTGCAGGCCGTCGTAGGCCATGTGGTCCAGGACGGTCACGTCGCCGTACTTGTAGCCCGCCCGGCTGTCCATCAGCAAATGCGGGGCCTTGGTCATCGACTCCTGCCCGCCGGCCACCACCACGTCGAACTCGCCCGCGCGAATCAGCTGGTCGGCCAGGGCGATGGCGTCGATCCCAGACAGGCACATCTTGTTGATGGTCAGCGACGGGACGTCCCAGCCGATGCCCGCAGCGACGGCGGCCTGCCGCGCCGGCATCTGCCCGGCGCCGGCCGTCAGCACCTGGCCCATGATCACGTACTCGACCTGCGAGGCGGCGACGTGGGCCTTCTCGAGCGCGCCGGCGATCGCGATCGCGCCCAGGTCGCTGGCCGAGAAATCCTTCAGCGAACCCATCAGTTTGCCGATGGGAGTCCGTGCCCCAGCAACGATGACCGACGTCGTCATGACAACCTCCTACGCGCGCGCAAACGGCCGATTTGGCCTCCCGGAGAAGCGGGACCTGTGCTGCCAGGTTACCGTTATGTGATGACGACCGATCAAGTTGACGCCCGTCAGGTCCTGGCCAGCGCGCTGGTGACGGCGATCGATCATGTCGGCATCGCGGTCGCCGACCTGGATGCGGCAAAGCGGTGGTACCACGACCAGCTCGGCATGATCGTGCTGCACGAGGAAGTCAACGAGGACCAGGGGATCCGCGAAGCCATGCTGGCCGTGCGCGGCGCCCCGGCCGGCTCGGCGCAGATTCAGCTGATGGCCCCGATCGACGAGTCGTCGACCATCGCGAAATTCCTCGACAAGCGTGGTCCCGGCATCCAGCAGATGGCGGTGCGGGTCAGCGACTTGGACACCTTGGTCGAGCGGCTGCGCGCGCAGGGGATCCGGCTGATCTACGACGCGCCGCGGCGTGGCACCGCAAACTCGCGCATCAACTTCGTCCACCCCAAGGACGCCGGCGGCGTGCTGCTCGAACTCGTCGAGCCGGCCAGCTAGTCAGGACCACTTTCGGGTCGGCCCCCGGGTGGCGCGGTGCGCCCAGCAGGGGGTGTGCCAGTGCCGCCGGTCGTCGACCAGCCCCGCGCCCGCTCCCGCCTCGGCGGGCCACACCACCAGATGGGCTGTGCCCGAACGGATTTCGTGATCGCAACCGGGGCAGCGGTACGTTTTGACGGCCCGCGCGGCGGCGACGGGCCGCACCTCGTAGTCATGGCCATCCGGCCCGGTCTCGACGCGCCGCAGCGCCGGCGGGGGCGCAAACGGCCGCCGCCGGGGCGGCGGAGTGCGGCGCCTGGCCATGCGGCCAGTGTATTCGTCGGCGCCTAGAACAACCGGTATTCGTCGCTGTCCATCCCGCGCATCTTGTCGTAATCCAATGTCAGGCACCGTATTCCGCGATCGGTGGCCAGCGTGCGGGCCTGTGGTTTGATCTGCTGGGCGGCGAACACGCCCTTGACGGGCGCCAAGACGCTGTCCCGATTGAGCAGTTCCAGGTAGCGGGTGAGCTGCTCGACCCCGTCGATCTCGCCGCGGCGCTTGATCTCCACCGCCACCGACGCGCCCTGCTCGTCGCGGCACAGCAGGTCTACCGGCCCGATCGCGGTCATGTATTCGCGGCGCACCAAGGTGTAGCCCTCCCCCAGCAGCTGGACGTGCTCGGCCAGCAACGCCTGCAGGTGCGCTTCGACACCGTCTTTGACCAGGCCCGGGTCCACCCCCAGGTCATGGCTGGAGTCGTGCTCGATCTCCTCGACGGTGATGCGCAGCTGTTCGCCCGCCTTGTTCTGCACCACCCACACGGGCGCCTCGCCGGCGAGCTCCTCGGTCACCCAGCAGGGCGGGCTCATCCAGTTGAGCGGCTTGTAGGCGCGGTCGTCGGCGTGCACGCTCACCGACCCGTCGGCCTTGAACAGCAGCAGCCGGCGCGCCGACGGCAGATGCGCGGTGAGCCGGCCGACGTAATCGACAGTGCACTGGGCGATCACTAGACGCACCCGACTCACCTTAGAGCGTGGTCGACAAATTAGGCTGACGCCACCATGGCGGGCAACAGGAGCTTGGCGCAGCGCATCGGTCGGGTGCTGGAACGAGTGACCCGCCAAAGCGGCCGCCTGCCGGAAACCCCCGCGTACGGTTCGCTGCTCCTGGGCCGGCCGTCGGAAAGCCAGAGCCGCCGGCGCGTCCGCATCCAGGTCATCATCACCGCGTTCATCCTCGGCACCAACCTGATCGGCATCGGCGTCGCCACCCTGCTGCTCACCGTTGCCTTTCCGTCGCCCAGCGTCTTCAGCGACGCCCCGCTGTGGATCACCTTCGGCGTCTCGCCGGCCTACATCGCGGTCGCGTTGGCGCTGGGCACCTTCCTGATCACCCGGCGGACGCTGGCCACCCTGCGGTGGGCCATCGAGGAGCGCCCGCCCACCGCGACCGACGAACGGAACACGTTCGTCGCCCCGTTCCACCTGGCGCTCGGCGTGCTCATCCTGTGGGTGATCGGCGCCGCCGTGTTGACCACCTTGTACGGACTGGTCAACACCACCTTCATCCCGATCGTGGGCTTCCCGGTCAGCTTCTGCGGCATCCTGGTCGCCACCGCGTGCTACCTGCTCACGGAGTTCGCGCTGCGCCCGGTCGCGGCGCAGGCGCTCGAGGCCGGCACCGCACCGCGGCGGCTGGCGCCGGGCATCATGGGACGCACCCTGACCGTGTGGGCACTCAGCTCCGGGGTGCCGGTCTTCGGCATCGCGCTGACGGCGTTTTTCGCCCTGGTCCTGGGCAATCTAACGAAGACCCAGTTGAGCGTCGCGGTGCTGATCCTGGCGTCGGCCACCCTGATCTTCGGTTTCATCCTGATGTGGATCCTGGCCTGGCTGACGGCCACCCCGGTCCGGGTGGTGCGCGCCGCCCTGCGGCGCGTCGAGCGCGGCGACCTGCGCGGCGACCTGGTGGTGTTCGACGGCACGGAACTCGGTGAGCTGCAACGGGGTTTCAACGCGATGGTCGACGGGTTGCGCGAGCGCGAACGGGTCCGCGACCTGTTCGGCCGGCACGTCGGCCGCGAGGTGGCGCTGGCCGCCGAGCGCGAGCGCCCGAAGCTGGGCGGCGAGGAACGCCACGTCGCCGTCGTGTTCATCGACATCGTCGGGTCCACGCAATTGGTGACCAGCCGCCGCCCGTCCGAGGTGGTCGGCGTGCTCAACCGGTTCTTCAGCATCGTCGTCGAGGAGGTCGACCGGCACTGCGGGCTGGTCAACAAGTTCGAGGGCGACGCCACGCTGGCCGTCTTCGGCGCACCCAACCGTCTCGACTCGCCGGGAGACCAGGCGCTGGCCGCCGCGCGACGCATCGCCGAGCGGCTGAGCAACGAGATGTCCGAACTGCAGGCGGGCATCGGGGTGGCGGCCGGGCAGGTCGTTGCCGGAAACGTCGGCGCCCGCGAACGTTTCGAGTACACCGTCATCGGCGAACCGGTCAACGAGGCGGCCCGGCTGTGCGAGCTGGCCAAGTCGCACCCGTGCCACATGCTCGCCACCGCTGACGTGGTCGAACGCTCCAGCGCTGACGAGCAGGAGCATTGGTCGTTGGGCGAGACGGTGACCCTGCGCGGCTACGAACGTCCCACCCGGCTGGCGCATCTGGCCGGCGGCGCCGACTGCGCCCAGTAGCCGCCGGTACGCAAACGAGCACCATCCCAGGTCGCTAAACCGCCTCGGCGCCAATAGCTTTCAGCTATCAGGCGATAACCAGAAACGCCTTGACCGCCGGGTCACCCCGGCCGATAGTGACGGCGGGCACACAGCCGCAACCGCTTCACTGGGAAAGGTGCTTCGTGACAACCATTGGCTTGCTGGACCGTTCGAGGATTGTCGCGGGGCCCGGATGGAGTCGGTGGCTGGTGCCGCCCGCCGCCCTGTCCATCCACCTCGCGATCGGTTCGGTCTACGCGTGGAGCGTCTTCAAGATCCCGCTGGAGAAGTCGCTGCACGTGTCCGGCACCGCCAGCGCCATGCCGTTCACCATCGGCATTGTCATGCTTGGCCTTTCCGCGGCCGTGTTCGGCACGCGCGTCGACCGTTATGGTCCGCGCTGGGCCATGTTCGTGGCCACCGTGTGCTTCTGCAGCGGGTTATTGATCGCCGGGGCCGGGGAGTGGATCGGCCAATACTGGCTGGTGTTGCTCGGTTACGGCGTGGTGGGCGGCGTCGGGCTGGGCGTCGGATACATCTCGCCGGTGTCCACGCTGATCAAGTGGTTCCCCGACCGGCCGGGGATGGCGACCGGACTGGCGATCATGGGTTTCGGCGGGGGCGCGCTGATCGCGTCGCCCTGGACCAACAGCCTGCTCACCTCCTTCGGGCGCACCAGCACCCACGGCGTCGCCAAGACCTTCGTCGTCATGGGGTGCAGCTACGCGGTGTTCATGTCGATGGGCTGGCTGCTGATCCGGGTGCCGGCACCGGGATGGGCACCGGCGGGCTGGCATCCCGAGCCGCGCGCGGGGGTACCACGGGTTGCGTCCGCTGGTGTCTCGGCCGCCGTCGCCAGCAGGACGCCGCAGTTCTGGTTGCTATGGGTGGTGTTGTGCTTCAACGTGACGGCCGGAATCGGCATCCTGGAGAAGGCGTCGCCCATCTGGCAGGACTTCTTTCCCGCTCCGAAGGGCGTCGCCGCGGCCGCGGCGGCCGCGGGGTTCGTCGCGCTGCTGTCGCTGGCCAACATGCTGGGCAGGATCGGCTGGTCGTCGTTGTCGGACGCGGTGGGGCGCAAGAACATCTACCGGCTCTACCTGGGCGGCGGCGCCCTGTTGTACCTGACGCTGGCGCTGACCACCAACGCCAGCAAGGTCACCTTTCTGCTGTGCACCGTGGGGATCCTGTCGTTCTACGGGGCGGGCTTCTCCACACTCCCGGCCTACCTGCGCGACCTGTTCGGCGGCTACCAGGTCGGCGCCATCCACGGCCGGTTGCTGACGGCCTGGTCCGCCGCGGGGGTGCTGGGTCCGCTCATCGTCAACGCCATCGCGGACTCGCAGGAGGCGAGCGGCAAGCACGGACCCGATCTGTATCTCGCCTCCTTCGCGGTCATGATCGCGCTGTTGATCGCCGGTTTCGTCTGCAACGAGCTGGTGCGGCCGGTGGCCGCCCGCCACTACGAGCGCGCGGCGGTCTCCGACGAGGCCCCCGCCGCGGTGCCAGAAATGATTCCCGCCCAAGGATCGGAGACCCAGCCATGACGGACACCGCCGCCGCCCCGCACCGTCGCCTCGGGGTGCTCCCCGCGGCCCTCACGTGGTTGTGGGTCACGGTTCCGTTCGGTTACGGGGTCTGGCAACTCGTCGCGAAAATCGCCCAGTTGTTCGGCCGCTGACGCCGCTCGGGCGCCATCGCGTAACTCGGTGCTTGATTTTTCCCGCGAATGGGTAGATGCACTGCTGACATCGGCACGTAGAGAGATTGGGTATGACATGACCGGTTACGGAACTGCCCGCCGCGTTTCTCTCGCGGCGGGCATTGCCGCGGCGATCGCGCTCAGCAGTTTGACCGCGGGGTGCGGCTCGGGCGACAAGAACAAGAATCCCTCCACCTCGACGGTGACCACGACCGTGACGACGCCTGCCAGCGTGACCACGACGGCCCCCTCCGGCACCGCGCCGGGCGGCCCGGGCGGCCCCACCGTCGGACCGGGCGGTGCCACCACCGCTGTGCCGGGCGGCGGCGCCGGTGCGGGTCCGGGCGGTGCGAGCGCCGGGGTGCCGGGCGCCGGGGCGTCCGCCGGTCCCGGCGGCGCGGGGGCGTGCGCCGGCGGCGTGTGCGTCGGGACGCCTCCCGGCCCGTAGTAGTTGTTGGGGCGGCAGGGGTGGCGCGGCCACTCCTGCCGCCCCGTCTTTGCCTGCACCCGCAGACCGGGCGACGGCGGCGCCACTACCATGTCGGTTTTCCGCCAGTGTTGTCGGCGCGGCGGTGTAAGTGTTGACAGCGTGCATGACGATTTCGACCGTTGCTACCGCGCCGTCCAGTCCAAGGACGCGCGGTTCGACGGCTGGTTCGTCACCGCGGTCCTGACCACCCGCATCTATTGCCGGCCCAGCTGCCCGGTGCGACCGCCGTTCGCCCGCAACGTGCGGTTCTATCCGACCGCGGCGGCGGCGCAGCGCGCCGGTTTCCGGGCTTGCAAGCGCTGCCGGCCCGACGCCTCCCCCGGATCCCCGGAATGGAATGTCCGCGGCGACGTCGTCGCCCGCACCATGCGGCTGATCGCCGACGGCACGGTCGATCGTGAGGGCGTCGGCGGCCTGGCCGCGCACCTGGGTTACACCCCGCGCCAGCTCGAACGGCTGCTGCAAGCGGAGGTCGGTGCCGGGCCGCTGGCGCTGGCCCGCGCGCAGCGGGCCCAGACCGCGCGGGTGCTGATCGAGACGACCGACCTGCCGTTCGGCGACGTGGCGTTCGCGGCCGGGTTCTCCAGCATCCGCCAGTTCAACGACACCGTGCGCCTGGTGTTCGAAAGCACCCCGACGGTGCTGCGACGACGGACGGCGGCGCGCCCCGGAACGGACGCCGTATCGCCGGGGACGGTGTGCCTGCGGTTGCCGGTGCGCACGCCGTTCGGTTACGCGGGCGTGTTCGGGCACCTGGCCGCGACCAGGGTCCCGGGATGCGAAGAGATCCGCGACGGCGCGTACCGGCGGACGCTGCGGCTGTCCTTCGGCAGCGCCGTGGTGGGGTTGCGGCCGGCCCCCGATCACGTGCGGTGTCAGCTGGTCCTCGACGATTTCCGGGATCTGACGACCGCGATCGCCCGCTGCCGCCGGCTACTGGATCTCGATGCCGATCCGGAAGCGGTCGACGACGCCCTCGCCGCCGACCCGCAGTTGGCGCCGGTGGTCGCGAAGGCACCCGGCCAGCGCATCCCCCGCACAGTCGACGAGGCCGAACTCGCCGTGCGGGCGGTCCTCGGCCAGCAGGTGTCGACGAAGGCGGCGAGCACCCATGCGGGGCGGCTCGTCGCGGCCTACGGCCGGCCCGTCGACGACCCCGAGGGCACGCTGACCCACACCTTCCCGTCGGTCGACGACCTGGCCGAGATCGACCCGACCCACCTGGCGGTGCCCGGGAGCCGGCGGCGAACGCTCAGCGCGCTGATCGCGGGCCTCGCCGACGGATCCATCAGCCTGGACACCGGAACCGACTGGGCCAGCGCCCGCGCACAATTGTTGGCGGTTCCCGGCATCGGCCCCTGGACCGCCGAGGTCATCGCGATGCGCGGCCTGGGCGACCCCGACGCCTTTCCCGCCAGCGACCTCGGACTGCGCGTGGCCGCCCGGGAGGTGGGCATGCCGACCGACGAGCGCGCCCTCATCGCCCACAGCGCCCGGTGGCGGCCGTGGCGGTCCTACGCAACCCAATACCTCTGGACCACCCTCGAGCACCCCGTTAACACTTGGCCACCACAGGAGGTCGCATGATCGAGTACCGCACCGTCGACAGCCCCGTCGGGCCGCTGACCCTCGCCGGCCAGGATTCGGTTTTGACGCATTTGCGCATGGTCGACCAAACCTACGAGCCGAGCCGCACCGGCTGGACGCCCAACCCGGCGGCGTTCGGCGCGGCCGTCGAGCAGTTGGCCGCCTATTTCGCCGGCGAGCTCACCGACTTCGATTTCGCTATCGAACTGCGGGGCAGCGAATTTCAACGCAAGGTGTGGCGGGCGCTGCGCACCATTCCGTACGGGGAAACCCGCTCCTACGGCGTCATCGCGCAGCAGATCGGCGCGCCCGGTTCCGCGCGTGCCGTCGGGTTGGCCAATGGCCACAATCCGATCGCGATCATCGTTCCCTGCCACCGCGTCATCGGAGCGAATGGGAGCTTGACCGGCTACGGTGGCGGCCTGGACCGTAAGCGGACTCTGCTGCAATTGGAAAGGGCTCGCATTTCTACAAATGCGGAGCCCACTTTATTTGATTGACCATTACCCGAAATGCAAAAACACCCCCGTTGCCGGGGGTGTTTTTGTGTATGTTCGGCGGTGTCCTACTTTTCCACCCGAGAGGGCAGTATCATCGGCGCTGACAGGCTTAGCTTCCGGGTTCGGAATGGGACCGGGCGTTTCCCTGTCGCTGTGGCCGCCGTAACTCTATTTAAATTTGTTTGGTGGCGGGATGCGGTGTCCAGAGTATCCGCGACAGAAATGTCAGCGGAGCTGAATAGTGGTTGCGATTGTGTGTTGGTAAGTTTTCGGCCGGTTAGTGCCAGTTCCCTGCACCCATTACTGGGCTTCCAGGTCTGACCTATCGATCCCGTGGTCTGCGGGGGGCCTTATCCCTCTAAAAGGGTGAGAAACCTGATCTTGGAGAAGGTTTCCCGCTTAGATGCTTTCAGCGGTTATCCTGTCCGAACGTGGCTATCCAGCGGTGCTCCTGGTGGAACAACTGGTATACCAGAGGTTCGTCCGTCCCGGTCCTCTCGTACTAGGGACAGGTTTCCTCAAGTTTCTGACGCGCGCGGCGGATAGAGACCGAACTGTCTCACGACGTTCTAAACCCAGCTCGCGTGCCGCTTTAATGGGCGAACAGCCCAACCCTTGGGACCTGCTCCAGCCCCAGGATGCGACGAGCCGACATCGAGGTGCCAAACCATCCCGTCGATATGGACTCTTGGGGAAGATCAGCCTGTTATCCCCGGGGTACCTTTTATCCGTTGAGCGACACCCCTTCCACTCAGAGGTGCCGGATCACTAGTCCCGACTTTCGTCCCTGCTTGACTTGTAAGTCTCGCAGTCAAGCTCCCTTGTGCACTTACACTCGCCACCTGATTGCCGTCCAGGTTGAGGGAACCTTTGGGCGCCTCCGTTACATTTTAGGAGGCAACCGCCCCAGTTAAACTACCCGCCAGGCACTGTCCCTGAACCCGATAAGGGTTCGAGGTTAGGTGTCCAATACGATCAGAGTGGTATTTCAACAACGACTCCGCCCCAACTGGCGTCGGGGTTTCACAGTCTCCCACCTATCCTACACAAACCGTACCGAACACCAATACCAAGTTGTAGTGAAGGTCCCGGGGTCTTTTCGTCCTGCCGCGCGTAACGAGCATCTTTACTCGTAGTGCAATTTCGCCGAGTCTATGGTTGAGACAGTTGGGAAGTCGTTACGCCATTCGTGCAGGTCGGAACTTACCCGACAAGGAATTTCGCTACCTTAGGATGGTTATAGTTACCACCGCCGTTTACTGGGGCTTAAATTCTCCGCTTCACCCTTACGAGTTAACGGGTCCTCTTAACCTTCCAGCACCGGGCAGGCGTCAGTCCGTATACATCGTCTTGCGACTTCGCACGGACCTGTGTTTTTAGTAAACAGTCGCTACCCACTGGTTTCTGCGGCCGGATCCCGCTCCCACCGCAAGGGTGTTCACGGTATTCCGGCCCCCCTTCTCCCGAAGTTACGGGGGCATTTTGCCGAGTTCCTTAACCATAGTTATCTCGTACGCCTTGGTATGCTCTACCTGACCACCTGTGTTGGTTTGGGGTACGGGCCGTGTGTGAGCTCGCTAGAGGCTTTTCTTGGCAGCAGAGGATCACCGAATTCGCCTCAATCGGCTATGCATCACCTCTCAGGAATATGAGCGACGGATTTGCCTATCGCTCTCCCTACAGGTTTGCCCCAGTATTACCACTGACTGGTACGGCTACCTTCCTGCGTCACCCCATCGCTTGACTACTACCAGCGAAGGTCCCACGCAGCCGGTGATCCTCGCACCCCGAAGGGATTGATAGACCACCATTTGGGTGGTTAGTACCGCTGATTCGTCATGGGCGCGCACACACGGGTACGGGAATATCAACCCGTTGTCCATCGACTACGCCTGTCGGCCTCGCCTTAGGTCCCGACTCACCCTGGGCGGACTGGCCTGGCCCAGGAACCCTTGGTCTTACGGCGGGCAAGGTTCTCACTTGCCTTATCGCTACTCATGCCTGCATTCTCACTCCCCCACCCTCCACCACCGGTTACCCGGAGGCTTCACTGAATGAGGGACGCTCCCCTACCCATACTCACCGTACGGTGAATATGCCGCGGCTTCGGCGGTGTGCTTGAGCCCCGCTACATTATCGGCGCACAATCACTTGACCAGTGAGCTATTACGCACTCTTTCAAGGGTGGCTGCTTCTAAGCCAACCTCCTGGTTGTCTCTGCGACTGCACATCCTTTTCCACTTAGCACACGCTTAGGGGCCTTAGCCGGCGATCTGGGCTGTTTCCCTTTCGACGTACGGAGCTTATCCCCCGCCGTCTCACTGCCACGCTCTACACCACGGCATTCGGAGTTTGGCTGACGTCAGTAACCTAGTAGGGCCCATCGGCCATCCAGTAGCTCTACCTCCGTGGTGAACCACGCAACGCTGCACCTAAATGCATTTCGGGGAGAACCAGCTATCACGGAGTTTGATTGGCCTTTCACCCCTACCCACAGCTCATCCCCTCAGTCTTCAACCTAAGTGGGTTCGGGCCTCCACGCGGTCTTACCCGCGCTTCACCCTGGCCATGGGTAGATCACTCCGCTTCGGGTCCAGAACACGCCACTACACCCCAAAGGGGATGCGCCCTATTCAGACTCGCTTTCGCTGCGGCTACCCCGCACGGGTTAACCTCGCGACGTGTCCCTGACTCGCAGGCTCATTCTTCAAAAGGCACGCCATCACCCCACGAGGAGGCTCTGACGGATTGTAGGCACACGGTTTCAGGTACTATTTCACTCCCCTCCCGGGGTACTTTTCACCATTCCCTCACGGTACTAATCCGCTATCGGTCATCGAGAAGTATTTAGGCTTACCGGGTGGTCCCGGCAGATTCACAGCAGATTCCACGGGCCCGCTGCTACTCGGGAATTGATACAAGGTAGGTGACGGGTTTTCGCGTACCGGGCTCTCACCGTCTACGGCGGGCCATCCCAGGCCACTTCCGCTAACCACGACACTTTCTGACTACCTCTCAGCCAGGTAGAGCTGAGACGTATCCTCCCACAACCCCGCACACACAACCCCTACCCGGTTACACATGCGTGCGGTTTAGCCTGTTCCGCGTTCGCTCGCCACTACTAACGGAATCACAATTGTTTTCTTCTCCTACGGGTACTGAGATGTTTCACTTCCCCGCGTTCCCCCCCGCACCCTATATATTCAGATGCGGGTAACACGACATCACTCGTGCTGGGTTTCCCCATTCGGAAATCCTCGGATCAAAGCTCGGTTGACAGCTCCCCGAGGCATATCGCAGCCTCCCACGTCCTTCATCGGCTCTCGATGCCAAGGCATCCACCATGCGCCCTTAAACACTTACATACACACAAAAACCAAAGAAGAAATTACACATTTCGACGGACACACTGCCTAAGCAATGCATCCATCTAGATGCTCGCAACCACTATCCAATACTCAAACACCACACCCCACCACCAAGATGGGGAGACTCCACGCGGACTGAACCGAGTGTTATCTCAGGGCCCAATAGTGTGTCTGGCAATTATCTGTTGTCGTGCACCCGGTCCCCGCCCACTACAGGCGAGAACCCCTCACGGCTTGCACCCCACCAATTGGGGTGCTTCTCGTGGTGCTCCTTAGAAAGGAGGTGATCCAGCCGCACCTTCCGGTACGGCTACCTTGTTACGACTTCGTCCCAATCGCCGATCCCACCTTCGACAGCTCCCTCCCAAAGGGTTAGGCCACTGGCTTCGGGTGTTACCGACTTTCATGACGTGACGGGCGGTGTGTACAAGGCCCGGGAACGTATTCACCGCAGCGTTGCTGATCTGCGATTACTAGCGACTCCGACTTCACGGGGTCGAGTTGCAGACCCCGATCCGAACTGAGACCGGCTTTAAAAGGATTCGCTTAACCTTGCGGCATCGCAGCCCTTTGTACCGGCCATTGTAGCATGTGTGAAGCCCTGGACATAAGGGGCATGATGACTTGACGTCATCCCCACCTTCCTCCGAGTTGACCCCGGCAGTCTCTCACGAGTCCCCGGCATTACCCGCTGGCAACATGAGACAAGGGTTGCGCTCGTTGCGGGACTTAACCCAACATCTCACGACACGAGCTGACGACAGCCATGCACCACCTGCACACAGGCCACAAGGGAACCGACATCTCTGCCGGCGTCCTGTGCATGTCAAACCCAGGTAAGGTTCTTCGCGTTGCATCGAATTAATCCACATGCTCCGCCGCTTGTGCGGGCCCCCGTCAATTCCTTTGAGTTTTAGCCTTGCGGCCGTACTCCCCAGGCGGGGTACTTAATGCGTTAGCTACGGCACGGATCCCAAGGAAGGAAACCCACACCTAGTACCCACCGTTTACGGCGTGGACTACCAGGGTATCTAATCCTGTTCGCTCCCCACGCTTTCGCTCCTCAGCGTCAGTTACTGCCCAGAGACCCGCCTTCGCCACCGGTGTTCCTCCTGATATCTGCGCATTCCACCGCTACACCAGGAATTCCAGTCTCCCCTGCAGTACTCTAGTCTGCCCGTATCGCCCGCACGCCGAGGGTTAAGCCCCCGGTTTTCACGAACAACGCGACAAACCACCTACGAGCTCTTTACGCCCAGTAATTCCGGACAACGCTCGCACCCTACGTATTACCGCGGCTGCTGGCACGTAGTTGGCCGGTGCTTCTTCTGCAGGTACCGTCACTTGCGCTTCGTCCCTGCTGAAAGAGGTTTACAACCCGAAGGCCGTCATCCCCCACGCGGCGTCGCTGCATCAGGCTTGCGCCCATTGTGCAATATTCCCCACTGCTGCCTCCCGTAGGAGTCTGGGCCGTATCTCAGTCCCAGTGTGGCCGGACACCCTCTCAGGCCGGCTACCCGTCGTCGCCTTGGTAGGCCATCACCCCACCAACAAGCTGATAGGCCGCGGGCCCATCCCACACCGCAAAAGCTTTCCACCAGAAGACATGCGTCTTGAGGTCCTATCCGGTATTAGACCCAGTTTCCCAGGCTTATCCCGAAGTGCAGGGCAGATTACCCACGTGTTACTCACCCGTTCGCCACTCGAGTACCCCCGAAGGGGCCTTTCCGTTCGACTTGCATGTGTTAAGCACGCCGCCAGCGTTCGTCCTGAGCCAGGATCAAACTCTCCAAACAAAGACTCCTCGATGAACGAGGCGAATTCACAATCAGAGATATCTGACCTAACAAAAAGACACCAAAACTGGCATCATAAAAGAGCCATACCCACACACGGGGAGTGCTAGGTATGGCCAAAAACAACAACAAATAAAAAGACCAAACACACTATTGAGTTCTCAAACAACACTTGTTTCGCCCGTTTTGGGGCAACCCTGCCAGCTTAATACATCTCCGGCAGTGAAGTCAACTCCCAGTTTTTGGCCCTTCCGGGCCGTTCGGGAGCAGCCGTGCCAGGCTAGTACCAATCCAGCGAGGGAGTCAAGGCCCCAAGTTTCGGTTCCCTCTGCGAGGTGACCGCGCTTGTGGGGCACTGACTTTGGTTACTGTACCCGCTCGATCTCCGCTCCCAAAATCGCCAGGTTTTCCACGAACAACGGGTAGCCCCGATCGATGTGAAACACGTCGTGGACCTCGGTGTCTCCGTCCGCGACCAAACCCGCCAGAACCAGGCCCGCACCGGCGCGAATGTCCGAACACCACACGGGAGCGCTCGACAGTTGGGGCAATCCGCGCACGACGGCGTGGTGGCCGTCGGTGCGGGCGTCGGCGCCGAGGCGGATCATCTCCTCGACGAACCGGAAGCGCGCCTCGAAGACGTTCTCCGTGATCATCGACGTGCCGTCGGCGATCGACGCCAGGGCGATCGCCATCGGCTGCAGGTCCGTCGGGAACCCGGGGAACGGCAGCGTCGCGACGTTCACCGACTTCGGCCGCTCGTACTGGGCGATCCGGAAGCTGTTGTCTGTCTGGGTGACCGTGGCGCCGGCGTCGTGCAGTTTGTGCAGGACGACCTGCAGATGCGCCGGGTCGATGCCCGTCACCGTGATGTCGCCCCGGGTCATCGCCGCGGCGATCCCCCAGGTGGCGGCGACAATGCGATCCCCGATCACGCGGTGTTCCGTCGGGTAGAGGCGCGGGACGCCGGTGATCGTCATGGTCGGCGACCCGGCCCCCTCGACCTGCGCCCCCATCTGGTTGAGCATCGTGCACAGATCGACGACGTCGGGCTCGCGCGCCGCGTTGTGGATCGTGGTGACGCCTTCGGCCACCACCGCGGCCATCAAGATGTTCTCGGTGGCGCCCACCGAGGGGAATTCCAGTTGGATCTCCGCGCCGCGCAGCGTATCGGCTTGCGCGACAACGCATCCGTGCTCGATGTTGCATTGCGCACCCAGCTGGCGCAGGCCCGCTTGGTGCATGTCGAGCGGCCGCGAGCCGATCGCGTCGCCGCCGGGCAGCGCCACCCGGGCCCGCTTGCACCGCCCGACCAGGGGCCCGAGCACGCACACCGACGCCCGAAACTGCCGCACCGCGGCGAAGTCCGCGTCGTACTTCGGCTCGTCGGGTGAGGTGATCCGGGCGACGTCGCCGTCGAGTTCGACGGTGGCGCCCAGGCCACGCAGGACTTCCGCCATCAGCGGCACGTCGAGGATGTCGGGGCAATTGGTGATGGTGCTGGTGCCCTCCGCCAGCAGCGTCGCGGCCATCAGTTTCAAAACACTGTTCTTGGCGCCGCCGACGGCGACTTCGCCGGACAACCGGTTGCCGCCGGTCACCACGAATCGCTCAGCCACCCGCGTCAGTCTAGTGAAGCGGTATCGGCTTGTCAGTCAGCTAAGTGGCCCGCCGAGTACGGTTTGGTCATGGCAGTGCACCTGACCCGCATTTACACGCGGACCGGCGATGACGGGACCACCGGGCTCAGCGACTTCTCGCGGGTTTCCAAGAACGACGCCCGCCTGATCGCCTACGCCGACTGTGACGAAGCCAACTGCGCGATCGGCGTCGCGCTCGCGCTGGGCGGCCCCGATGCCGAGATCGCGGGCGTGCTGCGCCAGATCCAAAACGACCTGTTCGACGCCGGCGCCGACCTGTCCACGCCGGTGGTCCCGGATCCGAAGTATCCCCCCCTGCGCGTTCCGCAGGCCTACATCGACCGGCTGGAGGGTTGGTGTGACAAATATAACGAACCGCTGCCGGCGCTGAAATCCTTTGTGCTGCCGGGTGGTTCGCCGTTGTCGGCGTTGCTGCACGTGGCCCGTACCGTGGTGCGGCGCGCCGAGCGATCGGCGTGGGCTGCGGTCGAGTCCGCCCCGGAGACGGTCAGCGTGCTGCCGGCCAAGTACCTCAATCGGCTGTCCGACCTGTTGTTCATCTTGTCGCGGGCGGCGAACCCCGAGGGTGACGTGCTGTGGCAGCCAGGAGGCGGCGCCGCGGACTGAGGCCGTCAAAGTGGTTGTCGCGGCGGCGAACTGGTCAGAAGCTACGCCGGCGCGCACGCGGTGAGGGGCGGGACTCCAGCCAGGACAGGAAAGCGGTCAACGCCCCCTTGTCGAACGCGATCTCGTACCCCGAACGCGGTTCCTGCGTGGTATCGCGCAGTTCGAGGACGACGATCTCGTCGGTCATGATGTCGAACTCGTCGCCGCGGGGTGCGCGCCTGGCGACGATCTCTACGCCCCGCCTGCTAAGCCGGCGATCCGGCCACAACCGCAGGCTGGAGAGCCGGTAGAACAGGGCCTCCCCGCCGCGGTACCGGATCACGCCATGCCGCCAGCCGTGGCCGCCGACCGCGGGGACGTCGCGCATGATGCCCGCCGTTCCACCTTGGCGCAGTTTCCACAACCGGTAGCTCAGCGCGGCGACGGCGGCCCCCAGGACGACGACGAGCACGACCATGCCAACCATGGGCGCGCCCATCTGCCGTCAGTCGATCGCGCCGACGGCGCGCAGTCTCGCGCGCCCTCTGGCCGCGATCCGGGGATCGTCCGATTCGGAATCCTCCCGGGCGGAGCTCTCGTCGATCTCGGACTCGAATGCCGCGGATTCGGCGAGCACGGTCACCGATTCCTCGGTGATCGAAAGGAAGCCGCCGTCCACGGCGATCCGTAAGTCGTCTTCGCCGTCCCGTTCGACGCGCACCATCGCGTCGTCGACCAGTTGAGCCACCAGCGGGATGTGCCGCGGCATGATGCCGATCTCCCCGACGGTGGTGCGGGTGAACACGAACTTCGCCTCACCCGACCAGATCTTGCGGTCGACAGCGACGATCTCGACGTTCATTTCGGCCATGCCACACCACCTTTCGACTCGACCGGGTCGTTAGAGCTTGGCGCCAAGGCTCTCGGCCTTCTTGGCCAGGTCGTCGAGCCCACCGATGAGGAAGAAGGCCTGCTCGGGCACGTGGTCGAACTCGCCCTTGGTCAGGCGGTCGAACGACTCGATGGTCTCCTTCAGCGGCACCGTCGAACCCGGCTGACCGGTGAACTGCTCGGCCGCCATCATGTTCTGCGACAGGAACCGCTCGATGCGCCGTGCCCGGTTCACCAGCTGCTTGTCCTCTTCGGACAGCTCGTCGATACCGAGGATGGCGATGATGTCCTGAAGGTCCTTGTAGCGCTGCAAGATTCGGATCACTTCCTGGGCGACGCGGTAGTGCTCGTCACCGACGACGCTGGGGTCCAGGATGGTCGAGCTCGACGCCAGCGGGTCCACCGCCGGGAAGATGCCCTTGGAGAACACGTTTCGGGACAGCTCCGTGGTCGCGTCGAGGTGCGCGAACGTCGTCGCCGGCGCCGGGTCGGTGTAGTCGTCGGCGGGCACGTACACCGCCTGCATCGACGTGATGGACCGGCCCCTGGTCGAGGTGATGCGCTCCTGCAGCTCGCCCATCTCGTCGGCCAGGGTGGGCTGGTAACCCACCGCCGACGGCATGCGGCCCAGCAGCGTCGACACCTCGGAGCCGGCCTGGGTGAACCGGAAGATGTTGTCGATGAACAACAACACGTCCTGGCCCGCCTCGTCGCGGAACCACTCAGCCATGGTCAACGCGGACAGCGCCACCCGCATACGGGTGCCGGGCGGCTCGTCCATCTGACCGAACACCAACGCGGTGTCCTTGAGCACGTCGGCTTCCTTGAGCTCGACCCACAGGTCGTTACCCTCGCGAGTGCGCTCCCCCACCCCGGCGAACACCGAGGTACCACCGAAGTTTCGGGCGATACGGTTGATCATCTCCTGGATGAGCACCGTCTTGCCCACGCCGGCACCACCGAACAACGCGATCTTGCCACCACGCACGTAGGGGGTGAGCAGGTCGACGACCTTCAGGCCGGTCTCCAGCATCTCGGTGCGGGGCTCGAGGTCCTCGAACTTCGGCGGCTTGCGGTGGATCGACCAGTGGTCGAAGTCCTCGCCGTAGCCGTCCTTGTCCAGGCAGTCGCCCAGCGCGTTGAAGACGTGACCCTTCACGCCCTCGCCCACGGGCACCGAGATGGGGTTGCCGCTGTCGGTGACCGCGACGCCCCGCACCAGGCCATCGGTGGGCTGCAGCGAGATGGCGCGAACCAGGTTGTCGCCCAGGTGCTGCGCCACCTCGAGGGTCAGCGTCTTCTTCAGCTCCTCGTAGGAGACCTCGGCGTTCAAGGCGTTGAACAGGTCCGGCACCGAGCCGCGCGGGAATTCCACGTCGACGACGGGGCCGGCGATGCGTACCACGCGGCCCTTGGTGTCGGTGTCCTGGGCGTTCTCGGTCTTGTCGGCGGTGTCAGTTGTGGCAGCCATAATTTTCTTCGCTTCCTTTGCGCTACCGGGCGTCGGCGTCGGCGAGCGCGTTTGCGCCACCGACGATTTCGCTGATCTCTTGGGTGATCTGGGCCTGTCGCTCGCGGTTCGCCATCAGCGTCAGCTCTTTGATCAGGTCGTCCGCGTTGTCGGTGGCCGACTTCATCGCCCGCTGTCGCGACGCCAATTCCGATGCGGCGGAATCGAGCAACGCGGCGTACACGCGGGTGGTCACGTACCGCGGCAGCAGCGCGTCGAAAAGCTCCGACGCACTGGGCTCGAAGGAGTACAGGGTGTGCAGATCGTCGGTGTCCTCGACGTACTCGGTGACCATCGGCGCCACCCGTCGCGCGTCGGTCGACTGCGAGAGCATCGACTTGAACTGGGTGTAGACGATGTGCAGCTCGTCCACGCCCTCGCCGGAGCCGGACTGGTCGTCGTCGATGTCGGCGCCGCTGCCGGTCATGAAGGCATCGACCAGGGTCGACGCCACCTCCGACGCGTTCTCGTAGCTGGGTTGCTCGGAGAAACCAGTCCAGGATTCGGTGATGTCCCAGTTCCGGAACGAGTAGTAGTTCTGCGCCTTTCGGCCGACCACGTACAGGACCGGCGTCTTGCCTTCCTCACGCAGCTTCGCGAACAGCTCCTCCGAGCGGCGGAAGACGCTGGAGTTGTAGGCACCGCACAGTCCCCGGTCGGAGGACACCACCAGCACGCCGGCCCGCTTCGGGTCATCCCGCTCGACGAGCAGCGGATGATCCAGCGCGGCCTCGCCGGACAGGGTGGTGAGCATGCGGGTGATCTCTTCGGAGTACGGGCGCGCGGCTTCGAGACGAGCCTGCGCCTTTCCGATCCGCGAGGTCGCGATCAGCTCCTGGGCCTTGGTGATCTTTTTGATCGAGCCGGCGGAGCGGATCCGACCGCGCAATTCGCGAAGTGTGGCAGCCATTGGTCGCTACTTCTTTTTCTTCTCCGAGCCGCCCTGGTCCGAGCCGCTGTCCTTGGAAACGCTATCTTTGCCGGAGCCGCCGTCCTTCTTGGCGCCTTCCTTGTCGGACTGCTTCTTGACCTTCACCGACTCCTTCTCCTCGCCCTCGAGGGGCTCGGCGTGCTCGTCGGGCACCACCGAACCACCGTCGGTGGCCGCGAAGCTCTTCTTGAAGTTCTTGATGATGTCGGTCAGCTGCTTCTCGCCCTCCTCGGACAGCTTCTGGCTGTCGCGGATGCCCGCGAGGAACTTCTCCTCCGACGCCCGGATGTGGTCGAGCAGCTCGGTCTCGAAACGCCGCACGTCCTCTACCGGCACCGAGTCCAGGTGGCCGCCGGTGCCCAGGAAGATCGAAACCACCTGCTCCTCAACGGGCATCGGCTGGTACTGGGGCTGCTTGAGCAACTCCACCAACCGCTCACCGCGCTCCAGCTGGGCCTTCGACGTGGCGTCCAGGTCGGAGGCGAACGCGGCGAAGGACTCCAACTCGCGGTACTGCGACAGGTCCAGACGCAGCGAGCCGGCCACCTCCTTCATCGCCTTGATCTGTGCGGCACCACCCACGCGCGACACCGAGACACCGACGTTGATGGCCGGGCGGACGCCCTGGTTGAACAGGTCTGACTCGAGGAAGCACTGACCGTCGGTGATCGAGATGACGTTCGTGGGGATATAGGCCGAGATGTCGTTGGCCTTGGTCTCGATGATCGGCAGGCCGGTCATCGAGCCGCCGCCGAGCTCGTCGGAGAGCTTTGCGCAACGCTCCAAGAGCCGCGAGTGCAGGTAGAACACGTCACCGGGGTAGGCCTCGCGGCCCGGCGGGCGACGCAGCAGCAGCGAGATGGCGCGGTACGCCTCGGCCTGCTTGCTCAGGTCGTCGAACACGATCAGCACGTGCTTGCCGTCGTACATCCAGTGCTGGGCGATCGCCGAACCCGTGTACGGCGCAAGCCATTTGAAGCCGGCGGAGTCCGACGCGGGCGCGGCCACGATCGTGGTGTAGTCCATCGCGCCGCCCTCTTCCAGCGCGCGACGGACCGAGGCGATGGTGGTGCCCTTCTGGCCGATGGCCACGTACACGCACCGCACCTGCTTGCGCTCGTCGCCGGTCTCCCAGTTCTGGCGCTGGTTGATGATCGTGTCGACGCACACGGCGGTCTTGCCCGTCTTGCGGTCGCCGATGATCAGCTGCCGCTGGCCGCGGCCGATCGGGGTCATCGCGTCGATGGCCTTGATGCCGGTCTGCAGCGGCTCTTTCACGCTCTGGCGCTGCACCACCGAGGGCGCCTGAATCTCCAGGGCGCGGCGGGTGTCGGTCTCGATGTCGCCGCGGCCGTCGATCGGCTCGCCCAGCGGGTTGACGACCCGTCCGAGGAACGCGTCACCGACCGGGACCGACAAGACCTCGCCGGTCCGCTTGACCTGCTGACCCTCCTCGAGCTTTTCGAAGTCACCCAGGATGACCGCACCGATGCTGTGCTCGTCGAGGTTCAGCGCCACGCCGAGAACGCCGCCGGGAAACTCGAGCAGCTCCTGGGTCATGACGGAGGGCAGGCCTTCGACGTGCGCGATGCCGTCCCCGGCCTCGGTGACCGTGCCCACCTCCTCGCGGGAGGTGTCGGAGGTGAAGGAGCCTACGTACTCCTCGATGGCGCTCTGGATGGCGTCAGCAGAGATTGTCAACTCGGCCATGGCTTTTCGTCTTCCTACTTGATCTTTGTTCGCATGGGGTGGGGAAAGTAGTGGGCGCTCAGTCGGGCAACTGAGCCTCGGCCGCGGCCAGCCGGGACGAGAGCGTCCCGTCGATCACCTCGTCGGCGACGGAGATGAGCAGCCCGCCCAGCAGCTCCGGCTCGATCTGCAGCTGCACCGTCACCGGGTGGCCGTAGATGCGGGCGAGCACGTCGGCGAGGCGGGTGCGCTGCTCGTCGCTGAGTTCGGCCGCCGCGCTGACCTGCGCGACGACCTCACCGCGGCGCGCAACCGCGGCGGCGGCCAGGAACTCGATGGCCGACTCGGCCGGCTCGCCGCGCAGCAGCTGGACCGTCTGGGTGAGCAGCGACTCGACGATGGGGTTGACGCGGCCGCTTGCGCCCTCAAGGACGTTGTGCAGCAACTGGACTCGGCCTTCCACCGGAACGGCGAAGTCGCCCAGCAGGATGGCCAACCGGGGTTGCGCGTCCAGGATGCGGGAGAACCGGAAAAGCTGTTCTTCAACCTCGTCGACCTTGTCCTCGCGCTCGGCCACTTCCAGCAAGGCCTGTCGCGACACGTGCTCGATGGCGTCGACGAGATCGGAGTTCGCCGACCACCGCTCGGCCACCGCCGAGCGCAGGACGTCGAGCGTCACGTCACCGACCTTGCCGGACAGCAACTGCTCGATCAGCCGAACCCGGGGGCCGGACTCCTCGGCGGGAACCGTCAGGTAGCGCAGGACGACGATCTCCCGGTCCAACAGCTGCGCCACCGCGACCAATTCGCTGGACAGCGTCGAGAGCGCCTTGTTGTCAAGGTCTTTGGCGACAGCACCGAACTTGTCGGACAGACTGGCCAAGGCCTGCCGGCTGGCCGACCGCATCTTCGACGCCAGCGGGTACCGCACGTCGGCTGACGCCGGCGCCATCTGCTCCAGGTCGTCCAGGAACCGGTCGACGGTGCCGGATTGCTGCTCGGCGTCGGCCACGTAGTTGCGCACCAGTTCGCCCGCCTGCCGCACGGCCTCGTGGCCAAGCTCCAGGCGCAGCTGACGACTCAGTTGCGTCCGCAGCAGATCGACCTGGCGGCCGCCTTGAGACTTGATGCGCTCGGCCTCCACCTCGGACTGCGCCTGCAGTTGCTCGGCGATGCGCGCCGCGTCCGTCTCGGCCTCTTCGACGATCCGCTTCGACTCCGCCTTGGCGGATTCGACGGCCTTACTGTGGGCCGTCGTCGACTCGGTGAGCCGATCCGACGCCGCGGCAGCATCTTTGAGCTGCTGACGCACGGTCTCTTGCCGAGCGGTCATCATCCGACGCACCGGCGGCACGACGTAGCGCACCACCAGCAGCACGATGGCGGCGAAGCCGATCAGCTGCCCGATGAAGGTCGACCAATTCCCCATGTGTGTTTTACCTACTCGTCGCGGTCCCGGGAGCAACTTCGACGCCGAGGATCCGGCTGGCCAGCGTCGCCGACAGGCTGGCCACGTTGGCGCGCAGATCCAGCTCCACGGAGTCTCTTTCCCGCTTCAATTGCTCGGCGGCCTGCTGCAGCGTCGTCGACACCTGCTGCTCGGCCTGGGCGCGCGCGTCCTCGACCACCTTACGGCCCTCGGCGCGGGCGTTGTCGCGCAGCGACGACGCCTGCACACGGGCATCCGTCATAGCTTCTTCGTAGTCGGCCTGGGCAGCCTCGAACTGCTCGGCGGCCTTCTTGTTGTCGGCCGCGGTCTTGGCGACCATGGCGTCGCGCTCGCGCAACACCCGCATGACCGGCGGCACGACGAACGTGCTGATGATGCCGAGCACGACCAAGAAGATGGCCAGCACGAAGAAGAACGTGCCGTTGGGGACGAGGAAGTTGTTACCCCCCTCGGCCACCACCCGGCCGGATGCCATTACGCTGCGGCTCGCGTCACCCATCACAGCGAATTAGGTGCCGACCGGTGTGGCGAACACGAACAGCGCCATGAACGCCAGGTTGATGAAGTAGGCCGCCTCGACCAGACCGACGGTGATGAAGAACGGCGTGAACAGCCGGCCTTGCGCCTCGGGTTGCCGGGCGATGCCCGCGACCAGCGCGTTACCGGCGATGCCGTCACCGATACCGGCACCGATCGCGCCGCCGCCCATGATGAGTCCACCGCCGATGAGTGCAGCGGCAGCGACTTGGGGATCCAGAGCCATTCTTATCCTCCTTGATATCTGGTAGCGGTCTACCAGGCCTCTGTAATGGTGCGTGGGACAAAACAATTCACGATGGCCTCAGTCATGGTGATCGTCGATCTCCATGGCCTGGCTGAAGTACAGGATCGTCAGGATCGAGAAGATGAAGGCCTGGATGGCGCCGACGAACAGGTCGAACGCCTTCCAGATCGCGTTGGGCGCCCACATGATGTAGGGCGGGAACAGCGCGATGAGCGCGACCAGGATGCCGCCGGCGAAGATGTTGCCGAAGAGTCGCAGCGACAACGAGATCGGCTTGGCGAGTTCCTCGACGAGGTTGATCGGCGCCAGGAAGGCCACGTGGCCCTTGAGGACGGCGAGCGGGTGCCCGACGATGCCGCGGCGCCAGATGCCCGCCACGTGGTAGCAGACGAATACGAACAGGGCCAGTGCCAGAACGTAATTGATGTCGGCGGCCGCCGACTTCAACAGCTCGGTGGTGCGCCCCGCCTTATCGGTGTACTGCAGCGGCAGCACGGACAGCCAGTTCGAGATCAGGATGAACACGAAGATGGTGACGGCCAGCGGCAGCACGAACGGCGCGATGCGCATGCCGATCGCGCTTTCGATCTGGTCGCGCATCTGGACGGTGATGGCCTCCCAGAACAGCTGGACGCCGCTGGGCACGCCGGTTGAGGTGATCTTGGCGCGCAGGAAAAACGCCAACGCGAGCACGATCACGGCCGCGATACCCGTCGCCAGGATCGTGTCGGTGTTGACGGTCAGGCCCAGCCAGGTGGCCTTGTTGTGCTCGCCGACCTCGATGGCGGACTCGGCGAGAAACGTCGTGTCAGTCATCGCTGGTTGTCCTTCCTTCCGTTCCTTCCGATCTCGCGATCACGCGGCCCTCGGGCGCGTCCGCGGATCCGGGCTCCCAATCCCTCGCGCGCAGCTTCTTCCACACGGGCAGCGCTGTGGACGCAACCAGCAGGACCTGGAAGAGCGCCAACCCGAACAGGACGCCCAGGCCGCTCGGGCGGAACAGGAACGCGATGATCAGCCCCAGCACGGTGATGACGGCCAGCCGCGTCGCGGAATTCACCGCCATGGTGCTCTTCAGCGGATGGTCCTTGGCGGTGATGGACGCGACCGACCGCCGGACCAGCACCGCGTTGAGCAGACCCAGCAACAGCCCGACGCCGAAGAAGACGCCGACCATCAAGTGGCCTGACACGGCCGCCAGGGCCACGGCCACCGCCGTGAGGGCAACGCTGATAGCGAACAGCCGAACCGGACGGAAAGCAACAGAGGGGAACACCAACGGCGCATCCTGCGCTGGTGTCGTCACCGCAGCACCTCAATCCCAGTTTGGTTGGAACTTAGACCCCCCCGACCGACTGATCGGTGGCCCGCCGAGCGTATCGCACGTCACAGTGGAATTACCCAAGGGGTAGCTCCCGGCATCAGTCGTCCACCGGCCCGATCGGATAGCCCTCCGAGAGACCGGCAACCTGAACGGTTTTTTGGGGTTCTACCAGCACCGTACCACATCGCAGACCCCACTACTACCGGCTGTCGTAGCCTTCGTCTTCGTCTTCGTCCTCGTCGCGGCGGCGCAGCAGCGGGATGGCCGTGGCGATGCCCGCGACGGCGATGGCGCCCAGCATCACCGCGGCGGTGTCCCGGGGGTTGAAGAAGATCGTGCTCGCCGCGCCGAACGCGACGATGCCCACCCACAGGTAGATCAGCAGCACCACCCGCCGGTGCGAGTGGCCGATCTGCAGCAATCGGTGATGCAGATGCATCTTGTCGGGGCTGAACGCGCTGCGACCCGCGCGAGTGCGGCGCACGATCGCCAGCAGCAGGTCGAGCATCGGCACGAACATCACCGCGACCACCAGCAGAAACGGCGACAGCAGGGCGAACACGTCGCGGGCACCGTAGGCGTTCTGCGACACCGGCCCCGCGGCCGTCGTGGAGGCCGCGGCGAGCATCAGCCCGATCAGCATCGAGCCCGAGTCGCCCATGAAGATCTTGGCTTTGTGAAAGTTGTGCGGCAGGAAGCCCAGGCAGGCCCCCGCCAGCACCACCGAGATCACCGCGGGCGGGTAGAACAACACGTCGCCGCCGTGATCGCGCAGCAGCCCGACCGAGAACATGCAGATGGCCATGGCAGTGATCAGCCCGAGCCCGGCGGCCAGCCCGTCGAGCCCGTCGACGAAGTTCATGGCGTTGACGATCGAGACCGTCAACGCCAGCGTGAGCAGGATCGACGACGCCTGGTCGAGCACGATGGTGCCCACGCCGCCGATCGGGATGTACAACACGCTCCAGGCGACGCCCATGGTGACCAGCACGCTGGCCGCGGTGATCTGGCCGGCGAACTTCGTCAGCGCATCCAGGCCCCAACGGTCGTCGATCAGCCCGATGCCCATGATGACCGCGCCGGCCACCAACACCGCGGGCATGCCGGTGGAGTAGACGAAGCCGCGGGTGAGCGCGGGAAGCTGCGAGGCCAGGAACACGGCCGCCCCAACCCCGAAAAACATTGCCAGCCCGCCCATTCGGGGCGTTGGCGTGACGTGCACGTCGCGCTCGCGCGGATAGGCGACGGCGCCGAGCCGGGTGGCCAGCACGCGCACCGGGCCGGTCGCGAAGTAGGTGATGATCGCGGCGGTCAGCCCGACCAGGGCGAGCTCGCGCAGCGGCACGCCGGCGCCGCGATCGGCCAGGGCGAGCCAACCACTTGCCAGATTGGTGACGACGCTGGACACCTCGAGACCGTACTGCACCAACCTGGTCCGCCAGTAATCGCGCCGCCGCCGGCTAACCCGTCAGGCTCGCGGGATCCACCTCGAGTACCTCGGCGATGCGCTGCGCGCTCACCGGGCCCGGCCGCAGGATCCGGGGGCCGTCACCGGTGAGGTCGACGATGGTGGAGGCGGCGCCCTGTTCGGACGGACCCGCGTCAAGGTAGACGTCGACGAGGTCGCCGAGTTGGTCGCGCGCGTCGCCGGCGGTCACGGCGGCCGGGCGGCCCGAGACGTTCGCGCTGGAGACCGCCATGGGCCCGACCTCCCGCAGCAGCTCGATGGCCACCGGGTGCAACGGCATGCGCAGCATCACGGTGCCGCGGGCGTCGCCGAGGTCCCACTGCAGCGACGGCGCCTGGGTCACCACCAGGCTCAACGCGCCCGGCCAGAACGCGCGGATCAGGTCGCGGGCGCCGCGCGGCATGGTGTAGACGAGGCCCTCGATGGTGTGCCAGGAGCCCACCAGCACGCCCACCGGCATGTCGCGGCCGCGGCCTTTCGCCGACAGCAGGGCGGCCACCGCGGCGGTGTTGAACGCGTCGGCGCCGATGCCGTACACGGTGTCGGTGGGCATGACGACCAGCCGGCCGCCCTTGAGCGCCGTGACCGCCGAGGCGATGCCGCGGGCGCGCTGGTCGGGGTCGGCGCAGTCAAATACGTCAGTCACGAGCGCCGCTCCTCCTCATCGCCAGTCCTCATTGCCGTCACGAACCGCGGGCGCCCCGCCAGGTCCCGCCGGGCCCGGACGTCGTCGAACACCCCTGCCGCAACGAACAATTCGACGGTCTGGGCCGACGTGCTGTCGTCGTGCTCGACGGCCACCAGGCCGCCGGGGCGCAGCCAGCGGGCGGCCAGTTCCACGATGGGGCCGAGCACCGCCATGCCGTCCGGGCCGCCGAACACCGCGTGGCGCGGGTCGTGGCCCGCGACCTCGGGGGGCACCGCCGCGTCGTCGGGCACATAGGGCGGATTGGCCACCAGCAGGTCCACGCGCGCGTTCAGTTCGGGAAGCAGGCCCGGGCGGGTGACGTCGGCCTCGATGAGCTCGACGCCGGTGCCCTCGACGTTGCGGCGCGCGTACGCCAGCGCCGCGGCCGAGTCGTCCACGGCGATGACCCGCGCGCCCAGGCCACGCTCCGCCCGGTGCCGGGCCAGCGCGACCGCCAAAGCCCCTGAGCCGGTACACAAGTCGACGATCACAGGCTCGGGTGCCAGCCGCTGCGCGCTCGCCCACTCCAGCAGCGCTTCGGTTTCGGGGCGCGGCACGAACACGCCGGGCCCGACGTGCAGCAGCAGCGGCCCGAACGCGGCCGTGCCCAGCAAGTGCTGCAACGGCACCCGCCGGGAGCGCGCGGCCACCGCCTCGCGGTAGCGCCCGAAGAAGTCCTCGCCGGGTGAGTCGAGCAGCGCCAGCCGCCCTCGGTCGGTGCCCGCCAGGTGGGCGGCCAGCGTCTCGGCGTCCCAGCGCGCGGAATCGATGCCGGCTGCGGTCAGTGCCACCGCAGCGTCGTCGATCGCGCGCCGCAATGCGGTCATGCCTGTTGCAGCCGGCTCTGTTTGTCCGCGGCGGCCAGCGCGTCGAACATCGCGTCGAGGTCGCCGTCGAGCACCTGGTCGAGGTTGTGCGCCTTGAACCCGATGCGGTGGTCGGTGATCCGGTTCTCGGGGAAGTTGTAGGTGCGGATCCGCTCGCTGCGGTCCACGGTGCGGATCTGGCTGGCCCGGTCGGCCGAGGCGTCGGCCAGCGCCTGCTCCTCGGCCAGCGCCTGCAGCCGCGCCGCCAGCACCTGCAGGGCGCGGGCCTTGTTCTGCAGCTGCGACCGCTCGTTCTGGCAGGTCACGACGATCCCGGTGGGCAGGTGGGTGATGCGCACCGCGGAGTCGGTGGTGTTCACGCCCTGCCCGCCCTTGCCGGACGAGCGGTACACATCGATGCGCAGATCGGATTCGTCGATCTGCACCTCGCCGACTTCCTCGGGTTCGGGGTAGACCAGCACGCCGGCGGCCGAAGTGTGAACGCGGCCCTGCGATTCCGTGACGGGGACGCGCTGCACCCGGTGCACGCCGCCCTCGAACTTCAGGCGCGACCACACACCGTCGGCCGCGTCGCCCTTGCTGGCGATGGACAGCGTCGCGTCCTTGTAGCCGCCCAGGTCGGACGTCGTTTCGTCCAGCACGGTCACGGTCCAGCCGTGTCGCTCGGCGTAGCGGATGTACATCCTGGCGAGGTCGGCGGCGAACAGCGCCGATTCCTCCCCGCCCTCGCCGGACTTCACCTCGAGCACGATGTCGTCGGCGTCGTGCGGGTCGCGCGGCGCCAGCATGTCGGTGAGTTGGGTCTCTAGCTCGCCGACCTGAACCTCGAGCTCGGTGACCTCGTCGGCGAACGAGTGGTCGTCGGCGGCCAGTTCCCGGGCGGTCTCCAGGTCGGCGCGCGCGGACTCCAGCTTGCGGTGGGTGGCGGCGATCGGCGCCAGGCGGGCGAACCGGCGGCCGGCCTTGCGCGCCTCGCCGGGATTGCTGTGCAGCTCGGGGTCCGCCAGCCGTCGCTCGAGCTCGGCGTGTTCGGCGAGCAGCACGTCGATGGTCTGCACCGGCTTTGTCATGTCACACCTCCCACACCAAGCGATCCGCTCCTGAACGCGAACCGACGCCCGGCCCGTGCGCCTGCGCGCACAGTTCGGGCGTCGGTGAGGCCGCTACTTGTCGGCGTCCGCTCCGGCTTTGCGCTTGCCGTAGCGCTTCTCGAAGCGGGCCACCCGGCCGCCGCTGTCGAGAATCTTCTGCTTGCCCGTGTAGAACGGGTGACACTGCGAGCAGACCTCGACGACGATGCGGCCGCCGGACTTGGTGCTGCGCGTTTGGAAGGTGTTGCCACACCCGCAGAGCACCGTGGTCTCCTCGTAGGCGGGATGAATCTCAGCTTTCATGATGTCCTCTTCGATCGTGTGTCGCCCGGCCCTGGCGGCGTCGGAGCCGACGGCCGGTGGTGAACTCCCAACCCGAGGCGGTCCTGGGTAATCGACGTTCGATTATGCCAGGTCAACCACCGTCTTCCCAAAACACCGGGGTGGGCCCGGACATTCCCTCGGTGCCGGCGCGACCGCTCTTCGAGACCGAAGCCACAGCGGCGGCGCGCCGGACGCGCGGACGGATCAGTCGTTGTCCATCGATCCCGGCGTCGTCTTGGACACCTGGACCAGGAACTCGTAGTTGTTCTTGGTCTTGCGCAGCTGCGACATCAGCAGGTCGATGGCCTGGTGCGAGTCCAGACCGGACAGCACGCGGCGCAGCTTGTGGACGATGCCGAACTCGTCGGGCGAGAGCAGCAGTTCGTCCTTGCGGGTACCGGAGGGGTTGACGTCGACCGCCGGGAAGACCCGCCGCTCGGAGATCTTGCGGTCCAACTTGAGCTCCGCGTTACCGGTGCCCTTGAACTCCTCGAAGATGACCGTGTCACCGGTGGAGCCGGTCTCGACCATCGCGGTGGCGATGATCGTCAGCGACCCGCCTTCCTCGATGTTGCGCGCCGCGCCGAGGAACCGCTTGGGCGGGTACAGCGCGGTGGAGTCGACACCACCGGACAGGATCCGGCCGGACGCGGGCGAGGCGTTGTTGTACGCGCGGCCCAGGCGGGTGATCGAGTCCAGCAGCACCACGACGTCCTTGCCCTGCTCGACGAGCCGCTTGGCGCGCTCGATCGCGAGTTCGGCGACGGCCGTGTGGTCGGTGGGCGGCCGGTCGAAGGTCGAGGCGATGACCTCACCCTTGACCGAGCGGGTCATGTCCGTGACCTCTTCGGGCCGCTCGTCGACGAGCACGACCATGAGGTGGCATTCGGGGTTGTTCCTGGTGATCGCGTTGGCGATGTCCTGCAGGATCGTGGTCTTACCGGCCTTGGGCGGCGACACGATCAGCGCGCGCTGCCCCTTGCCGATCGGCATGATCAGGTCGATGACCCGGGTGGTCAGCCGGTCGCTGGTGGTCTCCAGCCGCAGGCGCTGGTTGGGGTAGAGCGGCGTCAGCTTGGAGAAGTCGGGCCGCTTCTTGGCTTCTTCGACCGAGCCGCCGTTGACGCTGTCCAACCGCACCAGCGGGTTGAACTTCTGCCGCTGGTTGGGCTGCTCGCCGTCCTTGGGCACGCGTACCGCGCCGGTGACGGCGTCGCCACGGCGAAGGCCGTTCTTGCGCACCATGTTCATCGACACGTAGACGTCGTGCGGGCCGGCGAGGTAGCCGGAGGTGCGCACGAACGCGTAGTTGTCCAGGACGTCGAGGATGCCGGCGACCGGCTGCACGACGTCGTCCTCGCGGATCTGCTCGGATTCCGCGCCGTCACCGGTGCGTTCGCCGCGGCGCCTGCGGTCGCGGAAGCGGCGCCCCCGCCTCCCCTGGCGGCCGTCGCCGTCGTCGTCTTGCTGGTTCTGGTTCTGGTTGGAGCCGCCGCGCTGGCCGCCCTGGTCGTTGCCGCCGTCCTGGCCGCGGTCGCGGTTCTGGTCGTGGCGGTCTTGGCCGCGGTCGTCCCGCTTGCCGGCGTCGGCCTCGTCGCCGGAGGCGTCGTCGCGACGCGCCGAGCGGCCCCGGCCACCGTCGTCGTCGGGCTGGGCGGCGGCGCCGGCTTCGCGGGAGGCGTTGCGCCGTTCGCGGCGCGGCGACTCGGCGGCCGTACCGTTCTGCTCCGCTTTGGCCGGGGCGTCCGGGCCGGCGCCGTTGGCGTCGGTGTCCGGCTTGGAGCCGGTGTCGACGGCGGCGGTCGGCGCGCCGTTGGCGGCGGCGCCGTTGGCCTGGCCGCGAATCTCCTTGATGGCGGCGATCAGTTCGTTCTTGCGCATGCCCGACGTCCCCTTGACGCCGACCTGGCTGGCCAGGGCGCGCAGCTCGGGCAACACCATGGTGGACAGGGCGCCCGCGGGGCCATCGGACTTGGTGGTCTTGACGCTCTTCGCGTCGGATGTGTCTGGGGTCACGGCGTTCGCCAGTTGATCGGCGTCAGTGCTCTCGCCAGCCGTGAACAGGTCCGTATCAGTCACGGATTTCCTTTCTTCCCCCGCTGATCACGTCATACGGGGGGTCGTTGCAATCAGGCTCAGTGCCGGATGCGCCCAATCATCGACTCTGCAACGGTGATCGCCTCGATCGGCGGAGTAAACGGCGAACCTCGTCCACGAGAAGAATTGGTGTTGTCCTAGCTTCAAGGCAGTATGGATGCAGATGCAGATGCTGCGATTGCTGGACGGGTCCGAGGATAGCCCCCATCCCAGCCGGAAGCAAGCAAACGCTCGGGCCACGCTGTGGATCACTCGGGGACGGTGGCTCCCGCACTCCAGCGAACTCGTTCGCCAGCGGCCATCGCGGTGATCGTAAAACCGTGGGCGGCCCCGTAGTCCACCACTTCCGCAGGTAGCTCCGAGGCTGTGCTCAACGCAATCACCGAAGGACCGGCCCCCGACAGCGTCGCTGCCACGTTATGACGCCGCAGCAGCCGCAAATATTCCGCGGAGGCCGGCATCGCCGCCGCGCGCTGCGGCTGATGCAAGACATCCTCGGTGGCCGCCATCAGCAGGTCGGGGCGTTCGGTGAGCGCCACCACCAGCAACGCCGCGCGACTGACGTTGAAGCGCGCGTCGACGTGGCTGACCTGCGCGGGCAGCAGCACCCGCGTCTCCGAGGTCAGCGAACGTTCCTCGGGGACCGCGCAGTGCACCCGGATGTCGGGGTGCAGCCGCAGGGGCACCGCCGAGTAGCGGGCCGCGGCGGCACCGCTGTCGATCCACGACACCACCGCGCCCCCCAGCACGGCGGCCGCGGCGTTGTCGGGATGGCCCTCGAAATCCGAGGAGAGCTGAATCAGCTGGGCATCGGTCAACACCGGCGAATTCGTCTGCGCCACAAGGCCGTTAGCCGCAGCCAGGCCGCCGACCGCGGCGGCCGCCGAGGATCCCAGCCCCCGGGAGTGCGGAATGGCGTTGCGGCACCGCACCACCAAGCCCGGCGCCTGGACACCGGCCGCGTGCAGCCCGGCGGTAAGGGCGCGGACCACCAGATGCTCGGGGCCCAGCGGCACCTGATTGGCGCCCTGCCCTTCGACGAGCACGACCAGTCCGGAATCCGTTGTCTCGACGACGATCTCGTCGCACAGGTCCAGGGCCAAGCCGAGGCTGTCGAAGCCCGGGCCGAGGTTGGCGCTGGACGCCGAGACCACGGCGCTGGCCACCAGCCCGGCGGGGAGCACCTGGGTCACCAACAACCCTTCACGCCAAGCCGAGCTTCTCGACGACGAGCACCGGGTCGACGGGCAGCGGGGACACGGTCGGCATGTCGCGCAGCGCCGTGTCGGGGTCCTTGAGGCCGTTGCCGGTCACCGTGCACACCACCGTGGAGCCGCGGGCGACCCAGCCGTCGTCGACGGCTTTGAGCAGGCCCGCGACGCTGGCCGCGGACGCCGGCTCGACGAAAACCCCTTCGCTCTGGGCGATGAGGTGATACGCCGCCAGGATCTCGTCGTCGGTGGCGGCGAGGAAACGGCCGTCCGACTGCTGCTGGGCCTTGACCGCGGCGGTCCACGACGCCGGCGCGCCGATCCGGATGGCGGTCGCGATGGTCTCCGGGTGGCTGACGGGTTCGCCGTGCACCAGCGGGGCCGCGCCGGCCGCCTGGGTGCCGAGCATCCGCGGCAGCCGGTCGATCACCCCCTCTTGGTGATATTCGGTGTAGCCCTTCCAGTACGCGGTGATGTTGCCGGCGTTACCCACCGGGAGGGCGTGCACGTCCGGCGCGGCGCCCAGCGCGTCGACGATCTCGAAGGCCGCCGTCTTCTGGCCCTCGATGCGCACCGGGTTGACCGAATTGACCAGTGAGATCGTCGGAAAGTCGGCGGCCATCTTGCGGGCGAGCTCGAGGCAGTCGTCGAAGTTGCCGTCGATCTGAATGATCTTGGCGCCGTGCATGACCGCCTGCGCCAGCTTGCCCATCGCGATCTTGCCCTGCGGGATCAGCACCGCGCAGGTGATCCCGGCGCGGGCGGCGTAGGCCGCCGCCGACGCGGAGGTGTTGCCCGTCGACGCGCAGAGCACCGCCTGCTGGCCGCGGGCCACCGCGTCGGTGACCGCCATCGTCATGCCGCGGTCCTTGAACGAACCCGTCGGGTTGAGGCCCTCCACCTTGAGGTGCACCGTGCAGCCCGTCCGCTCGGAGAGCCGCGTCGCCTTGATCAGCGGGGTATTGCCCTCGAGCAGGGTGACCGCTGTCCAGTTGTCGCCCACCGGAAGCCGGTCGCGGTAAGCCTCGATCAGGCCGGGCCACGGCTGGTGAACGGCCGTGTACGGGGCGCTCATAGGCTGGTTCCTTCCAGGCGCAAGACGCTGGTGATGCCCTGCACGGCGTCCAAATCGGCGAGGGCGGAGACGGTTTCGGACAGCGCGGCGTCGGTCGCGCTGTGGGTGACCACCACGATCCGGGCCCCGACGCGGCGCCCGCCGTCGTCGACCACGCCCTCCTGGCGCACCTCGGCGATGCTCACTTCCCGCTTGCCGAACTCCGCCGCGACCGAGGACAACACGCCCGGCTTGTCCGCGACGTTCATGCTGACGTAATACCGGGTGGAGATCAAACCCATTGGCGCAATGGGCAATTGGGCGTACTTGGACTCCTTGGGCCCGCGGCTGCCCAGGACCCGGTTGCGGGCGGCCATCACCAGGTCACCGGTCACCGCCGACGCGGTCGGCGCGCCACCGGCGCCCTGGCCGTAGAACATCAGCCGCCCCGAGGCCTTCGCCTCGACGACGACCGCGTTGAAGGCCCCGCTGACGGTGGCCAGCGGGTGCGACAAGGGCACCAGCGCCGGGTAGACCCGGGCCGACACCCGCTCCTGGCCGTCGTCGTCGGAGATGCGCTCGCAGATGGACAGCAGCTTGATGGTGCAGCCCAACGCCCGGGCGGACGCGAAGTCGGCCGGGGTGATCTTCGTGATGCCTTCGCGGTAGACGTCGTCGGCGGTCACCCGGGTGTGGAACGCGATGGAGGCGAGGATGGCGGCCTTGGCCGCGGCGTCGTAGCCCTCGACGTCCGCGGTGGGGTCGGCCTCGGCGTATCCCAGCGCGCTGGCCTCGCCCAGGGCGGTGTCGTAGTCGGCGCCCGTGCTGTCCATCGCCGAGAGGATGTAGTTGGTGGTGCCGTTGACGATCCCGGCGACCCGCAGCACGGTGTCCCCCGCCAAGGACTGCGTCAGCGGGCGGATCACCGGGATGGCGCCCGCGACGGCCGCCTCGAAATACAGGTCGACGGTGGCGTTCTCGGCCGCCTGGGCGAGTTCACCGGTGGAGATCGACAGCAGCGCCTTGTTGGCCGTCACGACGGACTTGCCATGCTCGAGCGCGGTCAGGATCGCCTTGCGCGACGGCTCGACCGGACCCATCAGCTCCACGACGATGTCGACGTCCTCGCGCGAGACCAGCTCTTCGATGTTGTCGGTAAGCAGCTCGGCGGGGACACCGCGGTCGTCGGCGACGCGGCGCACGCCGATGCCGCGCAGCACCAAGGGCGCGCCGACCCGAGCCGCCAGGTCGTCGGCGCTGTCCTCGATGATGCGGACGACTTCGCTGCCGACGTTGCCCAACCCGAGTACCGCTACCCCAACCGGCTTTTCGTCACGGGGCACAGTTCACCTCACTTCCAGACTCAAGAGATCGTCGACCGTCTCGCGGCGCAGGATCAGGCGTGGCTGGCCCGCGCGTACCGCCACCACGGCCGGACGGCAGATCATGTTGTAACGGCTGGACAGCGAATAGCAGTAGGCGCCGGTGGCCGCCACCCCCAGCAGGTCGCCGGGCGCCAGGTCGTCGGGCACCCAGGTGTCCCGCACGACGATATCGCCGCTCTCGCAATGCTTTCCGACGATACGCGCCAGGGTCGCGGGCCCGTCGCTGACCCGCGAGACCAGCCGGGCGTCGTATTGCGCGTCGTAGAGCGCGGTGCGGATGTTGTCGCTCATGCCGCCGTCGACGCTGACGTAGCGGCGCTGCGCCGTGGCGCTGATGTCGACGTCCTTGACGGTGCCGACCTCGTAGAGGGTGATGGTGCCCGGGCCGGCGATGGCGCGGCCCGGCTCCACCACCAGGGTCGGCGTGGGCAGCCCCACCGCCGCCGACTCGCTGCGCACGATGGCGGTCAGCTTGTCCGCCAGCTCGGTCATCGGCGGTGGGTCGTCGGCCGCCAGGTACGAAATGCCCAGGCCTCCGCCGAGATCCACGGTCGAGATCTGCGCGGTCTTGTCGACACCGAACTGCTCGACGACCTCTTGCAGCAACCCGATGACCCGGTGCGCGGCGACTTCGAAGCCGTCGACGTCGAAGATCTGCGAACCGATGTGGCTGTGCAGCCCGACGAGCCTCAGGTTGTCCGTGGCGAAGACGCGGCGCACGGCCCCCATGGCCGCGCCGCTGGCCACCGAGAGGCCGAACTTCTGGTCTTCGTGCGCGGTGGAGATGAATTCGTGCGTGTGCGCCTCGACGCCGACGGTGACGCGCACGTAGACGTCTTGGACGACGCCCGCCTCACCCGCGATGGCGTCAAGCCGCTCGATCTCGATCATCGAGTCCAAGACGATGCGCCCGACACCGACTTTGACCGCCTCGGTCAGCTCGGCGACGGATTTGTTGTTGCCGTGGAACGTGATGCGCTCCGGCGGGAAGTCGGCGCGCAGCGCGACGGCCAGCTCGCCGCCGGTCGACACGTCGAGCGACAGGCCCTCCTCGTCGACCCAGCGGGCGACCTCGCTGCATAGGAACGCCTTGGCCGCGTAGTAGACGTGGCGGCCGCCGCCGAACGCGGCCGCGATCTCGCGGCAGCGGGACCGAAAGTCGTCCTCGTCGATGACGAACAGCGGGGTCCCGTATTCCCGGGCGAGGTCGGTGACGGGCACGCCCGCGATGGCCGCGATCCCGTCGGCACCGCGAATCATGTTGCGCGGCCACACGTTCGGGGCGAGCGACAGCAGCTCCTCGGCCGACTGCGGGCGCGGGGGGCTGGCGGGTTGACGGGCGTCGTCGGCGTACCGGGGCCCGGCGGGATGGACGTTCACATTCGCTCCGGCGCGGTGACCCCGAGGATGGCCAGGCCGTTGGCGATGACCTGACGGGTGGCCTGGCACAGCGCCAGGCGGGCGGTGTGCAAGTCGGTGGGCCGCTCGTCGCCCTGCGGCAGCACGCGGCACGAGTCGTAGAACCGGTGGTAATCACCGGCGAGGTCTTCGAGGTAACGGCAGACCCGGTGCGGTTCGCGCAGGTTCGCCGCCGTCTCGAGTACGCGCGGGAACTCGCCGAGGGTGCGCAGCAGCGTCCCCTCCTTGTCGTGGCTGAGCAGCTCGAGGTGCGCGGTGTCGGGCGCCAGCCCCAGCTCGGCGGCGTTGCGGGCCAGCGCGGACAGCCGAGCGTGCGCGTATTGCACGTAATAGACCGGGTTTTCGTTAGACGCCGAGGACCACAACGCCAGGTCGATGTCGATCGGGGTGTCCACCGAGGAACGGATCAGGCTGTAGCGGGCGGCGTCGACGCCGATCGCCTCGACCAGGTCGTCGAGGGTGATCACCGTTCCGGCGCGCTTGCTCATGCGCACGGGCTGGCCGTCGCGGACCAGGTTGACCAGCTGCCCGATGAGCACCTCGACGGCGGCGGGGTCGTCACCGAAGGCGGCGGCCACCGCCTTGAGCCGCGCGATGTAGCCGTGGTGGTCGGCGCCGAGCATGTAGATGCACAGGTCGAATCCGCGCTGCCGCTTGTCCAGGTAGTAGGCGATGTCCCCGGCGATGTAGGCCGGCTTGCCGTCGCTCTTGATCACGACGCGGTCCTTGTCGTCGCCGAATGCGCTGGTGCGCAACCAGCTTGCGCCGTCCTTCTCGTAGATATTGCCGCTCTCGCGCAGGCGGGCGATGGCCTGGTCCACCCGCCCGCTGGTGTGCATCGAGTCCTCGTGGGTGTAGACGTCGAAGTCGGTGCCGAAGTCGTGCAGCGACTCCTTGATGTGGGTGAACATCAAGTCGACGCCGATTTCGCGGAAGGTCTCGTGCGCGTCGGCGTCGGACAGGGTCAACGCCGCGGGCGCCTGCTGCAGCACCTGCGCGGCGATGTCGTTGATGTAGTCACCCGCGTAACCGTCGTCGGGGGTGGGTTCGCCCTTGGCGGCGGCGATCAGCGAGCTGGCGAAGCGGTCGATCTGGGCGCCGTGGTCGTTGAAGTAGTATTCGCGCTCCACGGCGGCGCCCTGGGTGGACAGCAGCCGGCCCAGCGCGTCGCCGACGGCGGCCCAGCGGGTGCCGCCGATGTGGATGGGCCCGGTGGGGTTGGCCGACACGAACTCGAGGTTGATCTTGTGCCCCGCCAGCGCCGCGGAGTGACCGTATCCGTCGCCGGCGTCGATGACGTTGTCGACCACCGCGGCCTGCGCCGACGCCTCGAGGCGCAGGTTGATGAAGCCGGGCCCGGCGACCTCGGCGGCGGCGACGCCGTCGGCCTGCGCCACCGCTTCGGCGAGCCAGCCGGCCAGCTCGCG